>DATBXX010000012.1:0-39513 GCA_036514055.1 Candidatus Acidiferrales bacterium
CACCTCTCATGGCGGCGAGTTGGGCGCTGATGTGCGCGAGGCAACACGTCTGCGTGGGCACTTGGTAAGCCTCGACGAGACGGTCGAGCGCGTGCAGAATCGAGCTCACCGTCTCGACCGAATCCGATGCGGGATTCACGCCGATCACCGCGTCACCGCAGCCATACAGGAGCCCCTCGAATGCGGCGAGCAGGATCCCGCCGACGTCATCGACGGGATGGTTCGGCTGGAGCCGTATGCCCAGCACTCCGCGCTCGCCCATCGTATTTCTGCAACGTGTAACGTTGCGGATTTTCGCGCCGGCCAGGACCAGATCTTTATTGCTCATGATCTTTGCCAGGGCGGCGGCAATTTCCGGAATTATTGCGCGATGAATCTTCTTCAGTTGCGCATCACTTGTTGCGTCGTCCAGAATGTATTCGCGAAACTCACCGACGGTCATGCTCTTGATTGGCTGGAAAGCCTGCTGGTCGAAAGTCTCCAGGATCAATCGGCTGACTTCGTCACCGGCAGGGTCGATCAAGGGCTGTTGAACAATCGAGAGGAGGGGAAGATCTGCGATCTGGCGCTTGGCGGCCACGCGCTCAGCCTCAGACCTCGCCGCGATTCCCGCCAAGTGGTCGCCAGACTTCTCCTCGTTCGCCTTGGCGAAAAGCTCGCGGAGATCGGAAAAGACAAATCGCTCGTGCATAGGGGCGCAGGCAGTCCCAAGGCGGCCCTGCAAGAAACCGATCCAAAGGCGGCAGCTCACAGGAAGGTAGCATCAATGGAACCTCTAGGAAAGCTACGAGCGCTCCAATTCGCAGGGTGCCCTGCGCGGCCAAGGCCAGTTGGGCATACTCTGCGTCTATGCGAAGAATTTCCGCAACGGCTCCCAGTACCGTTCTGGCCATCCGGAACTAAGGCCGTCAAAATCGCTTTCAGGAAAGCCGGTATGATCCAAAACGACGAGCGTGCCGGGGCCCTGCGGTTTCAACTCAAATTTGACAATCGAATAGACACCCGGATCCCAGTTGGTGGGCCGCCATGCCTGCACGATTCGCTGATCGGGGACCAGCTCCACATTTCGGCCAACGATTAGTCCGCCGAACGTCTTAAAAGCACCCCCAACCTTCGGGTCGATCTCGGCCGGCAGGCCGGTGAACGCGGCAAATTGCTTTGAATCCAGCAGCACTTCATAAATCCGCTGCGGGCTCGCCGTAAACGCGACTTCCTGGTGAAGAGATGTGCGCGTCTGGCCCGCTACTGCGCTGCCGGCTTCTTTTGCGGCTTGCGGCGACTTCGCCCAAGATGCCGATCCAGCGGCCAGACTGCCAACAGCGATGCCAATACCAGTTATCATCTGCCGTCGCGTCCGGGCATAGGCCGGCTCCCACGGGTTCTTTGTCTCGCTCATCGGTGTCCTCCTGATCCTAGGTGCTCCCGACCTTAGCAGCAGAGCATGGCGTTAGAATATGACCAAGATCATGCTCTGGGAAAGAGGAATACTGTCCGCGCCATACTTCCCACATCTAGTTCGATCGGGAGGCCCCATTCCGTGTGCCGTTGGCTACCGCGCTTAGCGAAGGGCAGAGATCGTTCAGAGCACGCCCGCTCCTCCGGCAGGATCTGAATCCGTGCAGATCGCGATACCGGCTGTTGCTTGATCGCTCCTCAGAGTCGCGCATGCTTCCTCTGGTAGAATAGTGAGCTTCATGCCCGCGCGGCGAACACCATGATCTCACTGTTCGGCAAATCGGAACCGTCCCTTCTGGACCGGCTCAAGCAATCAGTCAGCAAGACACGAACGGAGCTGTCCGCACGTGTCGAACAACTGCTAACGGGCAACCGGCCCGTAGATCCCGAGCTACTGAAGCAGCTGGAGTCGGCGCTGCTGAGTGCGGACATCGGCGTTAGAACCACCAAAGAGGTGCTTGCGTCGCTGCGCGCACAGGTAAACGAGCACAAAATTGATGATGCCGCGGCGCTGAGACAGGAATTGAAGCGACAAATCGTGAAAATCCTGGCCGCCCACGCGGAGAGTCCGGGCGGCACCTCGGTCCCTTCGCTCGGGAGCGCGGCCCGGAGCGACACGCGCGTGCTTTTCGTGGTCGGAGTCAACGGCACGGGAAAGACCACGACGATCGGAAAACTCGCGAACCGCCTAAAGAAGGAAGGCGCGAGCGTAGTACTGTGCGCGGCGGACACGTTTCGCGCTGCGGCGATCGAGCAGCTCGAAGTGTGGGCCCGACGCTCGGGAGTCGAAATCATCAAACAGAAATCCGGCGCCGACCCGTCGGCTGTAATTTTCGACGCGCTCTCGGCCGCGCAATCGCGTGGCGCCGACGTGGTGATCGTGGACACCGCCGGGCGTCTGCACACGAAATCGAATCTAATGGCCGAGCTCGACAAAATGAAGCGCACCGCCGCAAAGGTGGTGCCAGGCGCACCACACGACGTGTTGCTGGTGCTTGACGCGACGACCGGACAGAACGGCCTGAATCAGGCGCGCGAATTCTGGAGCCATGCCGGAGTGACCGGCATCGTGCTAACAAAGCTCGACGGCACGGCGAAAGGTGGCATCGTGGTGGCCATTGCACGGGAGTTGAATCTGCCGATTCGCTTCGTTGGCACCGGCGAGCAGATTGACGACTTGGTGCCATTTGACGCGCAAACGTATGTCAACTCACTCTTCGACTAGCGGTACCGATAGAACGTGGATGGCCCGCGCACTTGAGCTTGCACGGCGAGGAGTCGCACGGACACACCCGAATCCGATGGTCGGCGCGGTGCTGGTAAAGCACGGCCGCAAGGTCGGCGAGGGTCTGCATGCTTACGACAGGCGGGATCACGCCGAAATCGTCGCTCTGAACCAGGCACAGGAAAGGGCGCGCGGTGCGACGCTCTACGTAACGCTGGAGCCCTGCTGCACCACTGGCCGGACGGCGCCCTGCACGAAGGCCCTCATCGCTGCCGGCGTGAAGCGTATCGTCGCGGCGATGAAGGACCCGAATCCGGCTGTGTCAGGACGCGGATTCGCAGAATTTAGGCGCGCCGGAATCGGAGTCGTCGTTGGAATTGAGGAGTGCGTCGCGAAAGAGCTCAACGAGGCTTTTGCGAAATGGATTCGCACGGGCCTCCCATTCCTCACCCTAAAGGCGGCGCTCACACTGGATGGCCAAATCGCCGAAAGCGCCGGCCGCGCGACAGCCATCACGGGCGAAAGCGCGCGAGCAGCAGCCCACCGCCTGCGCCACTCAGCCGACGCGCTGCTGACTGGAATTGGCACCGTACTGGCCGACGATCCGCTCCTGACGGACCGCTCAGGCGAGCCTCGCAGAAAGAAGTTGCTGCGAGCGATCGTCGATTCGCGACTACGTTTGCCGCTGAAATCGAAGCTCGTGAGATCAGCTAAGAGTGACGTGATCGTATTCACCATGCAGCGTACCGATTCCCGCAAGGCGAGTGCGCTCAAGCGAGCCGGCGTCGAGGTTGTGAGGGTGCCGGCGCGCGCCGGGCATGTGGATCTACGAAAAGTGCTTCGCGAGCTGGGCACCCGCAAGATCCTGCACGTTCTATTGGAAGCGGGCGCGGAACTAAACGGGGCTGCACTCAAGAGCGATATTGTGGACAAGGTCGCTCTCTTCTATGCTCCGAAGTTCATGGGGACGGGCGGCGTTCCCGCAGTGGGGATATCGTCACGTTGGTTTGCAAAATCCCCGGCACTGAAGAGTTTCAGGATCGATCGTTGCGAACCAGACTTCCTGGTCGAGGGATATTTCCACGATGTTTACGGGAATCACGGAATTCGTCGGAAGGATTGAATCGCTCAAGCGTCGCGCCGAGGGTGGCGTCCTGCGCGTGACTTTTCCGGGCGCCGCTGATAGCGCCCTGCATATGGAGCTGGGAGACAGCATTTCCGTCAACGGCTGTTGCTTGACCGTCGCCGAATTCGACGAGCGAGCGTTCCGGGCCGATCTTTCAGGCGAGACTTTAGCCCGTACGTCGTTTGGCGAAAAGAAGGTCGGCGACCTGGTGAATTTGGAGAGGCCGCTCGCGGCCAACGCCCGGCTCGGCGGACATTTCGTTCAGGGGCACGTAGATGGCGTCGGGCACGTGGCGAAACTCACCCCCGAAGACAACTCTTGGTGGCTCTCGGTGAGCGTGCCGAGCGAGCTACGCCGCTACATTGCCGAAAAAGGCTCGATTGCGATTGATGGCATCAGCCTTACGGTCGCGCGATGGCGGGACGGTGTGGCGGAATTCGCCATCATTCCTTTCACCTTCGAGCACACCAATGTTCGTGCCATGTCTGCTGGCGACCCCGTGAACCTGGAATGCGACATTCTTGCAAAATACGTGGAAAGCCTACTCGAGGGACGACAAACGTCTGCGACGTGACTCGACGCGCTTATTGTGCTTTCGCGCCTTCGCTCGATTGCGCGCGGAGCGCCGATTTCTGCACACGATATTCCGCCCAGGTTAACCAGACAATTGCCGCGTCGGACACGGTCAGCACCAGCAACACAATTGCGTGCGTATGCGTGTACCGGTAAACCTGGTACACGCCGAATGCGCTGAAGATCACGATCGCCAGCGGGTAGGCCCAAAGTTCGTCGAGCCACAGCGCAATGGCCAGCAATACTTTCACGAGTCCGTGCGAGAGAAGATAGATAGACGCAAAAACCGGATCGCCGTGCGCGAGCCTCGCCGAGACGTGTAATAGATGGGCAGCAAAGAAGTCATGGGGATCGCGCGAGAGTTCGTGCTGGCAGAGCGCTTGTATGGTCCAGCTCATCTCCGACGGCTTTATGAACCACAAAAGCACCCCGCCGACCGCTTCGAGCAGGCCGTCAATCCCTTTCATGGTGACGCCGGCGCGAAATGTGCCGCGCAAAAGGGATTTAGGATTCATAGGCGGTCGCGCTCTATGGTGGCATTACTTCGGGACTTCTGCGATTCACTTCACCGGCGAAAGAGCGGCTTCACGACGCTTGGCGCGCGCTCCGCGGTAATATAGCACCAGCCCGAATATAATCCCGAAAAACGTGCCACCGACGAGCTTCAGTTCGAAGAGCCACTTATTGGTGGACTCGCCCGGCGGAACAAACGACAGCACAATCGCGATGAACACGACCGCAAGCGCCAGCGAACCGGCGAGCCAGACGCCGAACTTTCCCCCGGGGATCAGCACCGCGTCCTTATTTTCGGCACGATCGGCGCGATACGACAGCCGTATGACCGCCGCATACACGTAGATGAACGGGATAAAATAGAGAATGTTCGAAGCGTCCACCAGAATAAGATATGCGCCGTTCGCCGTCTCGTTCACCTGAATCACCAACAGGATCGCAAGTGAGATGCCGGCTTGCACGAGAATCGCAACCCACGGCGTCTTCCATCGCGGGTGAATTTTCCCGAAAGCCGCCGGCATGTATCGATCGATCCCGACTACGAACGGAATCCGCGCGACCCCCGCAACCGTAGCCCCGACGCCCCCGGCGTTTCCGAACACCACCATGATCGCGGCGATGATTCCATAGTACTCGATGCGCAGCGATGTGGATCCGGTCGTGAGCGCCTGAAAAACCCCGCTCTTGGGGTCAACCACGCCCGCGGGCAGAATCGCGAGCAGAGCCATTGTTCCCGCAATGTAGATCAGCACGATGGCAATGCCGGAGCCCAAAATCGCGCGGGGAAACGTGGTGCGCGGATTGCGAATCTCCTCGCTCATGGAGGATGCGAGTTCCAGACCGCTGAACGCAAAAGCAATTTGCGGCCAGAAATTCAGCGTCCCCCAATTCCACGCCGGCATCATATTGAGCCAGGTAAAATGCGTCGCAGCGCCATTATGGCGCCATAGATACACACCCATTCCGACGAGCATCAGCAGGGGAACATAGGTGCCGATCCCACCCGCGTTTTGCAGCCATTTGCCGATCCCCACGCCGACAATGTTTAACGCAACGGCCGCGAAGAGCAGCAGAAACGCGCCGGCCAGCAGAAACGGGCGATTCTGCGCCAAATGCGCGGCGCCGCTGCCGCCGACATATGCACACATCGCCACGCTGGCAATCAACAGCCCTGGAAAATAAAACACCGTGTAGATCCAATACGTCCAGCCGGCGACGAAGCCGTGAAATTCGCCAAACGCCTTCTTCGTCCAGACATACAGGCCGCCCTCTTCGGGGAATCGCGTGGAAAGCTCGGCGAGAATAAACGTGGTGGGGAGAAAAAACAGTGCAGCCGCAAGCACCCACAGGCTGATTGATGACGTTCCGTTGTGCGCGGCGACAGCGATCCAGCGCGGACCAAGCACAGACGCTACGTTGAACAGCAACAAATCCCACGGCCCCATTGCGCGGCGGAGCTGCTTTTTAGGATCGGTGGAATTGGGATCGGTCACGCGGTCGCGTCCAGTGCGGGAATCAGATCGTCCTGCTGCAGAAAATTGCGAAGAAACGGATCCTGCGAAGACTCAAGCTCCTGCCATGAGCCAAAGAACGCGACGCGGCAATCTTGAAGAAAGATCACCCGGTCGGCAAGTTTCTTGCCCAGATGTGTATCGTGCGTGACCACAATCGAAGTCTTCTTGAGCGTTTTCTTGAGTTTTAGAATCAGGTCGCTGACGTGGGCCGCCATCAACGGATCAACCATCGTTGTAGGCTCGTCATAAAGGATCGCTTCAGGGTTTTCCGCCAGCGCACGCGCAATGGCTACGGCGCGCTTCATGCCGGTGCTCAAGTCAGCGGGCAAACGATCAGCAAACTCGGTGACCTCGAGCATGACGAGCAATTCTTTCACTTTTCGATCGATCTCTTCAGCCGTTCCCTCGTCGCTACGGCCAACGAGCGGAAACGCGACATTTTCCGCCACCGTTAACGAATCGAAAAGTGCGCCGGACTGAAAGACCATGGTTACACGACGGCGAATCTTCTCGAACTGCGCTTCGGTCCAACCGGTTACATCCTGCCCTGCGACGACGATTCGGCCGGCGTCCGGTTCGAGAAATCCGAGCAGCAGTTTCAAAGATACAGACTTGCCCACACCGCTTCGGCCCATGATGACCGCCGTCTCGCCCTGATCAACGAAAAAGCTGACGTCCTTAAGGACGGCGTGATCATCAAACGATTTCGAGACATTTTGGAATTCCAGGTAGTGGCCGCTCATTTTTTGGCAGGGTCCGCGCCGCCGTCGAGTCTCGCCCGGGCTTCCTCGTAATCGGAAGGCGCATTCATATTCTTGAACAGGACCCCCCCGGAATCAAAGGCTTTCCATTCGCTGGGTTCGATGATTTCGACTCGCAAGTCTTCGATTGCATCCTTTACTTTCCGGTTGCCGAGTAGTAGCGCGTTGCGAATCGACGGCTCGGCGCGCTGGTGATAGAGCGCGCAAAGCGGTTCCGTACCGGACACGTTCATCGGGATTACGGCGTCGGCTCGCGAGGCGAGAGCGCGCGCGACGGCATATTCAAGCCACGGCTTCGTAAGATACGGCAGGTCGCAGGCGACTACCAGGCTCCACGGCGCTCCGGACGCCCGTAAGGCTGTCGCGATGCCGCCCAGCGGCCCTGCGCCCGGCCAATCGTCTGCGATCGTGCGCAGCCCGAGCGAGCGAAACGCGGCAGAATCTCCGATCACCGTCGCAGGACCGACGACGGACGCAACCAGACGCGCCGCGCAAACGATCAGCGGCACGCCGCCCAATTTCAGCAGCGCCTTGTCGCGGCCCATTCGAGAGCTTGCGCCACCGGCCAGTATGAATCCCGCAATATGCTGCACAGTACCCATTTCCTGTATCCGCCGATCCCGGTGCGATATCCCTTCGCTCGGGGTTTCCTACTTTCCCGGCCTCTGAATTCCCAGCTCACGCAGTTTCTCCTGCAGGCTTTGCCGATGCAGCCCGATTTCCGCAGCCGCGCGCGAAACATTCCAGTGGTGTTCCTCGAGCTTGCGTTTCAGGTAGGTGACCTCAAATTTTCTTTTCGCCTCGCGAAAGTCGGATTCACTCAGGAAAACGTCCATTTCCCCGTCTCGCGAAGCGCCAATGCCGGGCGAATTGTCGCGCACCTCTTCAGGCAACTCCTCCGCGCCAATTTCATCGCCTGTGCTCAAGACCAGTGCCCGTTCAAGAGCATTGCGCAGCTCGCGAACGTTTCCCGGCCATCCGTAGCGGCGCAGGCGCTCGATAGCATCACGAGTCATGGTGACGCGCCGGTTGTGGCGCGCACCGAGCTGCGCAAGAAAACTCGCGGCCAGCAGGGGAAGATCGTCCTTGTGCGTGCGAAGAGGCGGAATTTCCAGGGTCACCACGCGCAGGCGGTAATACAAGTCCTCGCGAAAGCGGCCCGCCGCAATTTCCGCAGCCAGATCGCGGTGTGTGGCGCTGATCACGCGGACATCCACCTCGGTCGAATGCGATCCGCCGAGCCGCTCGATCTTACGGCTTTCCAGTGCGCGCAGGACTTTCGCCTGCGTTACCTGGTTCATGTCCCCGATTTCATCGAGAAAAAGGGTGCCGCCTGACGCCAGCTCGAATTTGCCCTTGCGCTGCTGATTGGCACCGGTGAATGCGCCCCGCTCGTAACCAAACAGCTCTGATTCAATTAGGTTTTCCGGTAACGCCGCGCAATTCACCGCGACAAAGGGCTTTTCGGCTCGCCGGGATCGCGCGTGAATTTCCTGTGCTAGGAGGTCTTTACCGGTTCCGCTTTCGCCCAGAATCAGTACGGTCGCATCGGTAGTCGCCACGCGCTCCGCCATTTCAAAGACGCGCCTCATGGGTGTTGAGGCGCCTAACATCCTTCCAAATTGGCCTTCGGTAACCAGCTCGCGGCGCAGGCGCTGGTTTTCGGCGGTGAGCTCGCCCAGTCGGACGAGATTCGACACGCGAGTACGTAGCTCCTCGATGTCGAAGCCTTTGACGATGTAGTCTGCTGCTCCGCTGTTCAACGCCTCAACCGCCGTGCGCGCCGTATCAAGGGCGGACGCGATCAGCACGGGCGTGGCGTCGCCGGCCGCGCGCAGCGAACGCAAGAATGCCAAACCGTCCTCGCCGGGCATGATCAGGTCAAGCAGAATCAGGTCGAAGGTCTGCCGCGCCATTGCGTTGCGAGCGGCGTCGCCGGAAGCGGCTTCGACAATTTCGTAGCTGCTTTCAAGCGCCCGGCGCATCCCGTATCGCGCGGCCGGTTCGTCATCCACGATGAGAATCGTTCGCATGAAGATCCCTGTGGTCAGGAGCTAAGTCAGGTTCTGATCGGCCCGGTTGCGGAGTGGCTGAAATCCCGCCCTTGCAATTCTTCCATGGCCAAGGGAAGCGATACCCGAAAGCGGGTCCCCTTCCCATCACGGAGGGGGCTTTCACACGTCATCGTACCGCCCATTTCGTCGACGCGCCGAGCGACAATCGCCAGACCCAGGCCCGTACCGGTTGTTTTGGTCGTGAAAAACGGCTGAAAAATCTTGGACCTCAGCTCCGCCGACACCCCCGGGCCCCGGTCCTCGACCCGAATTTGAAGATGGGCACCGCTGCGCACAAGGCCGATCCGCACACTGCCGCCATCGGGTTGCGCCTCGATGGCATTTACGATCAGATTCGAGAGAATCTCACTCAGCGCCTCCTCGGATGCGAGAATCGAAATCTCCTGCTTGGGACCCTCGAATTCCAGGTCGACGTTGCGCCGTTCGGCGTCGTGCCGGAATAGGCCAGCCGTCTGCTTGGCAACAGCAACGGCTGCGACAGTCCGGCCAATTGCGGAAGGCTTGGCAAAATTCAGAAGCTGCTTCAACTTCGCGCTCATGCGGT
This sequence comes from Candidatus Acidiferrales bacterium, assembly GCA_036514055.1. Lineage (GTDB taxonomy): Bacteria > Acidobacteriota > Terriglobia > Acidiferrales > UBA7541 > Palsa-295. The sequence continues at coordinate 9,787 of DATBXX010000012.1, forward strand.
CAATTTCTCCCAGCACCAGCGCACAGTCGTGGCGAAGGTCGGAGGGAAGGTCCGGCTTCTCCAGTTGCACTTGCAAGACGGTTTTCATCGAGCTGAGCGGGTTGCGCAGATTGTGCGACACGGTCGCGGCCATCTGGCCGAGCACGGCGAGACGCTCGCGCTCGGCCAGCTCGCGCTCGAGGCGCAATTTTTCTTCGATCAAGCGGCAGAGGTCCGCCATCGGCGGCAATTGCTCTGCGAGAAATTCCAACCCCGCAGATGTCTCACCAGTGAGATAGGAACCGGTCGAAGCGGCTTCGAGCAAACCCACCTCGTCGCGATCCTTGAGCAGAGGTATGCGCACCACATGACCGAGCCCGCCCGGAGATTCCAGGGGCTTTTCGAGCGCAGCGCGCGGGATCGAAATGCGCACAGCTGCGAGACCGAACTCCTGGCGAATGCATTGCTCGGCGTGCTCGACCAGACGTCCCAGTTCGCCGTGCCGCGCCTCTTGTTGAAGCTCGAGCGTCAGACTCTGTAATCGGCCCAAGCGCTCATAAAACCGCCGATGCAGCGTGGGCCCGATCGCCCGTTCAAGCGGCTCAAACAGAAAAATGAGAACGAACAGGAGAACGCTGGCAGTCGCCTCGGGCGGAAATACAGGCGCGAGCCAGCCGCTTATCCGGTGGACGAACCCGAGATAAAGCAGTGCGAGGACCGTTGCGGAAAGCGCGTAGACTAGATTCCGCTGCGCTCCATACTCGAGAAAGTTCTGGTTCAAGGCGTAGTAGATCAGCAACGCTCCGGGCAAGATGCCGCCAATGATGATCGCCGAAGTAAGTAAGTCCGACAGAATCGGTGACGCGCTGGCGTACACAAGTTTGATAATCAGCACCGCCAATAGAAGGCATGAGGCTGAAAATAGCCTTTTTCCCAGGGCCTTTGCACTTCGATCCTTTTCGCGAGGGGTCAGCCAAAACTGCGAAAGCGCGGCCAGCATCGAACTGAATGCCCAGCCCTGTAAGAGACGGGAGTTGCCGTAGCTGACCAGCGCCACCCCGATGCCCTCATGGGCGTGGTGCGACACTACGCCAAAAGCGACCACCTCGCCGACGGCGACCAAATACCAGATCCCGGTCAGGACCTTGAGCAGCCAACCGATGCGAGCATTCTGGACCGTGCGGGCGTATTGCACGTGTACATGCAAGACCACGGGCTGGAGGAAAATCGTGCCGAGCACCATCAGCCCCGTATACAACCAGATGGTAGCCTCCGGAGGCGAGCCGTACTGAATCCCTGCGTTGATACGGAGCAAACCACCCGAAAAGACCAGAAACATCAGAAGGATGAGGACGAAAAGTAGGCGCTCGAACAGGCGTGGTCGGCGATGCCCGAGGATCAGAGCGAGTAGGAACAGATAGACGAGCGTACCCGCGGTAAGCGCGATCAGCCGGACGTAGAACAGCAGTGCCACTGGGCGCCTCTTGGGTGAGAATTCTAGCCCGGGCCGCGACCGAACTCAATGCTCAAGTGTCGGACAAATCTGACAGAGCTTAACATACTGATTATAGACTGGTTACGTGGATGATGGAACGCTTCCGCCTGGTCACAGAGCTGGGCGCTCGATAGATTTTCCTTTTACTCTCGATCCATCTTTGCTATATTAGCACTCGCTTGGTGTGAGTGCTAATCCTACACTCCACCGAGCAACTCTCAGCAAACCATCCCGAAACATCGGGACCATCGGAGGAATCGCAAAAATGGCTGTCAACATTACGCCGTTGCACGACCGCGTGCTTGTGCGGCGGTTGGAGGAGAAAGAAACAGTAAAGGGCGGCATCATTATCCCCGATACGGCAAAAGAGAAGCCGCAAGAGGGCGAAGTGATTGCCGTAGGCGCCGGCAAGCTGAATGAGAAGGGCGACCGTATCCCTCTCGACGTGAAGGCGGGCGATCGCATCCTGTTCGGCAAGTACAGCGGCAACGACATCAAGATCGACGACGAGGAGTTCATGATCATGAAGGAAGATGAAATCCTCGCCAAGATCGGCGGCTCGGCCAAAGCGGCGGGCGGCAAAAGATAACTTCCCGGCGAGCCCGCCACCGCGGGCCACGGATAACCATCCCAGACAGACCGAAGAGGAGAAAGTGATATGGCAAAGCAAATCGTAACTGGTGAGAATTCGCGCCAGGCGATTCTACGCGGCGTCAATGCACTGGCGGACGCCGTGAAGATTACGCTGGGCCCGAAGGGGCGCAACGCGGTTATCGAGAAGAAGTTCGGCGCGCCGATCATCACCAAGGACGGCGTGACGGTTGCAAAGGAAATCGAGCTGCAGGACCCGCTCGAAAACATGGGCGCGCAGATGGTGCGTGAAGTCGCCTCCAAGACGTCGGACGTCGCAGGCGACGGCACAACCACTGCTACCGTGTTGGCTCAAGCCATCTTCCGCGAAGGCGTAAAGACGGTCGCGGCCGGCGCAAGCCCGACCGCCCTGAAGCGAGGCATCGAACAGGCTGTCGAAGTGGCTGTTGGAGAGATCGCCAAGTTTCACAAGGACGTAAAAGGCGAAATGATCGCGCAAGTCGGCACCATTAGCGCCAATAACGACAAGCAGATCGGCTCTATCATCGCCGAGGCTATGAAGAAGGTGGGCAAGGATGGCGTCATCACCGTTGAGGAATCCAAGACGATGGAGACGACGCTCGAGGTAGTCGAAGGAATGCAGTTCGACCGCGGCTACCTCTCCCCCTACTTCGTCACCGACCCGGAACGGATGGAATGCGCAATCGAAGACGTCCGCATCCTGATCCACGAGAAGAAAATCAGCTCGATGAAGGACCTGCTTCCCCTGCTCGAGCAAATTGCCAAGATGGGTAAGCCGCTGCTGATCATCGCGGAAGATGTCGAAGGCGAGGCTCTGGCTACGCTCGTCGTCAACAAGCTCCGCGGTACGCTGCAGTGCGCCGCAGTCAAGGCACCTGGCTTCGGCGACCGTCGCAAGGCTATGCTCGAGGATATCGCCACCCTGACGGGCGGCAAGGCCATCACGGAAGATCTCGGGATCAAGCTCGAGAACGTGAAGGTCGAGGACCTCGGTCGGGCCAAGAAGATCACCATCGACAAAGACAACACCACGATCGTCGAAGGCGGCGGTAAGTCCACCGAAATCGAAGGCCGTGTGCGGCAAATCCGTGCGCAGGTCGAGGACACCACCTCGGACTACGACAAGGAAAAGCTGCAGGAACGGCTCGCGAAACTCGTCGGCGGCGTGGCTGTAATCAAGGTAGGCGCAGCGACCGAGATGGAGTTGAAGGAAAAGAAGGCTCGCGTCGAAGACGCCATGCACGCAACACGTGCGGCGGTCGATGAAGGCATCGTCCCCGGCGGCGGCGTGGCTCTGGTGCGCTGCATTTCAGCTCTCGAAAAGCTCAAGCTCCACGATGACGAGGCCATCGGCGTCAACATCGTGAAGCGCGCTTTGGAAGAGCCCATGCGGCAAATCGCGCACAACGCCGGACACGAAGGCGCGGTGATTGTCGGCCGGATTCGCGAATCGAAGGACGACAACTTCGGCTTCAACGCGGAAACCGGGGAGTTTGGCGACCTTGTCAAGGCGGGTGTAATTGACCCGGCCAAGGTGACTCGCCTGGCTCTGCAAAACGCCGCTTCGATTGCCGGCCTGATGCTCACGACGGAAGCTCTGATCGCGGACATCAAGGAAGACGATAAGAAGGGTGCGGCCAGCGGCGGAGGCGGCATGCCGGGCGGTGGTGGCGGAATGGGCGGTATGTACTAAGCCTTTCCAAAACTCATCTCAAGCACCTCGAAAGGGCGTCCTGATGCGATTCGTCAGGGCGCCCTTTTTTCTTCGTCGACGCAATTGGCCGCGAGGCGTAATCGACCACTCGCTCGCGCTGCCCTCCTGGCACCTCTGTTGACCGATGAGCTGCAGCCTTCGTTGACTGAGTCTCGCGATGGGATTAGGGTAGGGTCGATAACCGGCCAGCAGAACGGACTTTACGAAGCAAGAAAGGAAAGGCGCCATGAATGCACCCTCTGTAGGAAAACCGCTGCGCTCCATTTGTGTTGCGGTGACGGCCATTCTTGCCTTAGCCTTGGTTTCCCGAGCACAGCTGAACCAGAGCGCGGGTCCCAATTTGGGAACGGCGGCAAATGAGGGGCAGCAGCGAATGGAGCTCTCAAACATGGACGCGCTGGGCGACAAGGAGGAGGTTGCCGCGTTCCAGGCGTTCTCCAAGGAGCAACAACCTGCCAGGAAAATCCAGCTCGGAAACAAATTTTTGCAGAAATATCCGAAAAGCCCGCTCGCAGAGCGGATCGACGTTGGCATGATGAATGTCTATGACGCCCAACAGGACTGGAAAGATACCTACCTGTTCGCGGACAACGCACTCGCCTTGAAGCCCGATGATGTGGATGTCCTGACGACAGTCGCCTGGACGATACCGCACGTTTACACGCCAAGAGATCCAGACGGAGATGGCGAACTGAACAAAGCGGAGTTGTACGCGAAACATGCCCTCGAGGTCCTGGCTAACATTCCCAAGCCGACGAATATGAACGACGCGCAGTTTACGGCCTCCAAGTCCAAAAGGTATGTGCAGGCACACAGTGCCCTGGGGCTGGTCTACTTTCGTCGCGGGGACTACGACAACTCGGAAAAGGAGTTGGAGCAATCCACAAAGGACAATCCAACTCCCGATCCGACCGATCTCTATGTTTTGGGCGCGGACCTGCAAAATTTGAATCGCTATGGTGAAGCGGCGGACGCTTTCCGTGGATGCGGCCAGATCGCAGGAGCCTTGCAGGATCAATGCAAGCAGTATGCGGACGCGGCAAAAAGGCAGGCGGATTTAATGAAGCCCAAGTGAGACCTCCCGTTCTCGCGCCAGGCGACACGCATCGACCTGTCCCTGTCTTATTTCGCGATTCACATCTCGCAACGCACCGCCTCGGCAGCGCACCCTATTGCATTTTGGCGCCCGTCGGGCGAAGCTGTGCAGCCGTAAACGCTGTGGCGCCTTACAAATGGCCTGCCGGCGTAAGGAAAGGAGTCGCTCATGGCTGTCAGCCCGAAACCGATTCGTCGCATTGCAACCGAAGAGGCATTTTCGATCCCCGAGGTCGCTGCGGGCCTGCGCGACGTTGCGCGCTCGCCAAGCATCAGCCAGGATTTGATTCTTGTGCAGCGGATCTACGACGCGAAACAGGACGATGTGCAAGCGCGCCTCCTGCCTCGTTTGCTCGATCTGGAAAAGGATCGCCTGCGCGACATGGACGAAAACGGAGTCGCGATGCATCTGCTGTCGCTAACGGCACCCGGGGTGCAGATGTTTGACGCCGACACTGCGACGGAACTCGCCGCACTGGCGAACGACAAGCTGGCCGCGGTGGTCAAAAAGCACCCTTCGCGTTTTGCGGGGCTCGCAAGCTTCGCCCCTCAGTCGCCCAAACGCGCCGCCAAGGAAATGGAACGAGCGATGACGAAGCTGAAGCTCAACGGCTTTATCGTAAATTCCCACACGAACAACGAATATTTCGACTATCCGAAATTTTTTCCGATTCTGGAGGCCGCCGAGGCCCTCGACGCCTGCATCTACATTCATCCTCGAGCCGCATCCGACCTAATGGCCGCGCCGTTTCGCGACTATGGCCTCGACAGTGCCCAATGGGGTTATGGCATCGAGGTCTCCACACACGCGGTGCGCATGATGGTGAGCGGAGTGTTTGACCGCTTTCCGAAACTCAAGATTTGCATCGGCCACATGGGCGAAGCGGTGCAGTTCTGGCTGTGGCGGCTGGATTACATGAACAAGAACGCGCAGAACAGGGGCAGTGCGCCGAAGACGACGCTGACGCCCAGTGAATATTTCAAGCGTAATTTTGTCATCACCACCAGCGGCCAGGAATCGCACCTCGCACTCGATTTCTCGATCAAGGCGCTGGGGATTGATAATGTGCTATGGGCGATTGACTATCCCTACCAGCCCAGCGCGCCCGCTGTGTCGTTCATGGATTCTGCGCCCGTCTCCGCCGCCGAGCGCGAAAAGCTCTACCACGGCAACGCGGAGCGCATATTCCACATCAAGCCAGCCTGATACCGGGCCTTTGAGCGGACTCGCCTCGGCTGGCGACGGCTGAGGTGGCGCGTACACCTAAGCCTTCCGCGTCGCTTCGAACAAGAACCAAACGCGCCGCTGCCCCTCATCAATCCAATTTTCGAGCAGACTTGCGGTCGCAACGTCGTTTGCTTCATCGCACAAACCATGCGCCGCAAGCATGCTGAGAACCAGCGCCTTATTGTCTTCACGGAGCTCGCTCAGCATATCTCCCGGATCCACGAACTCGGCGTCGTTGTCGTCCAGCCGCTGCAGACGAGAAATGTGTCCGATCGAGCGAATCGTCGTGCCCCCGATCTTGCGCACTCGTTCAGCGATTCCGTCGGTCATCGCGAAAATCTGGTCGGCGTGCTCGTCAAGCAGGAGGTGGTAATCGCGAAAGTGCGGACCGCTCATATGCCAGTGGAAATTCTTGGTCTTGAGGTACAGCGCGAATACATCGGCGAGCAGCGCATTCAGTCCGCCGGAGATGTTCTTGACCGCTCCAGGCCGTATGTCGGACGGGGTCGCCAGCGGGGCTTTGCGCCGCTCTTTTACTTCCGCCTTATTTGCCATTCTAAGCTCCTTTTCAATTGGGGCCGCTTCGCAGCCCTCGTATCCTATGGTGCAGCGAAATTAGATGTCGCAACGCCGTCCCCGGACGGTCCAGGACTTGCTCATGCAGCGATCCGAGGAAGTGCCTCGCATTACGCTGGGGCAGTTTAGCAAGATCGAGGGCAGATGCTCGACACCGATCTTCCTCACAACAGGCGCTAGGAAGGCGCTCGCCGCTGCCTAGGAGCTGGTCCGTCGCCGCGCGAGGAGTCTTGGACGTGTCTGTTAGACGGTCTGCGCTTTGCCAGGGACCGTTACCCGGCGCAGGATCACCCGCACCCAGCAAGACTACGGCTTAGGCGCGGATGAAGAAATACGCGGACATGGCGAAGCCGATCACGATCACGAGCCATCGCACGTGTTGTGGATTCATCTTCTGCGCGACGTAGGCACCGCCGTACCCCCCCACCAGGGCGCCCACCAGCATCAACAGCGCCTGCGGCCACACTATCACGCGAGCCAAAATAAACGTCGCCAACGCCACTCCGTTCACGATGCTGACTAGAAGCGTCTTCATGCCGTTCATCGTGTGGATGTCTTCCATGCCCATCAGCGCCAGGAGCGACAAGAAAAGTATGCCGACGCCCGCTCCGAAGTAACCCACGTAGATCGAGACGAGCAGTTCGAGGACCAGCACTCCGGTAAACAGCGCACGTGGGCCGTGTGTGCCACCTGGCGAGTCGCCGGATTTCAGATGGGCCCGCCCCCGAATCCAGGCCGTAATCCGGCCACTGAACACGAACAGCAGCGTGGCTCCCAGAAGCAGCCACGGAACCATCCGAAGGAAGGTGCCTTGGGGCGTTACCAGCAGAATTCGCGCGCCGAGAACGCCTCCGATAACACCAGTGACGATCAGTGGCGGCAGAAGGCGGCGGGCCTCCGGGGTGAACGCCTTGCGGTATGCCACGGTGCTTGCCACTGTTCCTGGCCAAACGGCCGCCGTGTTGGTGGCGTTGGCGGCAATGGGTGCAATGCCGGTGAACAGCAGCGCCGGGAAGGATACGAAACTGCCGCCTCCCGCGACAGAGTTAATCGTTCCTGCAATGACCGCCGCGAAAAACAGGAACACTGGATGACTGAAGTGCACGCGAAAGAATACATGGAGGCGGGGCCTAAGTCACCTAGGCGCTGTTTGATCCATAGCGATCACCTGTACGGATCGCTGGCAGGTCCCTTCAATCCGCTCACGCTGTGATCATGCGCATTGCCGAACCTGGCACCGGAAACATCCGGCTTAACCGTGGCCAAGGCGGATATGAGAAAAAGAGCTAAATAGCCCAAACACATTGAGCAGCCAAAGTACGACACAGATAACCACAACGGCGTTCAGGATGGACTTGATCGTAGATTGCATGGGTATGAAGCGATTGACGAGCCAGAGCAGGACACCCACGACAATCAGAACCATCACTATTTGTATGAGCGGCATACGTACCTAACCCCTTTATTTGCTATATCTTACCGCTGCTATGGTACGAAATGGTAGTGAGACCCGCGGATTGGCGCCATACACGGAAGGAGGTAGCCGCGTAAAAGAAATACGTTACAGCATGGCACTGGATGCTTGGTGAGATGTGGAAATAAGGTCTGGAAAGCGGTTCGTTGACCCCGCGGCGGCAGGACGGCTTCCTTGCCCGATGGGCGGCTTTGTTATAGTGTGTTCGTCTTCCCGCACGGCAAAGTTCGCGGAGGCCAATAAGTTCATGTCCGGATTCCTGCGCAAAATTCTCCCACGCGAGAAATCGTTCTTTCAGATGTTCAACCAGCAGGCGGAGAACGTAGAAGCGGGCGCGGTTGCCATGGTCGAAATGCTAGAACATTTCGACGACGCGGCGGCGCGGGCCGACAAGGTCGAAGACTTCGAACATCTCGGGGACACCATCACCCATAACATCCTGCGGAAGCTGAACCAGACGTTCGTGACGCCATTTGATCGCGAGGACATTCACGAGCTGGCGAGCAAGATTGACGACGTGATTGACCTGGTGGATGCCGCAGCCACACGGATGGTGACATACCGCGTAAAAACGCTGCGTCCGGGCGTTCTTGAGCTTGCGACAACAGTGCGTCAGGCCTCGGCCCAAATCGTGGCGGCCGTGCGCCTCCTGGACAAGGGCGACCACATCCTAGACCACTGTATCGAGATCAATCGTCTGGAGAACCTCGCAGACCGTCAGTGCCGGGACCTGATCGTCACGCTTTTCGAACAGGAAAAAGACCCTGTGGAGATCATCAAGTGGAAAGAGATTATCGAAACGCTTGAATTCGCAACGGATAAGTGCGAGGACGTGGCCAACGTGATCGAGACAGTCACTCTGAAAAACGCCTGATCGCGTGCATATTATCCACCCGTTTTCAACGCGGGTCGGAAAGCGGCCGGTCGCGGCCCGGTTTCCACGAACGGAGCAGAGCAGCTTGACGTCGTTCCACCTACTGGTTTTGATCGTATTCATCAGCCTTGCATTTGATTTCACGAATGGATGGCACGACGCGGCAAGCTCGATCGCGACCGTCGTCTCCACGCGCGTGCTCAGACCGCTTTGGGCCGTGGTCTGGGCGGCGTTCTGGAATTTTGTGGCTCCGCTGACTTTCGGCACGGCTGTTGCGTCGACCGTCGGCAAGGGTCTGGTGCACCTGGAAATGGTGAACGCGCAGGTTCTGTTGGCCGGGCTGCTCGGTGCGATCATCTGGAACTACGCGACAATCCGGTTGGGGATCCCGTGCAGCTCTTCGCACGCGTTGATTGGAGGCTACGGCGGAGCGGCGATTGCGGCAGCGGGATTTCGCGCGATCATCGTCCATGGTTGGGTCAAGCCGATTATTTTCATTTTCATTGGGCCGATGATCGGGATGGTGTCCGGAATTCTTGTGACAGTGCTAACAAGCTGGATCGTGCGGCAGCAGGCACCGCAGAAAATAGACCGCTGGTTTCGCCGCCTGCAATTGCTTTCGGCCGCCGCGTTCAGCTTTAGCCACGGGACCAACGACGCGCAGAAGAGCATGGGCATCATTACTGCCGCACTGGTTACCGGGGGCGTCATCTCCGCGTACAAGGTACCCGATTGGGTTATCATTTGTTGTGCGCTGGCCATGGCGGGCGGGACGATGGCCGGGGGGTGGCGCGTAGTCAAGACCATGGGTCAGCGAATCACGAAGCTGAATCCCTTCGGCGGATTCGCCGCAGAGACCTCCGCGGCGATCACTTTAATCGGCACCGCCGCCGCAGGAATTCCGGTCAGCTCGACACAGGTGATTACCGGCGCGATAATGGGTGTAGGAGTATCGCGGAGGATCACCGCCGTTCGCTGGGGCGTTACCCGGCACATCCTGTGGGCATGGATTCTGACGATTCCCGGCGCGGGATTGATGGGCGCGCTTTTTTACTTAGCGTTTCTGCACTGGAAGCGATGAGATGACGGAAAACAAACCGCCTTTTGCGACGATTGAAGAGGCAGTCGAAGATATCCGCCAGGGCCGCATGATCGTCCTGGTAGATGACGAAGACCGCGAGAACGAAGGCGATCTCACCATGGCTGCGGAGAAGATCACGCCCGAGGCCATAAATTTCATGGCCACGTTCGGGCGCGGGCTGATATGCCTGTCGCTTTCAGAGCAACGATGCGAGACGCTCGATTTGAAGCCGATATCACCGCGAAACACGTCCATGTTCGGGACTCCGTTTTGCGAGCCGATTGACGCACGGCGTGGCACGACAACCGGGACGAGCGCGTGGGATCGTGCGACGACCATTCTGGTTGCGACCGATCCGCATACCAAGCCGGAGGATCTGGCGCGGCCCGGGCATGTGTACACGCTGCGAGCGCGTAACGGTGGAGTGCTGGTGCGTGCCGGACAGACCGAGGCGTCCGTCGACCTGGCGCGCATCGCGGGCCTGAATCCCTCGGGCGTGATTTGCGAGATCATGGACGAAGACGGCACGATGGCGCGTATCCCGCAGCTCATCGAGTTCTGCCGCGTCCACGGGCTGAAACTGGTTACGGTAGCGAGCTTGATTCGCTATCGCATGCAACACGAGCGCAATGTACGTCGCATCGCCGAATCCGTGCTGCCGACAAAATACGGCGACTTTCGGATGATCGCCTATTCCAGCGACGTGGATCACGAGATTCACGTGGCTTTGGTCCGCGGAGACCTCGCCAACAATCCTCCCGGTGTTTCAGACGAGGGAACCCCGCCGCTGGTGCGCGTCCACTCGCACTGTTTGACTGGCGACGTGTTGGGCTCGACCGCGTGCGACTGCCGCGAGATGTTGGAGGGCTCGCTTGAGGCGATTGCCGGAGAGAACCGCGGAGTGTTCGTCTACTTGCATCACACCGGGCGCGGATTTCGAATCGATTCCAGGACCGAAGAGGGCGCGTCCTTGCCCCAGATCATATATCACGAGCGCGGGCACGTGGAGCGCGATCCGGGAGTCCAGCGCGTGATCCAGCATGAAAGCGGAATAGGCGCGCAAATCCTGAAGGACCTCGGGCTTCGGAAAATCCGCGTGCTCACGAATCTTCCAAGGAAAGTCGTGGCGCTCCAGGGATACGGCATAGAAATCGCCGATCAGGTACCGCTTGCGATCAGGCCGGGCAAGCGCAGTCACCAGGTGACCTAGGCCCGTCCTGCGTCGGAATCTGAGGGCCGCCCGACGAACGCCGCTGAGTGCCTGTGCGGCCACGGCAGCCGACGCTGTGAATTGAAGCTGCCCGCGCTCTAAAACAAGACAGGTTCTGGGGCCGCTAATGGCACTCCCGGCAGTCCTCTTAAAGGGCACCGTACCCTGCCCGATCACGATGCGGCTGTGTGCTTCTTCTGCCGTCGAAGCAATCTGGCGCCAACAACACATATCCGCCGCCGATTCTAGCGGCCAAAGACCAAAACGACGAAGGAACCGGGAACCATGCCACCGCGCGGGTGAGGATTGTCCGGTGTGGGCGGGGGCGCGGGTGCGAACTCCGCGGTGACGAGATAGATCTCGTGAGTCTTGGGATCAAGCGCCATGGTCCGGGCGCCGGCCTGTGTCGGCACGTCTTCGACTACGGCGTACCGGTTGGGTACATCTTGATGCACGACGGTTAGCGTCCCATCACCATTGGACGCGAAAGCAAGGCCCGTACCTGGATCAAATTGATCGGAATCCACGCCCGCTCCGATGGGCGGTGTTGCGATGACCCTACCGGAATCGGTGTCCATTACGGCCATCATTTTGTTGGCGCAACCGGCGAACAGGCGGTGGTCAGCTGCGTCAATCGCGAGGCCCGTTGGGTTTTTGCAGGGATCAAGCGGCCAGTGCGCCGTGACGACGAGGTTCTTTGAGTCGAACTGAACTACTTCACTCTTGGTCTCGACGTTGACATAAACATGACCTGCGCCATCGGCAACGGCAAATTCGAGCTTGCCCCCAACGGGAATCGTGCCCACAACGCTTCCACTGGCTGCGTCAATGGCTGTGACATCCCCGCTGCGTCCATTCATCGCGAAAACGCGCTTCGTCGCAGGATCGTAGACAATCGCGTCCGGATTCATCCCCGCTTGCGCCTGGCCGATTACTTGAAGCGACTTGAGATCGAAGATGGTCACCGTGCCTGCCTGCCCGTTGGAAGTGAAGCCGTTGCCGCGATCCGGAGCCAGGGCGATGCCATGCACACCGGCGGTGTTGGGAATTTCACCGACGATTTTTTCCGTGTCCACGTTTAGAACCACGACTGTCGTGCCGCGCGAGATGAACAACCGCCGCGTGGGCGAGTCGAAAGCGAGGTAATCCCAAAACCCTTCACCGCCTAGATTGATTTTCTTCAGTAGATGGTAGCCGGACGGACCGGATGCTTGTGCGGCGGAGGTCGCCGAGGTACTGTTCGCAAGCAGACGCGCGCTTCCGATTGCTGCAGTGACCGCGAGACATGCCACCCAGATGACGCTGGCTACCGATAGGGAATGACGCCGAATGGACATCGAAGTCTCCTCGAATTTAGGTTGCATTAGGTCAGCACATTCCCTTTGGCGTCGTATTCGGTAACAGGCCCGAACAGCGCTGCTTGCTCACCGATTTGGGCGCGGTCACCGACCAGGATGATCTGTTCGTTCGCGGAATCGAAGTGGCGGCGCGCGGCGGCAAGAACATCGCCGGCGGTGAGCTCGCGGATACGCTCACGATAGGATTCCAGATATCCTTCGGGCAACCGGTCGAGATAGACGGTCGAAAGCTGACCCAGCAGGCCGTCCTGGGTGGCGACACCGAGCGAGAAAACGCCTGTGAGGTAGCTGCGGGCGCTATCGAGTTCTTCGGCGGTAACCGGAAGCGAGCGCATGCGGTCCATTTCGTAGAACATTTCGGTAAGAGTGGCGGCGGCTACATCGTTTCGCACCGCAGCGCGGACCGTAAAGTAACCCAACTGTCGCAGCGCGTTCACTCCGCTACCGGGACTGTAGGTGTAGCCCTTCTGCTCTCGGATATTCATGACCAGACGCGAGTGAAATGCGCCGCCAAAAATCGAATTGGCGAGGATCAGGCGATACCAGTCAGGATCGCGGCGGGTGATGGCGAGATTCCCGAGAAGCACCTGCGTCTGCACGGCTCCCGGCCTGTGCACCAGATGGACGCGGCGGCCTGACTGGCGTGGCGGCGCTGGAGATACGGGAGCTTGGGGCTTCGGCGCCTTCCATTCGCCGAAGATTTTTTCGATCTCCTCGATCATGGCATCCGCGAAGAAGTCCCCGACCACGATGAGCAAGGACTCCGCCGGAACGTAGTGCCTCCGGTAGAACTCCGCGAGCTGATCACGAGTGAACCCGGCGAGCTGCTCTTCGGTAGGTGCGACGACGGCATAGGGATGAGCGCCGAACAGAATGCGCCGCAGCCGTTCGCTTGCGAGAAAACCCGGCGTGGTGCGCTCGATTTTAAGCTCTTCGAGGCGCTGGCGGCGTTCGCGCGCGAATTCATCCTCGGGAAACGAAGCGTTCCGTGCGATGTCAGAAAGCAGCTCCAGTATGCCGGATGAGAATTCGGCGAGGCCCGAGGCGGAAATCGCGCTGGAATCAGCACCGGCGTGCGTGCCGAGGCCAGCCCCCATGCGGCGCAAATCCTCTTCGATGCGGCGGCTCGGCCGCGACGCGGTTCCTGTACGAACCACGGTGGCAGTCATTTCTGCCAGGCCCGGTGCGGAGTGGGCCACGACAGCGTTGCCGCTGCGGAAATACAGCTGCGCGGAAATTTTCGGAATAGTCCGGGATTCAACCAGGACGACTTCCAAGCCATTCGACAGCGTGCGAACTGTCCGTTTCGGCCAGGCGACCGGGCTTTCCGGGCCGAGGGCCGGGGGCTTGGTGCGAAGAATCGGGGAGGTGGCTGGCGTGGTCATCGCGCTCCCCCGGGAGCCACGGGCCGCCGCACGAGGACAGCGCGGTTGCGAGGGACGAGATACTTTCGCGCGAACGCCTGCACCTGCTCGGGAGTTACGGCGAGAAAACCATCGAGGATCGTATTCACGCGGTTCGGATCGCCATCGAAGAGCGTAAAGCACGCAAGATAGTGCATCAAGCCAAAGCGCGGCATGGAGGAACCCATGCCACCCTCGAGCATCGAGTAGTAATCCGAGCGGAATTTCACTTTGACGGGATCCAGCTCATCGAGCGCGATTCCCTTCTGCTGAATTTCATCGATCACCTCGTCGAAGATGGCTACCGTGCCCTCGGAAGTAAATTCGGGTTTGTGAAAGATGCGTGTGACCATTTGCGTGGGGCCGTTGGTGTCAAAGACATCCGCGCTGCCGTCCACATCCACGGCGATTTGTTCCTCCAGCACCAGCTTGCGATAGACCCGCCCAGCCCGGCCGCCGTGCAAAACGCGATCCAGAATCGCGGCGGCAAACCATTCGGCAGTGCCGCGCGCAGGCAGTGTATAGCCGATGGCGATGGCAGGAAGCGGACCGAGTTTCTCCTCGACCTCGCCTTTGCGTTCCTCAGTCTGAGGCAGCTCGCTCACATCGGCGTGCGGCAGCAGGGGCTGAGGCGGAATACTCTCGAAATAGCGCCGGGCGTAGGTAAACCCTTCCGATGGCTCGAAATCGCCGAGCATCAGGAGGACGGCATTATTCGGCGCGTAGTATGTGTGAAAGAATTTCTGCACGTCGGCGAGCGTGGCGGCATCCAGATCGGCGAAATCACCGTAGAAATTGTGCGCGTTGGACCAATTCCGAAACGCGACCGGCGGCAGATCAAGCCATGGGAACCCTCCATAGGGCTGGTTCATCACATTGACGCGAACCTCTTCCTTTACGACGTCGCGCTGGTTCCGGAGATTTTCGTCATCCACCTTAAGCGCGCGCATGCGGTCAGCCTCGAGCCAGAGGACACGTTCCAGCGCGTTTGACGGGACCGATTCAAAATAATTGGTGATGTCGTAGTTTGTGGTGCCGTTGAGCATGCCACCGGAGGAGTTGATCAGGCGAATGTGCTCCATTTTGCCGGCGTTCTCCGAGCCCTGGAACATCATATGCTCGAATAGATGCGCGAATCCGCTGCGGCCGTGCGGCTCCAGTCGAAAGCCAATTTGATAATAGACACCGACGGTGACGAAAGGCGCGGAACGGTCCGGCGATGCGATCACGCGCAAGCCGTTGGCAAGCGTGGTGTGCTCAACCGGAATGTGAAGACGCTTCAAAGGTACGTTCAACTGGTTCCTCCCCTGGAATTTGCGAGTGCGCGCTTGAGCTTGCCGATCTCCGTCGCCGGATGTTTCGAAAGGATGCGGACCGCCAGGAGCGCGAGGATCGCATACGCCTGGCGAACGTCGCGCGGATACGACCTGAGCGCTGTCGCGTGCCTGGCGACGATGGCGTAATCCCTTCGCGAAAGCGGTCCGGTCCATGCGGCGCGCGGGCCGATCCTCTCCACATTATCGAGCATTTGGCGGGTCAAAGGTAGAAGCGTCTGCATGGCACGACGGCGGGTGAATCCGATTTTTGCCAGCATTCGCAGCGCCAATTCGACCAAGGGGAACGCACTACCGCAGACAAGTACGGCCGCGGCGTGGTAGATGGGCTTGTCGCGACTGTCAATCTCCACCGGCACGCCTCCAAGAGATCGCGCGACAGCGAGCGCCAACCGGCGTGCTTTCGGATCGCCCTCGACAGCGAACGTGACCCCGTCAAGGTTCGGACCGCCTTTATGTGACTCGCGGCCCGTGAAAGTCTGCATGGGATGGAGCGATCCGGTCGAGGCGCCGCAGCGCTCAAGGGGCGCAAGGATCGAGCGGTCGAGCGTGGCGCTTGCGTGCAGAACAATCTTGCCGCGGCACTGCTCGCCTCCGAGCTTCGCCAAGGAGGTTGCGACGGGCCTGAGTTCGTCGTCCGGGACGGTCACCAGGATTAAATCTGCGACGAGCGCATCACGAGTGAGGTGCCCGCGCGGTGTGCCCGCACCGATCCTTCGCACGGCCGCTCGCGAAGTCCTCGTTGATCGTGTGACTACCGCGCCGACGGACCAGCCGAGGCCCCTCAAGCGCCTGGCGAGCGTGGTACCGAGGCGCCCTGCTCCGACAATGGAAATAACACGCGTCATTGAGCGTGCTAGCATAACTTGTTAGCGCTTATTGATGCGGAGGAAATTGGGCGTTGCACATTTTCTGGACCGGACTGCTGGGTGTCGTCGCTCTTGGGTGGATCATCCAGGCCGCCGACATCCTTCGTGGGGCGCCTACGATTCCGGCCTTAAAGGATTCCTCTACGGCAGCCGATTCTGACTGCCCGCCTGTTTCAATCCTTTTCGCCGCGCGAGACGAAGCCGAAAAACTGCCCGGTGCACTCAAGACGATGCTGGCGCTCGACTATCCCCGTTACGAAATAATCTCCGTGGATGACCGATCTGAAGATGGCACCGGCACTATTCTTGAGGCCGCCGCACGAAAGGACGCCCGCTTGAAATCGGCCCGCGTGGATGAGCTGCCTCCCGGTTGGCTCGGGAAGCCACACGCCCTGCAAGCAGCCTACCAACGTTCCGGCGGCGAATGGCTCGTCTTCACCGATGCGGACGTACACTTCGCGCCAGATGTGCTGCGACGCTCGATCACTCTCGCTGAACGCCGCGGCTGGGACCATATGACATTGATCGCCCGCGTGGAAATGTTCACCTTCGGAGAAAAGATCTTGATGTTGTTTTTTGCGCTAGCGTTTGCGATGGGCAGCCGTCCGTGGGGCACGAGCAATCCGCGGTCTGGTGCGTACATGGGAGTGGGAGCGTTCCAGCTAATCCGTCGCAGTGCTTACGAAATGATCGGTACGCACCGCCGGCTGGCGATGGAAGTCGTAGATGACATGAAACTCGGGAAGCTGGTGAAGGACGCCGGACTTCGCTCGGGAGTCGCAAGGTGCGGGGACGCTGTAAGCGTCCACTGGCATTCGGGCGTGGGAAACATCGTTCGCGGCACGACGAAGAACCTTTTCGCCGTGTCGGGGTTCCGCCTGTGGCTCACCGTCGTGCAGGTGTCCGGCGTGCTACTGATGTTCGTGTTTCCACTGATCGCACTGGCCTTCACCCACGGGTGGGGGCGTGCGTTCGATCTGATTTCGATTGGCGTGCCGCTGATCGCAGAGGCAGGGCTGGCAATCGAGTTTAATGCGCCGCCGGCATATGCGCTGACGTATCCGTTAGGTGCCCTGATTTTCGCATGGATGATGGCGCGTTCGGCGATCGTGACGATGTGGCAAGGCGGGGTCGTATGGAGAGGCACTTTTTATCCGCTCAACGAGTTGCGGCGGGGAGTGGTCTAGCGATCGACCGACGAGCTTCGAAGCGAGGGCTGTGAATCTTCGCCGGGCGCTACCTGTTGCGCGCCTACAGGTTCTGGAACGGCCTATGAATGACGGGACTTCAGGTGTGCATCGCGCGCGTCCGATTCGTTTACCACTGGCGCCGACTTCGGGGTCTCGGAGATAGCGGGAATCTCCGTCTCGGCGATGACCCCCAGGTCGCGCTGTTTCAGTGAGCGGATGCGGTCGCGCAGGGTCGCGGCGCGCTCGAATTCGAAATTTTTTGCAGCTTCGCGCATCTGAGCTTCGAGTCGAACGATGGCCTGCTGCAATTCGTGCTCGTTCGTGATGTCGCCAATCGGAACGTCATCGGCCGGCACGGTGATGTAATCCGCTTCGACGATTCGAGCAAGCTGCATGTCCACGCTTTTGACGATGGATAGCGGCGTGATGTTGTGTTCGCGGTTGTACGCTTCCTGCTTTGCGCGGCGGCGGCTGGTTTCACCGATGGCCTGACGCATGGAGTCGGTCATGCGGTCGGCATAGAGAATCGCGCGGCCTTCGATGTGCCGGGCGCAGCGGCCCATACTCTGAATCAAGGACGTGGCGCTGCGAAGGTAGCCTTCTTTATCGGCATCGAGAATTGCGACCAGCGAAACCTCCGGTAGATCGAGCCCCTCTCGCAAGAGGTTGATACCGATGAGCACGTCGAATTCGCCGCGGCGCAAGTTGCGCAGGATGCGCACCCGCTCCAGAGTCTCGATTTCAGAGTGAAGATAACGGCAGCGCACGCCGACCTCGGCGAAATACTCGGCGAGATCCTCGGCCATGCGCTTGGTGAGCGTCGTGACCAGAACGCGCTCGTTGCGCGCGGCCCGCACGCGAATTTCTTCCAGCAGATCGTCCACCTGGCCTTTCACCGGTCGCACTTCGGTCTGCGGGTCGACCAGCCCGGTGGGTCGGATGACCTGCTCGACCACGACTCCTCCGGACTTGGTCAGCTCGTAAGGTCCGGGCGTCGCGGAAACATAAATGACCTGGTTTACGCGGTGTTCGAACTCCTCAAAGTTGAGAGGTCGGTTGTCGAGCGCCGAGGGCATGCGGAAGCCGTAATCCACGAGCGTTTGCTTGCGCGACCGATCGCCTGCGTACATGCCGCGAAGCTGCGGGATCCCCTGGTGCGATTCGTCCACGAAAAGCAGGAAATCGGAGGGAACATAATCCAGCAACGTGGGCGGCGCTTCGCCCGGCAGTCGCCCGGACATATGCCGGGAGTAATTCTCGATCCCGTGACAATATCCGATCGTGCGCATCATTTCGATATCGAAGTGTGTGCGCTGCACCAGGCGCTGGGCCTCAACGATTTTTCCCTGCCGCACGAGTTCGCCCTTCCACCAATCGAGCTCTTCGTAGATGGTTTGAATGGCGCGCTCCTTCTGCGCGGCGGGCAGTACGTAGTGCGTCTTCGGGTAAATCGGCAGGCGAGAGATTTCGCCTTCGCGGGAGCGGATTTGGCCGGTCAACGGGTCAATCTTGCGGATCGCTTCGACCTGGCTGCCCCAGAGTTCGATGCGGACGGCGAAGTCCTCGTAGGGTGGAAAAATCTCGATCATGTCTCCACGAACGCGGAACGTACCGCGGCGGAGATCCTCGGACCGCTCGTACTGGATTTCGACGAGCTTTCGCAGGATCGACTCGCGCGCGATGGACTGGCCCTTCTCAAGCATCAGCATCATTCCGAAATAAGCTTCGGGCGATCCGATGCCGTAAATGCAGGAGACCGACGCCACGATAATCACGTCGCGGCGCTCGAACAGCGAGCGCGTGGCGCTCATGCGTAGCTTGTCGAGCTCGTCGTTAATCGTGGATTCCTTTTCGATGAAGGTATCGCTCGCGGGAACGTAGGCCTCCGGCTGGTAATAATCGTAGTAGCTCACGAAGTACTCGACGGCGTTTTGCGGGAAAAACGACTTGAATTCGTGGTAGAGCTGCGCCGCGAGCGTCTTGTTGTGCGCAAGGACGATCGACGGGCGATTGAGCTGCTCGATCACCTTTGCCATCGTGAAGGTCTTGCCCGAACCGGTGACGCCGAGCAATACCTGGTGGCGGTCGCCGTCGTTCAACCCGCGAACCAGACGGGAGATGGCTTCCGGCTGGTCGCCGCGGGGCTCGTAGTCACTCGCAAGCTTGAATTTCATAGCGCGCCGCCTCTGGAGCGAAATCTGTGGCACTCGAAACTCTTTATTATACTCCTTCTGTCAAAGGCGCCCTGGCCTATGGTTCACAAGCCGGCTCTACGGTTGGTCTGGCACCAAGTTGATTTCGGACTGGTTTTGCACCTTTCCGACGTGATGGATGCTCGAGCCGGTGCTAGCGCTAGTGATCTGATAATCCATTTCCTGCTTGCTGGTAAGGGTGGAACTCTTGAGGAGGCCGGTTGAAAGCGAGATGGAATCAAGGCTTTCTCCTGAACCCGTCCAGGTGCCGGAAGTGCGTAGGCCGCTCCGCCGGTAGTCGTCGGGCGTGACGTCTGAATGAGTGGGGCCGCGGCGAAGTATTTCGAAATGGGTCAGGATCACGGCGCAATCGTCAGGGCTAGCTCCCGATGGGCTCCCGGAAGCCTTCGATCCCTCGGATGGCCCGCACGGCTCGTTACGCAAGTACGAGGACTCCGTGCGCCGGATAAGGCCGGAGAGCAACGCGCCCGAAATCGGCTGCTCGCTTGTCCATTTCTCGCCGACAGCGACGCCCTTTGCCGGGAGCACGCCCTCAAGTGAGAGGCCTTTGAGTAGTGCAAACACCGGATCATCACTGGGTTCGCTCGAGGCTGCTGGCCGGTCCGCGTGCGTTGTCCCTCCGCCCCTGGGGACGGTAAATTGCCCGCTCGGCTCCATGCTGAGTTCTACCGAGCGGCCTTCCAGTTGATTGTATTGATCCGCAAACGAAGAAGCCGACAAATCGAGCGCGTCACTTTCAGATTCCGCGCTGGACTTTTCGTAGGTCGCCCGGAACCGCACCTCGCCGGAGGGCGCGACTCCGAGCGTCTCCAGGCGGACGACCATATGAACCGCCTGCGTTGACTGCGAACCACCCTCGGGATTGACGATGGGTGTGGTGGTCTTTCCTGTGGTGGTGGTGCGCGATTCGATGCGGTAGCGAAGAATTTCGCCCGGAACAAACTTAGGGGTGAAGCGTACACGTTCGCCGGCCGTGGCCGCAAGCACGAGGGTAACCAGTGTGAAACTCACCGAGTGAGCGAGGATCATCTGATTTCGGCGGCGCGACTGCATCGAGGGAACGCTAGCACACGGTGTAGGGCGTGGGAAGAGGGGAAGGAGCTGAAGGAAACAGGCGAGAGCAGGCCTTCCTGTATCTTGTCGGACCAGGACTGCTTTGCCCGAGAACTCGCCCCCTGTTGCCAGGCCCTGCGAACCATGGGACGTCGGTTTGCGGGGAAGGGGAAATTTGCGCCCGAGTGCCCTAGCGCGAACGGTGGGTTGTCGCCTGAGGCAGCGCGACCTTTGGCGCGGCGAGGGGGCCAGTGAGTCGAAACGATGCCAAGGCGCGATCGTCGCTGGACGGAAGCGCCGAGCCCACGCGCAATCGCAGGTCGAGATTGCGGCTGAAATCTATCGTTCCGGAGCCGTTCGCCGAGGTATCTACGCCAGTCGCCAGGCTCAGTGTTTGAATGTCAATCATCTGTTGCCCACAGGAAAACGTGGCGGAACCAGAGGGAAATCGAGTAGATCCTGTGCCGTCAGACCGGCCACCGAGCGCCCCTTCCATATCAAAGTTGAGAAGTTCGGGACCGCTGGCGCGGACGCTGCCTTGACACGTGAGAGACGAAACCAGGTCGGCCCGATTTGCGCCCCGCGCGACAAATGAAACTTGGCCGGCTCCGGATTGGGCTCTAAAACCATCGAGCCCCGGTGTCGCAGCCGCGAGTGCGGAAATGTCCACGCGGGAGAAATCCAAGTCCGCGCGATACACGGGCGGGGCGCTGAGCTCCGCATCGAGCAAACCACTAATCTGGCCGCCGTAGAACTGCCCCGTCGCATTGCCAAGCACGATATGGCGTCCGTCGATTTCGAGATCACCCTGCAGGTGACGCACTACCAGCGGCAGCAAGGTGAACTGGTCAAGGGCAAGGCGTCCGCTCGCCCGGAGATATTCGGGCGCGGCACTGGTCTGCGCGCGCGGACTAAGAAACGGCAGCATGCGGTCCAGAAAACTCTGCCGCCATGCCGGATTGAGCCAGCGATCAAGATCCCCCGCCGCAAGGTGGTCCGCCGAGATCGCAAACTGCCACTCTCGGGACAGATCAGGACGGTCAAACGTGCCGCTCCAGCGCGCTCCGAAGGCCTGCGCAGTTGCCAGGGCTATATGGCGAGAGTCCGCTTTCCATTCCGCGCGGGCTTTTATCTGCTCGATCGGACGGTTCAGGAAAGGCGCGCGAAGCGTATCGCCGCCCGCCCCTAGAGGTGTGCCCGTGCCCGGTCCGCCGAATTCAACCCATCCGACCGGTTGGCTCGTGCCGCCGAACCCGGGATACGGGGCTGCTTGCCAGCGCAGGTCGCACGCGAAAGGGCCCGCGAGTTCCCATCCCCGGGAGAGATTCCAACCGAACGCGGCCGCCGCAGCGATCAGATCGCGGGCCTGGCTGGTGCTTCCGGAAATGTGCCACCCGGGAATCGAGCCACGTGCCGGCTTCGTAGCGCCGTCCAGACGAAATTCGCCGTCGGACAGGCCGGAGCCGGCGCGCCAGGAAAGTGATATCGGAAGAAAGGAAACTTGTTCATGGTCGGAAACAACTTGGATCTGACCCAAATGAACCGGCGTGCGGGGGTCAGCGCCGGTGAAATCGAGCCCTGCGCTCGACACGGTGCCATCCACGACGCGAACCGGCATGCCCACGACATTTGCGCGAACGTCCACCTGACCGCGAACGGAGATGCTTTCACCAACACCTGGCCGAAATGCGCGCAGCCACGGCAAGAGGTCGCTCGCGTCGAGGTGCGAAAATATCGCGAATTGAACCGCAGGGATTTTTTCCCCGGAAACGGAATCCGCGCGATTCCAACGAATCCTCCCGGAGCCATGCGCGCTCGAATGAGGAGCTTCGAGCGCAACGTCGCTCAACTCGATGTCAGGAGCCGTAGGGTGCCAGTTCGTTTGGGCGATTAGATTCAGTGAGGGTGTATCGGATCGAAGCGCAAGATCCCAGCGATGCACTTGCCGCAGTTCCGCGCGCCCGCGAATCGCCCAGCCGTCGTCCTGCTCGCGCGTGCGAGCGCTGACCGCCAAGGCCAGTGCGCCACGAATGCCGACGTCATTACCGCCGGCGAGCCGCAGCACATCCGAGATCGAAGCGTCGGTCCAGGAGATATCGAGCGCCGCGGGGCGAAGACGCGAGGAAGTTCCGCCCAGGTCACCTGAGATATGAATCGTCCCGGCCTGCTGCACAACCACAGCGGCGCGCCAGGGTGTTGCGTCGAGGTTCATGGTCCAGCGCCCGGGACGATCGGTTTCGACCGTGCCTTTCACTCCGACGAAGGCCAGCGGCAGCTTCTCATCGCCGTTCTTGAAATTGATGCGCCCCCCGTCCACGTCTATCCGTCGAAAACGGACCGGCGAAGTCGGGAGAGAAGGGCCAACCGGCACCCGAAACGTTGGACTCCCGGATGGCTGCGGAAGCCACTCGCCAAGATTCCAATCACCAGCGGCATTGCGGACGAGATTTAAACTGGGGCGAGTGAGCGACAGCGTGCCGAGCTCGATGTGCCCGCGCAGCAGGCTGGCCCAACGCAGCCGAACGGTCATCGACTCGGCGCGGAGAAAGTACTCGTTACCGAACCGCGGATCTTCGCCGACGATCACGGAGTTCGCTTCCAGCGTGGGCCCATTCCACAAACTGAAATGATAACTGCCGACGTCGACGGGTCGGCCAAAGGCCGCCGCGATTCGCGCCGTCAAAACTCTTCGGAGGCCGGTGTGCTGCATCGTGACGGAAACTGCCTCTGACGCAATCCACAGGAAAACGAGCCAGAAAATGACCCGCCTGAGCAGTCGAGCCCAGAGTCGAGGCCGCGCCTGCACCGGATGCAGCGCCTCCGCGCGCGGGATGGATTCCGAATAGGTGTCTGACATTGTGGATCGCTACGAAACAGCAACCACTCTCCATCAATTACTCGCGGATCGGTTCAGTGAACCTGGCGCAGCATCCGGTTCCAGCGCGTGCGGCTGGAAAGATGAATCAGTCCATCTTCAATGCCTCGCAGGGTGCCCAGGAGACTGCGGTCATTGTAGTCCTCAGCCGTCGCTGCGACAGACCAGTAAATCAACATGGGGCGGCCCATGATGGCTTGACGGTCCACAAACCCCCAGTAGCGACTATCCCAACTCCGGTCACGGTTATCACCCATAACAAAGAAATGATCGGGTGGCACAAGAAGCTCACCGTTGCGAACCGAGCTCATGATCTCCTGAGCCCATTCTGGACGCACTCCCCACTTCGGGAAGCCGGCATCGGACGGGGGGAAATTGTCGGCATAGGGATCGTCCGCGGAGGGATCGTGGACTACGTAGGGTTCGATCAGGCGAACTCCGTTGACATAAACCTGCTCGTCGACGATTCGGATGCGATCACCGGGTAGTCCGATGACGCGCTTGACGTAGTGGGGATGATCGTCGAACGGAAACTTGAATACAACGATGTCGGCGCGGCGAACGGCTCTGTACGGAAGCAGCTTTTCATACCAGGAGCCGTTCCCTTGAAAAATAAACTTGTTGACCAGGAGGTGGTCGCCGACAAGCAATGTCGGCTCCATGGATTGGGACGGAATCTTGAAGGCCTGCAAGATAAAAGTGGTTCCGAATAGCGCCAGAAGAATGGTCACCAGCAGGGATTCCAGAAAATCCGCGTAGCTGGCCTTTGGCGCACGAGCGCGCGCCGCCGCGGTGACCGGCGCAACATTTTCGGCCGGATCCAAAACTGTGTTTCCTGTTTCGAGCGATTCCATTCAGGCGATCCGACCGTTTTGCTCCAGAGTCTCGAGCGCCAACCGCGCTGCGTCCTGCTCGGCTTCCTTCTTGCTAAGGCCCTGGGAAATTGAAAGCCGAACGCCCTTGTGCCAGACCTCAACCTCAAACGTTTTGTTATGCTCCGGCCCGGATTCGTTCGTAATGCGATACGCAGCAGCGCCGAGGCCGCGTTGCTGCAGCCATTCCTGCAAGGCTGACTTGTGATCGGGCCGCTCCAGGCCTTCCACGCCGTCAGCCAGCGCCGGGTCAATCAGAGTGCGCCGCAGAAACGCGGCAGCGGCAGGCAAGCCGGCGTCGAGATAGATAGCGCCAACGATTGCTTCATACGCGTCGGCGAGCAGACGTCTTTTCTCGCGACCACCGGTCTTTTCCTCGCCCGGACCGAGGCGGAGGTAACTGCCCAGCTTCAATCGCTGTGCCGCTCCGTGAATCGAGGAAGCGCTCACCAGCCGCGCCAGACCCTTCGACAGCTGACCCGCGTCCCAGACAGGCGAGGATTCGAATAAATGTTCGCTCGCAACCAGACCCAGCACACGATCGCCGAGGAATTCGAGTCGCTCATTGTCAATTCCGGCGCTATTTTGGCGATGCGACCGGTGAGTCAGAGCCCGTTCGAGCCGTTCGGGCAGCTCGAAATGGTGACCGAGGACCGTCTCAAGCTCATCGAGCTCCCCTGCGGTCATGGCCGCGTCGCCTTTCTGCACTACTTCGGTTGCGCCGCTTGCTTGCGGGCAGCGTCTGCGTTTTGTTTGCAGCGATCCTGCAAGCCTCCCATGATCTGGGAACAGTGATTGAATGCCTCCGCAGCTTCCGGCCAGCGGTTCAGTTTTTGAAGATCCAGACCGAGGACGTAAAAATCGGTTTGATCGGGACTCTGCGCAGCTTGCGTCGCCTGCTGCAATTCCGAGACGGATTCGGCGGACTGCTGACGCCGAAAATAGACCAGGCCGAGGCCACTATGGGCTTCACTGAGCACCGCGGCCTTGGACTGGGCAAACTGATCGTCGGACAAGCTCGCTGGTTTAGGCATTGCCCCAATGACTTCGATCGCGTGTTTCTCGTAGCGCTCAGCCTTATCGAGATTTTTTGACGCGTCTGGGTCCTCGGGATTAAAAACATGGGGGATGACCCAGCCAATAATGGTCAGAACAGTCACGTCGTCCGGGTACAGCGCCAGAGCCTTATCTCCGTCCGCATAGAAGTTCTTCCAGTCCTGTTTCTGGTAATAAGCCTGGACGAGCCCGGCATATACGGATTCGTTGTACCGGCTCGTCGGATATTTTTGCAGGAAATCGTTGCCGAGTTGGATCCTGTTGTCCGGAGCTCCGTTTCCCGCATCGAAGAAAGCCTTGTAGGCGGCTTCCTCCGCCGGATCAACCTTTGGAGCCGCCGGTGGCGCGTTCTGGTCTGCCTGCGGCGCGTTGGGAGACGAGGAAGCTGGCGGTGGGGTGCCTTTCAAGCTGGGGGGCGCACCCTGCGCGAAACAGACCGCGGCAATCCCCAAATTGACTGCGACGGTCAACAGCATAATGCGAAGTCCGATAGCGATCAGTCGAAGCCTCATTGTCCGTGTGCCTTTCCTCAGTTGAGATCTGGTGCTCACTACTTGGGCTGAGCAACCTGCTTTCTTGCCATGTCGGCATTCTGCTTGCAGCGGTCCTGCAAGTTTCCGGCAATCTGACCGCAACGCCCGAACACTTCGGCGGCGTCGGCAAATTTATCCAAGTTCTGCAAGTCCATTCCCAGCACGAACAGATCGGTTTGATCGGGATTCGCGTTGTTCTGCATGGCTTGCTGAAGCTCCGTCACCGAGTTCGCATAGTCCTCGCGGCGGAAATAGACCAGCCCCAGGGCGCTGTGCGCTTGACTGGCTTTCTGGGCTTTGGCCGCGGCAAACTGGGCGTCTGTAAGGCTTGCGGGCTTGGGCATTGTTGCCATCACCTCGATGGCATGCTTCTCGCAGGTCTCGGCCTTGTTCAATTGCTCGTCCGCGTTGTCGGCGTGCGGATTGTAGAAGTGCGGAATTACCCAACCGACTGAAGCGAGCACGTCCACGTCGTCTGGCTTGATGGCCAGAGCCTTGTCCGCCGCGGCATAATAATCCTTCCAATCTTCTTTGGTGAAATAGGCGTTCGTGAGTCCGGCTTCCACCGCCTCGGCAAAAATGCTCTTGGGATACTTTTCAAGGAAGGCATTACCGAGGGAAATTTTCATGTCCGGTTCTTGCGAGCTGGCGTGGTAGAAGGCGTCATATGCCTTCTGCTCCTTCGCATCAACGGTTACGCCCGGTTGTCTCTGTACATCTGTCAGCTCATGCATTTCGGTTTGTTGCATGTCGGTCGACGATTGTATCGGCCGCGCCTGCGAGCCACCCATCTGAGCGTGCGATACGGGCGCAATAAAAATGCCGGCAACTGCAATCAGTAATATGGCCCGAGCGGCGAATTCCGTCGATGGAATGCTCATAGCCAGCTGTGCTCCTTTATCCGTAGCTTTCTCGGACAAACCTTAGCATGAGACGGAAGGCTCATGGTTGTGCTTGCTGGTCTTTGTCTGGGCGCGCCGGAGGTCTGTAGGCAGTCTCAACGCCACTCTGCGCAGCCACGCGCGCAACCTCAGGGGCCCCTTCAACAGCCAGGGCCGCCTGGTATTCATTCACGGCTAGCTCGCGTTCGTCCTCGAGATCATGGATGCGCCCGAGGTACACATGCGACCAGGCGATGATGGACGGATCGGGCGCCGACGTGCCGCCGTCACTTGGCGTCGTCGAATTTCGCGCAGACACAAGCTGTTCGAAAAGCTCCTTGGCACGGTCCCCTTCTCCGGAGAGTACAGATGTGATGGCCAGGCCGTACATGACGCGGGGGTCGTTCGGATACTTTGCGAAGGCGGCTTGAAACGTTGCCGTGGCTGCTTCAGTATCCTTGCTCGCAATTTGGCGATTGCCCTGGGCGACCCACTGTTCCAGCTCAGATTCGCGAGGTTCGGATTGGCCATGCTCCAAGACCGGAGTGGCTTCCGCTGAGGCAAATGTTATCCCTTGCAGACGCTTCTGCTCCGCCTCGACGTCGATGCCTGTGATTAGACCTGGGAAATAGTACGACATCGCCGGCGCATCCTTTTCGAATTTCTGCAACTGCGCGACGAGAGGGCGCACCAGGATGAAACCGGACTCATCATCGACCCTGAGCTCGGCTTCAAGCCGGTCGCCAGAGAGATGGCGGAGGCGCAACTCAACGGCCTTGATCAGGCACTCGTCCATAAAGGAGACGAAATCGTCGTGATATTCCGACGGGAGCTGAGGCGCCCGCTCCGCCACGTTCAGAAGGGCCCGCTTGGTGTAGACAACGGGCCGATAGCGCAGCACGAAGGGATCGAGCATGTAATGCAAATAGGCATGCTGAATCGTATCTACCGATGAATCGGACAGCCTTCCGACGACGATCGCGTATCGATCGCCGGTATTGCGAAAGTTTGCGCGAGATCCAACCAGCGGTTCGACATACACAGTGAACGTGCGTCCATAGGCCGGCTTGGAGAGTTCGCGCAGGTACGCGTCGGAAACGGTCACGATCCGGCGTAGCACGGCCCGAGAACCCACGATGACCGGCTCGGACTCAGGTTCGATTTTGGCCCAACGCGCGTCGAGATGCGCTTCTTGGTAAAAGTTCGAGACGAGCTCCTGAAACCCGTCAATGGTAAGCACCGACGGAGGAAGCAAATCACGGTTGGCCGGCAACTGGAAGGCGGGAGGAGGGTCGGCCACCAAAGCAAACGTCATGTAGGGCGTAAGCGTCTCAGTCGGGCTCGCCAAAACATGGTCGTGATAAAACTGCCGCATGGCTTGTGTCGCCGGCCCCTGCAACTTGAGCAGGTCCTCGCGGAGGGCAACGCGCGCGGGCATGTCCGCAGGCGTGATTTCCTGCGAGTCAAAGCCGGAGGCGTCCAGAGCGCACATGACGGCAAAGATCTGCGGGCTGGCGTCGACACTGATGCTTGTGTCGCTGGACGGCGGGGCTTCCTGTGCCTGCGACTTGCGTGCCATACCGCCAAGACCGACTGTGACGGCCGCGAGTACGAGCATGGAGCACGTAGCGGCCGATCCATGAGTGAACTTTCCGATGGGCAAACTCCTCAACCTATATGCCCTGTGGGATGCGGTTGGACAGGCAATCGTTTTCTCCGGAATTCGTCGCGCCACCCAGGCGATCAACCGTAGGAACTCTAACGAGCCGGTCGAGTAGAGTCAAGAATTGCGAAGAACAAGCCAGGAGGAGCGCGTCGGTCGGAAACTAGCCGTGGACACGGACTTCGCTGAAGCTGAGAAGGACGCGGCCACCGCCCATCGGGCGTCCGAACCCCAGCTGAGGACGGAAGCGAGAAAACAGAAGGACTTGGTCAATCTGGCGTTGCACTGCAGCGTCGTTCGGCCCGGAAAGAATCTTGTAGAAAAGAACTTCGCCTTGCGCGTTCAGTGTCGCCTCGATCAACAGAGGCGCCGAGTCGGCCTGGCCATCTGGTCGACCGATACCAGGGACCGGGAAAGGCGCCAGACTCTCCAACTGTGCTGGCTGAACCAGATTTAATGGCAGGTCGTCGGCTTCTACACGGCCTATCGGCATCCCCACGAGCATGCTCTGGACGACCAGCATGAAAACAGCTACCGCCGTCAACACTCCGCCAGTGGCAGGAACCGCGAGCGGCTCAAGGATATTCTGGGACACCAAAAGCGCACGAACCCAAAATCGGTTCACGACGCTCCATGGAGAACGCACCTGAGAGGTCTGCGCGCGAATCTGCGCAGCCAGACCCGCCGGCGCATCCACGGGCTTGACGTTGGCCAAGTGCGTTGCCAACATTCGATAGCGTCCAAGCTGCTGTCGACAGTCCTCGCATGTATCCAAATGCTCGCGCAAAAGAACCCGATCACGCGTGCGGATGCCGCCGTCGAGATAGCCGGGCAGGCGCTGTTGTGCTTCGCGACAGTTCATAGCGTGCCCCCCGGCATTTCGGCCGGCTCAGTTGATTCCAGTCGCGGCGGCTGGAATGTCTCGGGACGGGCCTCGAATGGAGCCTTCGCGCGACGGCGCACCTGAGTCCGCGACCCCGAGGTCGGCAGCGGTTGGCCTGAACTGGCATGGTCTGACGCTTCATGGAACTCGGATTGAGTAGCCCGCAGCAGCGGATCAAGAATTTCCTTCAGCATTCGCCTTCCGCG
>DATBXX010000013.1:0-24983 GCA_036514055.1 Candidatus Acidiferrales bacterium
GAGAACGGCGCTCGCAAGATCCTCGATGCCAATGAACGCGACTGCCGCGCCGCACAATCCGGCGCAGACGCAGGAAGAATCTCCCAGGCCATGCTCGATCGCCTCAGAGTCACCGACCGCGGCATCGCTCAAATGGCCGAGCAGGTCCGCGAAGTAGCGCGCCTGGACGATCCGCTGGGTCGCACGCTTTTGGTCACGGAACTCGACGATGGCCTGGTGCTTTATAAGGAGTCGTGCCCGTTTGGCGTTGTAGGCGTCATCTTTGAATCGCGACCCGACGCCGTTCCACAACTTGCCTCGCTCGCACTCAAGTCCGGCAACGCCATCCTGCTCAAGGGCGGAGCCGAGGCAGCCCACACCAACCAGGCGCTGGTGTCCGTCTGGCGCGAATGCCTGGGCCGGTTTCCCGTTGTTCCGGCCGATTCGATCAGCCTTTTGGAAACACGCGCCGACGTGAAAGAAATGTTGGCCCTGGACCGCGATGTGGACTTGATTATCCCGCGCGGGTCCTACGCTCTGGTCCAGTTCATCATGCAGCACAGCCGGATCCCGGTCTTGGGGCACAGCGAGGGAATTTGCCACGTATATGTGGATCGCGCGGCCGACCTGGACAAGGCGATCGATATCGCCTATGACGCCAAGGTCCAGTATCCGGCGGTCTGCAACGCGGCGGAAACGCTTCTGGTGCACGAGGCGATTGCCGAAAAGTTCCTGCCGCGCATCGTTGCAAAGCTAAAAAATGCGAAGGTCCAGATCCGCGGAGATTCAAAGACGATTGCGCTCGTGCCCAAGGAAGGAATTGTGCCGGCGACCGACGAGGACTGGGCGACCGAATATTCCGACCTGATTCTGTCGGTAAAAATTGTCGACGACCTGGATGAAGCGATCGATCACGTCAATCGCTACGGCTCGCGCCACACGGACGCGATTGTGACCGAGGACCAAGAGGCGGCGCGAAGATTCCTGAACGAGGTGGATGCCGCAGGCGTCTTCCACAACGCTTCGACGCGTTTCGCAGATGGCTACCGTTACGGACTGGGCGCCGAGGTCGGCATCAGCACGAGCAAGCTCCACGCGCGAGGGCCCATGGGTCTTGAGGGACTTACGACCTACAAGTACAAGCTTCGTGGCGACGGCCACACGGTCGGCCCCTACACCAGGGGTGAGAAAAAGTTCAAGCACCGGCGGTTGGACTAGATCGCCTGCTCCCCGGTCCTGCTGTGTCGCGATACCCACACCCCCACGAGCAACGTCAGCGCGGATAAGGCCGAGATCACGCCCCCGGCGGTTCGATCCCGGGTCCTTCGGAATCCGATCACGATACGATGGCTGCCGGGAGGCAGATCCACCAGCATCTGTCCGGTATCAGGCGCGAGGTCCGTGGGAATCTCCTGGCCGTCTAGGCGTACTTCCCAGGCGGGATAGTTCAGGAGTTTCACGGCAAGCGTAACTTCAGTTGCCGTCTCTGCGGTAAGCTCCCTGCGCTCGGCGGACCACTGTTGGATTTGCAGCTTCACATTTGTCGCCGGACCTACCCTGCCAGAGTCAGAATCGAATTCTCCGATCCGGTCCGCTGGGACTGAGGACACCCCCTCTACGCGCTCGGTCTCGTCAGGGTTCCCCGGGAGTTCGTAGCGGTCGCTCCCCACCGGCGCATATTCGTCCGTGCCTTCGTATCCGGGGCCGGAACGAATCGCGTTCGCGATCGCCGGAACGTCCGCGCTGTCCCACCAGCCAGTTCGGATCATGGCCGTGGCGGCTGCGCCCATGGCGAGAAAAACGATCGCACCGGCGAACCAGGACACCCGCGGTTGCTCGGATCGTCCAATCGCCACGGCGACGAAGAACGCGAAAACAAGATCCAGCACCTCAAGCCATCTCCACGGAAATTGCACGAACCGCAGTTCCGGGAGTGCGCTCCATAAAAAATTGCTCGGCGGAAGCATGAGCGACACCGCAACGACTCCCAGAGCTGCCAGCGCCCAAAACAGATCCGGGAACTCGCGCCGCCTTTTCGCTGCGAATACGGCTGCCACGGCGGTTACAACCAGCACTGCCACCGCGACGCTTGAAACCTTCCAGTTGAAGCGCACAAAATCCGGATCGCTGGCATGGGTGAACAGAAAATTCTGCGCCGGGCGAAGGTTGTCGGCCAGCACCTGAGCGATCTGGACCCATCGCCGCTCCCACGCAGCCGGCAAAATATAGAAGGCCGCGAGGCCGAATCCACCGGCCATCGCCGCCAAGCCCGGGACCAGCGACCCAAGGTTGCGCCGCAGTGCGCACCGCACGACGAGGATCAGCACAAGAGAATACGTAGCAATCACCGCTGCCGGAGCGTTCGAGAGCCAGATTGCGGCGAAAGATACGGCCAGCAGTGGAACGCGCCTCCCGTGTCGCTGTCCGGTTGAGACTGCACCCCAAACCATCAGTGGCCACAGCGCACCGGCCAGTAACTCCGCGAAATCGCTGCGGTAATAGACGATCACCAGATGGTATGGATTCACTTCAAACAACATCGCGGCCACAATGGCCTGCGGGGCCGGAAGCCACTCGCGCGCGAGTCTCCACATCGACATTCCCGCGGCAACCAGAGCGAGCCAAATGAACATCCCCGGCGCCATCGCCCAGGGTAAGGCCGAGCCAAGTGCAGCGCCGATCAGCCAGGAACCCGGGGGATAGAATACGAAGCGCGGCTCGCCGAACCCCCAATTTGCCCATTCGGCCCATCGGGGATAGAGGATTCCCTCGCGCCACTGCCCGGCTGTGTCCATCCACGAGGCCAGATGGAATTGAAAATCGTGCCCCGATACGTTGCCGCGAAAAAGCATGGGCGCAATTACGGCCGTCGCCGCGATAGCCGCACAGAGAATGGCAAAGCGCCACGAAGATGCCGCTGGGGCGTGTGTTCGCTGCGGGGAAGCTTCCGTCGTCGGACCGGCCAGGGGTTGAACTCCACGCTCGTGGATTTGATGCACCGAGAATACAGAATCAAGTGCCTCGCCGCTACCAGCCATGTCGGTTGACGGCGGCGCAATCGGTCCAGACCTCCCTTGCCACGACCCGCTTGAACCGCTAGAGTAAAAACGCGCTCGACGAAAGAACGGAAAACAAGTGCCGGAGCCAAGATTCAAGGATCAGAGAATGACGAACGAGGAACAGAGGCTGCAGGCGAACGACGAAAAAAAAGCCCACTGGAACCGCTGGGGGCCCTACCTCTCGGAACGTCAATGGGGCACTGTTCGCGAGGATTACAGTGCGGACGGTGACGCCTGGAATTATCTGCCGCACGACCACGCTCGTTCGCGCGCTTATCGCTGGGGTGAGGATGGCATCGGCGGCTTTTGCGATCGCCACCAGCACATCTGCTTTGCGCTGGCGCTCTGGAACGAGAAGGACCCGATCCTGAAGGAACGACTCTTTGGCCTTACCAACCGAGAAGGGAATCACGGCGAGGACGTCAAGGAGCAGTACTTCTATCTGGATGCAACGCCGACAAGTTCGTATCTGAAATTCCTTTACAAATATCCCCAGGCTGCTTTTCCTTACGCGCAACTCGTCAGCGAGAATGGCAAGCGTACGCGGAAAGATCCCGAGTACGAACTCATTGACACTGGGGTGTTCAGCGAGAATCGCTACTTCGATGTGTTCGTCGAATACGCCAAGGCCACGCCGGAAGAAATCCTGATACGCATCACTGCCTGGAACCGCGGGCCGGACCCCGCGCGGCTGCACATTCTTCCGACGCTCTGGTTTCGCAACCGCTGGTCCTGGGGAGAAAATTACGATCCGCCGCAAGTCTATCGGGTGGATGCGCCCTCCGGCGCGGCTTTGATGGAAATGACCGAGTATCACTACGGAAAGCGCTGGCTGCTCATGGAAGGCGCACCCGAGCTCCTATTTACCGACAACGAAACGAACATGGAGCGGCTTTTTCAGCAGAAAAGCCGCACACCGTACGTCAAGGACGCATTCCATCGCTACGTAGTTGGGCGCGAGCGCGAGGCCGTGAATCCGGCCCTGAGAGGGACGAAATCCGCCGCTCATTACGCCGCCGAGATCGCTGCCGGCAAAGGCCGCACGATCCGCCTGCGCTTGCTGGACCACAATCCTTTCCAGGGCCAGACGACCGCGCAGAAGTATTTTGGCGCCCCGTTTGACGGAATGTTCGACCTGCGGTTGAAAGAAGCCAATGAATTCTATGGCCAGCGTGTCCACTTGGGGATGGGGAATGATCCGCGGCTGGTGCAGCGCCAGGCGTTTGCCGGCCTGCTCTGGGGCAAGCAGAGCTACCACTATGACGTAGGCCGCTGGCTGCGGGGCGACCCGACGCAGCCGGTGCCTGATCCGGCGCGCCTGCGGGGCCGGAATCACGACTGGATCTACCTGCACAATTCAGACGTAATCTCCATGCCGGACAAATGGGAATATCCGTGGTATGCGGCATGGGATCTGGCTTTCCATTGCGTGAGCATGGCCCTGATTGATCCCGAATTCGCCAAGGACCAGCTCATTCTTTTCCTGCGCGAATGGTATATGCGGCCCAACGGCCAGTTGCCGGCTTACGAGTGGAATTTCTCGGACGTCAATCCGCCGGTTCACGCCTGGGCTGCCTGGCGCGTCTACAAGATTGCGGCCCGTATTCAGAAAAAGCCGGACCGGGGGTTTCTGCAGCGCATTTTTCACAAGCTGCTTCTAAATTTCACCTGGTGGGTGAATCGCAAGGACCCCCAGGGAAAAAATGTCTTTGAAGGCGGTTTCCTGGGCCTGGATAACATTGGTGTTTTTGACCGTTCACAACCGCTGGCTCCTGGCAGTTACATCGAACAGTCCGACGGCACAAGCTGGATGGCGATGTTCTGCCTGGACATGCTTTCGATGGCAATGGAACTCGCTCACGAAGATCCGGCGTACGAGGATGTCGCCAGCAAGTTTTTCGAGCACTTCGTCCACATTTCGCAGGCAATGAATGATCTGGGCGGCCAGGGAATCGGCCTGTGGGACGAACAGGACGGCTTTTACTACGACGCGCTGCACATTGGCGCGACCAACGAGCACATTCCCATGAAGGTGCGTTCCATGGTGGGGCTCATTCCCCTTTTTGCCGTCGAGGCATTCGATCCCGAAGATCTCGCGCGCCTGCCGAATTTCAAGCGTCGCATGGAGTGGTTCCTCCGTCATCATCCCGATGTCGCCGAGCACGTCGATATGAGCCGCGTAACTCCGCAGGGCCCGCGCCTGCTGCTGACGATCGCAAACCGCCAGAAGATCGAGCGAATCTATCGCTACATGCTGGACGAAAATGAATTCCTATCGCCGTACGGCATCCGTGCGCTTTCGAAATTTCACCTGGACCATCCGTTTGTACTCAAGGTGGATGGACAGTCTCATTCGGTAAGCTATGAACCCGGCGAGTCCAGCACGGACCTTTTCGGCGGCAATTCCAACTGGCGCGGGCCGATCTGGTTCCCCATGAACTTCCTGCTGATCGAATCCATGCAGCGCGTTCACTATTATTACGGCGACGAATTCAAAGTGGAGATGCCGACCGGATCGGGACAGAAAAAGACGCTCTGGAATGCCGCAGGCGAGCTCTCGCGCCGCCTGTCGCACATTTTCCTCAGGCGCGATGGACGCCGCCCGGTGTTCGGCGACGTTGCCTTTCTGCAGAAGGATCCCTACTGGCGAGACCTGATTCTGTTCTACGAATATTTTCACGGCGAAACGGGAGCGGGTTTGGGCGCCAGCCACCAGACCGGCTGGACGTCGCTGGTTGCCAAGCTCCTGGAACAAAGCGGCGAATGACACCGGCAGCCGCTCGGTGTGGCCAGGGTTCTGGGCGCAGCTCGGGGTGAGACTCCCGCTTACAACTTGCCGCTAGGATTTCGAGGCGGATTCCACAAGTTCGATCAAGATTTTCCCGCCGTCGGGTCTTGGGACAAGCAGAAAATTGACACGCCTGCCGTCCGCCCCCGCGCGTGTCACCGGATACACCGGCTTGAGCCCAAACTTGGCGTGAAGAAGTTCCGTCGCGCGGTCGACATCGGTCACGTTGATTTCTACCTGCTGAATTCCCTCGCCGAATTTCAGAAGATATCGCGCAATCGCTCCCTCTCCGCCGGGCAAGCGCGTTGTCAAAATGTCGAGCCGCACGCCCCGGGCAAACTCGAGTTCGAACTCCCTGGCATCCTGGTCAGGCGGTACATCTGCAAGCCGCGGCGACCCGTTTGCGGATCGTAGGCGCTCAAACGTGTCTGGCTCAACGGCAACGCCCACAGTGGTCTCAAGACTACCCACCGGACCTTGAACGAGCAGATTCGCAATTCGCGGATCGGCAAGCCAGTCGCGCGCCACCTCCCGGGCCATTTGGGATCCCCGCGTGAAGATCTCCGTTGCGGCCTGGGCGCGCTTGACCGCATCATCGAGGCAAAGACTGCGGATCAGCGGCGCGATTTGGCCGGCGTCTACCACGGGAGTCCTCATTCTGGAATTTTTTTACTTTGAAGCCTGGGCACGAACAGAGTTGGAGTTTGAGAGCGTAATATACTTTGTTTCTCCGGCACGCAGGGTCACCGGAACATCCCATTGCGGTCGCGCATCACCCACCGTGGCCGGGACATCAAGCGTGCTGAGCCAGTATGTTCCAGGCGCGAGGCCTCGCACGTATCCCTCGCCCTGAAGATTCGTTTCCGCGTGCGCCACCAGATAGTTCGATCGCGCAAGATCGAGCGAGCGCTGATGAATGCTGGTAATCCGCGCTCCCTGGATGCTGTTCCATTTTGGGCTGGGGTCTTTTTCGGCCAGGCCGAGATCGATTCCGTCGATGCTTGCAGGGTGCGCTTCGATGTAGTGGCGGATGGCGTCAACATAGTCCTTGGAAAGTTTGTCGAACTTTGCGGGGTTCTTTGCCTGGTCCGATGCCTTGAACTTGGGTTGCGGAAAATCCGCCGATTGGTCGCTTGCGTTCCGGTCCATGTATGCTGTTTTGAATTCCGGTACGTTCAGGATGTCGTCGGCGTGCAATTTATGGATGAAGTCTTCACCGGCAAGCGTTATCCACTGATTCTTTTTCATCCAGGCCTTGAGTTCGGGCGACACGTCCTGCTTGGCGATGAATGCGTCCAAGTCCGGTTTCGGGAAACCTGCTTCGGCCTCTTTTTCAATTTCAAGGAAGCTCTTGCTCAGGACGAAGAACGGAAAGCCGCGCACCGGCTCCTCAAGACCCGCCGAGGGCGTCGCCCGCGCCACAAATTCGATCGAGGAATTCTGAGCCGGCGTGCGAGCCGCACTCGCCATCGTCCCGGCGAGCAGGAGAAAAACCAACAGCCCGCCGGTGTTCCAAACTCTGTTCTTCATGCCGCTCATCGTAGCAGAAGGCTCGGTGCGTCGTCAGAAATGGGTCCAGTTGGTTACTGCTGGCGTTGCAGGAGGCGGGGAAAACCAAGGCGCGTTGAGTGGGACATCGCGGGCGCGGTCGGAGCGTCAGTACAACTGGAACGTTACTTCAATGATCTGGCGCACCGATGCCGGCCTGCCGTCGGGTCCCAGTGCCGGCTTCAGACGCCATGTCCGGACAGCCTCAATAGCCTTCTCGTCCAGTCCCAGCCCGAGGCCCTTTGCCACGTGGACATCGGTCACGCGACCGTCCGGGGTGATCACGGCGATCAATTCCACGACTCCCTGGACCTTCACCTTCATGGCCTCGTCGCTGTAATCGGCGCGCGGGCAATACAGGCACGCCGGCGTGCCATACCCGCCCGTCCCTGCGTTCGGGACACCTCCGCCAGTGTTCCATCCTTCGCCTGGCCCGACGCCGTTGCCATTTCCGTTGCCTACGCCCCCGCCATGCCCGCTGCCCATCGAATCGTTCATGGTTTTTCCCAGCGGATCGCCCCAGTTGGGAAGAGTGTTGTTGGGCAGGTGTATATCGGGGTTGCCCACGACCGTCGGCGTCACCGCAATTTCTGGGTGTGCCGGAGGGTTCACCATCGGCCGGGAAATTTGTGTCCATGAAAACTTGGGCAGCTGGCCCTTGGCTGCAGGAAGCTTGTCGGCTGCTCCGCCTCCGCCGCCCGCCTTGGAAGCTGCGGGCGCGAGCTTGTGCAGATACGGCGAGACGCTGATGTCGGTCGGCAGCTCGGGGCTGTAGGCCTTGGTAACTGGCGGTGAGATCAGGCCGGGAAGCAGCAGCGGCAGAAGCACGACCAGCGCAATGGCCACCGCATGAACCAGAATTGACACAACCTGTACGCGGCTGAATTGCGGATCCTTGGACCAAATCTCAGGAACCGGTATCGGCTGGCTCGTTGTTTTCAGCGGGGGCAGCTTCCTCGGCGCAATCCAGTCGCGCAGGTTCTGCCAGAGACTCGGTTCCTCATGCCAATCGACCAGCAACGCGGACCTGACTTTGCCGCGCGGACCGGAGTGGAAAAACTCCTTAAGGTTTTCACCCAGGCCGGTCCCAAATTGGGGAACTGCGAATGCGGTGGGAGTGCCAGCCCGCAGCTTCACGGGGCGTTCGACCAAGAAATCCCT
Source organism: Candidatus Acidiferrales bacterium (assembly GCA_036514055.1). GTDB lineage: Bacteria > Acidobacteriota > Terriglobia > Acidiferrales > UBA7541 > Palsa-295. The sequence goes on from DATBXX010000013.1 coordinate 8,536, forward strand.
GAGATTTGAGAACAGGCTCTTCAGGCTGGATTCGCGCGCCGGCGACGGCAGGCGTCCCAGCCGGAGCGATGGATCGCTTGCTTCTTGTACGGGGCCGTTCAGTCTGGCGCTAGAGTCTGACATGTGTGTTACCTGCGTCCCCCACCACCGCACCGATACATATTAGACGCATCCCTGCGGAAAAGGATGTCTGAGGCCGAGGCACGGCTGACACGCTACAAGAATCATTGTAACATACGCAATGCAACGACAATTTTCAGTTTCTACGACGCGAACCTGTAGCACGAGCAGCCATGCACGCGCTACCGAGCGCGCTCAGGCTTCCTAGAAAGGGCTTCACGATTCCCCAAGATGGCGAAACCCTTCGATTCTAAAAGCACTTTGAATCTCCCGAAAACCGATTTTCCGATGAAGGCTAAGCTTCCGGAGCGCGAGCCCGAGCAGCTGGCGGCCTGGGAACAGATCGGACTCTACGATCGTATCCTCGAATCGCGCGCGGGCAAGCCGTTGTTCGTTCTACACGACGGTCCGCCCTACCCCACGGGCGAAATCCATCTCGGCACCGGCCTGAACAAAACCCTGAAGGACATGATTGTGAAGTCAAAGACCATGGCCGGTTTCCGGGCGCCCTATGTCCCTGGATGGGATTGCCACGGCTTGCCGATCGAAACGCAGGTGGAGAAGGAACTCGGCGGGAAAACCGCCAAGGTTTCTCCGCCGGAATTTCGCCGCATGTGCCGCGAATTCGCGGCGCGCTACGTGGAAATCCACAAAGTGGAATTCAAGCGCCTCGGCGTCTTTGGCCGGTGGAGTCAACCCTACCTCACGATGAATCCCCATGATGAGGCCTCCATCGCCGGCGCGTTTCTGGATTTCCTTGAAAAAGGTTACATCTATCGCGGTCTAAAACCCGTCTACTGGTGTATCTGCGACCGCACGGCGCTGGCCGAAGCCGAAGTCGAGTACGAGGATCACACCAGCTCTGCGGTCTGGGTCAAATTTCCGATCCTGGAGGGAGCAAAATCCTCCGAACTGGGCAAAGGGGCAAGCGGTCTCATCTGGACGACGACCCCATGGACGCTCCCAGCAAACCGAGCCCTCGCGCTCCATCCCGAATTCCAGTACGTGATCGCGGATACTCCGGCAGGAAAGCTCCTGCTCGCCAAGGAGCGCCTGGGGGCCTTCACTGAAGAGACGAAGCTTGAAGTCAGCGCGGTTCATGGCGGGTGGAGGGGGCGGGATCTTGAAGGCATCCAGTTTCAGCATCCGTTTCTGGATTTGAAAGTTCCTGCCGTCCTTGCCGATTACGTCACGCTGGATCAGGGCAGCGGGATTGTCCACACCGCTCCCGGCCACGGTGCCGACGATTTTCGCACGGGCGAGAAATACGGCCTCGAGGCGTATGCGCCCATCGACGACGAAGGGCGCTTCGTTGAAGGCTTGCCGGAATACAAGGGCAAAACCGTATTCCAGGCGAATCCGGTCATCATTCAGCTACTGAAGGAACGCGGCGCGCTGGTCTCAGAAGGCAAACTCCAGCACAGCTATCCGCACTGCTGGCGCTGCCACAATCCGGTCATCTTCCGCGCGACCGAGCAGTGGTTCATCGGCCTGGATCGGGAAAACCTGCGCCAGGATGCGCTCGCGGAAATCGACAAAGTGAAATGGATTCCGGCATGGGGACGCGACCGCATGCACGCCATGGTCGCCGACCGGCCCGATTGGTGCATTTCCAGGCAGCGCTTCTGGGGCGTTCCGCTGATCGTTTTCTACTGCGATAGCTGCGGCAAGCAGCTCCGCGATTTTCGTGCCCTGCGGCACGTGCTGCCATTTTTCGAACGAGAAGGCTCCGACACCTGGTACACCCACTCGGCTCAGGAACTTCTTCCGGCGGAAACCAAGTGTTCCTGCGGTGCAGCGAACTGGCGCAAGGAGTCCGACATTCTGGACGTGTGGTTTGAATCCGGCTCGACCCATCTGGCCGTACTGAGTGAACAGAACGGCCTCCACTGGCCCGCAGAGGTGTATCTGGAGGGGCCGGATCAGTTTCGGGGATGGTTCCAGAGCTCGCTTCTGAACGCGATCGGCACGCGCGGCCACGCGCCCTATCGCCAGGTCGTCACCCACGGATGGACGCTTGACGACAAGGGCACGCCGATGTCGAAATCACGCGGCAACGCCCTGTACCCCAAGGAAATCTGCGAAAAGTGGGGCGCCGATTTACTTCGCCTCTGGGTCGTCTCACAGGATTACACCGCGGACATGCGCAACTCGCCGGCCATGATGACGCAGCTCGCCGAAGCCTATCGCAAGATTCGCAATACCTTCCGCTTCGCGCTTTCAAATTTCTACGACTTCGATCCCGCGCGCGACGTGGTGCATGACGCGGACATGTGGGAAATCGACGCCTGGATGCTTCGCCGTACCGGGGCGCTCGTCCGCCAGTGCCTGGACTGGTACAAGGACTATGAATTCCATCGCGTCTATCACGCCCTGCACGATTTTTGCAGTGTGGATCTGAGCGCGTTCTATTTCGACGTGCTCAAGGATCGCCTGTACACGTTTGCCCCCAACAATCGCGGCCGCCGCTCGGCTCAGACGGCAATTCACCACATCGCACGCGCTCTGGTTCGCCTAATCGCCCCGATCCTTGTGTTTACCTCCGAGGAAGTATGGAAACATTTGCCCCAGTCTGAGTTGGCGGCAGCCAGCGTGCATATGGCTCTTTTTCCCGCCTCCGAGCATTTTGAAGATGCCCTTGACCAGGCGCGCGCCAGCAATTGGGACCGACTTCTCGCGGTGCGGGAAGAAGTGCTGAAAGCCCTGGAGCCGGTGCGCGCAGAGAAAACGATCTCGGCGAACCTGGAGGCCCGAGTCACGCTTGCGGCCACCGGCGATCTGCTAGCGCTGCTTGAGAAGTACGCCTCCGACCTTCCTGCATTTTTCATCGTCTCGCAGGTTGAGATCGCCTCCGGCAAAATCGAAGGCGGATCGCCCGCCCCAGGCATCGAGGGCTTGCAGATCCGCGCCGAACACGCGCACGGCAAGAAGTGCGAACGCTGCTGGAACTATTCAACGCACGTCGGCGAAAGCGCCGATTACCCGACACTCTGCGAGCGTTGTCTGAAAGCGATCGACGAAATTGAGCGCGACGGCCCCAATCGCGCGGGAAGCGCGTCATCGTGAGCGCGCCGTCGTGAGTGCTAATCGCCCTCGCACGGGTTGGATGCTGGGTCTACTGGCTGTGCTGGTGCTCGCAGCAGATCAAGCGAGCAAGCACGCTGTTGAAAAGCTCACGGCCGCCGGTTCCAGTCGCGTCCTGATCCCCGGTCTGTTGAATTTCGTGCACAGCAGCAATCCCGGGGTTGCCTTCGGGCTGCTGGCCGACTCCAACACCCCGTGGCGCGCGCCGGTCCTGATCGTTTTCTCCGTGTTCGTGATCGGCCTCATCGCGTGGCTGCTGGTTTCGGGCCGGGCAGGCGGCTGGCTCGGTCAATGCGGAATGACGTTGATTTTGGGCGGCGCGGCAGGAAATGTTCTGGACCGAATCCTGCGTCGCAGTGTCACGGATTTTATCGATATTCATCTCGGCGACTACCACTGGTACACCTTTAATCTGGCTGATTCCGCGATTGTTCTCGGCGCTGGGCTCGTAATTCTGGAACTGTTGCGCGACTGGCGGCATCCGAGCAGGGAACGGGCCTAACGATGCATCCGGTCCTTTTCCAGATCGGTGCGGTAACCATATATACGTACGGGGTGTTGGCCGCGGTGGGGTTTCTCGCGGGGCTCTGGTACGCCTACCATCGTGCACCGATCGTTGGCCTGGACCCGAATCAGGTTTGGAACCTCGGCATCTGGGGGATTCTGGTCGCCCTGGCCGTATCGAAGATCTGGCTCATCCTCAGCGTCTGGGACTATTACTCCGCGAACCCGCGCCAGATTTTCAGCCTCGCCACTTTTCAATCGGCCGGAGTGTTCTACGGAGGACTCATCGGTGGCCTTCTATGGGTAGTCTTGTATACCCATTTTCAAAAGATGTCACTTCTGGCGGTCCTCGATCTGATGGCCGCCCCGGTTGCACTGGGGCACGCCATCGGGCGCCTGGGATGTTTTGCCGCCGGGTGCTGCTACGGCAAACCGACCTCCGTCGGCTGGGGCGTCACGTTTACCAATCCCGTGACGGAAAAGATCAGTGGTACGCCGCTTGATGTCTCGCTTCATCCGACTCAACTGTATGAGTCCGCGGCCGAATTCCTGAATTTCGCCATACTGGTCTTACTTGGCGCAAAGCGGCGTCCGACCGGACGCATCATCGGCGCCTATTTCATACTCTATGGAATCGAGCGCGGCACAATCGAGTTTTTCCGCGGCGATCCAGGCCGCACGCTCCTGTTCCACAATCGACTGTCGCTGATGCAGATCGTCAGCGCTCTGTTGATCATGACCGGCGCCGCCCTGTGGCTGCGCGGCCATGATGCCGCCGCCAGGATTCCGCCGGCGACCAGAACCCGCGCCGCCGTAGGCCGTTCGTAGCAGCGAATTTTTCGCGCACATGAAATTCATCGTCACCTCCGAGGATGCTGCCCAGCGACTCGACGTGTTCCTGGTCTCACAGCTTCCCTTGCTCAGTCGTTCGCGCATCAAGGCGCTGATGGACGAAGGCCGCGTGCAGGTTGACGGATCGGTGCGCAAAGCGTCGCATCATGTGGAGACGGGCGAAGTCATCACCGTCGAAGTCCCGGAAGAACTGCCTCCCGGGGTCGAGGCCGAAGCCATCCCGCTCGAGGTCCTCTATGAGGACCAGGATGTTGCCGTCGTCAACAAATCGGCGGGCATGATCGTCCATCCGGGCTCAGGCATTACCAGCGGCACAATGGTTGCCGCACTGCTGCACCGCTTCGGCGGAGTCGCGGGATTATCCACCGTCGGGGGCCCCTTGCGCCCCGGGATCGTGCATCGCCTTGACAAGGAGACGTCGGGTGCGATCGTGATCGCGCGCACCGACGAGGCCCATCGCAAGCTCGTCGAGGATTTTCGCGACCGGCGCGTCGAGAAGACCTACGTCGCGCTGCTTCACGGAAAGATCAAAGGAGATAAGGGCTCAATCGCGCTGCCTGTCGCGCGCGACCTGCGCCGCCGGTCGCGCATGACCGCGCGCCGCCGCGAAGGCCGCGAGGCCCGCACCGACTGGCGGGCGCGTTTGCGCTTCGATGCGTTCGTCCTGGTCGAAGCGGATTTGCACACAGGCCGCACACATCAGATCCGCGTTCATTTCTCCGCTCTTGGCTGTCCGGTGGTGGGCGACACGCTGTACGGGGCACCCCGCCAGGAGCGCGTAGGTTCCGAGCTTCTGGTGCCCCTTGACAGGAATTTCCTGCACGCCGCGCGTGTGTCCTTCGCACACCCGCGAACAAACCGCCGAATCGAGGTGCGCGCACCCATGCCGCCGGAGCTTACCGGATACCTCACCGTTCTCGGCCGCGCCGCCAAAGCCGACCCGGCATTGATTGACGCTGCACTGAAAGAGTTTCTATAATCATGGCCTTGGAGCGCCCTGCCATGACAAGCCGTCAAGCAAGCCTGAAGCGCTCTTTTTGCGTCCCAAATGGTTTCGCGGCGCGCGCTGTCCTTTTACTTGCCATGTTGCTCGCCATGCCGGCGGGAAGTGCCTGGACACAGGATTCGTCGCTGCCGGCGCCTCCCCCCAGTTCTGCGCCAGACGGCACCCCGCAAAATCCACAGAAGCCTGGTGGACATCCGGCCGAGCCGCCTCTGGTCAGCACCACGGGGCTGGTGCACCTGGTTGTCACGGTCACCGACCACCACCACAACTTCATCACGGACCTTGATAAGAGCGATTTCAAAGTTCTGGAAAACGGAATGCCTCAGGACATCAAGTTTTTCGGACGCGAGACGGACCTGCCCCTTCGCATCGGGTTGCTGCTGGACACTTCCAACAGCATCCGTCCCCGCCTGGAATTTGAAAAGGACGCCGCGATCGACTTTCTTGGCAAAGTAATCCGCCGCAACAAGGACTTGGCATTCTTGATGACCTTTGACAACGAGCCGGAGGTTATACAGGACTACACGGGCGACCTCGACCTTCTCATGTCCGCTGTCCGTGCGCAGCGGGCCGGAGGCGGCACGGCTTTGAACGACGCGATCGTCATGGCTTCAGACAAGCTGGCGCATCCGCCGCTGCCGAAGGGGCCCGAGACGGAGGTCCGCCGGGTCGTCGTGGTGATCACCGATGGCCAGGACAATTTGAGCGATCGTGCCCTGACCGACGCGATTGACGCCTCGATTCGTTCCGAGGCAGCCGTGTTTTCCGTAAGCACGAATACGGATTGGCTCGCGGTTGACGACGCCACCAAGCCGACCAAGTATCACGTGGAAGCCGGCGACAAAGTGCTGCAGCAGTTCGCCGACCAGACCGGTGGTCACGCCTTCTTCCCCTACCGCATTGATGATCTCGCCCAGTCTTTCCTGGATATCGGGACCGAGCTGCGGAGTCAGTATTTCATCGCCTACGCGCCTACCAATCCGCCGGCCACTGGCCAGTACCGCCCGATTGACGTACAGACCACCCGCAAGGGCCTGATCGTCAGCACGCGTAAGGGTTATTACGGCGCTGCCCCGCCCCCGGTCCCCACCGGCAACTAGCTTCAATCGAAGACCGTTTGAAATCGCACTTCCCTAGGGTGCGTCTGCGGCGCGATCGGAGGTCCGATATCTGGTGAGGCGAGCAAGAAGAGCCTGAGGTATCCACAAAGCCGGAAGAACGCGCATTCCGCCCGTAATCTTGTCAAAGGGGCACTGGACGCCGTAGCGGGCGAGCGGTTGGCTGAAGCGGTCGATTTCTGGTCTGTGCTTCCAGGCAGTCTGGCGCGCAGAAACTTGCGGAACGATCAGCAGCTATCTCGACGGTGCGTAATATCCCCGGCGGGCGAGGACCTTGGTATCCGGGCGCGTCACATCGACCTTGATCTTCCGGAATGTTCCGTCGCGGTTTACGTTTGTCGAATAGTATCCGAGCACGTATTGCGAGCGCAGCTCCTCGGAGATCACATCGAATGCCTTCTCCAGCCCGTTCTCGTTCCGCACGCTGATCACCCGGCCGCCGGTTTCCTGTGCGAGCGACTGCGCAACTCCGTAGCCGTATCCTTCGGTCGCCCGGGGATCGCTGATAAGAATGATATGTGCTACGGCGTCACCGCGCTCAACGGATTCGATCGCATCGCGCTGCGACAGTTTACTGCCGTTGTCCTCGCAGTCGCTCAGGATCACCAGAGCCTTGCGGCCCGCTTCCGGGCCCAGCTCGTCGTGAGCCGCGAGGTAGACAGCGTCGTAGAGGTTCGTCCCGCCGCCACCCCTTTGCGGGATCGTTCCGCCGGTCCCGCCGATTCCTGAAGCATCGACGTTGATCTGGGCGCGATGGATCGCGCTGGAGAGCACGCCAGGGTCCTCGGTGAAGTCGGCCAGCAGGTTTACGTCGGTGTCAAAGGTCATCACGATTGCTTCATCCTTCTTGTGCATCACTTCCCGGACAAAACGCGACCCCGCGTCCTTTTCTGCGCCCAGCATGTAGTACATGCTTCCGCTGGTGTCCATCATGATGGCGAGCGAAATGGGCAGATTCACTTCCTTCGAGAAGTAGGCAACTTTCTGCAGCACCCCGTCCTCATAGACCTTGAAATCGTCCTGGGTCAGATCGCCGACGATGGCATTTCGCTTGTCGCGGACGGTGGCAAACACGTTGACGACGGCGGTCCTGCTTTCAAGCGGGTTCTCGGTTTGCGGAAGGTCCTGCGGAGGCCGCGGGGCTGCGTCGGTCTGACTTCCGGGGGGCGGGCCGCCCGCCGGGCCCATGGGTCCGCGCTCAGCCCCTTGCGGGGGCGCGGCCATGGCGCGCGAGGTGATGGAGTTGAGCGCCGGGTATCCCGCCAAAGCCAAGATGAGAATACCCGCCGCGATGCTGGTCAGCCGCATTGTATAATCTCCTTGGGGAATAGCTCAGACCGATACGATGCAGGATACACGCCTCCGGATGTTCGAATCGAATTCCGGACCGCCGGGCGACAATGAAGTTCAGCGGCCCCGGCCTTGGGCAAGAAACGAGACACTTCGATGACTCGAATGATTCCGCTCCTTGGCATGATCTTGCTGTGTGGCGCAGCCACCTCGGCACAGCAAGCACCGCCAGCGCCCGCCGCCGGACAGCAGGCCGCACCCCCGCAGCAGAAGAGCGCGCCGCCTATCGTCATTGTCACTCGGCAGGTGATTGTTCCCGTCACGGTCAAGGACTCCCATGGCCAGCTGGTCGGCGATCTTGCAAAGGACGAGTTTCGTATCTTCGCCGATGGCGTCGAGCAGAAAGTAATTGGCTTCTCCTCGGAAGCGGTCCCGCTTTCTGCCGTCGTTCTGCTGGACAACGATCTCGGAGAAAGAGTTGCGTCGCAGGTGCAAAAGAGCCTCACCACGATTGCAGCGGGCTTCGGCCCGGCCGACGAAGTCGCACTGGTCACCTACGACCAGTTTCCAGAAACCGTCTCCGACTTTTCGTACAACAACGATGCGCTCTTCACGACACTGAAGCGCCTGCAACTTGGCTCGCACAATTCCCAGGTGATCGCCGATCCAACCACACAGGGCCCCATTGGCGCCGGCCCCCCGCCGTCAACGGCTGGCCCCATCGGCAGCGGGCCCCCGCCGGCAGCGAGCGTGCGGCTTCACGGCACGCAGCGCTACAAGAACACCAACTCGCTCAACGATGCGCTGTTCGCGGCGGGCGATATGCTGAAATCCCGCGGGCGCGACCGCCGCAAGATTATCTTCCTAATCTCCGATGGGAGCAATTCGACGCTCAACGAGCACAGTTTCGACGAAACGTTGCGCTCCTTGCTGGTCGCCGACATCTCCGTCTACTCCATTTCCGTCACGCATTCGATTCCGGTCGGCAAGGCCCTGCTCCAGAAGGGAGCGGCGGAACTAGAAAAGTACGCGGCTGATACCGGCGGGGACACCTTTTATGCGGGCAAGGACGCTGAACTCGAGCGGCTCTATGCCTCCGTCACCGAGGAAGCGCGCAACGAATATACGCTTACGTTTTCTCCCGAGGACATCACCAAGGGACAGGACTATCACCCCATCGAAGTTCGGGTCCGCCGGCCGGACCTGAACATCCAGACGCGCGAAGGCTATTACGAGAGCGCCATCGCGCCTGGACGGTAGCGCCGCTCAAAATACCTGGAACGTTGCTGACGCCGTGCGACGTCTATTTAGTGTTTGCGGCGGCGGGCTGTATCGAGATCAACTGTTCGTGCGCAGGGCACAGCGGTTTGTAATCGCAATACCCGCAAGCGAATCCGGGCTTGGCTGAAAAGTCTCCCGCGCGAATTCGATCCGCAACTTCCGCGATTCTGGCCTTCGTTGCACCGAGGGACTTTAGATCCCTCGTTGAGCCTACGGCTTCATTGTTTACCAGGTTATAGAACACCAGCCGTGTCGGCGTAAGTTCCAGAACTTCGCGCGCCGCCAGGGCATAGATGCTGAGCTGCAGGTCCTCGGCCGCTTTCTTTGCGTCTCGCGGCCGGCCCGTCTTGTAGTCGACGATCTCGATTTCGAGTTCGCTTAAGCGATTCACCTGGTCCATGCGGCCTGTGACCACCACATCGTGCTCGAGCGGAAGCTCGAACGTTTTTTCCTGGTGCATCACCTCCGGGGGCGAGGCCGCGAAGCTGCGATGGAATGCTGCCAATTGTTCGCGCCCGGCCTTACGGTATTCGCCTTCCTGATATTCGTCAGGAAATCCCGCCGAAGACCATTCGCGCTCGTAGATTGCGATCACTTCTTCGATCGCCACCGGTCCGCGCTTGCGCGTCTCGGCCACGAACTCACGGATCGTCGCGTGCATCACGTTGCCAAACGTCATTTGCGCGTGAGGGCCTCCGCGAACGTTCCAGACGTACTGAAACATGTACTTCATCGGGCACCGGTCGTAGGCGTCGATTGCCGATGCGCTCAGTTGCAGCGGTTCGGGCCGCGGAGGGTGAAACGCCTTGGCCCACAGGGCCACGCGCGAATAGGCCCGGGTGCCCTCTGCGCCCGCCCGAAAAAGCTGGATCGCGTCCGCTGCAGCCGGCGGCGGTCCCGCGATTTCCTCTGAAGGGGGGACTTTGACATCCGGCGCGGACTGGGCGACGTCTGTTTTCTGAATGTTGGTGTTCATCAGGAAGTCGTCGAGAAATGGCGACGGCTTTTTTCGCCGATTCACGATGGTTGAAAGCGTCAGTCGCTTCTGCGCGCGTGTCAGGGCGACGTAGAAAAGACGCCGCTCCTCCTGGATGTGAAAATCCCCTTTCGGCTGCTCTTCCTTCATCAGTTCCACGGGAAATTCGAACTCCGGCCGCCGCGCGCCGGAAGGGAAATCGCCTTTGCTAAGCCGCAGGATGAAGACATGCGGAAACTCAAGACCCTTGGCTGCGTGCACGGTCATCAATTGAACCGCGTCCTCGGAAAGCTCTTCCTCGATTTGGACATCGCCGTCGAGCTCGTCGAAGTAGCCAAGGTACTCGATGAAATCGCGGAGCTGCTTCGCCTCGTTCTTTGTTTCCCACTCTTTGACGAATTCGACCAACCGATCCAGGTGCTGCCGTTCGGTGACTGAAGCGAGCGGCGCAAGCCCGAGATTCCTGATCAATTCGTCCAGCAGCGCGCTTGCCGTCTTGCTCCGCATGCTTTGCGTCATCTGGTTGCGGAGTTCGACGAGTTCCGGCAAACGGACGCCCTCGCGGTCCAGGGGCGGTTCCCGGTGCGCCGACTCCACTTCGTCCCACAGAGGCCGCCTGTGATTCTTGTCGGCGCGTTCAGCCAGTCGGACCAGGTCGCGCGGCTCGAGTCCCCAATACGGCGCGGCCAGAACGCGCGCGCAGGCCACGTTGTCGGCGGTATCGGCGATCAGGCGCATCCACGCCAGCAGGTCGCGGACCAGCGTGCTAGACAGAATCGAGAACTTCCGTATGACGAAGGGAATGCCACGGCGCCGCAGCGCATCCAGCAACTGTGCGCGGTGGACGTGCTTGCGGTAGAGCACGGCAAAGCTGCGCCACGGGGAGCCTGCTTCGTGCAGCCGTTCGATTTCCGATGCCACCCAGTGCGCTTCTTGCTCAAATGCGCCGAACTCGACGACGCGAATTTTTTCCCCTTCCGGGTTTACGGTGGTCAGATTCTTGGGCGGCAACAGCGGCGATTTCTCGTTGTGCGATATCATCTCGCCCGCGACGCGCAGTATTTTTCGGGTAGAGCGGTAGTTCTGCGAAAGCGATACGAGAACCTTTTGGCCCGCAACGGCAGGCGGCGCGCCGCCCAGGCCGCAAAATCGTTCCAGAAATATCGTAAAACTCCCGAACGATGCGCCGCGGAACCGGTAGATCGCCTGATCATCGTCGCCGACCGCAAGAATGTTGCGTCGGTCGCCCGCCAGCAGCCACAGCAGTTCGAGCTGGGCGACGTTGGTGTCCTGAAATTCGTCGACCAGGATATAGCGGTATTGCTCGCGCATCTGCGCAAGCAGGGCCGCGTCGGCGCGCAGCAGCTCGACGGCTTGCAGGAGCTGTGCGCCGAAGGTGTACAGATTCCGGTCCCGCAACAGACGCTCGCTCACGCGATAGACGCGCGCGAGTTCTTCCTGGCGAGCGACCTCCTCTTCGGCGATCGCGAGCGCGTCGGGTTCGAGTGATTTCTTTCGGGCCCCATGCTCCCGGCGCACTCCGTCCACATATCGCTGGTAATCGTCCGGCGTCACCAGCTCATCCTGGCAGCGCGAAAAAAATGCCTGAAAATCCTTCAGGAACTCTGCGGGCTCGGCCAGCCGCCGGAAAAGGACCAGCCCGAGCTCGGCGATGTTGCGACGAAGCAGGATGCGGTGGTCTATCTCGTCCAGTGGCTGGATCTGGGGATTGGCCGCCCGCAGGATTTTTTCAAGGCAGAACGAATGAAACGTGCTGAGCCACACGCCCTGGGCGCGGTCGCCGGCGGCCTTCACCACCCGGCTCTTCATCTGGCCCGCGGCTTTGTTGGTGAACGTCAGCCCGAGAATATTTTCTCCGGCGAGGGTGGGATCGGATTCCAGCAGATTGCGGATGCGTTCAGTGATCACGCGCGTCTTGCCGGTGCCTGCGCCGGCTACGACCAGCAGCGGACCCTCGCCGTGCTCGACGGCTGCGCGCTGCTCGCTGTTGAGCGGAAACCCTAAGTCGATGGCACCTGAAGAAATGGGCGGTTGCGACATAGCGCAGTGAAGCGATTGTAGCAGACTCCGCCGTAGGCGAAAATGAGGCGAACAGAACCTAAGCGACTCAAGCGACGCTTGCCGTCATCTAGCCGGCCGGAACAAAGGCGTGCCGATCCCGCCGCCCCGTGGGCAGCAAGTCACCTGACGGGACAGCCCAGGCAACTGTGCTGCGCCTTGCGCCGGTGTGCTCTCTTGCACAGACACCGGTCGAGCAAATTGGGATGATGGTGTCGCTACCGGAATACCCGAACTTATGGTTTCAACCGCGATGGAGGTAATACAGATGAAACGAATTGGAATTGGCAGCACAGCGCTCTTGCTCCTGCTTTCCGGAGCCACATATTCATTCGCGCAGGATAAGCCCGCGCAGCACGCCGAAGAAAACAAGGCACCTCAAAAGGAACAGCCGGCCAGGGCTGCGCAGCCTGCCCAGCACGAACAGAAGGCAGAGCCCGCGCAGCACGCAGCAAAGGCACCGGCCGTTCAGAGGACTGAAAAGGCCCAGCCCGCGGAGACGGCAAAACGCACGGAGACCGCAAAGCCAGCAGAGCGCACCGCCAAAACGGAGCAGGCCAAGCCCGCCGCGCGTACCACGGCGAGCACGCGCACAACGTCCACTACCCGCACGCAAAAGACTCAAAGCGTACAGCACTCCGAGCAGGCACATAACTTTGGCGGCCACGGCGGCGGCCACATCACCGATGCCCGCTTCTCGGCCAACTTTGGTAGAGGACACTCGTTTCATATGAACCGCCCCACCATGTATCAGGGTTATTCGCGGTTCAATTACGGCGGTTACTATTTCGGATTCTATGATCCGTGGCCGTCCGACTGGGGATATTCAGACGATGTGTACGTGGACTACATTGACGGCCAATATTATCTGATCGATCCGGAACATCCGGGGCCACGTCTGATGATCAACGTCGTAATCTAATCTGGCGGGCGCGGTTTGGGCCGAGGGTCGCCCGCGCCAATAGCCGCATAGCTCCGAACGGACGCTCCATCTTTTCCGGCAGACCGGGGAAGGGTGGGGCGCGCCGGCTTTCAAGCGTTCCGCATCACAGTGTCGTTCGCCAGATAGCAACTCAATCACCCAGATCTCAGATTTGTCCGATTTCGCACAGATTGACGGACCCTTTTTTGTTTGAATCGGGACGGAGTCTCGGTGGGGCAACGTGTTGCGAGATTCATCGCAGAGCGCACGAAGTATCGTCTCGCGCGTGCGAGCCACCTTTGGCGCCAGTCAGGATTGATATGAGTGGGAAGAGCACTCAGGTAGTAAGGCCCGGCGAACGGACCGACGTCGGGGGAAATTCGGTAAGCAACAAGGTACTGTTGTCGACGCCCGACAATGAATACCGAATCATGCGTCCTTTCTTGAGGTATGTCGATCTCCCCAGTCATATGAGCCTGCATGAGCCGAGTGAAAGTATCGAGTTCGTCTACTTCCTGAACCGGGGAATGGTCTCTCAAGTTGTCGTTACCAAAGACGGCCGAACCGTGGAAGTCGGCGTGGTGGGGAACGAGGGATACGTCGGCGCGGGTTTGGCAGTTGGACTGACCAGAAGTTCCGTACGAGAGATCATCCAGATCGCCGGGGATGGTTTCCAGATGAAAGGGAACGAACTGGAACGCGTCATGCGGTTAGCTCCGCAATTGCGAATGTTGCTAGGCAAACATACGGGGCTTCAGGCGATGCAGGTTGCGCAGACTGCGGCATGCAACCGGCTGCACGACATACAGGAGCGTCTTTCCCGGTGGCTACTGATGACTCAGGACCGGGCCGATTCCGGAGTCCTTTCGATCACTCACGATTTCATTGCGACCATGATGGGCACCGACCGATCCACACTGAGTACGGCAGCCGCTATGCTGCAAAAAATGGGAATCATCGAGTACGTCCGCGGTGCCGTGAATATTATGAACCGCAGGAAGCTGGAAAAATCCGCCTGTGAGTGCTACGCGGTAATTCAACAGTTCGAGAACGACCTCGGATTGAAATAGCAGTTCTTGCCGGTGTTGGATATCCCACAGACAGTCCTTTTCTCAATCGATACCATCCGGGGCTTGCTGGAGTGCTTCTGCAGTGGCGTGTGTCTCAAGTATGGCGTCTTGGGCAGGATCTTTCCTCGGCGCACCGAAAAAACAGCCCGCAGCTTTGCGGCGCGCTCGAAAATCGAAGCCACCCAGCCTTCGTAGAGGTTCTACCGGACCGAATCGGGAGATGTGGCATGGAGGCAAAGGGCCGCAGGCTGGTCTGGATCGAACGGCCGAATTTTCATGGCTGGGGCTGCTCGGAATGCGAGTGGGAATTCAACTCTGCGCGTCCGCCCGTAGGGCAGTCGATAGAAGAGATGAAATCGAACTACGAACAGCGTCGCGACAACGAGTTCGCTTTACACGTCTGCACCGAACACATCACTCCACGAACAACAAAGTAGTCCGATCGTCCCTGCTCGCCAGGCCTCGAACGATGTGACCAAGGAGAGACACAATGCCGTCCCGCCAAAAGGCTCATCGCCGGCGAGAGCCTGAAAACGACCGTGAATTCGAAAAGCTTCTGCGCGTGGCTTCCCGCCTCCAGAGGGTCTCACGGCCGGTTTTGCGGCTCAAGGCCGTCCGGGGCAAGAGTGATAAGCCCAAGAAATGATTCGGCCGCAAAATTCAGGGGCATCGTGCTCGATTCGGCGCGCGTTCTTGATCTGACCCCCACGCTGCTCGGCTCGCCGCGAGAATGGCGACCGTAACCTTCGATTCTGCCGCCGACATTCAGGCCAGAAACACCCGGTGCGGGCCGAAACTGTCGATCCGAGCTTCGCCTCAATAGGGAAATACCGTAGGGCACCCTACAGACAGGGTTGCCGCGGACGTGATAGTGGTTCGCTATCCTGGGAACTTCAACCGGGGAGAGAAAACAGAGAATGGAGCGCGAATTCGACCTGTTCGAACAGCTTCCTGATGGTTCCGTATTATGGAAGGCGGTAGTGCCGGGCCTGGAGAATGCTCTTGCCAGACTGAAGTGCTTGGGGAGCATTTCACCGAACGAGCACTTCGCAATCCACACCCCTACCAAGACAGTTGTCGCCCGCGTGAACGCGCCTACTTCCAGTTCTGTTATGAGCTAGAAAAAGCTTGTGAATCACCTCGATCTCGTTAGAGAGTGCCTAGACCTCTATGCCTAACGTCAACCTCGCGACGGTGCAGCCGGGCGAGAGAACAAATCCTGACGGGAAACCTGTACGTAACAGGCTTCTTCTCGCGCTGGGTGAAGAGGAATTCCAAACCGTTCGCCCCCACCTTCAATTTGTCAATCTCCCGCATCACCTAAGCCTTCACCAGCCCCATCGGACCGTGAAGTTCGCCCATTTCCCAAATGAGGGCCTTATCTCTCTGGTTGTCGACTTGAAGGATGGGAAAAGCGTCGAGGCTGGTTTGCTCGGCAAGGACGGAGCATCGGGCATGCCGGCGGTTCTGGGACTTGGCAGAAGCCCGCTCCGGGAGGTGGTGCAAATCACGGGGAACGGGTTCAGGGTGAGCATCCCCACCCTGAGGGATATCGTGCAATCGGCGCCTCAATTTCAAAAGATTCTGATGCTCTATTCTGCCGGATTGGCAATGCAGGTCGCGCAGACAGCCGCTTGCAATCGCCTTCACAAGATCGAAGAACGCCTCGCGCGGTGGTTGCTGATTGCGCAGGATCGGTTGGAATCTGGAACGGTCCGCATCACGCACGATTTCCTTGCGACCATGCTGGGCACGGATCGACCCAGTGTCACGCTGGCAGCTGGTATTTTGCAGAAGAACGAAATCATCGTATATGTGCGCGGGTCGGTAAAAATCTTGAATCGGAAAAAACTCGAACAGTTCGCATGCGAGTGTTACGGGGTCATCAGCCAATACAATCGCGGAGCTTAAAAATAAGGAAGGAGTTTCCAGCCGCCTGCTTGCCGCAGAGCCTTTCCGCGATTCCGCTTTCTGTTGTTCTGGATGCTTCGGTGAAATTGACCGGCGTGTCTTGCCGCGCCTATACTAAAAGTCGCTACCGATGGCAACTCGTAGGGGCGCTGGGTCAAGCGCCCTTCCCGCGCGTGAGCAGGAGATTCTAGAATGGAAAAGCCCGTCATATTAAGCGCCGTGCGCACGCCGATCG
>DATBXX010000014.1:0-2173 GCA_036514055.1 Candidatus Acidiferrales bacterium
CATTTTATCGAGCGGAGGATTATCACCAGGATTATGCGCTGCACAATCCCGAGAATCCTTACATCATGATCAATGATGCGCCGAAGGTTTCGAACCTTAAGAAGCAGCTTCCGGATCTGTACGTCACCTACCGCTGAGCGGTTTCAAGACTCGGCGGCGGAATAAAAGACCGCCGAGTCCCCGACGCTCCTGGGGGCAGCATCTGATTGATGCCTAGGAGATGGGCGCGCAGACGGATTTGACCTCGGTGTAGAGATCGAGCATCTGCTTGCCCATTTCGCGGCCCCAGCCGGATTGCTTGTACCCGCCGAACGGCATCGCTGAATCCAGGACGCCGTAGCAGTTGATCCAGACCGTGCCGGCGCGCAACTCCGCGGCGATGCGATGTGCTTTCTTGATATCGCGCGTCCAGACCGCGGCGGCGAGCCCATACTCCGTGTTGTTGGCCTTCGCGACCAGATCGTCCACGTCGCTGAAAGGCATCACGGTGACGACGGGCCCGAAAATTTCCTCGCGCACCACCTTCATTTTCTCATTCGTGTTCACGAGTACGGTCGGCTGGACGAAGTAGCCCCTGTCGCCCTGCCGGCTGCCGCCCGTAACGGCCTTCGCACCCTCGGCGACTCCGGATTCAAGGTAGCCGCACACGCGGTTGAGCTGTTCTTCGGAAACGAGCGGGCCCATCTGCGTGCTGGCTTCCATGCCGGGACCGACGCGGATCTTTGACGCGAGTTGCGAGACGCCGTCCACGACCCGGTCGAATTGCTTGTCTTCGACGTAAAGCCGCGAACCTGCGCAGCAAACCTGCCCTTGATTGAAGAAAATCGCATTGGCTGCGCCGGGAATGGCGCTGTCGATTTCGGCGTCCTGAAACACGATGTTGGGAGATTTTCCGCCGAGCTCAAGCGAGACTTTTTTCAGATTGCCTGTGGCGGCCTGGACGATCAGCTTCCCGACCTCCGTAGATCCGGTGAAGGCGATCTTGTCCACATCGCGGTGCGCGGCAAGCGCAGCGCCGGCTGTTTCGCCGTAACCGGTGACAATGTTGACCACTCCGTCGGGAAAGCCTGCTTCCTGGATCAGCTCGCCCAAAAGCAGCGCCGTCAGCGGCGTTTGTTCGGCGGGTTTCAGGACCACGGTGCAACCCGTGGCGAGCGCTGGGCCGAGCTTCAGCGTGGCCATGACCAGCGGGAAATTCCACGGAATGATTTGGCCCACGACTCCGATCGGTTCGCGCAGCGTGTACGCGAGGAACGGTCCGGCGTGGTGCGAGATCGAAATCGTCTGGCCTTCGATTTTCGTGGCCCATCCGGCGTAATAACGAAGCTGGTCGACCGAAACGGGGATGTCCGCGACGCGAGCGATGGTAACCGGCTTGCCTTGGTCGAGCGATTCGAGTTGCGCGAATTCCTCGCCGCGCTTTTCGAGCAGATCGGCGAGCTTCCACATTAGCCGGCCGCGCTCCGACGGCGTCATCTTCTTCCACGGGCTTCCCTTTTGGAAGGCCGCGCGGGCTGCGGCAACGGCGCGGTTCATATCCTCCTTGTCGCCTTCGGCGACGTTTGCGAGCACTTCTCCGGTCGAGGGATTGTATGTCGGGAAGGTCTTGCCAGAGACGGCCGCGACCCATTTGCCATTGATGAGCATCGGGCGTGACTTCGCGACGTAGGAATTCACATTTTCATTCAGCGGAATCGTTTGCGTTGCAGTAGCCATTTATTTTCTCCTTCGGCAATCCATGGTATGCCGGCAATTTCGTTTGATGCAGATTCTATCTGTGGAACAACCCAATCAATACGGAACTTCCGAGCACATGGCCCTTCGCCGCATCGAGGACCTGGTCGCGTGTGGCCCCCTGCGGCAGGTCAAGCTTGGTGTCGAGCGCGAGCAGCTCAAACGTGTAGTGATGATACGCCCCGGGCCCCGCGCAGGGTCCCTGATAACCGGCCTTGCCCATGGTGTTGTTGCCCTGCAGGCCGCCGGCGGCCGGACCTTCCTGCGCGACATTCTCAGGCAGCTGCGTCGTGTCACCAGGAATATTGAAGACGAGCCAGTGCGTGATGTCCGTGGTCGCGTTGCGGATGTGGGCGTCGGGATCGTGCACGATGAGCACAAAACTCGTGGTCCCCTTGGGCGGATTGACCCATTGCAGCTGGGGCGAGATTCCCGTGGA
>DATBXX010000015.1:0-37172 GCA_036514055.1 Candidatus Acidiferrales bacterium
GACGCATCGGTTGAATATCGCGTCACCAAAGAGAAGGAAACCGTACCCACGCTGAAATTCGACATCCCTGCCGACAAGGTGCCCCAGCACGGCGAGGAGATGACCATCGAAAACAGGATCACGCTTGCTTCGCTTCCGCCCGGCAAGTACCAACTCGCCGTCGCGGTGACCGACAATCTGGCGAAGCAGACGATTACGCCGACAACCGACTTCACGGTGAAGCCGGCTCCCGCAGGTGCGCCACCGGCGCCGCAGGCCCCTCAGGGGAGGTGAAGCATTTGAGTCTACGAGCGATTCTGGTCTTGGGCCTCGGTTGCCTCAGTTCGCTCGCCCTGTTGTGCGCTCCGCCTTGCGCGGCCGCGCCAGGGGCGAGCAAGATCTCCGGCGTCGTGGTCGATCCCGCCGGAACACCGCAGATGGGCGCAACCGTCCTGGTCTCCTCGGAACAGCTCGTAGGAACATCACCGGTTCAGCTTCTTACCAACGATCGCGGACGCTTTTCAACGGCCGCGCTGCCGGCGGGTCTGTACTCGATCCGCGTGACTCTTGCCGGGTACCTGCCGGTGATGGAACAGCACGTCGATGTCAACACCGCGCACGCCACGCTTCTTCAGATCGTTCTCGGTTCGGTATTTTCCTCATTTGAAAAACTGCGCCGCCAGCCTGACGAGCCCGTCGAGTCTGACGACTGGACCTGG
Organism: Candidatus Acidiferrales bacterium; assembly: GCA_036514055.1. Classification (GTDB taxonomy): domain Bacteria; phylum Acidobacteriota; class Terriglobia; order Acidiferrales; family UBA7541; genus Palsa-295. Next base: position 699 of record DATBXX010000015.1, read on the forward strand.
GTCCTGCGCACCTCGGCTGCCACGCGTCCGGTCTTGCGCTGGCAGGATGACACCATAGCCCTGGACGCCGCGACGCTACAGGATTCAAGCGATATTCCCCAGGCCGAACAGGTCCATGGGCGTCTGGAACTCACCTCCGGCGCGGACCATCCCGGCTCAATCGGGGATCTTGCTGATTCGCCAGGCACCGAGTTTGTCTATGACGTCGGACTAGGTGGCAAGAGCAAATTTGTGATGGCTGGCCAGTTCAGCCAGGAAGATGGTTCTGCGGCCGGCGGTTTTGCCGGAGAGTGGCTCCCGTCCGGTGTGGTCGGGGTCGGCCCGGTCACGACGGTTCTGGTGCGCGAATCGCAGCTCGGCCTGGGCGGCCCGACGTTTCGAGGCATGCGGTTATCGCACGACGACCAACTCGCCTTGGGCCGGATGGTAAGCATCCGCTACGGTGCCGATTTTGTGTTTGCCGGATTCAACGGCACAACCTCGGCGCTGCGCCCGCGGGCCGAAGTCGCAGTTCAGCTGGCACGTGCGTGGCGGGTTTCGGCAATCGTCGCAACCCATCCCTGGCAGGAGGCCTCGGGTTCCGAGGGCGCGCTGCAATCGGCGCTCGATACCCTGGACGCCTTCCCGACGCTGCTGATTCGTGATGGGCGTCCCGTGCTTGAGAACGGCCTGCACGAGGAGCTCGCGATCGATCATGTCCTGAGTCCCCGGGCGGATTTGATTGCCTCGGTCTTCCACGATCTATCAACCCACACGGCCGTAATCGGTCGTGGCGGGACCGGCAGCCCCGATTTCCTGCAGGACTATTTTTCTGAAGCATTTGCCTACGACGGCGGCGCTTCCAGTTCGGGCGGCGCAAGGCTGGTCTACCGCGAAAAGGTTTCGAAGGACCTGACTACTACGGTTGTATATGCCTACGCCGGTGCGCTTGCGCCCAACGGCGTTGTCGCAAACGAGCTCCGCGACGAACTGGCGACACGCTATCGCCAAAGCCTCGCCGCAGCCGTTACGGCCACCCTCCCGCGTTTCGGTACGAAATTTACCGCGAGCTATAAATGGCTCAACGGAACCACCGTCTCAAACCAGGACGTCTATGGCGAGTCGCTGTATCACGTCGATCCGTATCTGAGCATGGAGATCCGGCAGCCTCTCCCGAGTGTCTTCCCCGGCCATATGGAAGTTCAGGCCGATATGGGTAACCTGCTGGCCCAGGGATACGTCCCAATATCGACCGGAGACGGCTCGGTAGTCCTGGTTCCTTCCTACCGCTACTTCCGAGGGGGCCTGAGCCTCCAGTTTTGATTCTTTCCGACGTTACTGTAATTGGGAATCTACCTTCCACAAATGGGATTTGACCCGATGGATAGATGTAACATCACCGTAATACACTCATAACAAAAAGGTTAGAGAGGTTGGTTTTCATGGTTCGCTGGAACCTGGCGTGCTAGCATAGAATTGCTAAAGGGTCCCGGGTGGAGCTGGATGAAGGACGGTCTTCGATTGCGGCTAGGGGCGGTCACCCTGGCGCTACTGACGCTGGCGGCGGTGATATTTGCCGTTTTGAACTTCCAACAGCGCTCGCGCTTCATTGTTCCCGATGACGGCGTCACCTGGATGGATACCGCGAACGGCGTCATGGCCTGGCACGTCGTTTCCGGGACGCCTGGGGACCGTGCTGGAATCAAGCAGGGCGATTACGTCGAATCCCTGCATGGAACCAAGATCCACCGGGCGACCGACGTCACCAAGCTGCTCTGGCGCGCAGGTCCCTGGACGGAAGTCCACTACGGAATTCGCCGCGACGGCGAGGCATTTCAGGTACCGCTGGTCACTGCCCCGCAGGAAAACCCTTCTTCGATTGAAAACTATCTCCGGGTCACCGCGCTGCTGTATCTGTTCATCGGGCTTTTCATTTTCGCGCGCCGGTGGAACGCCCCGCGCGCAATCCACTTCTACGTCTTCTGCCTGGTATCGTTCATCCTGTACAGCTTCCATTACAGTGGCAAGCTGAACTCGTTTGACTGGACGATTTACTGGGGCAACGTGGTTGCGCTGCTGCTGCAGCCGGCCCTGCTGGTCCACTTTGCGCTGGTATTTCCGGAACGCCGCGGCACTCTCTGGCCGAAGCTCGTCGCTCTGTACAGCGTTCCGCTCGCGCTGCTCGCCCTGCACATCTCGGTTGCTACCGCGACAATCGACTTCCTGCCGTCGATCAGCAGCCGCGAATTTCTGGATACGATCGAGCTGCTCTACCTCGGTGTGTATTTCCTGGTAGCGGCGGGGATCTTTCTTGCGAGCTATTTCCGCGCTCCCAGCGGCGTGCTGCGCCAGCAATTGAAGTGGGTCACCGGCGGCGCGTTCGCCGGCATCCTGCCCTTTCTGGCTTTATACGTCCTGCCGCGTTTCGTGAGCACGGTGCCGCAGTCCTGGACGAAGTTCTCGGTCTTTTCACTTGCGCTTATTCCGCTGTGCTTCGGCTACGCCATCATCCGCTACCGGCTGATGGACGTGGACATCATCTTCAAGCGCGGCCTGGCCTACACGTTTGCGACCGGGGCTGTTGTCGCCATCTATTTCCTTGCGATCGCCCTGATCGGCGAGCTGACGCACACGACCCTGACCGCGGGGCCGGCCGGCGCCATCATCGCCATCGTCGTCGCCGCATTTCTGATCCAGCCCCTGCGCGATTGGGTGCAGGCGCGCCTGGATCATTTCTTTTACCGCGACCGTCTGGACTATCGGCGCACCCTGATTGAATTCGGGCGTGCGCTCACGAATGAAGTTCGCCTGGAGCCTCTGTTGGGATCCGTGCTCGACCGCATCTCGCAGACACTGCTGGTCGACCGACTGGCAGTCTTTCTTGAGGATCCGGCGCATCCCGGTCAACTCATGCTCTCGCGCTCGATGGGACTCAGGCCCGCTGGCCCGCTCGACCTGAGTTTTCTTGATCCGGCCCGTCCGGCCCTGGAGCGCGGCTGCCTGTTTTTCGAATCGGCCCGCGCCGCAACCGACGAGAGCGAATCAGTGCGTCGCACCATCGAAGAACTCGACCTGAACTATTTTATCGCTTGCCGGTTCCGCGACCGCACCGCTGCCGTGATTGGTCTGGGGAAGACCGTGGACGGCGATTATCTGTCAAGCGACGACCTCGAACTCCTGTCGACGATCGCAGGGTATGTCGCCATTGCCGTCGAGAACGCCCGGCTCTACCATTCCCTTGAGCAGAAGGCCCTGCAGATCGAACGCCTTAAGGACTTCAGCGAGAACATTGTCGAATCGCTGCGCATCGGCGTGGTCACCGTGGATCTGGAGGACCGCATCGAATCGTGGAATCCGCAGCTTGAAGACCTGCTCGAAATTCCGCGAAGCGAAGCGCTGCATCGCAAGCTTGAGGACGTGCTGCCGCGCGACCTTGCCGGAGAGATCAGCGCGCAAGCGGCGAGCAATCATGTTTCCGGAATCTACCGGTTCCATTTGAATACGCGCAACAACCGTCACGTGGTCGTCAACGCCTCCATTGCGCCTTTGCTCGCAAAGAACGGCGCGCGTCTGGGCCGGCTGGTTCTGCTCGACGACATTACCCAGCGAGTGCGCCTGGAAGATCAGATGGTCCAAACCGAAAAACTCACCTCGCTCGGCTTGCTGGCCGCTGGGGTGGCGCACGAGGTGAATACGCCCCTTGCGGTCATCTCCAACTACATCCAGATGCTTGCCAAGCAGATCCCCGAGAACGATCCGCGGCAGAAAACCATCGATCGCATCGTGAAGCAGACTTTCCGGGCGAGCGAGATTGTCAACAATCTGCTCAATTTTTCGCGCACCGGGGGCACCGAGCCTGTTGAAGTGGATCTGAATTCCGTGCTCGAAGAAACGCTGACCCTCGTCCAGCACCCGTTCAAGACAGCCCAGGTGAATGTCGTCCGGAACTACGCAGAGCGCCTCCCGGTGATTCTCGGTTCGACCACGCGCCTGCAGCAGGTGTTTCTGAATCTTTTCATGAATGCACGCGACGCCATGCCCTCAGGCGGCATGCTTGAAGTCCGCACCGGAGCCCGCAACGGTTCGGTTGAAATCGAAGTCACCGACACCGGCGCAGGCATTCCTGCCGAGCACCTGCATCGCATCTTTGATCCATTTTTCACCACCAAAGCCACCGGCCGCGGAACTGGCCTAGGCCTCTCCGTAAGCTATGGCATCATCAAAGAACACGCGGGCAAGGTGGACGTGCGGTCGACGCCGGGCAAGGGCACGTCGTTCCGGCTGGAGTTCCCTGTTGCCAGAAAAGCGGTTCATGCTTAGGGGCTCGATACTCGTCGTTGACGACGAGCTGGAGATCCGCGAGGGTCTTGAAGCGCTGCTGACTTCGGAAAACTTCGAAGTGACCCTGGCGGAGACCGGCCAGGCGGGCCTGCAGAAACTCGAAGACCAGCCCTTTGATCTGATGCTGCTCGACGTGAGCCTTCCGGACCGCAACGGACTCGACATGCTGCGCGAAATCCGCCTTCGCGACCCGCACCTGTCGATCATTCTCATTACCGCCTACGGTTCCATTGATATGGCCCGCGCGGCGTTCAAGGCCGGGGCGCAGGACTACATCACCAAGCCGTGGTCCAATGACGAGCTGATCGCACAGATTTCAATGGCGATCGAAGGCCGGCGGCTGCGCGAGGAAAACGTTCACCTGAAGCGCGCGCTCAAGCAGCGCTACAACTTCCCCAACATTATCGGCAAGAGCGAGAAAATGCTGGCCGTGCTCGATCTGGTCACGCAGGTCGCGCCTTCCCGCTCGACCGTGCTGATCTCCGGTGAAAGCGGCACGGGTAAGGAAGTCATCGCCAAGGCCATTCATGCCGCCTCGACGCGAACCGATAAGGCGTTCATCCCCATCAATACGGGTTCAATTCCGGTCGACCTGCTGGAATCGCAGCTCTTCGGCCACGTGAAGGGTGCTTTCACCAGTGCCGTGGCTTCGAAAAAAGGCCTGTTCGAAGTCGCCGATCAAGGCACGATTTTCTTCGACGAAATTTCCACGATCGGTCCGGAAACGCAGGCGAAGCTCTTGCGTGTAATTCAGGAGCGCGAATTCATGCGCCTGGGCGGCACCGAAACGATCAAGGTCGACGTCCGCATCCTGGCCGCATCGAATGAAGATCTTCGCAAACTCGTCCGCGATGGCCGTTTCCGCGAGGATTTGTTTCACCGGCTCAACGTGATCTCGATTCAACTGCCGCCGCTTCGCGATCGCAAGGAGGATATCCCGCTGCTGGTCGCACGGTTCCTTGATCAGTTCTGCAAGGACAATGGCAAGCCGCCTCGCAACTTCACGGCCGCCGCCATGAAGCTGCTCATGGATTACGAATGGCCCGGGAATATTCGCGAACTTGAAAACGCTGTCGAACGCGCCGTGGTCCTTTCGACACTGGAATCCATGGACGCCGATCTGTTGCCGGAAAGCGTTCGCACCCGCGAAATCGTCAAGGGTGTTCGCCTGCAGCTAGCCGAATTCCTGCCGCCCCTGCCAGGAGAGATCGGCGCGCGCAGCTCCGTGCCCCCGCCCTCGCTATTTGAAATTCTCGAGGAAGTCGAACGGCGCATCATCGTGGACATGCTCGAGCGCACCCACTGGAACCAGACCGAAGCCGCCGAGCGCTTTCAGATTCCCCTGTCGACGCTGAATCAGAAGATCAAGCGCCTGGGCATTGAGACTCGTCGCAGGCCAGGCGCTCCTCGCGGCGGCCCGGGGATCCCCTACGGCGAGGATTCCGCAGAATTCTCCGCAGGAAAATAGAACCTCCATTTTTTGCGGGGGCGCAGCTTCAGGCACTGCAAAACGCGGGCGATTTCCACGGGTAAGCTTTTCAGGAAACCAGCGGACGCCCGGCAATGTTTTCAAGAATTCGATACGGAGCGTAGTCGGGCGCAACCAGCGCCTTCGGCGGAATCAGGAGGGTCTGTTCGAGCGCATATTGTCCTGACATGGCCGCATGCGCCACGCCGTCAGTGAACACAAGCCAAGTCGACAGCGGCGGGAATTCCAGCCTCGTTTTCGGGCAGTCCTTCTGAAATGCGACGTTTTCCTTCAGATAATCGTGAAACCCAAGCATGAACATGTCATAGGGCGTGCGGCCCATTCCGCGGAGGCCGAGCTTGTCGCCCCAATCCTGCACCGTGCGGCTGACCCAGGAATCTTCGGCGATTCGCTCAAGGCCCGCTTGGGTGGCGTGTTGCCGCGCAAGAACTTCGAAGCCCTCGGTCGTGTTCCAGACCCGCGGCTTTGCCGGATTCAGATTCGTGAAGACGCGCAGGATGCGCCCTCCGCGCGTGGGACGGCTGGGAAAAGCGTCCACGTGCAACAGATCATTGCGCTTATGCAGCGGCAGCCCGCGCCTTTCCTCTTCAAACGGCCGAAAACTGGAAAAATCAACGATCCATTTCCCGGCATAGGGCTGAAGAAATTTCGTCAGGAAATCGAGCAGTTGCGCGCTGTAGTTCCGCAGGATGACGCGCACGCGCTCAACCGTAGCTGTGTCCCCTGCCACGCCCCTCAGAACATCTTCGGTCGGGCGGTAGGACACGTTCTTGTGCATCCGCAACTCGGCCCATTCCTGGGCGAGCAGAAAATCGCGGTCATCGTGAGGAAGATCGAAGGGCAGGTCGCGGAAAAAAAGAATTTGGCCGCGCTCCAGCAGATCGCACCAGGCGCGAGACCGCGCACCCCGCTGTTCGGGATGCGTCCAGCCGCCGGCCAGTTTGTAATCCTCCACCTCAATCCAGGACAAATGGCCTCCGATGCCTTCAGTTCTTTGCCGCCCCCGGCGGGGTATATCCGCGCGGCATCAGGGCAGTTGAGAGTCCTTCGGCGCGCGACAGGTCTACGCCTTCGAGTTTCGTCTCGCGCAGGATCGCGGTCTTCAGGATCGCCCCTTCGAAATCCGCTCCTTGAATATCCGCGTCCCTGAAATTTGCCGCTCCAAAATCCGCCCGCCGCAGGATCGCCTGCCGCAGGCTCGCCCGGAAGAACTCGGCCCCTCCGGCTTGCGCTCCGGTCAGATCCGCGCCGCCGAGATTCGCTTCGGTCAGATCCGCCTTGCGCAGATCGGCGCTCCGGAGGTTCGATCTGCTCAAGTCCGCCGAGGCGAGCTTCGCTTCGCGCAGGTTGGCGTCTTCCAGGTTCGCGCCCTGCAGGTCGGCGTAGGCAAGGTTGGCCTTATGCAGGTCCGCGCGGGTCAGATCGACCCCTGCCAGCTCGGCGCGTGTTCCCCCGTCCTTGCCCCGCACGAACAACGCATGCGCTAGGAGAATCTCCGACAGCGTCTTGCCGTTCAGGCGGATCTTCTGCGGCGATCGCAAACCTCCGCCTGTCAACGCACTGAATATGCTCATAGTCACCCGCGGGATGAGATACGCTCTCTGGTGCATTTTACTAGAGACGGCGCTGCTCTGCACTCCTATACGGGTGCTGCCGTACAGCGCGTGTGTTAAGTTCGATCAGATGGGATCCCTCCGGAAACTCGCGATCATCAGGGCATCGCTGGCCGCGGTGTCGGCAATCATGCTGTTGTTCACCGTTGCTGAAGCGACAGCGCAGGAACAATCCAGCACTCCGAACGAGGAAACCGTCGCGAGCCTGTCTGCCGGCCGCGTCGTCATCGCCGTTGTCAAGGGGGCAATCCTGGTCGGCACCGTCGAGAATCCCATCGAGGCGGACACGCATCCCCCGACACCTGTCGCAATCGGAAGCGTGCAGGTTGGCGTGATTCTGGGCGCGGTTCGCTGGTCTTCGCCTTCCTCGCACCGTGAAATTGCGCGTCTCGACGAGGACCTGCCGCACCTTCGGAGCCGCGCGGTAACTCAGGCGCCGCATCTGAACACCGATCCGGTTGGCCGAGAAGCGACCGACCTCGAATCGGTCGGCCAGGGGCTGCTCGAACGCCTCAACGAAGTCGCGCAAGACCTGCACACCAGGATTGATCTGCCCGCCAAAGAGCCTCTTGCTGAATTGATTCTTGCAGACTATGCCGTGGGCTACGGCCCGGAAGTCTGGCACCTTTCCTATGTGATGAAGCAGCAGGAAGAGACGCCCGGCTACTGGACCACGCGTGTCTTGCTGCCGAGCTACGTGCAATTCTGGCCGCCGGAGAAGGGGCAGCCGCGCACGCTGATCGAATTCGCCTACCCGCCGGAGAGCGCGCCGCCGACTTTGCTCGAACTGCTGCGCCAGAAGGATCCGCGTCTGGAGAAACTCACTTCATCGGATGTGAAAATGGCCGAGGTCGCCAAGCTCTTCCTTCAGGGTGAGAGCAACAAGATCCCCGCTGCTGACGCGACCCAGTTCCTGCGCGCCGCTCTGGATGCCGTCGCCCCGCCCGACACGCGCGAGACGATGGCCAGCATCAGCGAGGACTCCGGATTTGCGTGGATTCTCGCGCCGCCCAAGGAAGTCGCCCTGCCGGGCTTACAGCCGGCGCGACCGCCCGACGCACCCTCGCTTCTGCATCCCTCGCAGTAACGGCGCACGAGCGCCTCTGTGCCCGCGCACTGCCCGCGGAGATTTCCCATGCGGATGTTTATTTGAACTCGGAAATCTGCTTCTGCAGGCGGGCGTTTTTTTCAGCTACCGAGTTGACCAGCTCCTGTTTGTGCGCCTCGAGCTTTCGCGCAATCTCGGGATCGGACAGCCCGAGGATCTCCGCCGCGAAAATCGCAGCGTTGACCGCCCCAGCCTTGTCAATCGCCATGGTCGCAACCGGTATTCCGCCGGGCATCTGCACGGTTGCCAGCAGCGCATCGAGCCCGTTCAGGGTACTTGTGGCCATTGGCACGCCGATTACCGGCAGTGTCGTGTTCGCGGCCATCACTCCGGCCAGATGCGCCGCCGCTCCGGCCGCCGCAATCAATACCTTCAGGCCGCGTTTCAGTGCTGTCGTCGCATACTCATGCGCGCGGGCCGGCGTGCGGTGCGCAGACAGAACCTCCATCTCGTAGGCGATGCCGAATTTCCCGAGCGTTTTCCCCGCTTCGCTCATCACCGGAAAATCCGTGTCCGACCCCATCACAATTCCCACCTGCGCCGTTACCGGCTTGCGGCCCGTAGTCACTTGCGTGCTCTCCTTAAGATCGCTGTCCGAGGGGCGGGACCCGAACCCCATGCCGTTCGACTCGCCTTCAGGTCAGGCGTTCTGACCCTTGAAATGCTTTTCGGCTTTGGCCCCAATATCGCTGCGATAGTGCGCGCCGTCGATCCTGATTTTTGCTGCCGCCTCATACGCCACTGAGCGCGCGCTCTCAAGATCCTTGCCGATTGCGCTGACCACCAGCACTCTACCACCGCTTGTGTAGCAGGCATCTCCGCCCGCCCGCGTCCCGGCGTGGAAAACGACCGCCCCAGACACTTTCGCCGCCTCCTCGAGGCCATGAATCTCGGCGCCCGTCTGTGGATTTCCGGGATACCCCTTTGAGGCGATTACCACGCATACGCCGGCACCGGGAAACCACTTCGCCGTAAATCCCCCAAGGTCGCCGAGCGCCGCTTTCATGCACCCCTGCGCCAAATCAAAATCCGCTCGCAGCAGGACCGCCTCGGTTTCCGGATCGCCGAGCCGGCAGTTGTATTCCAAGACTTTCGGCCCCTCCTTGGTCAGCATCAATCCAAAATAGAGGAAGCCGCGATACGGCATTCCGTCTGCGCGAAGCCCTTCGAGCGTGGGGCGCACGATCGTCTGGATAATCGTCTTCTCAAGTGCCTCCGGCAGAATATCGTCAACCGAATAGACTCCCATCCCTCCGGTGTTCGGACCCTGGTCATGGTCAAACGCGCGCTTGTGATCGCGCGCGGGCGCCAGCCGTATGAAGTCCCGACCGTCGGTGAGAATGATGTAGGAAAGCTCCTCTCCCGACAGACCTTCTTCGAACAGCACGCGCGAGCCCGCTTCTCCAAATTCGCTGTCGACCATCACGCGCTCCACAAACGCCGTCGCCTCGTCGGCAGAGGAGGTGACGAGCACGCCCTTGCCCGCGCACAACCCGTCCGCCTTGATCACCAGCGGCCAGTCGACTGAATCCAGCGCCGCATACGCCTCCAGCGCCTCGCCATATACTCCATAAACTCCCGCCGTTGGGATCTGGTGGCGCTGCATGAACTCCTTGGAAAAGACCTTGCTCCCCTCCAGCTGCGCAGCCTTCTGGGCCGGGCCCAGCAGTTTCAGTCCACGCCGCTGGAACTCATCGGCGATCCCGAGAACCAGGGGCGCCTCAGGCCCCACAATCGTCAGGTCGGCTCCAACTGTCGCGGCCAAATCCGCAGCCGCTTTCACGTCCTTCATGTCGAGCGGCACACATTCGGCTTGCTCCGCAATACCGACGTTTCCGGGCGCGCACCAGATCTTCTCAACCGAGGCGCTCTGCGCGAGCTTCCACACGATTGCGTGTTCGCGCCCTCCGCCGCCGATCACCAGTATCTTCACTATGGCTCGCTCGCAGGAATCAAGAACCATACGGCGGCCCATCCGCCAGTGTCAACTCCGCATCGCAACCGCACGCAATCTGGCGTCGCCGAGAGCGGTGTAGGGGACCCGGCAGCCGCAAGTCAGCGATCGTCATGCCGTTATTCGGATTCGTTTTCACCCGGCCGGCAGCCCGGAGCGCGCCCAGGCTGCGCCGCGCCAGCGCGAAGTTGAATCTGTAATCGGGCATTATCTGAACGGATTCCGACTGGCCCGTCGAAGGCCAATGCGTCCGGTCCGACCGAGCCTTCCCAAACCGGTAAGTCGTCGGCGTAGACCGTCAGATCCGCTCCATTCATTTCGGCCCGAAGGTCATGTGTCTCCCCGGAACGCAGAGCCGGAATCGGCGCGCCCCTGCGCGGTTTGATATTTAGGTATCCGTGATTGCCGCATTCTGCGCTGCTGTGCTGACCGGGGTTGCTTTTTACCGACACGACCAGCTTCGATTCGGGCGTGATCCGCCACATTGCGTAGACCAGGTTGCAAGCATCCTGAGCGCGCAGCTTGAGGCCGAACTGTCGACGGATTTCGCCGGAACCCAGGGCTGTCTGGTTTGCGGTCGGGCCGAGGTATGTGAAGTGTGCCTCGATCGCCTGAGGCGTACTCTCATTGAGATACGCGCGCATCTTGGGAACATTTACCGCCAGTTGCTCCCCGGGCAGCTCATCCATGACGCCCTCGGTCACGCAGACATTCGGGCGTGAAACGGCGACCAGACGGTTGGGCGTGGACCCGAAGGCTGCGCCCATAGCGAACGTAGCCAGGAAAACCAGAGCCCAAGAGCGAACACCTCGTTGCTGGTGCATGTGACCTGCTTCCTTCTACAGCTTCTCAGCGCCCAGAAACCGGCATTTTCCCGATGGACAGAAAGACTTCGGTGACAGAATTATCTAGCGCAATGAGATATGAGGCGCTCGCCGAGCTTCCAGGCACCTGCGTCCCGTTTGCCACATTCTGCGAAAGGTACGATGGGATCTTACACCACAGTATCGCTGCGGCTCTTGGCGGGCGAGCGGAAATCCGCTTGCCGGCAGAGTCGGAGCTGTGAATTCGTTGTCTCTGCCACGAGAGAAAGCGTACGATGCGTGAATGAGTGAACCGGGTCGTGCATTTTGGCAACAGCCAAGATGCGGTCGGGCCCAATCCTAGGCGGAGGAAGAAATGAGCCGACAAAAGCTGCTGTTAGTCATGACTCTCGGGGCCATTCCAATTGCTGCCTTACTGCCCTCCGTCGTGATGGCCCAGAATCAGCTGCTAGGCGAGGTGGAAATCCTGGGCAAGACAAAAGTGGAAAAGACGTCGGGAGTTTGGGTGGATGGCCAATACCTCGGTTATGTGAATGAGCTGACGGGTGACAAGAAAATTCTGCTGCTCCCGGGCGATCACGAAATTGACGTTCGGCAGGCCGGGTATCTCGAGCAAGACCAGAAGGTTACGGTCGAACCGGGCAAGAAGACCACGATTAACGTCAGCATGCAAAGGGATCCCAAGGCACAATTCCCCAGCGGGGCGACTGCCGAGGTTAAATTGGATGTAACGCCGGACCGCGCCGCGGTATTCGTCGATGACGCCTACGTGGGAACGCCCAAGGAGTTTGGCGGCGTTGGACGCGCGATGGTGATCGCACCTGGCAAGCACCACGTCAAAATCGCGCTTGCCGGCTATCAGGACTTCACGACCGAAATTAATCTGCGCCCCGGTCAAAAGATCAAGATCAAGACGGACTTGCTTGCGGGAAGCATCACGCAAGCCGGACCTGCCATCAAAAGCAATTGAGGCGATCTTTGCCGGGGCTGGTTTCGACAGGAAGGCCAAACCGATGCAGCCTACTCCACGAAAGTTGAATACGCTTCAGAAGGCTGTGCTGATTCAGGTCCTCCGTGAGTTTCCAGATCAGCAGGTCGGCGTCTGCTACGATCCTTCAGCAAGCGACGCGCTCAGCTACGCGCAGGATTTCCTCACAGTCTTTACGGTGATCGGATGGAAAGTGAATGACGGGGCGCCGTCAGAGACCCTGAACGGTCAATCGACCGGCCTGGCCTTTGTAGTAAACGGACAACAGGAGCTGCCGCCCTGTGCCGAAGCGCTTCGAGACGCCTTGCGGGTTTATGAGATTGAAGTCGAAACGCTTCGTGATCCCGCCAGCAGACCGGTCGCCGGCGGCTTCATCCTATCGATCGGTCCCCAGGCCTAGGAGTTCGGTTCGCCTCGCGTTTCCCACGTGTTGAGTTCTGGGGAACGCGCCTTACAGAAAGGTCCAGTGCTGTTCCAGATCTTCGGGTCCAAGACCGATCCGGACTCGCAACCCGCGTTCTCGCGGATTCATTTGGAAACATCACGAGGCGAGCCCCACTACTTCGGGAACTGTTAACGTCTGCCGCCAGACGGCGCGTTTCGTTCCGGCCTAAAGGCTTGCCACTCCCGAATTTGTTCAGACAGCTCGGTTTTCTCGCGTTCGGTCGTGGCGAGTTCCCACCGACGCCGAAGCTCGTCGAGTCGGCCGTCCACAAATCCAGCTCGTCCTGTTTTCTTTTCTGGTTTGTCGCGATTGCTGTACCCCATGTTCAGATTGCTCCTGTCTTGATTTGAAAAACTCGCCAGTGACCCCACAAATGTCAAAACAACTTGGCCCGCTTGAGCGTACGTGGCCGCACCATTTCAGTCAGGACCGAGGCACAGTGTCTGTTTCTTCGTGCAGGCAGTTGCCCTACGTCCGCAGGCATTGCGCGGCGCGTATCTGCGCGGTCGCCTAGGTGCGCGACTGTCTCGCCATCAGCATGGCTCATATTGTCACGGATTTCGTGCTCGCGTCTGTTCCTTCTGGAACACCCGTTCCAGGCCACAGGGGCGATAACGTCTTGCTAACCTGCTGGCGCCCGAGCGACGTCAAAGTCGGTATTGGGCCGCGTTGTCGACGGAACGAATCACCAATTCGGTCGGTCTTTGTGAAATCTCATTCGAATCGCGCAGGGCTTCTCCTGCTGCCATCCGTGCGCGGGGCACTCCAGGCGGAGGGGGAATCTCTTCGCTCCGGGTACAGGTTTGCCCACAAGCTCCGCTCCGCACTCCGGGCACTTCGCCGTCAGCGTGTGGTCGGATCGTTGGTTTGGCATTGTAAACAGTGGTCCGAGTTTGCTGTCGCGTAAGACAGACAACCGATCACCGTCAATAGTTCCCATCCGATAAGCCGATTAGCCTGAAGTTATCCGCCGGTCGCGAATTCTGAATCACAGCTAGCCTCCGGACTCGGCCTGGTCAGAACCGCATGGCAGCTTGTGCAGGAAGCGGGCAGACGCACGAAGCGTGAACGCCTATCGATCGGTGGTTCAGGTATTGGCTCGTGCCTAGGCGAGGAATGAGGCATCGAGTTCTCCGATCTCGCCAATCGTCTTGCCCCTGTGTTCGTTCAGAAAGTTGCAAAAAACCTGAGCAAATATCTCCTCGGAATCGACGATTTCGCGCATAGACAAGATCCCCTGAAATTCCGTCAAAATACGGATATGGATCTGTCTGGGCTGGATTTTGAGTTGGGTAAAAGCCAGAACCAATGTGTCAAGGCCATGTTCACGATGAATGGGCACTCCGGCAGCATCGTGGGCTGTGGGAGGCCAGTTCCGAAACAAACCGAGGTAGTCGAGAAGCCGCATCGATTTGTAGTGTCGCCAGACCCTTCAGTCATGCTTGTATGACCTTCGCAGCTTCATGCCTGCTTAACCCCAGTTAAAAGTATAGTTGCGGCTGCGGTAGCAAAGACCCTGAGGTGGGGGCTGTGCTGTACGGGACACTGTGGCGGATAGAATTACTCCCGTCCTGAGCCCGTTTACGGAAGCCGCAACCCGTTTCAGCGGTTGGCGGTCCTTCTGTGAAACCGCAGTCAGTAAAACTACGTAGCACGAGCACAAAGAATACGCAAGCTGGGCCGGCGAACTTGACACAATTCGCGAGGAAGACTATTTTCGGCAGATTCCTGTCCATAACTCGCATCCGGTGGCCCCAATAGAGTGCGTTGGTGATGCGTGTCTATTTACGGGCGCGATGAGGCCAGGCATCGAGGCGTTGTTGGCCGTTCACACCAGCAACGAACCCACTAGTCGCCCTGATATGGCCGGGCGCCGGATGGCGTGGATATTTGGGATATTCTCGCAAAGCGGTCGAAGTGGCTGAAGAATCACAATTCGCGAGTTTAATCAGGAGCGAAGCACTGCTCGCTGAGGCCGAGCAACTGGCTAACCTGGGGAGCTGGGAATACGATCTCACAACTGGTTTGATCGTCCGGTCAGCGAACCTCTGCAAAATGCTCGGCGCCGACCCGAGTACCAGGATCATCCGTGAGGATTTTTTCTGGAAGCTAGTCGCCCCGGAGGATCACGAGCTGGTTCGCGCGACGATTGACCGGGCTATGGCAACCCGGGACTCCTACGAATATCAGGCCAGGCTGGTTCTCCCCGACGGTAAGAAGCGCACGTTCCTGATCCGCGGCAAACCAATCGTAAATTCATCGAACCGTGTCATCAAACGGATTGGCGTGGCTGTTGATGTTACCGACAGGGTCGAAGCAGCCCGAGCTCTTCAAGAAAGCGAGGAGCGCTATCGGGATTTGGTCGAAACCAGCCACGATCTAATCTGCACGCACGATCTGGAGGGGCAGATCCTCTCCTTGAATGAACTTCCGGCAAGGCTATTAGGTTACCGTCGCGAAGATCTTATCGGCCGTCGGCTCCCTGACCTGCTGTGTCCGGAAGTCCGGGAGCGATTCGACGAATATATGGAGCGGATTCGCCGGGACGGCTCGGCTAGAGGCCTGATGGTCCTCCACACCAGCTCAGGCGAACGCCGCATCTGGGAGTACCACAACACGCTGCGCACCACAGGAGTTCCGGCTCCGATTGTTCGCGGGATCGCTCACGACGTTACGGAACGGAAAGAAGCCGAGCGTAAGTTACGAAAAAGCGAGGCCCTGCTTGTGCAGGCCGAACAGCTGGCGAACATGGGGAGCTGGGAACTAGATGTTGAAGCCCAGACTCTCAACTGGTCGGCCCATTACTACCGCCTACTCGGCCTCGAACCTGAAGCGGGTTCTGTCCCTCACGGTCGGGGTATACAGATGATCCACCCGGAGGATCGCGAGCGCGCACTGCGGGATGTCGGCCAGGTTTGTAGTCGCGGATTGCCGCTTGAGAACGTGTTGCGATTCGTCAGGGCCGACGGCAGCCTGCGTTTTTTCTATTCACGCGCCATCGGTATCGCCGATGACAAGGGGCGTATCGTTCGCATCCGCGGGATGTCGCAGGACGTCACCGACAAGAAGAACGAAGAAGAGCGCCTCCGAAAGAAAGAAGCACTGTTGTCTCAAGCCGAGGAGATGGCGAACTTCGGGAGCTGGGACTTCGATCTCGCGACGAAAGCGGCTATTCTATCCAAGCATTTGCTCCATATGTATGGCATCGCTTCGGAGTCGGAGTGGGATCCGGATGCATACTGGGAGAGACTCCATCCAAAAGACCGGGAGCGAGCCTACCAGATCGTGAATCGGGCGATCGACGCGTGTGAACCGTTTGAACATGTTTCACGGTACATCGCATCCGACGGCAGCGTCCGAGTCCACGTTGTTCGGGGCTTGCCGATTCCGGGATCCGACGGTAAGACCGCGCGCTCAATCGGTGTCACACAGGACATCACCGACCAGGTGCAGGCAGAAGATGACCTTCGTAGGCTCTCACACGAACTCATGCGGGCACGGGATGACGAGCGACGCCGTTTGGCACGCGAACTCCATGAATCCGTGGGACAGAGTCTTGCTGCTTTGAAAATGACCCTGGGGCAGCTGCGAAAGCAGCTTCCGAAAAAAGGAAGCTTGGCATTGGCCTGCCTGAAGGCCGCAATCGAGATGGCGGATGGCGCTGTTCGGGAGATCAGAACGATTTCCTATTTGATGCACCCGCCGATGCTCGACGAAGCAGGACTTGGACTTGCTCTACGCTGGTACGCGCATGGGTTCAGCGAGCGAAGCGGCATCAAACTCAAAGTGGATGTCCCTGACGACCTGCAACGGCAATCTCGTGAAATCGAAACGACCTTGTTCAGGATCGTGCAGGAGGCCCTTACAAACGTTCATCGTTATTCCGGAAGCCGCACGGCGACCGTTCGACTGGCTTTTGAGAACGGCTATATTACGGCCGAAGTGCGGGATGAAGGATCCGGTATTCCGCGTTTCCATTTTGCTGACAGGTCGCAGGCTTCGCTAGGCGTCGGAATTCAAGGCATGCGCGAGCGCGTCAGGCATTTGAACGGGCTGTTCGAGCTTGAAAGCACGCCCGGGCAAGGCACAACAGTTCGAGTGATTCTGCCGTGCGCGCCCGAAACATTGCGGGAAAGAATCGCCGACCGTGACAAGACTCGAGAGTCAGACGCAAAGCCCAGAACACAGGCCCGGTCTTCGGGTGCGCGGGGCTAGGGGATGCCGGCTAAACCGTATCGAATTCTGTTGGTGGAAGATCATCCGGTGGTTCGCCGCGGGCTTCGTGAACTATTCGGCTCGCGGTCAGGCGTGGCGGTGTGCTCGGAGGCCTCCACGGGAACCGATGCAATCGAGCACGTCAAAAAGGAGAGACCGGACTTGGTACTGCTGGATCTGACGCTTCCGGATATGAACGGCCTCGAGGTGATGCGCGCGGTCAAACAAGAATCGCCCTCAACGGAAGTGCTAATCGTCACAATGCACTTTTCCGAGGGACTCGCGCGCGAAGCTATGCGCTCCGGTGCGCTCGGATATGCTCTGAAATCGGACGCCGACTCCGAGCTGCTTGCCGCCGTGCACAATGCAGCGCATCACCGGCCGTTCTTCACCAGGGAACTCGCGATCACGATGGCGCAGAACTTCGCGCGGGAGTTAAGTGACGACGCCGCAGCCCAGGACGGCAACACATAGCACCCCTACTCGCTGCTAACGCCGCGCGAAATCGAAGTGGTGCGGTTGCTGGCGGAAGGAAAAACCAACAAGGAAGTAGGTGCGACGCTGGGCGTCTCCACCCGAACAGTCGAAAGCCGCCACAGTAACATCATGCAGAAAATGAACTTCACGAGCTTCAGCGATCTGATCCGGTTTGCTGTCCGGAACAAGATCGTCCAGAGCTCCTAGCTGGCCTACAGTGGGGGGAAGTGCCAGTGAAGCCGAGCGAGACACATTGCTGCTTGGCACGGGCCGGAACACAAATCTTCGCAAGGATCCTTCGCGTGGGTGGCCAACTCACTAACCTGGAAGCCTGGAGCGGAACCCGGCTAATACTCGCACTTTCGGGTCAGGGCGCTGATCAGGAATTTTCCAAAGGCCTCATCGGACCGACCACGGACGACTGTCATTCCGGCCAAGCCTGCGGTCCTAATACCCCCGGGCGAATCCGCGACGACCTCAAGGAATGGATCGCGCCGATTCGCCGGCAGCATGATGGATGTTTCGAACCAAAGACCCAGCCCCCGCCCGTTCCCGAAAAGGTCGCTTGGATGCGTGTGGACCACTCGGCCTTCGCAGCACCACCGCGCTTCCGGTTTCCCGGAGATCTCCTCTGGTATTACCAAGTAGACTCGAACGCCTGTGCCGATATCGAGTTGAAGGTCGCTCGACAAGTAGACTCCGCCCGTCGAGGCATTGGAAGACAGTAAGGTGTGCTCGATTGAGCCGATTTGATCTAACCTGCGGAGTCTGACTGGGACCTTCAAGTCAAAGCGCGGTGCGATTCGACGCCTGGCGTACATGAAGCCTCCTGACGCGGTCAATGCACCGCGATTCAACAACTCAGGAAGGGGGATAACTGGAGTTTGTTCCCTGCGCCACCACGAAAACTGTTCTAAAAGATACATAGGTTCGCCCGAGTCCTCCGGCAATTCACACCGGCGAAACTCTTGAAGTGCCCGCACCCTACTCGCGCAAACAGGTTTCCCCGGTTAGCGGGCGTTTCAGGAATTGACTGATTTGCGACCTGGTTCCGTGTCCTCCCAAAGACACGATTCGGCCGCAAAGAACTCCCGAGGCTACAACGGCTAGCGGGATGTGGATTCCTGACACCTCCGGGTCGATGTCCGTATTCCATTGAGTGCGGCATGGAAAACGCCAGCATCCTTTCGATACAACGTGCCGCCAGCTTTCGTGAATGCAACCGCGATTGCCCCGTTGCGCGAACGAGTTCACGCGGAAAGCTGCAGAATGAGCGTCTTGTTCGTGAGCAGGCTTTCGTCGTCACCGACCATGAAGCGCATGCCGATTTCGACCTCGCCGTTTGGCTGAGACCGGACGTGGACGACCGCGCCGGTCCAACGCTGAGGAAGTGAATCAACAAGGCGAACTCCTTCCGGTATTGCAAGAGAGACTTGCAACAAAGTTCCCAAAGCGAGTTCGCAGAACGATGAAAAGCAAATGCCGTGTGCCGAAATGTTCTTGACGTGGCCGATACAGAGCGAGGCGCTGAAGAGCGAGAATCGGCAAAAAGCAAGTGAGAGCCGCATCACGTGGCGTTTTACAAGGCGACGCTCGCGTATCCTCATGGACTTCTTCCTCAGAGATTAGGGCAAGTGCCTGAACGGTGATCGCCTGAGCTGCCGGACATATATCAAACCGACGCGGAAGGTCGCAAGTCGCAACAGTACGCATGTATTCCGAGGAACTACGCGAAGTGATGTATTTGTACGTACCTGCAACATGCGAACTTTTCGGTTAACAAGAAAGGCAATGTCGCCTGATATTGCGTTCCTCGTAATCGACGCGGGGGTTTTTAGGAGTCAACGGTCGGCATGGAAATTTGCACAGGAGAGTCCGGATGCGATACCGCGGGGCATTTCATTGAGGCGGAAAGCTACAGTCCGCTTGGGTCGGAAAGGCCGACGACCTGGTGCAGCCCAGCCGCCCGGTCCGGACACGGAGCGGCGTCGAACCGCCCATCTCGCATGCCTACCGTAGACGTGACTTGATCTTGTTAAGACCGGCGATGGCGCAGACTTCGTCCTGGTCGCCTCCGGCGGCGCCGCTGGCTCCAATGGCACCGATGACTTCGTTTCCGGCCATGAGCGGGACCGCGCCCTCCATCACGAACATGTTCGGAGTCACCCGGGCGAGTAGCGCCTGGTCGGACGGAACGGTTTCACTCGCTTTGGAGCTCGGCATTTTAAACGCGAGCGCAACCAAAGCTTTCCGCACGGCGACATAGACATGTCCCCCGTCAGATCCCTCAGCCTCCACCATCGCCCTCGGCTGTCCCGAGGTGTCGATGACGCTCGCGCCGATGTAATAGCCGCCAGCCGTGCAGGTGTCCACCGCCGTTTGCACCGCTTCTACAGCAAGAGAAAGAGCTGGTCCTCGGATCGACACTGCCTGCCGCGCGGCACCATGCCCGGCGGTTCCGCTTAGGCGTTGTAGTAGGGGTACGAGTTTTCCGTTAGCGTCCAACATGCCGAACGGCGGCAACGTATCCCCAGGAAGGCTGGCCGGGGAGGCCGGTTTATCAGGGGGCCGGCCACCTGGCGTCTGTGCGAGCGCGGTCGCGAGGAACGCGGCGCAGATCAAGCCGGTAGAGATTGCCCCGCGAGTCGTCATTTTCTGAGGCCTCCTCCGTTTCTTTTAGGCAAGATCAAGAAAGTCCACAGGGATGCACGTTTGCCGGGCTGTCGGCAAACTCCAGCCACAAGCGCGGCAAACCGGAAACTGGGGACAAATCCGCCTTGTCAGGATTTAACACGCCTGCGTGGGCCAACCGAAACGCGGGGTTGGGCAAGCAGTCGCTCTACATCCGCGCGCGTTGCGGCCCTCACCTGCATGAGGGTCTTGGTATGTGATCTCTTTGCTTTTTGCATGGCTCATATTGTCATTTCTGACCCGCTTGAGTCCTTTCATTCTCGAACGCCTGTTCCAGGTTTGCCCCAATTTCGTTTTCCGGGCAGGCCAGAGCCCAATACCCAGGCTTTCTCCAATGGCAAAGGCGGTTTCGAGGAATTTGTTCTTTTGGGGTCGCCTGGAACTGACAGGATGGACCGACGGGGACGTTTCTACCAGAACGATGGATCTGCGCGAGGCACGCTCAGTTGGGGCACGGTCAAAAAACAAGCCAAGGACGTCCGCGCATCGAGAACGTCTGGAAAATACGTGGTTCTGAGCACCGCTCGGGGACCTTGGCCGGCAGAGACCCTACCGACGCATTAGGGGCTTCGTTTTTTCGAGCTTCTTGGCCTTCTTGAGCTTCTTGCTGGCTTTCTTGGTGGCCATTGTCGTTTCTCCTCCGATTTGAATCGATCCCTGCGAGGTTACTGAAAACTTATACGCGAGCCGAACTCCCTTGTCCAGCCCAACCGCGAGATCTTGCGTCGAAACCATGACCGCACGCCGTACCGCAATCTGTTGAGCCATGGGAAGCGCCGGTGATATCCTCACTGCCGAGACGCATCGGGAACCCAACGCGTGGCAGCTGATCTCGATCTCTTTCTTCTGCAGTCGCTCAAACAATCTATATTCAACATGCGCTGCCCGATGAGTCTGTACGCCTGAAGATCAATGGCTGCCACTGCCGAATACGCTCGTCCCGTGCCGCAGATCAATCCCTGGCTCATCGCTGTCACGGTGATGATGGCGACGTTTATGGAAGTACTGGACACCAGCGTTGCCAATGTCTCACTTCCTCACATCGCGGGAAATCTATCGGCGGGCGTGGACGAAAGTACCTGGGTTCTCACGTCCTACCTAGTCTCCAATGCGATCGTGCTGCCGCTGACCGGCTGGTTCTCCGCCATGTTTGGCCGCAAGAGGTTCTTTATCGGCTGCGTCGTGATCTTCACGATCAGCTCTCTGCTCTGCGGGCTCGCGCCTTCCTTGCCGATGCTGGTTCTATTTCGCGTGATTCAGGGCGCCGGAGGCGGCGGAATGCAGCCGGTCTCGCAAGCGATCCTGGTGGACAGCTTTCCGCGCGAGAAACAGGGAATGGCGATGGCTGTTTACGGGATGGGTGTCGTGGTTGCTCCGACACTTGGTCCGACGCTTGGCGGCTGGATTACGGACAATTACTCATGGCGTTGGATTTTCCTGCTCAACGTGCCGATCGGAATTATTTCCGTGGTGATGATCTCACTTCTCATCGTGGATCACGGGCGGGCCCCCCGCGGGACGTTCACAAAGGGGCTGAAGATCGATTACATAGGCCTAGGACTGTTGAGCGTGGGACTGGGATTTCTGCAGATCGTGCTGGACAAGGGACAACGGGACGATTGGTTTGGCTCGCCGTTCATCGTTTGGGGCACGGTGGTCTCCGTCACCTCATTGATTTTCTTGGTGATCCGGGAGCTGCACACGGAGAATCCCATCGTTGATTTGCATCTTTTCAAAGACAGGAATTTTGCAATCTCCACCTTCATGATGTACACGCTCGGCTTCGTGCTGTATAGCACCACGCTTCTGCTTCCGCTGCTGATGCAAACGCTCATGGGTTACACAGCGATGGAAAGTGGGCTCGTACTGCTGCCGGGAGGTCTGGTGCTGCTGGGGATTCTTCCCTTCGTGGGCATTCTCCTGGGACGCTTTCAGCCCAGGTGGATCGTCATCACCGGGCTTGTCGTGATGGCGACAGGACTATTCCAGCTGTCGCATCTGAGTCTGTACGCCGGCTCGCGCTCGACCATTTTTGCCTGGATCATTTCCCGTATGGGCACAGCGTTCCTGTTCGTGCCAATTAACGTGATGGCATTTTACTTCGTGGCCAAAGGGAAGATGAACAACGCATCGGGCTTGATCAATCTTTCCCGCAATATCGGCGCAAGCACGGGTATTTCCTTCGTGACCACGATGCTCGACCGCCGCGCGCAATTTCATCAGGACGTCCTGTCGGGCCATCTGCAAGGCACAAATCCGCATTTTCTGGGTGCGCTGCACCGAATGACTCATATGTTTATGCTGCACCAGCCGGACTCGGTCCACGCGGCCGTGCAAGCACAGGGCATGATGTATCAGGAGCTGCAGCGCCAGGCGATGATGCTTTCCTTTGTGGACAACTTCCGTACGATGGCGATTATCTGTGTGTGCGTAATTCCCTTGATGCTGGTAATGAAAAGTCGCAAGTAAGCGAGTCCGGGTTCCCTTAACGGGAGCGGCGCGCCAGAATCTTGACGAATGAGCCGACCTGGATTTCCTCCTGTGTTAATCCCGTGAGCGTCTCTACCTCTTCCCGAGTCAGGGCGCCGCAATGAATCGCCTGCAGGAAGTAATTCAGTAGGCCCTGCACCATGGCGGCATCATCGAACAACTGACCGATGCGCGTGGCCTGCGCGGCTTTCTCGACGAAATTCTTCAGGCGCGCGGCGGACGAGTCGAGATTCTCGAGGAAAAACGAATAGACGGCTGCAAAGCGCGCGGGAAGCTGCGCGGGATGCAGGTCCCAGCCCTGGTAGAAACCGAGTTCCAGAGCACGGCGGACATGTTCGAACTGCAGCTTCCAACCGAGCTGGACGGTCGCGCGATTCTCATCGATCTGCCGGGCGGTGAGACCACCGCCGTCCTTGGCGGCGCGGTACGGTGGAATGGGAAGTATGTTGAGCGGACCGTCGGCGATCCGGACACCGGTTTCCGCAAGCGCCACTTGCATTACCTGGCGCGCAAAATCGGACGCCGGATGAGTACCAGCCTGGCGCGGCGCCGCGATGCCCAGCGAGGACGTGTAATCGTAGGGACCAAAGTGCGCCGCGACGCAGCGCCCCCGCGCCGCTGACACCAGCGGCAGCAGGTTGGCTTCGCCGCGCTCGTTGAAAATGGACTGCGGAGTCTCAACCATTATCTCGATTCGAAGCGCGCCAGGCTCGAGATCGAGCATCGGTTCTAGACGCGAGCAGATATCGGCGAGTGCTGCGACCTCGTCCGGAAGGGCGACCTTCGGCAGCGTGATGCAGAAATGGTTGGGCAATGCGCCCCGCGATTTTGCGGCAAGTTCCGTCAGAAAAATATCCAGCGTGCGGATGCTTCGTTCGCGCAGTTCTTCGGTGAACGGTTTGATGCGGATGCCGAGAAACGGCGGAAGCTCGCCCGAGTTCATCCCGGCGCTCACTTCATCCGCTGCTGACCCGGCGTGCCCGTCCTCTTCGTCGTCTGGACGGTTACCGTAACCGTCTTCGAAGTCGAGCCGGAAGTCCTCGACAGGTTCCCGCCGGAGTTTGTCCCGCACGCGGCGATAGACAGTGTCGGCAAGCCATGCCGGACGGTTTTCGCGCCGCATCGCCTGCGGGTCGATCTCAAGGGACTTCGCGATGGAGGCGATCGCATCGGGTGAAGCGGGCAGACGGTCCGACCCTGGCAGCCCAATCGCTTTTGCGAAGGCCGTGAAATGCGGCGCATATTCGTCAAGCGACTGCAGCGCCAGATCGCCCATGCGGCGGGCGGTACCGGCGCGGAACAGGTGCGCGCCGCCGTAGACCACGTGAATCGGCTGACGGTCCGCGGACGGGCCGGGATAGCGTCTGTCGAGTGCCTTGTGAGCCAGCTCGAGCCGCTTGGAGATTTCGTCGAACGAATCAGGTGGCAAAGTTCTCTTCATGGGGGCCTCGCGCGATCGTTCGAATGTAGTGACAAACTTTGGCGATCGCCTCCCGGACGTGCGAATCCGGGTTGTTCGAAAGTACGGGACAGGATACATTTGTTTATTAGGGCGCGAAAGTTCCAAGCGACTCACGTTCGAGTTCCGGGCGGAATCGATCGGCCGGCGCCTAGGGCTTCATTTCTCCTGCGTGACCGAAGGGCGAAAAAGACGGAAACAATGTTTGAAAGAATCCTCATCGTTGACGATGAATCGGCCGCGCGAATCGCGCTCGCGACGCTGTTGCGCCGAGAAGGGTTCGAGGTGCGTGACGTAAGCAACGGCGACTCCGCGCTCACCGAATGCGCATCGTTTCGTCCGGACCTGATTCTTCTCGATATCGTGATGCCCGGCGTCGACGGCTTCGAGGTTTGCCGGCGTATCAAGGCAACGCCGGCGACGCGCCTGACGCCTGTCGTCCTGATCACCGGGCTTTCGGCGACCGGAGACCGCATCAGGGGCATCAATGCCGGTGCCGACGATTTTCTGAGCAAGCCAATCGATTTCAACGAATTGCTGGCGAGGACTCGATCGCTGCTGCGGCTGAAGCAGTATACCGACGAGCTCGAGAACGCCGAAGGCGTGCTGTTCAGCTTGGCCCTGAGCATCGAAGCGCGCGATCCCTACACGTCGGGACACTGCGAACGTCTGGCGGAAATGTCGGCGCGGCTCGGGGAAAGGTTGGGCTTGCCGGAAGAGGACATCAGGGCGCTCCGTCGCGCCGGGATCGTGCACGATATCGGCAAGGTCGTCGTCCCGGATGCAATTTTGCTCAAGCCGGGACCGCTGTCAGCGGATGAGACGGAAACGATGAGAAAGCACCCCGTGGTGGGAGAACGCATCTGCGCGCCGCTTAGGACGTTTCGCCTGGTCTTGCCGATCATACGCCACCACCACGAACGCCATGATGGCTCGGGCTACCCCGACGGCCTGCGCGGCGATGAGATTCCTCTGAGCGCGGCCATTCTGCAATTAGCGGATGTTTATGACGCTCTGACGACCGACCGGCCGTACCGCAAGGCTTCGTCTTCAGAGGTCGCGCTTGAGATCATGGACGAGGAAGCCATGCGCGGCTGGTGGGACCGTGCCCTGTTCGATAATTTCAGAGCCATGATTTGCAGCAGACACCCCGCATCGAACACGCTGGGCAAGGCGGCGAGATAGTCTCGGATAGGGTCGCCCCCGTCGCCTCATGCGTCAGGTTTTTGCGATCCGCTCGACTCCGGCATACACCACGAAGCGCCGGCCGCGCAGGAATCCGATCAGAGTCTGTCCGAGTTCGCGTGCAAGCTGCACCGCGAGGCTTGATGGCGCGGAAACCGACGCAACGACCGGAAGACCCGCCACGATCGCTTTCTGCACGATCTCGAACCCCCCGCGCCCGCTGACCAACAGAATCGAATCGCTGAGCGGTACGCGCTCCTCCAACAGCGCCCAACCGATCACTTTGTCCACTGCGTTGTGTCGGCCGATATCTTCGCGCAGAACGAGCAAGTCACCGCCAGCATTGAACAGCCCCGCAGCGTGCAGGCCTCCGGTACGCCCGAAAACCGCCTGCGATGCCCGCAGTGCTTCCGGCAGACGGACCAGAACCTCAGGGTCGAAACGGAATCCAGGGTTCGGCGGCTCAAGCGTTCGCACACGGACGGAATCAATCGAAGCCTTCCCGCATATGCCGCAGCTCGAAGCGGCGAAAAAATGCCTCCGCATTTTCTCGAAGTCAGGCGCTGATTCCGGAGCGAGCGTCGCCTGGACTACATTCCCGCGATTCTGTTCCGACGTTCCCTCATCGGGATCAAGAGCCACGATTTGCGCGCGGCGCTGGACCAGGCCCTCGGTAAACAGGAATCCCGCCGCCAACTCCAGGTCGTGGCCGGGAGTGCGCATGGTGACGCTGAGCGGATCGTTGCCGATGCGGATTTCCAGAGGCTCCTCGGCGGCGAGATAGTCCTGCTTGCGGCGGACCGCCCCGTTCTCCCACTCGGAAACTTGTGTCAGATCAACGCTGCGGGGTTTTCGAGCCAAGCAAATTTCTCCGAATGCACTCTGTCAAACTCAGTCCCTAGGAACGGTCAAGCATACATCCGGGATGCTGCGAGCGCCGCGCCTAAAAACGGATCTGGCTCGTCCCGAAGGAATCGGGACGAGCCAGGGGGGCGTTGCTTGGCGAGTGGACTGCGGGGAATCTGGATCTAGGGACGAAACTCGACTGAGACAACCTGTCCGGTGAGCGGATTCAGGAAGACAGGCGGGTTCGAGTGGAATGTGAAATTGAACATGTTCTCGATCGAGCCCGCGGCCACATCGAAGGACCCGTTTCCGATTCGAGGAAGTTCCCAGTTGTCTTCGATAAACCGGACGACGGAACTTTGATCGAGCACCGAGTGATCCACGAAGTTCGCTTTTGCGTACGGCGAAATCACAAAGAAGGGCAGCCGCGGGCCATATCCGCACCGTGCTTGAATTCCCTCCAGAGAATTGACTCCTGCGCCGCATGCGTTCGGACCTGTCAGAGCGTCCGATGTGGAGGCGGACTGATTGACGATTGGCCCGGTCACATGGTCGAACCACCCGTCTGAATCGTCCCAGTCAATGATGACGGCCGTTTCGTTCCATTCCGGGAGCGACTCCAGGAAATTGATCGTGTTGACGATGAAATCCTGCTCGTCGAGCGGGGAAGAATTGTTCGGATGCCCATCCTGTGCGCGGTTCGCCTTCAGGTAGCTGACCGCCGGCAGGTAACCTGCGAGGGCAGCCTTCTGAAAGTAGCTCAGGTCGTACTCGTGATTCGCCGGGCCGTTGTGGCCAATTTCGCTCAGGTTGGCCGGTGGCGTGTGGTGGGGATTCGAGGTGCTGGCATAGTACTCAAACGGATTATGATGCGCACTGTAGGCTGTTTCGGGCGTGCCATCGAGTCGGTTGGTCGTTGTGTTGCACGCCGCGATACCTTTTGTCACCGCAGAGGGCGTGAAACCACCCTGGAACCAGCCCCAAGTGATTCCCTTGGCGTTCAAGAGATCTCCGATGTTCTTGTTGCTGCTGGACATTCCGAACTTCGATGTCGGCGAACTGCAATCATCGTAAAACCCGTCCGCATCGCCGACATCGCTGTTGTCGACCACAACTCCGGCGACGCCGATCTGGTTGACGGGGTCGACGTTTCCCGTCATTCCCGAAATCACGTTAATCGCGCCGGGAGTTGAGGGCCCGAAGTTCGTGTCGAACGCATTGTCATCCATCGCGAAGAATTGAGCGTAGTTCCACAAGCCCGTGACCGTGTTCCCGTCGTAATAACCCATTACAATTCCCGCTTTCAGCGGGGCCAGGTTCGGATAGGCTGCGACGGTGCACGGGGTCCCGGTGAATTCGGGAAACTTATCCATCAGGCCGCTATCGAACGCTTGCTGCTCCGGCGTGTAATCGTGATCCTGGTCGCAGGTATAGTTCTGGCTGGGATCGAGACGGAACGGCACATAGGTGTTGCCCGATCCATCTCCATTGTGATTCTGCGCAATCAACCCCGGGGTCAGGCCGTTCACCGAAGGCGTGTTCGGCGCCGCGTTGAACGGAGTTTCGCCCTTCGGATTCTCAGCGACCGGGTAGGTCGCAAAATAATGGTCGAACGAAACGTTCTCTTGGAAAATAACAACCAAATGCTTGATGGGCGTCGTGGTAGAGAATCCGCCGAAATCGTTTCCTTTTTGCAGCTTGCTGTCGTTGGCTGGAAGGCCGGCCGGCGTAAGGAGCACGAGATTTACCGCAAGCAACACGGCAGCCATGCAGCGAAGATTCTTCCCGATCATGAATTCTCCTTGGTGCAAGATGTGGCGCTTGAATTCGCGTCTGCAGCGGCGACTCGCGGGCGCTGCGCCTGCAGGCGAGCCAGCAAAATCAAACGCGTGCACAACGTGGATACGTGATCGTTGTTATTCCACGATGACACGCGCGTTAAATCTGATTGCCGCCGGGATCGGCGGGAGGCAACAATTTCATTTCTTCGCATCTTGTGCGCGGGGCTCGACCCGGATCGTTCCCATCATGCCGCCATCTTCGTGCTCCAGAAGATGACAGTGATACACAAACATGCCGACCGCGTTTGGATCCCGGAAGTCCATGCGCACCTTCACCATCGGATACACGGAGCTTTTTCCGTCCCAGAAGGGCACGTTCACCGTATCGCGCAGAAAAGGCTCGTCTACCGGCAGACCAAACCAGTCCAGGAGCATGAAGTGAATTTGATGAATGTGAAAATCGTGTAACTCCTGCGTGCGGTTCTCGATGATCCAGTCCTCGACATCCCCCTGCTGGACGGTGATGTTGGGCACCGTTGCGTTCATGTCGTACGGTTTCGGCGTCTGCCCCTCCACCGTCAGCATGAAGGTAGTGGGACTGTTCGGATCATTGGGATCCTCCAGCGTCTCAGAAAAATACAGCTTCCGCGTGCGTACTGGCTTCGCGTCGCCGAGCCAGGTCGAGGTCGGCGGGCCGAGCGGCTGGGGAGAGGACTGAAGCCTCGATCGCGGCTCGGGAGCGTCGGCAGACGCGACAATTGTTGCCAGTGGCCGCTCGGGATCGTTTTCGCCACCGAAACCCGTATTGACGCTGCGCGTTACGAGGCTGCCGCTGGTTCCCGCGGAGGGCCCTTTCACGATAAATTCAATCCGGCCGCCCGGGGGAATACCTACGTGGTTCACCCAAATCGCCCGATCGCCCGACGTTCGGTTTTCATTGATGGGTGCGCCGTCGATCGCCACCACGCCCAGCTCCTGCTCCGCATTCCCGTACAGTACCTGCAAATTCAGATAGGTGATCGCCGATGCGTTCAGCACCCGCCAGAACTGCCGCTCCGACGGCCTCATCGTAATTACCGCGGGCGGATAGTCCGGAAACGGTACAGGAACAAAATTGAGCGACAGGTCCTTGGCGGGTTTACCTGTCCCGGTGCCTGTGTTGCGCGCGTCGCCGTCTGCGTCCAAGCGGACCGGCGGAAGCGGGGCGCCACCGCTTTCGGTGGGAGTCGCGTTCGGGGTTACCAAGTCCTGATCGCGAACGATCATCACTCGTTCCGGCAGCCCTGCCAACTCGCGATTTGTTCGCTCGATTCCTTCGATGATCATTCCCCCGGACGCACCGCCGAGCACTTGCGCTTTCGTGAAGCCGTGAATGTGCGGATGGTACCAATACAGGCCCGGTGGCTGGTTGGCGGGAATCTGGAAGCGATATTCAAACGGCGGGTCGCCAGGCTGAATCAAGGTCTTGAGAACGTCATCCTGGTGGCAGACGGCCGGCACGGTGAGGCCATGGAAATGGAGATTGGTCGAGTCTGGCGTCATCGTCGGGCTGGCGCACGGGTCGGTCACCGCCTTGGACACCGGATCGCCGCTCGCGCCCATAACCATCGGGGCAACCGGACCCCCGTTTGGGGCTGTTGCCATGCTGGATTGCGATGTTGCTGTGAGTTCATTTTTCAGGCGTAGAATCAGGACATCGCCCGGCTTCAGGCGCAATGTGGGAGCCTGGCTGCCATCCTTGGACACATAGCAATAACGCGTCTTGCCGTCGGCACCGGTAAAATTGCGGTACGCAAGTTCAACTTCGAGCACGCCGTTTTCGCTACGAAGGTCCGCGGGTTCGGGAACGGCGCTGCCCGCCGCCGGACGAGGACACAAATCCGTCGCGGACCTCTGCGCAATCGTGCGCGCTGGGGAGCACAGAAGTACTGCGATCATTACTAGCCAAAGTCGTGGCATCCGCGCTCGGTCACACGTGTACTGCGGCAGCATATCCGCTAATTGTTATCACTCTGTGACGCCGTAGTGAAGAAACGCCTTCTGGATTCGTCTGCCCTGGGCAATCCGGCAAAGGGTATTTTGAGTCCTCATGTCTGCTCCGCGCCCTGTGTGGTAACCCTTGAGCTCTTCAATCTGCTACCAGTGTCCTTCGGGTTTCGCTGGACTCAAAATCCGTCTCGACCTTCAAATGGCATCATCGCCCTGCCTCCCTTGCCTGTTATTGACCCTACTGCTACACTGTCGCGGCAAGAGCTGGACCGCCGCTCCTGCCATACTTCACCAAGAAGGTTGATCCATGTCAGGACACTCGAAGTGGGCCACAATCAAGCACAAGAAGGCGGCGACCGACGCTCGCCGAGGCAAGATTTTCACCAAGGTCATCCGAGAATTGACCATCGCTACCCGCACCGGGGGAGCCGATCCGGTGACCAACCCGCGCCTACGCACGGCGATTCTGACCGCGAAGGCCGAGAATATGCCCAACGACAACATCGAGCGCGCCATCCAGAGGGGTGCCGGCACACTTGAGGGCGAGACCCTAGACGAAGTCACGTTCGAGGGCTACGGCCCGGGCGGTGTCGGCGTGCTGGTGCAGGTCGTAACCAACAACCGCAACCGAATCGTGAGCGAAGTCCGGCACATGTTTTCTAAAAATGGCGGCAACATGGCCGAGACCGGAGCTGTGGGATGGATGTTCCAGCGTAAAGGCGACATCGTAGTCCCCAAGGAACAGGCCGACGAAGACAAGATGTTGGGCATCGTGCTTGATGCCGGTGCGGATGACCTTCGGGACGATGGTTCTTTCTGGGAGGTCACCACTCCGCCCGAAGCGATGGAAAAAGTCCGCGAGAGTCTCGCCGCCGCTGGAATCACCCCGTCTTCTGCCGAAGTGGCCTGGGTGCCGCAGAACCTGGTCAAGCTGACCGGCGCGCAGGCGCAACAGATGCTGCGAATGGTCGAAACGCTGGAAGATCATGACGACGTGCAGCACGTCTATGCGAATTTTGATATCGATGAAAAGGAAATCCAGGCGGCGATGGCTGGGTAGTTTGCATCGCGCCGCGCGGCATCGAGAAAACACTTCCCTCCGGTTCCGACCCGCACGTACACTTGTGCCGGTCAACATGTCTCCCCATCCGATTCCTCCAGGCGCG
The DNA here is from genome assembly GCA_036514055.1 of Candidatus Acidiferrales bacterium. GTDB lineage: Bacteria > Acidobacteriota > Terriglobia > Acidiferrales > UBA7541 > Palsa-295. The sequence goes on from DATBXX010000015.1 coordinate 31,739, forward strand.
AGTGGACGTAAGCTGCGCGTGCTGGGCGTCGACCCAGCCGTCGCGGGCGCGACGGGCTACGGAGTCATCGAAATCGACGGCAAGAACGCCCGGCTCATGCGTTTCGGAGCCTTGAAGCTCCCGGCCAGCGCCACTTTCGCTGTCCGCCTCCGCGAGATCCACTTCTTAATTTCCGGTCTGGTTGAGCAGTTTGCACCAGACGCCGTAGCCGTCGAATCCGTCTTCACGGCGCTGAATATGGGGACGGCCCTAAAACTTGCGGAGATGCGCGGTGTAGTCCTGCTGGCCGCAGCACAGGCCCAAATCCCGGCGCACAGCTATTCGCCGCGAGAGGTGAAGGCCAGCGTCGCGGGATTCGGAGGCGCGTCAAAGCAGCAGATCCAGCAGATGGTGAAATCTCTGCTAGACCTCCCGGCGTGCCCGGAGCCTGCTGATGCCTCCGACGCCCTGGCCGTGGCGCTTTGCCACGCGCAGGTGTCGCGCGCGCGGGATCGTCTTGCGGCGTCGGTCGGGCGCGCGCGTGTCTCGGTTCTTGCGGGCAGCTTTTCCCCGGCCTTGCGCATCTCCATTCCTCGCGGAAGATGAGTTCCTCGGCGCTCCATCGCTGGCTCACGACTCTGGCCTGCTGTGCGTGTGTGCTCGCGGGAGTCCTGTCTCCAGTGGTCGCCGCAGCGCGCGTTGCCCCGGGGAACGCCACGGTCACCTTCCGCAAGATATTCAAATCGAGTTATCCGGAATTCGTCGAAATCAAAGTGAGCGAGTCTGGGTCCGGCACATGCGACATACGCCAGCTTAACGAGGAATCAAACCCCCGGGCGATGCACATTGACCCGCCTCTGGTGACGGCGATATTTGAGCTTGCGGCGAAGCTTCATAACTTCGATGGCCTGGAGCTGGAAATGCACCGCCGGATTGCGAACCTCGGTGAAAAAACCTTCGTCTACGACCGCGGCGCCGAGTCGCACCATGTCACCTTCAACTACACACTCAACCGGGATGCCGCCGAACTCCTGAGCATATTCGAGGGACTCGCGCGCGAGCAAACCGATCTTTCCGACCTCGACCGCACCATGCATTACGATCCCCTGGGCGTCAACGACGTGCTCCTGCAGATCGGGAAAGATCTGGACAACAAGGCCCTTCCGGAACCCGGGCAATTCCTCCCGTCCCTGGATCGAGTGGCCGCGGACCAGCACTTCATCGATATTGCCCGTGACCGCGCCCGCAAACTTGCGGCTCTGATTCGATCGACGCCCTGAACCCGGGGTTGCAAGTATTGCAATTTTCCCCAGAATGCCATCCATCCTCGGCGGCATCTGCTAGCATCTCAGATATCCGAAACACTCGTATTCGGCACCCGGAAGATATTTGAGCGATGCGCGAGACTGTGTCTGACTCATACGGAGCCCCACATTTCGCCGATTCTTTGCCCTTCGCTTATCGATTCTTTCGGAACTTTCTAAGCATCGGACGGTAATAATGACTATGCCATTCAAATACAAGTCTTCGGTTACTGTGTTGTCGATTGTTGCGGGTTTGTTGTTTCTGTCCGCGGGTGCCTCGGCGCAGACCAGTAACGTACCGCCGCGCATCACCGAAGTAGTGAATGATTCCAAACTGACCGTATTGCACGGCAACACCCATCCGCTCGCTCAGGCGCAGTTTGACCGCGGCCCGGCCCCGAGCGACCTTCCGATGGAGCGCATGCAGCTGGTCCTGAAGCGCAGCCCCGAGCAGGAAGCTGCCCTCGCAAAGCTGATGGCCGAACAGCAGGATAAGACTTCGCCCAATTATCATAAGTGGCTTACGCCGGTTCAGTTCGGGCAACAGTTTGGCCCGGCAAGCCAGGACATCCAGACGATTACCTCGTGGCTTACGTCCCACGGCTTCCAAGTAAACACCGTGTCGAACGGCCGAACAGTGATTCAGTTTTCAGGTTCTGCAGCTCAGGTGCAGGAGGCCCTGCACACCTCGATCCACAAGTTCGTTGTTAATAACGAGGAACACTGGGCCAACACGACCGACCCGTCCATTCCGACCGCGCTCACTCCGGTCGTCGCCGGCGTTGCAACCCTGCACAATTTCAACCCAAAACCGACCGCTAGGGTGAAGCACGCCGCGAAATCTACGGTCGCTGGCAAAGTGAAGCCGCAGGTAACATTTGAAGGCGAATCCCCGTGCGGCCTGACTGCGGTGGTCAATTGCTATGCCTTGGGCCCGGCTGACTTTGCAACGATTTACAATGTACAGGCCCTGTGGAACGCCGGCATCGATGGCACTGGCGAAACCATTGCCGTCGTGTCCGACAGCAACATCAATCCTCTGGACGTTTCCGACTTTAGGAGCATTTTTGGATTGCCTGTAAATGCCCCGGTGATCACCGTTCCTCCGGTCACCAATTGCAATGCCCCGAATTTAAACAGCGATGAGGTTGAGGCCATTCTGGATGTCGAGTGGTCAGGTGCAGTGGCCAAGAATGCGACGATCAATCTGGTCACGTGTGCCTCCACGAATTCCGCCTTTGGCGGCGATCTTGCCGCCAGTTACATCGTTGACTTCCCCAATACCACTCACACCGGCTCCAGCACGGGTCTTGCTCCGATCCTGAGCGAGAGTTTTGGAGAATGTGAGCTTGGCCTGGGTTCCACGGCGAATGCTTTCTACAACACGACCTGGCAACAGGCGGCAGCAGAGGGGATCACAGTACTGATCTCCTCCGGAGACAGCGGTTCAGCGGGTTGCGACGTGGCTCAGCCCGCTACGCCGACAAACTGCGGATTTAATGCGTCTTCATTTGTCCAAGTGGCGCAGTGCGGCCTCGCCGTGAGCGGAATCTCCTCCACTCCTTTTAATGTGGCAGTCGGTGGAACCGAGTTCAACGATGTGAACGATCCGCAGCAATTCTGGAGCAACTCCAACGCATCGGGGACTCTTGAATCTGCTTTAGGATACGTGCCTGAAACGGCTTACAACGATTCCTGTACCAGTCCCATCGTTGTTTCCCAAGCGGACGCAACGTTTGGCGATGCGACTGCCGAAGCTACGTGTAACGATCCGAACGTACAGGAGACCTCGGTTGCTACCTCGCCGAACAATGGTCTCGTGACGGTCTCGGGCGGAGGCGGAGGCGCCAGCAACTGCACCACCTTTAACGGCACGATCCCGGCGGATTGCACCGGAGGCTATGCGAAGCCCGTCTGGCAGACCGCTCTGACCCCGGCTGATGGCAAGCGAGATGTCCCGGACATCTCCTTTTTTGCGGGCGACGGCACGATTTCCGGGAGCTCCTATGTCCTTTGTGAACGCGACGCGAATGGCTCCGGCAGCAACACTCCTTGTGACCTTGAGGAGGGCGAATTCCTGGACGCCGGTGGGACTTCGGTTTCGACCCAGGTCTTCGCCGGCATCATGGCGCTGGTCGACCAGAAGAATGAATCCTCGGAGGGCCTGATCAATCCGGTGTTGTATACACTTGCGGCAACTGGCGGCAATACGTGCACGTCGGCCGCAAACCCGTCTTCCAGCTGTATCTTCTACGATGTCGCCGATGGCAGCACGAACGCCATGCCATGCCTCACGGGATCGCCAAACTGCCTCACCGTAACGGGCGGGGATGCGATCGGAGTGATCACCGGATTCACCGCCGGCGCTGGCTACGATCTGGCTACGGGCTTAGGGTCGATGAATGTGGCCAATCTCGTTAACGCGCCAACCGTCTGGAACACCGCGACTTCCACACACGGCGTCGATTTCACTCTATCGCTGACGGATCCATCCACTCCGCCAACGATTACTACCGCTGGCGGCACGGGCACGGCGTCGGTGACGGTGACTGCAGAGAACGGGTTCACCGGCGTTGTCACGCTGGCTTGCTCGGATCTCCCGTCAGGCGTCACTTGCTCAGCTCCATCGGTTAACGGCAGCGGAACGAGCACGGTTACTTTTACATCCAGTGCGGCAGCTGTCCTGGGTCCGGTCGGCGGATCTGATCGCATCGCCGCGCCTGGAACCGGAGTGAAAATCGCGCTGGTCTCGGCACTGAGCCTGGGTCTGATGCTGATCGGCTTCTCCTCACCCAAGCGCCGGCTCAGCATGGCCCTCTCGCTGGTGGCGATCGCGCTCGTGTTCGCGAGCGTCGGTTGCGGCGGAGGGGGCGGAGGTGGTTCAACAACCCCGCCGCCGGGAACACCCGTGATCACCAACGTCGTCATTACAGCGACAAGCGGCACAATTCACCGCTCAGTAGCTGCATCGCTCAGCGTAACGAATTGAGGCCGTGATCGCGCGAGCAAGGCCGTGGCGCGGGGCTGAAGCGCAGGGAATACTATCGAAGAATGATTCCGGCGTAGCCGACGACCTCATCGAGGTCGCCGGTTACGTCGCCAGAAGTAGCGTAAAGAACCAGCGTCCCATCCTTGGCGCCGAGTTCGCGCGCGGCAACGAGCATTGCTACCGTCGCAGCGTATCCGCACATCGTGATCCCCTCGCCCCGTACGGTGTCGTAAAGTCCCCGGGGATCGAGTGCCAGAATTCGCGCAATTGCTTTGTCGTCTTTCACTCGCGTGATGGCATCGCTCTCAAAGTGATTCAGATCCGAGCTTGCAATCACCAGCACTGCCTCACTCTGCGCCTTCACCACCTGCGCGACTGCAAGCCCCAGTTCCTGCATCGCCTGGAATCGATCGGTCGCCAGTACCACAGGCACGAACTGAAAATCACTCGCGAGCTGCTGTAGAAACGGCAGCTGGACTTCGAGAGAATGCTCGCGCGCGTGGGCTTGGGCGTCCTCCCGCAGCGCCGGACACGCGCGTGCCAATTCCGAAGCCGCAGCCGAATCGATGTGTGCTTCGCCAAACGGGGTCTGAAAACTTCCGCTGGCGAGGATGGCCATTGGCTGGCCTTGCGGGTAGTGCCGCGGTCCGAGCAGGATGCACCGCGAGGGAATCTGAAGGGCCGAATAGACAGCTCCGGCGACGCGCCCGGAGTAGACGTACCCGGCGTGTGGCACCAGGCACGCGATCGCCCGGCTCTTGTTCGAGGCTCCGGATGTGTAGGCCTGGATCCGGCGAGATAGTTCTTCGGGCTCAGATGGATAGAAGCGTCCGGCGACAGCAGGCGGGCGAATCATGGATCTTCGAGTGTCGGGCGGACCGGCGGAAATTAGAGCGCTTTTGACGGCTTGCCGTGAATCCTGAGCGCCACCGTTTGTCCGGGCATGAACAGGATGCTCACCTTGTCGCCGTACTGGAATCCACCGCGGTCGAGGATCGCCTGCATCTTGTCTTTCATCTCAGGCGAAAAGTTGAACGTGTGAATGGCCATCTCGTTCTTCTTCTCGCGGACAATGATGGACTGCGAATCGGCGTGGACCACTTCCGCTTTCAGCCAGCTCGAGTTTTTCGGCGTGCCTTGCGGCAAGACCGCATTGAAGATC
>DATBXX010000016.1:0-36376 GCA_036514055.1 Candidatus Acidiferrales bacterium
CGCCCGAAACGACACCTTCGGGTTGTTCTTCGACAATACCTTCGTGATCGCCGCCGTCAACGTCGTCTTGCCGTGGTCGATGTGTCCGATCGTCCCTACGTTCAGGTGCGGCTTACTGCGCTCGAATTTCTCCTTCGACATGTCTCTCTCCGCTCTAGTTTCGTTCCGTATTGAACTTGAAGTTCACGCCGGTCACTTCTTGCCCTTGTCGCCGTTCGTCCCGCCAATTATGTCTTCCGAGATGTTCGGCGGCGCCTGCTGGTAATGCGAAAAATGCATCGTGAAACTGCCGCGGCCCTGCGTGCGGCTCCGGATATCGGTCGCGTATCCGAACATCTCGGCGAGCGGGACCTGCACGTTGATAATCTCGCTGCCGGAACGCGATTCCCGTCCCTGCAATTGCCCCCGCCGCGAGTTGAGGTCGGAGATCACCGGACCCATGTAATCTTCCGGAACGACCACTTCGACGCGCATGATCGGCTCAAGCAACCGGGGGCTCGCTTTGCGGCAAGCTTCCTTGAACGCCATCGAACCCGCAATCTTGAACGCCATTTCCGAACTGTCGACGTCGTGATAGCTGCCGTCGATCACCATGACGGCGATGTCCACCATCTCGTAGCCGGCCAGAACGCCGCTGTCCATCGCCTCCTTAATTCCGTTTTCGATCGGAGGCACAAATTCCTTGGGGATCGATCCGCCCACCAGCTTGTCGATGAACAGCAGGCGATGTTCCTTGTCGAAGCGCCACTTGCCGCCCTTGCCCGCAACCTGCTTGGCAAGCTCGTCGAGTTCGTCGGTGGACATATCGTGCATGTCCTCGTGTCCAGATCCAGGCAGGGGCTGCACGATCAGTTTTACGTGGCCGTACTGGCCGCGACCGCCAGACTGCTTGATGTGCTTGTGTTCCCCTTCGGCGGCCTTGATGATCGTCTCGCGATAGGCCACTTGCGGCCGGCCTACGTTGGCCTGCACGCCGAATTCACGCATCATGCGATCGACGATGATCTCAAGGTGCAGCTCGCCCATTCCTTCAATCAGCACCTGACCGGTGTCATGGTCGGTGTGGACGCGGAACGTCGGATCTTCCTGGGCCAGTTTCGAGAGTGCAGTGCCCATTTTTTCCTGGTCGACCTTGGTTTTGGGTTCGATCGCAACGGAAATGACAGGAGCCGGGAAATCGATGTTCTCAAGGACAATCGGCTTTTCTTCGTCACACAACGTGTCGCCGGTGGTGACGTTCTTCAGGCCGACGCAAGCAGCGATGTCGCCTGCTTCAACCGATTCGATCTCTTCGCGTTTGTTGGCATGCATCCGTAGCAGCCGGCCCATGCGCTCGCGCACTTTTCTCGTCGAGTTGAAAACCGACTGCCCGGTCTTCAGCACGCCCGAATAGACACGGATATAGGTTACGTGTCCGACAAACGGATCGGTCATGATCTTGAACGCCAGCGCCGCAAAGGGCTGATCGTCCGCCGCGCGCCGCAGTTCCGCGTCGTTTCCATCCAGCGTCGTGCCCTCGATCGGGGGGACGTCCATCGGCGACGGCAGATAATCGATGACCGCATCGAGCAGGGACTGCACGCCTTTGTTCTTGAACGCGGAACCTGCGATCACCGGCACCAGCTTCAACGCGATGGTCGAACGCCGGAGCGAAGCGCGTAACTCGGCCGGCTCGAGCTTATGTTGTTCGAGATATTTGGTAAGAATGGCGTCGTCGTGCTCTGCGATGTACTCGACGACCTTTTCGCGATGTTCCTTGTAAAACTCAGGACTAAGCGCTGCGGCCGTCACGGCCTTTTCTATTTCTGGCCGGGTTTTGAGGAACTCCGCATCCCAGAGCTTTTCAAGCGGAAGCACTTCGAATTCCGCGCCCAGAGTTTCATCCTTCCAGATGACGGCGCGCTCCTCGATAAAGTCGATAATACCGATGAAATTGTCCTCGCGTCCGATGGGATAGGTGATCGGTACGGGGTGGGCCGAAAGCCGCTGGCGCATGGAACGGATCGAGTGATCAAAGTCGGCGCCGATGCGGTCCATCTTGTTGATGAACGCAATACGCGGTACGCGATACTTGTCCGCCTGTCGCCAAACTGTCTCAGACTGCGGCTGCACGCCTGCGACGGCATCAAATACCGCGACTGCGCCGTCGAGCACGCGAAGCGACCGTTCGACTTCTACTGTAAAGTCCACGTGTCCCGGCGTGTCGATAATGTTGATGCGAAAGGTCTTGTCGAAGCGCTTCCAGGAAGCGGTCGTCGCCGCAGAGGTGATCGTGATTCCGCGTTCGCGCTCCTGCTCCATCCAGTCCATTACCGTCGTGCCTTCGTGCACTTCGCCGATCTTGTACGTCACTCCGGTATAGAAAAGGATGCGCTCGGTGCAGGTCGTCTTCCCCGCATCGATGTGCGCCATGATCCCGATATTGCGGATCTGATCGAGTTGTACCTGGCGTGTCATTTGAAATGGATTCTCGCTACCAGCGATAGTGCGCGAAAGCCTTGTTGGCCTCCGCCATGCGGTGCACGTCCTCCTTCTTCTTTACTGCCCCGCCTCGTCCGTTCGCGGCGTCCATGATTTCCTCGGCCAACTTCTCGGTCATGGTCTTTCCCGAGCGCGTCCGCGAGTACAGCACCAGCCAGTGGATCGCAAGCGACTGCCGCCGGAAGGGATTTACCTCGACCGGAACCTGATAGTTCGCGCCGCCAACGCGCCGTGACTTCACTTCCAGCGTCGGCTTGCAGTTCTCGATCGCCTTCTTGAACAGCTTGAACGCATCGTCGTTTGTTTTCTTCGCGACTTGATCCATGGCGTGATAGAAAATCGTCTGGGCAGTCGAACGCTTGCCGTCGTACATCATGCTGGAAATAAACTTCTGCACCAGGTCGCTGTCATAGACCGGATCGCCGGGAATCTTGCGGCGAAGAACCCATCCTTTGCGTGGCATCTCTAGCTTCTCCCGACTTGCTTTCGCTCTTACTTCTGGGCCGCTTTGGGCCGCTTCGCGCCGTATTTCGAGCGCGCCTGCTTGCGATTTTCGACCCCCGCCGCGTCGAGGGTGCCGCGAATCACGTGGTAGCGAACGCCCGGCAGATCCTTCACGCGGCCGCCGCGGACCAGCACGATCGAGTGCTCCTGCAAATTGTGTCCGATTCCGGGGATGTACGTGGTCACCTCGGCGCTGTTTGTCAGCCGCGCGCGCGCCACTTTTCTCAGTGCGGAATTCGGTTTCTTGGGCGTCTGTGTATATACGCGAACGCATACTCCGCGTTTTTCCGGACATCCTTCAAGAGCCGGAGACTTGGTTTTCGTCCGGATCTTTTCACGCCCGTGGCGCACCAGTTGTGAAAACGTTGGCACTCGTCCCCCAGTGGTTCGTCGAACCTCGCGCGACACTTTTCCCAACAAGTCTCGCGCCGATTAATTTCCGCGCAGCCCAAACCGACCCGCGCAGAATTCTGCGGGTGAATGAACAGAAAAGGTCGCCAAACCTGAAGGAGCTACCAGGTACTCCGCGTTGACGCTTCACCCCAAGGAGTGAACTGCATCTTCTTACTGCGGAGAGGCTCGCACGGCTTTGCGGGGCTGGCGCCCCATTTCGGCCGCTCTTCACTCACCCCGTTCCTTGTTTCTCTGTTCCGGGGCAGGAAGACTTCCCTTTCACCACCAGGCCCGAAGGCCTAAACACAACCGCAGGAGTATAGGCAAACCGGCAAATATTGTCAACACGATACCGCTTGGGAAATCAGCGCGCAAAGCCTTTTGCCACTTCGACATCAGTTGCGATCTCAACGAACGCAAGCACGCCGAACCGCGGCGCCTGGACCCAGGATCTTTGGATGCCGGTCAGCCTGTTTCGGTTCAGCCCGAAGCACCGCTCAACGTTGGGAAACCTGGACCGGTACCCGGCCAGTGAGCTGTCTACCATGATAACAACTCACTTAAGCCGAGTCAGGAGGCGAGACGGGTACTGGTACCCGATAAAATGCCCCCGATCTCGGCACGGCGCGGCAGATTGCAGCGGCGCCGTGCGGTTTGATCCTAATCAACTGTCTCGCCATCAGCCCTTTACGCGTATGGGTATCCAACCTAAACTTCGGGTCGCTGGTTCTGGAGCGGGGGTGGCACGAGTGAGCCGTTTGGGAATGATTCTGCTGTGCATGCTGAGCCTGCCCGGAGCGGCCTACCCACAGGCGCGCCCGTCTTCGGTTGCGGCGCCCCCGGTTCGCCCGTCGCAGGCGAAACCGCCTGAAAATGCGCACCCCTCGGAATACCCCAAAGAACCGTTCGTCATCGAGCGTTACGACACAACGGCACGCTTCGAGGACGACGGTACGGGCGAACAAACCCTCGCCGTGCGAATCCACGTGCAAAGCAATGCGGGAGCTCAGCAGTTGCATGAACTGGTCTTCCGATTCGATGCGGCGAACGAACAGATGGACGTTCGCCTCCTGCGGGTCCACAAAGAAAACGGCACAATCATTGACGGCGCCTCTGGCGCCGTAACCGACGCGGCTGCGCCCACCGTTCGCGACACCCCAGCCTATGCGAACGACAAGGAAAAGCACATCGAGGTCCCGCCACTCGCCGCAGGCGACTTGCTCGAGTATGAAATCGTGACTCGCCTTGTTTCTGCTTTCGCTCCCGGAGAATTCTGGTTTGCGCACACCTTCGTCAACAGCGCGATCGTCCGTGGCGAACGCCTGGAACTCAGCATTCCCGAGAACCGCAAAGTGATTCTCAAGTCCTCCGCCAGCTCGCCGTATGAAACCGCTCGCGCAAACGGACGGGTGATTTATCGGTGGAAACACACGAATCTCAGCGTGTTGTCCGACAACGCCTCGAAGGATCAGCCGGCGCAGCCGAAATCGAAATCTCCGGACGTCGAACTCACGACGTTCGCAAACTGGGAAGCGGTAGCCCGCTGGTATGCGAAACTCGAGCAAGGCCGGGACGAACCGACGCCCGAGATCCGCGCGAAAACGGAAGAATTGATTCAGGGCCAGGCCGGGCCAGTAGCCAAAGCGCAGGCGCTTTACGACTTTGTTGCCACAAATATCCGCAACGTGGAGCTCCCTCTTGGCCAGGCCGGCTGGCAGCCGCACTTGGCAGCCGAAGTCTTGGCGCAGAAGTACGGCGACTCCGCTGATGAACACATCCTACTGGCGGCGATGCTCAAGGCTGCGGGAATCTCATCCGATGCCGTCCTGATCCCTTACACCCGCAAGCTGGATCTCGCAGTGCCGTCACCGGCGCAATTCGACCATGTGATCACAGCGGCGCCGAACGTGACTGGGCTGATCTGGATGGACCCGACCACCGAAGTTGCGCCATTTCAGCTGCTCGCCTCTCCGCTGCGCGACAAACCAGCGTTGCTCGTCCCGATCGATGTCGCTGGGAAAATTGTCGAGACGCCCTCCGACCCGCCGTTTCTTTCAACACAGCGCGTAGACATCGATGGCCACGTCACTGACCTCGGCAAGCTCGAGGCGCGGGCGCACTACGCGATGCGCGGCGACGCGGAGTTGGTTTTGCGGCTTGCGTTTCACCGGACTCCACAACTGCAGTGGAACGATCTCGGACAGACAATTTTGTCGCTCGACGGCATTCGCGGGGAGGTGACCGCCGTTAAGCCGGGCGATCCCATGGCCACGCACGATCCATTCGAGCTCGACATTGAATTCGCGCAGCCGAATTTCCTGTTGTGGTCAAGCAAGCGGGCGAATACGCCTCTGCCTCTCCTGGCCATCGGGCTGCCGGATCCCCCCGAAGACGCCACAAAGCCGATCGACCTCGGCAGCCCACTCGATGTAACCGTGAAACTAAAGCTCGCCCTGCCTTCCATCTACGCTGCACTTCCGCCGGCCTCTGTCTCAATCGCGCGCGATTATGCAGAATTCAAATCCAGGTATCGTTTTGCCGACGGCGCAGTTACAGCTGAGCGCTCGCTTGATTTCAAAACGCGCACGCTGCCCGCCTCGCGCTCGGACGATTACCGCGAATTTGCGCGGGCCGTTAGTGCGGACGAAAATCGTTCGCTCGTCGTGACCAACACGACCCCCGGCGAGCCTGTCATACCTGTATCGGCTACCACCGACGATCTGGTTGAGGCCGGCCTGGCTTTCCTGAATGCGGGCGATGCCGGCGCGTCAATTCCGCTCTTCAACCGCTCTCTCGAGCTCGCACCGCAACACAAGCAGGCCTGGAACGACCTCGGACTCGCCTATCTGCGTACGGGAAAACTTGAGCAGGCAGCCGCTGCGTTCCAAAAGCAGCTCGTGATCAATCCGGCGGACGAACACGCAAACGATTATCTGGGCCTCGCGCTCCAGCGACAGGGCAATGATGCCCAGGCTGCCGCGGCGTTCCGAAAGCAGATCCAGCTGAACCCGCTCGATGCCGCCGCCCACGCAGCATTGGGAGAGATACTTCTCGCCGAGCACGAATACCCCCAGGCCGCTCAGGAACTGGACAAGGCCACCATTCTTTCGCCTGAGAACGCCGAGTTGCAGGTTAGCTTGGGCCGGGCCTATCTGAATACGGGTGACCAGCCAAAAGCGGTCGCCGCGTTTGAAAAAGGTGCAGCGCTGTCTCCCACGGCTCCGGTGTGGAACGACATTGCCTTCGATCTTGCCGACAGCAAATTCGATCTCGACAAAGCCCAGCAGTATGCCGAATCAGCAGTTCATGCAACCGCGGCGGCAGTCGGCAAAGTCGACTTGCAGCATGTGTCGCTCGGGCAGTTACGAGAGGTCGAAAGCCTCGCCGCCTGCTGGGACACGCTCGGCTGGGTTTACTTCCAGAAGGGCGATCTGGAAATCGCAGAACGGTATATCCGTGCTGCTTGGCTGCTCGACCAGAATGGCGAAATGGGTGATCATTTCGCCCAGATTTACGAAAGGCGCGGCGAGAAAGACCGCGCCATCGAGACATACGCCGAGGCGCTGGCTGCGCCGCACTCCAATCCCGAAACCCGCGCGCGACTTACACTCCTGCTTGGCGGCAATTCCAAGATCGATGATCTGGTCGCCAAAGCGGCTACGCATCTCGAGGCTCTTCGCACGATTTCTGCCGGCAAACTTCTTGACGAAAATGCCAAGGCCGATTTCTTCGTTGCCCTATCGGCCGGCGAAAATAAACCCCGCGTGGAGGACGTGCGGTTCATTTCCGGCGACGCCAAGATGCGTCTCCTGGCTGAAACTCTGCGCTCGCTCGACTACGGCCCAATGTTTCCTGACACTTTGTCCGTTACGCTCATCCGCCGCGCTACGCTTGCGTGTTCTGCAAAGGATGGCGGTTGCGTTCTGATTTTGAGCCGCGCCGAGGACGCACGCGCAACGAATTGACCCCAAGACTCTCGCCGTCGATCCTCACGAGCACTCTCTACACTTGCGCGCTTATCAATCGGCCGATGCGACCCATGACTCTCAACCTATCCGGGCGATCCTTGAAGTAGCGCGCGTTGATTTCGTCCGATCCCAGATCCTCGATCGACGAAAAGCCCATTCCTTCTAGGCGCTGGCCAAGTGCTGCGGGTGCAAAGAACGTGCGAAACGGCTCGCCCGCCCTCGCCACGCGTCGCGCGACCGCATCGAGCGCGATTCGCCCAAACAAGCCGAGTGAAGATCGCGGGACGGCGTAATCAAACGCAACTCCTCCTTGAGGCGGTGTGGAGGCAATGAGGCCGAAGGTCGACATGACGGCGTCTTCGGTCAGGTACATCGTGACGCCAAGCCAGGAAAAGAAAGCTGGCTTGGTCGAATCAAACCCCGCTAGCCTGAGACCTTCCTGCAGCGTCTGCCGCTCGAAATCCACCGGCACATAGGTCACCGAGGTTGGAACCGCAATGCGTGCCTCCTCCAACTGCTGGCGTTTCCATTCCTGCGTTGCCGGGTAGTCCACTTCGAACACGCGAAGAGCCGATTCTGCGTAGGGGTTTCGATACGCAAAGGTGTCAAGGCCAGCGCCGAGAACCACGTACTGCGTCGCGCCGCGCGCTATCGAGCGCGCCAGAGCATCTTCGGCGAACCGGCTGCGCGCCACCATGAACGCCCGGATACCGAGCGCGATGCGGTTATCTTCGGCGCCTCGCTCGCCTGCGAGCATTGCGGCGGCCTGGCGCCCGATGATCGGAAGCGCGATCGGATCATCCAGAACCTTGGGATGATCAAAGAGCTGATGCGCAGCGCGCCGCATGGCGACTCGCAATGCGGTTCTGCTCGGGCGTGCCTCGATCATGGTTCAATTAAACAATGAAAACGAAAGGGAAATCGAAGAAGGGATCACTGGGTGAACCAAGCACCGCTCGGGGGGCGACTCTCGACCCGTGCCAAGCCGTCAATTTAGTCCGAGGACTTCCTTCTCTTTCGCAGCTGAGAGATCTTCGATCTTCTTGGTCTCTGCGTGCGTGACTTTTTCGAGTTCGTCGAGCGTGCGCTTCTTGTCGTCCTCGCTGATCTTCTTCTCTTTCTCAAGCTTCTCGACAGCGTCTTTAATGTCGCGCCGCACGCTGCGAATCGCGGTGCGATGGTTTTCGAGCACCTTGTGAATGTGCTTGGCCAGATCCTTGCGGCGGTCTTCGGTGAGCGGTGGAATCGGAACGCGCACGACCTTCCCGTCGTTGGTCGGGTTCAGGCCAAGGTCGGCTGTGCGAATCGCCTTGTCAATCGGGGCAACGGCGCCCGGATCCCAAGGCGCGATCACGATGGTCATCGGGTCAGGGACGTTCAGGGTTCCAAGCTGGTTGATCGGCATTGGTGTGCCGTGGTAGTCCACCCGCACGCCATCGAGCACCGCAGAGTTTGCGCGCCCGGTCCGGACGCCGGCAAGCTCCTTGCGAAAATCCTCAACCGCCTTCTCCATGCGAACTTTCGCCTGGGCGAGAGCGTCCTTGCTTGAGCCAATCGTGCTCATCGAAAAATCAGCCTCCGCAGTCCAGTGATTTACGCCGTGACGGTCGAACCGACCCGTTCGCCCACCACCACGCGCTTCAGATTCCCCGGCACGTTCATGTCGAATACGACGATCGGCATCTTGTTGTCCATACAGAGCGAGATCGCCGTCGAGTCCATCACTGTGAGCCCCTTCTGCAGGACATCCAGATAGGTGATGCTCTCGAACTTTTTCGCCGTCTTTACTTTTTCGGGATCGGCGTCATAGATCCCATCCACGCGCGTCGCCTTCAAAATCACCTGGGCCTTGATTTCCATGGCGCGCAGTGCCGCCGCGGTGTCTGTCGAAAAATATGGATTGCCGGTGCCGCCGGCAAAGATCACCACGCGCATTTTCTCCAGATGGCGCGCGGCACGACGGCGGATGAAAGGCTCGGCCACCTGATTCATTTCGATCGCGCTCATCAGCCGCGTATGGCATCCGGCTTTTTCCAACGCGTCCTGCATCGCCAAGCCGTTGAGCACCGTCGCAAGCATTCCCATGTAGTCCCCGGTTGCGCGGTCGATGGTGAGTCCGTGCTGGCGCGCGCCGCGGAAAATGTTGCCTCCACCGACAATCAGCGCGACCTCAACCCCGAGATCGTGAACGGCCTTTACCTCACGGGCGATGCCTTGAATCGTTTCCGCATGGATGCCGAAAGCGTCCGGCCCGGACAGCGACTCGCCTGAGAGCTTCACCACGATGCGATTGAAGACGGGTTTCTTTCCGGCGGTTTCCGCGCCGTTTTGCTTCTGGGATTTTTTCATCGCGTCCGGATAAGCCCCTCTCCCGCGGGCATTCTAGCAGAGAATCGGCGGCCTGTGACGGCTCTCGTCGCGCGCCAATGGCATGCGCAAGTCCGATTGGCGGCCTTGGTTTTTGCGAGGAAGTCGACTTACGCCTTGGGTACGGGCACCCGCGCATCGGGCTCTTCAGGCGCTGGAGCGGGTTGCGCTGCGCCGTCGGTCTCGCCGACCTTGAATCGGGAGAAGCGCCGAATGGCAATGTTTTCGCCTACTTTGGCGATGGCCTGGTCCACCAGCTCTTTCACCGTCGTACCTTCATCCTTGATGAAATGCTGCTCGTAGAGACAGTTCTCTTCGTAGAATTTCTCGAGCTTGCCGGTAACAATCTTTTCGATCACTGCGTCGGGTTTACCGGTGGCCTTCGCCTCGTCGCGATAGGTGGCCCGCTTGCGCTCAAGCGTCTCCTGTGTCACGTCCTCCCGGCGCAGGAACAGCGGATCGAGCGCGGCGATGTGCATGGCTACGTCATGGCAGAGGCCTTGAAAAGCCTCGGTGCGCGCAACGAAGTCGCTCTCGCAATTGACCTCGACGAGCACACCGATCTTCCCACCCGCGTGAATGTAGCAGGAAACCAGTCCCTCCGATGTCGCCCGTTGCGCCTTCTTGGCGGCCGCGACCTGACCCTTCTTTCGCAGGACGGTAATAGCCTGTTCGATGTCGCCGGCTGCCTCGATCAGTGCCGCGCGGCAATCCGAAAAGCCTGCGCCCGTTTTGTCGCGCAGCTCCTTTACAAGCTGTGCGGATGGGCCGCCTTTTCCGGGTTCGGGTGCTGTCGCCATGGATATGCTCAATTCCTTTTCGTTTGAGTTTGATCGGTCCGGCTTGGCCAGACCCGGGGAGTGTACTGCCGCTCGGAAACTATTTCGCGGGAGTCTCTTCGTCGCTCGTCACCGGCGCCGCGGCGTCCTCGGCGGCAACGGGTTCGCCTTCGACGAAGTCGCCTTCCTGCTTCTCGTACTGTTCGTACGCGCTGGTGTCCACGTATTCGGGCCCTTCCTCGCCGCCTACGCCCTCGGCCGCCTTCTGGTCGGCGATCTGCGATTGCTCGAACGACTGCCGCCCCGCGACAACGGCATCGGAAATCTTGGACGTGAACAAGCGAATGGCGCGAAGAGCGTCGTCGTTGCCGGGAATGACCCAGTCAACCAGGTTCGGGTCGCAATTTGTGTCCACAATCGCGACGACCGGAATCCCCATCCGGCGGGCCTCACGCACTGCGATCACTTCGGCGTTCGGGTCGATCACGAACATGGTATCGGGAAGCGTGGTCATGTTTTCGACACCGGCGAAGTTCTGCAGCAGATGCTTCAGCTCGCGATCCAGGCGCGCACCTTCCTTCTTCGAAAATTGCGCCATGCGCCCGTCTTCGGACATCGCCTTCAACAGCTTGAATCGCTTGATCGACTTTTGCAGGGTGGCCCAGTTGGTGAGCGTGCCTCCGAGCCAGCGGTGGTTCACGTAGAACATTCCGCAGCGCTGGGCTTCTTCCGAAATCGCTTCCTGGGCCTGGCGTTTCGTTCCCAGGAACAAGACGCTCTTGCCTTGTCCCGCCTGTTCGGAGACGTAGCGTGCAGCCTCACGGAACAGCTTGAGGGTCTTTTGCAGATCAATAATGTGGATTCCGTTGCGCTCTCCGAAAATGTATTCCTTCATCTTCGGATTCCACCGCCGAGTCTGGTGGCCAAAATGAACGCCAGCCTCCAGAAGCTCCTTCATCGTAATTTCGACTCCCAAAATACCTCCTCATTGAAGGGATGCTTTCGATCCCGGCCATCCGGGACAGCATCCTTTTCTGCCGGATCCTTACCGGCCGCGAATTCAGACCAGCCCACGGGACCGGACCGATGGTGCTACGACTACCGCTTGCTGAACTGGAAGCGCCGACGCGCGCCTTTTTGTCCGTATTTCTTGCGTTCCTTCATGCGCGAATCGCGCGTCAGGAAACCGTTCTTGCGCAGCGCCGGACGCAATTCCGGATTCAGCTTCGCGAGCGCGCGAGCGATGCCCATGCGCACGGCTCCAGCCTGACCGCCTACGCCGCCGCCCTTGACCTGGGCCTTTACCTCGACCTGGTCGAGCATCTGGGTGAACTTCAGGGGCTCAACGGCTGCCGTGTGCCACGCCACGTTACGGAAATATTCCTCCACCGGTCTCCGGTTCACCGTGAACAGTGCCGGCCCGACCTTGATATACACGCGCGCCACGGCTTCCCGCCGGCGTCCGGTACCGTAGAAGTGTTTCTTTGCCGCTTCTGCAAGCGAATTCGACCCTGAACTCAAATTTCCTCCTGCTTCGATGAAATACAGAATCGCGCCTTCGATAGCTCCCGTTGCGGACTTCTCCGCGAGGCGCGTAAATTTCGAAACTCTATTCGCGAGGTTACAGCGCGAGCGGCTGAGGCTTCTGTCCGGCGTGGCGGGCGAGCGCTTCACTTCCGGCATAGACACGCAGCTTCTTGGCGCGACGCGCGCGGAGCTTGTTCTTCGGCAACATCCCAAGCACCGCTTCGCGGAGTACCTCTTCTGGACGGCGTTGCATCAGCGCCCGGATGGAAACTTCTTTCAGTCCCCCGGGATAGCCGCTGTGGTGCCGGTAAATCTTCTGATCCATTTTGTTTCCGGTCAGCTTTACTCGTTCGGCATTGATTACGACCACGTGATCGCCGCAGTCAAGAAACGGCGTATAGGTCGGTTTGTCCTTCCCGATCAACATCCGGGCGATGCGTGTCGCCAAGCGGCCGAGCACCTGCCCATTGGCGTCCACGACGAACCAATCTTTCCCGACTGTCAGTGCCTCAGCCTCTCGGCCCTTTGGAACATACGTACCCATGCCCTCGGTCACACCTTTCCGTCTAGAGACAATCGCTAAGTGTAGGCTACGTCCCACTTTCTGTCAACGAAGAGTCGTGGAGTTGCGGGACCGTCAAAAAAGTGGCGAGCGTTTATTACCCGATAACCGGCACGTAACAACGCTCGTCCACATTGCGCACCGGGCAGCATTCGATCTTCATCCCGCACGCCAGAGCGAGCGCGCCGCGACCGGATGACCTTGGCCCGTTTCTTCGCGGGCCCGCGTTGCTGGCTTGGGGAATTTGCGAGGCAGGCTAGGAAGCGAGGTTTCACTATGAGCTACGATCAGATTGGGGAGACCGCAGGTACCGTGTGGGAAGTCCTTTCAAAAGACGGGCCGCTGACGTTTGCCGCTCTGATGGAGACCGTCAACGTCCCGCAAAGCCTCTTGTTTATGGCGATTGGATGGCTTTCGCGCGAGGAAAAGCTGCGGTTTGAATCCGCCGGCGGCGACTACGTCGTTCGCCTGGCCTGATTCGTCCGGGCACAAAACACAGGAAGCGGGCAGCGAGCCGCACCGAGGCGACCCGCCCCTGGTTTGCGCGCGTGTGAGTTAGTCGGAGCTCGCTGTCGTTGCCGCGGTGCGAGGCGTCCGTGAGAACGCGGGCTTATCGACATCGTGGCTGTCGCTTGCGTCGCCGGCCTTGTCGATTTCGATTGAGCCCTTGAAGTAAGCCCCGTCCTCGATCATGATCCGGGCCGTCGTCAGGTCGCCGACCACCGAGCCGTCCTTCTTGATCTCGATGCGGTCGCGCGCCCGAAGATTGCCCTTTACATTGCCGTATACCACTACTTCGCGGGCGATTACGTCGGCCGTAACCTTAGCGCTTGCACCGATTGTTAGTTTGCGGTCTTCGAGTTGAACCAGCCCTTCGACGCTGCCGTCAATGGCCAGGTCTTCATTGCCGGTAATCTCGCCCTTCACGTGCAGGCTCGCGCCGAGGCGTGCTGTGCCGCTGCCGCTCGACGATGCCGGATACGACGAATCCATAGGTGCCATTGTTTTTGCCTCCCCAGAAATGGATGTTCCACCAGATACTGCGTTCGTTCTAGGCTGCTGCGGGAGCGGCGGCCTAGCGGGAGCGTCGGTTTTCTTGTCTCCCCACATTTACCCTCCTTGGGCCCAACTGCGCCGGGATAAGCTTACGGGATGCACACCGGGCTTATCAATCTAGTCCGGCACGAGAACGGCGCCAATCCCAAATTGGTACAGTTGTGTCGCTAGAGGCAACGCCTAATAGTCCACCATGAGCCCCGAGAATCGAAGCGGAATTGGTGGGACGGGGTAGAAGAGCAGCTGTTGACGAGCTGGGAAGTGATTTTCAGGAGGGACGTGGCACCAGCCACGATGATTCGATCGCCGCCTCTAATACTTGCGGAGCACTCCCACCACGCGACCCTGTATCTTCACATCTGTCGCGGCGGCCATAATCGGGGCCATGGATGAGTTCGCCGGCTGGAGGCGAATCTTCCCGCCCGGCTCGCGATAGAAACGCTTCACGGTCGCTTCATCTTCGCCGATCAAAGCGACGACAATTTCACCAGGATTAGCTACCTGCGTCTGCTCGACCACAATGTAATCGCCGTCAAGGATGTGATCCTCACGCATCGACTCACCCTTCACCTGCAACACAAACGTATTCTGCCCGCGCGCAAAATCCGCGAGCGAAATCGTTTCGCGGTCCTCCACGGCTTCCAGGGGACGCCCTGCAGCAATCCGTCCAGCGAGCGGTAGCTCGACGACATGGCGGTCCAGTATTTCCTCGCGCACCTGCTTGGGCAACTGAGTTACTTCAATCGAGCGACTCTGGTTGTAGCCTCGACGGATGAAACCCTTCTTTTCGAGCGTCGACAGATGCTTGTGCACCGTCGCAAGCGAGGTCAGCTTGAGCGCGTGCGCGATCTCCTCGAAGCTCGGCGAGTAGCCGTTCTTATTGATGAAGCCCACCAGGTAGTTCAGTACTTCTTTCTGCCGTTTTGTAAGCGCCATTGCAGACCCCTCACACGCTCTATCTTCGTGTTGCCCACTATAGGCGAATCAAAAGCGAAAGTCAATGGTACTCGAGGACAGGTGGCGGTTCACACTGGTCTCGACCGTAGGGCCAGGGATCGAGTACCGGCATCCAGTACTTCGAGTGGGGCGGTTAGTCGGTGTGGACTAGAATAAAGACATTCTCGAACCCCAGGGGTGAAACCGGTAGTGAGCCGCCGACTCCTAGCGATCCTGTTTCTTTGTGCTGCGATTGGAATTTCGCTCGCGCTGTCGGTGAGAAGTCTCGATGTCAGGCTCACTGCCAAGGATTTGCTTCGCGAAGCTGTTCGTGATCGAGGTCCGCTCGATCAGATCTTTGCGCAGCAGGCTGGGCAGGGATACTACGCCGACGCGCTGGTGACGGCCCGCCAGTTCGCGTCGGGACGTCCCAGATTTGGGAACGAACTACCGGGGCTGACCGAATATTTGATCGAGACGCGCGCAGGAAATGGCGACATTCAAGGCGCCAAGGAAATGGTAAAGCAGTTTGGCGGCTCACTGTTGGGTTCCCGGGGGCCGGAGACGACTCTGCAGATTGCCAAGATCCAGGTTGACCGGGGCGACCTGCGTGGCGCGCTCGAGACATGCCCTACACCTGAGGACGCCGACAAGGTGAGAGAGGAATTTGGGAGCCGCCAGATCGCAAACGGTGATTTGGATGGCGCGCTCAAGACTGCGGAGCAAGTTAGCGACCGCTCGGCCTATGATCTGTTTTACGAGGTCGGTCGAGCACTGAGGCAGCCAGGCGAGCCCCAGCGATTGCACGAGCTTGCTTCCCGTATGACCGACAGGAAACGAGCCGCTGAGTTCCTGGACGCGGCCCGATTCACTGTTTCGCCCTCCGTCGAAGTTCGAACCATGCAGGAAACTCCCTGTGATGTCGCATGGTTCGATGGGGATGCCGGGAAATTTGCCGACGCCTATCGGCTGGTCGAGCAAAACAGATGCCGGTTCTCCGACATCGCGATGAAGCAATTTGCAGTCAATGCCGCCGAAGCGGAGCGGGAGTTGCGCAGGAGCCCGGATACAGCCGAGGTAAGCAATGGACTGGCCGAGATGTCCAAAGCAGCGGCGAGGAAAGGCGACCCTGCCAATGCCATTCGTCTACTCGACTCCGCGCGGCAGGTGAGCGGCAAGCAAGACTTTTGCCCCGACTGCGTGCGCGAGATCGCCTGGGCATGGACCGTCAAAGGCCAGTCGCGGCTTGTGCTGGACTGGGTGCGCGCTATGCCCATCGCCGATCCCGAGCGCGGTTTCGCGCTCCTGGGGATGGCGCAAGCGCTGGGCCATGCCAGACCGGCACCATAGCTGAATCGATCCCAGTCGCGCTAATTGCCGAGCGAATACACACGACTTCGCTTCTATTCCAACGCCCAGCCGGTCGCCCATCCTGCCGATGACGATCCCATCGATGGGCCGTGTGGCGAAACCAACTCCGAACGTGCCGAGAGATGCCAGCAAGCTGGCCGTCTGAGAGTTGGACGGGAAAAATGTTCTTCCGATAAAGACCACGAAGAAAACGTAGGCAGGGAAATCGCAGGACTCAAGTGCGTTGCCGACAACAACCGCCGCGATGTAACGTGCGTGATCGGACGCTGTCGGGCGAGCGTTTCAAGATTTGGCAACCCGCACTGGCAGACCTGCCCCGATCATCGCCTGGCCCCGTCGACCTGCTGCTGTACCTCGCGCCGGAATTCAGAAGGATGCGCGATTTTGCGGAATGGCTCGGGTGTGCCACCTGTGCCGTGAATCACGACCGTGCCGTATCCAAGGACTCTGCCCATCACGGTCTCGTCAATACCTATACTTTCGACCTTGGCGATCATGATCTCAAGCGACCGCCGGCTCGTCATTCCCGTCTTGATAATGACGCGCCTGTCCGTGACCGCAATTTCGGTGGCATTTCTCTTGATGACGTTGTAAGAGAAGATGATCGCGGCGATGGCGAGCAGGACTATGCCGGCGGCGGCGACGGCAACGACAGGAATTTCATTACTGGCGATGCGGTCGCGATATGCCAGAAGCGCGATTCCGGGCGCCGCGATGATCGCTGCGACGATTGTCGGGCCGACGAGCACGCTCCAGTGAATACCTGTCCGGTATACGATCTTCTCTCCGGGAATCAGGTTTTTCTCGACGTAGCTCATCCGCGTAGGACCTATTGAGCCGAGAACGCAAGCAGCACGTTCCCGGAATTGCTACCCGTCACGGCGTAGCCCGAGCCGATGAAAAGCATGCCGTTTGCGATCGACGGTCCAATGGAGGCGATTGCGCCGCCTCTTGCCGGGACATTGTTGACCGTCTCGAACTTCCGGGCCGTGTCATATTCCCAAAGAATGTGCCCGTCTACGGTCGAAACCGCGTGAAGCTTCCCGTCCGACCCGGCAACAAAAACAACGCCGGGCATCGCCGTCGCTGCCGCTGAGTTGATTACGCGTGTTCCCTCGGGTTTCGGGAAGGCCGCGCGCCAAACCACATCGCCTGTCGCGAGGCTGAGAGCAACCATTCCGCCCGACTGCAGACCGTAGTAGACGTTCCGATCGTCGGCGGCACCGCCCCAAACTACGCCGTTCAGATAGGCCGCAAAGGTGTTCTCCTGTCCCTTGGGTATATCGACCACGTGGACGCTCCAAAGGACCGCGCCTTTCCGGTCGGGATCGAGCGCCGTAACAGTGCCGTTCTTCATCCCGAAGACGACGACGCTTTTTCCATCCGGAAGGTTCTGCAAAATGGGTGAATTCCCAATGTCCTGGTCAGGCCCGTTTACTTTCGGACAGTTGTCCGTCCTGGTGGCGCCGTTGCAGCCGCCCATAAATGCGTCACCAGCCTGCGCTTGATAAAACCACAGAACCGCGCCCGTCTTCAGATCCAGCGCCATGATCGCGTCGGTCGTGTCGGGAGTAGGCTCGGTCTGCCCGTCACCGGTACCAAAGTAGATCGCGTTGCGTTTCGCATCAATCGTGGGCGAATTCCAAATTGAACCGCCGGACGGCGCGTACTGCTGTACACCTTTCGAGTTTTTTCGCACGGGCTTGGGCGTGTCCACCACGTAAGTCTTCCAAACTTGTTTTCCGGTCCCAGCGTTGAGCGCGACTACGCTTCCGCGACCCGTGCAGCACGAGTAGTCCAGGTTAGAGGACGAAAACTCCTCAGAAGATGAGACCGGAATGTACACGACGCCGTCGTAGACCTTGGGAGCGGCCGTAATACGAGCCACGAAGTGTTCGTCCACTCTCGTTATCCAGAGCTGTTCGCCGGTTTGCGCGTCCACGGCGTACACATTCGCGTGGGCGTCTCCAAAATAAGCAGCGTACTTTGTCGCGCCGTGGTTCTTCACCGGCGCGATGCTGACGGCGCTCCGTACCGAACCTTTGGCCTGATACGACCAGTACACACAGCCGGTCTGCGCGTCCAGTGAATACACGTAACCGATATCGCTCCCCACAAAAATTCGTCCGGAAACAACCGTCGGCTGGCCGAATGCGGAAAGACCGGTCGGGTAGCCAAACGCCCATTTCAATTTCAATTGCGGCACCTGACCCGCTGTCAGGCCCGCATCCTTCGCGTCCTGAAAACGCGAGTTGATGCCATCGGGACTCCACCCGTTCCATTCCGCTGAGGCTGAAGGATCGCCCAGAGGGGCGTTTGACGGGCAATGGTTTGGCATGTCCTTCGCATCGCCTTGCTTCAGGCTGCCAAGGGGCCGCCCGCTGAGGAACGTGGCGAGCATTTTCTTCTGATCGTCGGTCAATCCGTCGCCCTGGGGTTTCATCACGCCTGTTGTCAGCGCTTCGTAAATTCTTTCTGGCGGCATCTGGCGCACCGCGTCGGGCGCCGGCGCCTGCGGGACGGCAGGATTTCCATGGCAGCCCATACAATGCGTTTGAAAAGTGCCGATGCCCGTTTCCGTGCCGGCAGCGAGATTCGCGCCAGCCGTAGCAGGAGCCTGTTGCGGAGGGGCTGGCGCTTGCGCCTCGGACGGCCGACCCCATGCCAGGAACGCGCACAGGAATGCGAGTGCAATGATGTTCGGGTTTCTTTCCATTGGTCCGATTCTTTCTGGCTCGACTGCCTGGTTTTCGCTGCCCTGCCTCACACAAAGCAACCCTTCGTCCCCTGGGGCTCAGTTTCAGGCCGATCAGGGATCTGCTGTTTACGCTCTCGGCCTACTTGTCGCTGATCCCGCCCCAGGCGGAATTCAAATGATACTGCAATCCTGATCCCACCATCTCAATCCGCCGAATCTTGCCATCTTCGATCTTGAACGCCTCGGTGACCTCCAGGCTCGATGGCCGATTGAAATTTTTCATCGATACATCCTGGCCGTTGGTGAGGTGGATCGTTTGCACGGTTCCATTTTGATCGAAGATCACGTAGGCCCAGACAATTCCGCGCTCTTCATCAACGATCGGAAAACGCCGGTGATGAATCCGTGTGACCACTGCATAGTAGCCGCTCTTGAACTGCGCAATGCAGCCCAGCGCAAAGGCGTTGAAGGGCGCGTTCGGCGAGAGCGTCGGATTGTTTGTGGTATGAATTCCATTTTCCATGCGATCACAATCGTCGCTGAACGGATACACGCCCTTCCCGTCGTTGTTCTCCAGGCCCGCGAAGTACATATTCGCGGTCGCAATCAACTGCTGGCGCGAAACGCGCCGGGCGGGCGGGACCGTATTGAACCACAGCGACTCCGGCTGGCTGGTGTCCAAACCGGCGGCATTCGACGGACCGCCGCCGCCCTGCCGGTAATAGGTAGTCTCGATTTCCGTGATTCTTCCGAGTTGCACGCGCAGGCGCATACCCATGATCACGATGTGATCGCCCTCATGCATCGTCACCATGCAGCCGATCTGCTCGACGACTGGATCAGAGAAGCAGTGCTTGTAGCCTCCAATTGCCGTTGCAGTTCCCCAAAATCCGTCGCCAAGGTCCATCACCTGGTCGTTTTCTGTGTACCTCACGTCCGCCGCGAGCGGCAAACCCTTAGCAGAGTGCGCTACGAGCGCCGCAAGATATTGCGTAGCCAGACCTTCCAGGCATGCCCGGTCGCAATCGGTCGCGATCGGACCAGTCGCAGCAACCGTGCGGTCAAGCCGCCCCGCCATCATCGCTATGGCCAGACAACCGATCACCCCGAACAATATCGTCCTTACTCGCATATCTCCCCCTAAACCTGCCGGCACTCTCATCGGCCCGACCCTTCGGTCCACCCATTGCCCAGCCCGTATGGAATCGTGACGAACGGGAATACCTCGACTTCGTGAATAAGCCCGCCGCGAATGCCGAAGGTCTCCATGGTCACCAGATTCTGCAACATGCCCGGAGGCGCGTCCGGCGGAGCGCCGCGCCGGGTGCCGTCGTGAACGAACAGCGGAAACGTTCCCACCAGACCCTTCTGTTCATCGATAATCAACGCCCTTCGCGGCCGTATGTGTTTCATGTATGCAAACGTCTTGCTGTCGATCTGCTGCGTGCACGTCATCATGCTGAACTTGAGCTGGGATCGTCCCTGCTCCGTGTTAGGGTCCGGAACCATCGGCGCGGGCATCATTCGCCCTCCCGGTGGCGGATTGTTCACCGTCTGATAGCCGTTTTCATGGCGTACGCAGTCCTGAGCGAACGCCGCGATCTTGCCGTCGTCTCCCTCGAGGGCGTCGAAATAAGAGTTGGCCGCGCGAATCAGAACCTCGCGCGAGCTCCGCTGCGACGCGGGAACGTCGTTGACCAGCGTTTCCCGAGGCGTGGTGAGCAGCGGAATTGCAGCCTCATTGATGTTGCGATCCCATAGCTGCTCAATCTCGAGGATCTTTCCTCGGTCGATTTTCAATCGCACCGCGACCAGTGCGTCCTTCCCCTGAATTTTCAAGCGCGCCTGCTCGGCCACCTGTCCCTCGACCGGATCGGCGACGTAGATCTTGAAGCTGGTCGGCTCAACCTTCGATCGCCAAAGAAGTCCCTCGCCGACATCCATGTGCCCGGTGTTTTCCGTCATGCGGACGTCCAGCGCCAACGGCGGGACGGCCTTGGGGTCATGTGCAAAGATGGCGTTCATGTAGCCGTCCATAATCCCGAGAAGACAGGCCCGGTCGCACGGCTTCGCAGCGGACGGATCCCATTCCGGGGCCGGCGCTTGACCGTGACCGGGCGGCGCGCAGGGAGTGACCTTGGCCGCCATGCCGGTCAGAAATAGAACCGTCACGGCCAAAAGAAATCTGCATTTCATCGGAGATCTCCGCCTAAGAGTGGCTTGTTTTGGACCCAAACGAGTGGCACGATAGCGCGCTCTCGGGCGCGCGTCAACCGGACGCTGGCGACCAGCGAGGTGACGCAAGGCTGCCGGGAACAGCACCGGTGTCTTGAAAGCTTTTCTCACCGTCGTCCGTATTGACTAGGAAGCAGCACCAAGCTCTGTTTCACGACTTCTCGCAGGGGCGAATGAGGCTCACCCATGAGTTTTCAAGCCAGTGAATTCGAATTCCGGACCCGCTTCTGGTTCATTTGCGGGATCTTCTGGTTTGGCTTTCTGCTCTATCTTATTGACCCGGTGAACGTCTCGGTCGCACTCAGCCGCCTCGTCCTGGGCGGGCACCCGAACGAAAGCTCATCGCAGTTCGGACACGCCGTCACCACTTTCTTCGCACTGGGAACGCTGAGCGTGGTTTTGGGCGCCTTGATCCGTTCGTGGGCGGAATCCTATCTTCACAGCTCCATCGTTCATGACGCAGAGCTTCATGGCGAACAGCTCGTCGCTGACGGCCCTTATCGTCATGTTCGCAATCCCCTGTATCTCGGCAATCTTTTCCTCGCGATCGGCGTCGGGCTGCTGGCCAGTCGCTCGGGTTTCCTGGTCATCTCCATCGGCATGTGGCTTTTCGTGTATCGCCTGATCCTTCGAGAGGAGACGACTCTGCTTCAGTCCCAAGCAGAGGACTATCGGCGTTATCTCGGTGCAGTGCCGCGCCTGCTGCCAGCGGTTGCCCCGCGTGTTCCCGCCAGTGGGGCGAAGGCAAACTGGCTCGACGGGTTCACCGGGGAATTGTTTATGTGGAGCGGTGCCGCAGCCATGGCCGTCTTCACAGTGACGAGGAACGTGCTGTATTTCTGGGTGGTGTTCGGCCTAGGCATAGCGATCTATTTCTTGCAGAGCTACCTCCGCGGTCGCAGTAAGCGGGCCGCCTAGGTTCCTTCGACGATTGAGGGGTTCGCATACTCACACTCGCGTAGGTCCCCAGTCTTCCTCTGCTTCACCTGCCGGGTGTCCCCGGCCTGGTTATCTCCTTTACTTCCTCGCTTCTGCTTTCCCTGCCTGTGTGGCCCATGGTTGCGGTTTGTGCTAGGCTTTTGGCCAGACGAGAGCCTTTTTCAGCCGCCTGCGCTCGGGGGAATGCGGGCACGGCATCTCGATCATCTCTGGGATCATCTAAAAGGGTGGGGATACCACATACCAATGTCTACGACCTCGGTTCGTCCTTCGGAGCGCAGGCGCGAAATTCGGGAACAGGCAGTCATTCGTTTCTGCGGCGATTCCGGCGACGGAATGCAAATCACCGGAAGTCAATTCACCAACACCGTTGCTCTGTACGGAAACGACCTCGCAACTCTCCCGGATTTTCCGGCGGAAATTCGGGCGCCCGCCGGGACGCTTCCCGGCGTCAGCGGATTCCAGGTTCATTTCTCCTCAAGCGACGTCTACACGCCCGGCGACAGCGTTGACGCGCTGATCGCCATGAATCCCGCGGCGCTGAAAATGAATCTTCCGGATCTCAAGCCGAACGGGATTCTCATCGTGAACTTGGATGATTTCGGCGAAACGGATTTGCGCAAGGCGCAGATGACGGTGAACCCCCTCGAGGACCACTCTCTTGACGGATTTCGCCTTTTTTCAGTCGAACTGACCAAGCTGACCCGCGCCGCGCTAAAGGAGTTGGGGCTCGACAATAAGACGGTTGACCGGTGCAAGAATTTCTTCGCACTTGGCATGTGCTACTGGCTCTACAACCGATCGATGGACGGCACCTTGCGCTGGATCGAGGACAAGTTCAAAAGCAAGCCGGCGCTCGTGGAGGCCAATCGTCTGGCGATGCAGGCAGGCTACAGCTATTGCGAGGCCACCGAGGCTTTTCAAATCAGTTATGAGATACCACCCGCCAAGCTCAAGCCCGGCGTATATCGAAATATCAGCGGTAACACTGCGCTCGCCATGGGTTTTGTGGCCGCTTCGCAGAAGGCGGGAATTCCGCTGTTTCTGGGTTCGTATCCGATCACGCCCGCATCGGATATCCTGCATGAACTGTCCGGCTACAAGGATTTCGGAGTCATCACGTTCCAGGCAGAGGACGAAATCGCCGCGATTACCTCGGCAATCGGCGCGGCATACGCCGGTGCGCTTGGGATCACCTCGACGTCAGGCCCTGGAATGGCGCTCAAGACCGAGGCCCTGGGCCTCGCAGTCGCAGTCGAGCTGCCGCTCGTGGTCTGCGATATTCAGCGAGGCGGCCCGTCTACGGGTCTTCCCACCAAGACTGAACAAGCCGACCTCCTGCAGGCGCTCTATGGCCGCAATTCCGAGGCTCCGATTCCGATCCTCGCGCCATCGTCTCCGGGCGATTGTTTCTGGGTTGCGCTGGAAGCCAGCCGCATTGCGATCAAGTACATGGTCCCGGTCATCATCCTCTCCGACGGTTATCTCGCGAACGGAGCCGAGCCCTGGCCGATTCCTTCGCTTGCAGACCTGCCGGAGATTCCGGTCCACTTTGAAAAGAACCCTATCGATTTCCAGCCCTACCGCCGAAATCCGGACACGCTCGCGCGGCCATGGGCTATTCCCGGAACTCCGGGACTGGAGCACCGCATCGGCGGGCTTGAGAAGCAGGATGTCACGGGCAACGTCAACTACGAGCCGCTCAACCATGAACGCATGGTCCGCCTCCGCGCGGCAAAAGTGGCCGCGATTGTTCAGGATGTACCCGATGTGGTCCCCGCTGGCGATGCCTCTGGCGAGCTACTGATCGTGGCCTGGGGCTCGACGCACGGCCCGGTCACTGCCGCCTTGAAAACCCAACGAGCCAAGGGCCACCGCATCGGACACGTCCACCTGCGGCACCTGAATCCCCTGCCGAAAAATCTCGGCGAGGTACTGGGGCACTACGACCGCGTACTGGTGCCGGAGATGAACATGGGTCAGCTCGTGATGGTGCTGCGTGCGAAGTATCTGGTGGATGCGCAGGGCTACAACAAGATTCAAGGCAAGCCGTTCAAACAGTCGGAAATCGAGCAGAAGATTGAGGAAATGCTGGATGAGGGTTGAATACTCTTCCGGGCGAAGCGGGCAACCTCGCTTCTTTTTCGGGATTCATGGTTAGGAGAATTTGAATGACCACGGCCACATTACCCGTCTACACGAAAAAAGACTTTCAGACCGACCAGGAAATTCGCTGGTGTCCAGGGTGCGGGGACTACGCGATCCTTTCGGCGGTGCAGTCCGTTTTTCCCGAGCTCGGCATTCCGCGCGAGAAATTCGTGATTATCTCCGGAATCGGCTGTTCGAGTCGTTTTCCCTACTACGTGAACACGTTCGGATTCCACACCATTCACGGCCGCGCGCCGGCCGTGGCCACGGGACTCAAGGTCGCGCGCCCCGATCTTGAGGTTTGGGTCGTGACCGGAGACGGCGATTCACTTTCAATCGGTGGCAACCACACGATCCACATGCTGCGTCGCAACGTCGGGCTGAAGGTCCTGATGTTCAACAACCGGATCTACGGTCTGACAAAGGGTCAGTTCTCCCCGACCTCGGAAATCGGCAAGAAGACAAAATCAACTCCCTACGGCACCGCCGACCGGCCGTTCCATCCGTTGTCGCTCGCCATCGGCGCCGAGGCGACCTTCGTCGCTCGTTCGGTCGACGTCTTCCAGCAGCATTTGAAGGAAACCTTGAAAAAAGCCGCGGCCCACCAGGGATCAGCCTATATTGAGATTTTGCAAAACTGCAACATCTTCAACGACCACGCCTGGGAGACCATCACTGAGAAGGAAGCTCGGAGCGAGCACGTCTTGCAGCTCGAGCATGGCAAACCCCTCATCTTCGGCAAGAACCGAGACAAGGGCATCCGCCTCAACGGCCTCGAACTCGAAATCGTGACGCTGGGCAACGGCACGACCGAAAAGGATTTGCTCATCCACGATGAGCACGATCAGCGTCCATCCTACGCGTTCCTGCTGTCGCAAATGGAACTTCGTCCCGGATTCCCCACGCCTATCGGCGTTCTGCGCTCATGGGGCGATGTCCCGCGCTACGAAGATGTGATTGCCGCGCAGATTCGTGACGCCCAGTCCAAGCGCGGACCTGGCGACCTTGCGAAGCTCCTCCACGCGGGGGATACCTGGGAAGTCAGAGCTTAAATCCAGATCCCCTAACATTTCGAACCGGTGCATCGCTGACCTGGGCCCGGTTTGCGTCATACGCATTTCAAAACGCAGGACCCCGGGGGTGTCTGCGCACGATGTTGAATCCCGCGATACGCGCCTGCGCAGGACCCGAATCGGCCTGAGGTCGGACTTGGCGGTAGAAAGAACTCAGCGCGCCGCGGAATTGACGCCTGACGGCTGGTTTGAGGCTACGGCAGGGCGGTCGCCCGGAAGTGGAGGCATTTCGGCGAGGGCTCGGTCGCGGGTCGCGGCGAATTCGTTCCAGCGGCTCGTGGCGACCGGCTCAGATGGCGGCAACGGCAGGCGCTCGAAGTTCAGGAATTCTCCGCGAAGCTCTATTCGAAAGTCCAGGTGCGGGCCGGTTGCGAGTCCCGTCATCCCGACCAGTCCGATGCTTTGGCCCTGCTCGACGCGCTGTCCATTACGGACCAGAATTCTTGATAGGTGCATGTAGTAGGTCGTATAGCCGTTGGTGTGCTGAATTTTAACGAGATTACCGTCGCCGCCCTTGGGCCCTGCGAAGATCACCTTGCCGTCGCCGATCGTCTGCACCGGCGTGCCCATGGGAGCACCGTAGTCGATTCCCAGGTGCGCCCGGTACTCCTTCAGGATCGGGTGAAACCGGTGCAGGCTGAAATGCGAGGTAATCGGTGCGGCGAATTTGAGCGGCGAGTGCAGGAACGCTTTCTTCATCGATTTTCCGTCGGGCGTGTAGTAGGCGGGAACTCCCTCGGGTCCGGGAAACAGGATGGCGCGATAGGTGCGGCCGGCGTTGTTGTATTCGGCGGCCAGAATCCGGCCGTACACCGTCGTGTCTCCATTCGTATAAATCTTCTTCTCTACCACCATGCGGAACGTGTCGCCCGGACGAGGGTCGGTGTAGAAATCCAAATCCCAGCCGAAAATCTCGGCCAGCCGCATGGCGAGTTCCGGCTTTTCGCCGGCATCGGTGACCGCTTGAAACAGCGAACCCTCGACTTTGCCGCTCACTCCGGCTTCCTCGGTATGATACGGAATCATTTCGATCGTGGAGTGAAAGGCGTCGCCGCTGGGCGCAATCGAAAGGACACGGTCGGTATCGATGTTGTAGCGCACTTCGCGCAGCTCGCCCAAGACGGATCGGCCCAGGGAAAGCTCGTTACCGGCGCGGAGGTGGCGCAGATCGAAGACCGGTTGCGCGGAGGCCACCAGGCGCGCGGCGGTGTGTGAATCAATGCCTAGACCATTCAGGAAAGCGGCGAAGGGGCGCCCGGAAGGGATGATGCTTTTCGTAAATAGTACAACCTCGCGCTGGATACGCTGAGCCTCAGTGCGCGCCGACGACACCTCGGTCGCGATCTGTTGCTCCGCTTTTTGTCGCACGTAAAACGACGCGCCGACGCACGCCGCAGCGACCAAGCCAAAACTTGGCCAGAAAATCAGTTTCCTAAGGTTCGCCATGTACCCGCGCCATCAGCTCCGAGTGGATCCTGGCACCTTTTGCCAGAGAGTTTGCAGAGTATCGCAATAGCGGCGCGACAGAAAAGCGAAAACGGCCTCGCCTGCTGCAGGACCGCCACCCTGAAATAGCCGATCGAGCTAATGGGCAGCCTGCACGACGGTGACCGAACGGAGCATGCGGACCCAGCGCGCGGGGCGCTTCTCGTGCGGGGCAATCAGACGCAACGGTCCCAGTTTGTCGGGAATCGGCCCGCCATCCATCGTGTCGGCGACCAGCACGTCGGCATCCTGGATGCCACTGTCGAGCTCGGCGAGCGAAAACACCACGCGATAGCCGTCCTCCCCTTCCGCGAGAATATACGTTGCCATGGCAGCGCCTCGCAGAGCCGATCCCTGTGGCACTCCAGCGCGCTTCAATAGCTCGGCCAGAGGTACACCCTGATAGGTTTCTTGTTTGCCAGTATGCTCGTTCATCACTGTGACGGTCTTGCGCGGAAATCCGCCCAGATCGCCTAC
The DNA here is from genome assembly GCA_036514055.1 of Candidatus Acidiferrales bacterium. GTDB lineage: Bacteria > Acidobacteriota > Terriglobia > Acidiferrales > UBA7541 > Palsa-295. The sequence goes on from DATBXX010000016.1 coordinate 27,000, forward strand.
GGACACGGACAGCGGAGTCGCTACATCGCCCCCAATGGAGAGCTGCGCGCCATGAGGCTTTGAGTCGGTCGCCGCCCCTTGCGCAGTTGAGCTCGCTGTCTGTGCAGGGGAGCCCGGGCACACGCAGCACAAGACTGCAAGCGCGAGCAGAACCCGAGCTGCGCCTGGAATCGTGGGGCCGGAATTGAGCGGCTCAGTCATTGCGGTCTCCTGTGCCGATAGTAACTTCGGTCGAGCTGCGTTTCCAGATGGAAAGCAGGGCCACGTACCATCGTGGGTTCGCACACTTCCCTCTGATGGGAATCGTCACTCTTTGTACGCTCCCTGCGCAAACGAAATCCTCGTGGCACAGCTGCGGTGCTATGCTTTTTATTCGGTATTCGGCCAAAACGGAGTCTTGTTTGGAACGCGCGGAAAGGCGGAAAAGCTCGATTTTTTCGCCGGGCCGCGACGCCCCAGTCGACCCCAGTTGACCGAGCCCCGGGAGCAGCAAACGATCTCTCGAATCCATCCGTCGGAGAACGAAGTGACGAAGCCATCACCAGCGGCCAATCCCGGCCTGGACAAGCGCCGCAGCACGCGTCTGGTCCAAGCGATGCCCATCAAGGTCCACGGCATGGACGCGCTGAGCGAGTCGTTCACTGAACGCACCACCACAGTGATGGTGAGCTGCCACGGCTGCAAATATCAGTCCAAGCATTATGTGCCGAAAGGCTCGCACGTTACTCTCGAAATTCCGCGCCGCAATCCAAATCTCCCCGTCAGAATCGTCACCGGTGTCGTCATATGGGTCCAGCGGCCAAGCCAGGCACAGGATCTCCTGCACATCGGCCTGGAATTCGAAGTGCCCGGCAATGTATGGGACACCCCGGCGGCTCCGGAAGATTGGTTCCCGCTGCCAGGCGAACAACCGTACGTGGAAGAGATCGTGGAACCCCTGCCAGTTCCAGTGGCGGCTCCGGCCGCGCCGGTCACACTGACCGCATCCTGGGACGCAAGCGAAATCCTGGTGATGGCGGGTCGCGCCGAAGGCCACGAAGAAGAGGTCGCGGCTGCACTCTACGAGGCGAAGTCCGCGGCCCAGGTAGGAAAAGCAGCAGCGGCCGAGGCGGCGATCGAAACCCTGAGCATGGTTCGACCCAAGCCGGATGCCGGGCTGCATGAAACCATCGAACAGATCGTGAAAGCCTCGATTGAGCGGCTGTCCGCCTCGCTCGCAGAACAAGCCCGCAAAGCCTATCAGCCGACCGCCGATCAACTGGATGCAAAAATCAAGCAAGCAGTGGCGGAAGCGATGATCAAAATTCCAGTCAAGCGTCTTCGCCGCAGCAAAGCCAAGCCCTAGCGAGTTCATCCGCCGTTTCGAACCAGAAAACCTTCGCCGAACGGGAGGACCAGAATCCTCCACGCTTCCGTGCTATTTGCTGCCGCCGCGACATCAAGGCAGGCTGGGAACAGATCTCCTACCAGCTGGGATTGCCACAGCTGAAGTTCGCGGCGTCGTGCGTGTCTCCGGTTCCCTTGTAAATCGCCGCAAGGGGATGCGGACATAGCGGCCGGGTGGTGTCCACTGCGCCCTTGGTGGAATGCGAGGCGATGATTTTTTCCGGGGGAATATTCTTTTCGCGCCATTGCTCGAGCGCCCCGAGCGCGTCAAACGTGTTGGTGCCCGGGCCGCCCTGGCAATGCTCCATGCCCGGCACCATGAATAGGCGTAAGAACTCCTGTGTCTTTTCCTCGCCGCCCATCCGGGCTACGACGCTGCCGTAATAATTCACGCTGTTTCCGGGAGCGATCAACTGATCGTTCCAGCCGTGGTACATGACGATTTTTCCGCCATGCGCCTGGAATTTCTTCAGGTCCGGGTCAATCGCATTGACGGTGCTTCCAATCTTCTGGTCCGCCGTGCGCGTGTCGCGGTCCACATCGAAGGTGCGGAAATCCCAGTTCGGGTCGCCGAACACCATGTCGGCGAAGAAGCCCGTGCTGATCGCCGTGGGAGCGGGGCCACCAGCCAGCGGTCCCCACGCCAGTTCGCTGCCCGGTTCCAGGCCGGGAAAAATCTGTTTGCCGTCCGTGTACCTGGCTCCGGCGTAGAGCAGCTCCGCGGTTTTCTCCTGCGCTGCGGTCAGGCATGCGGGACCGTCGGCGCCCTGGCATTCAATCGTTTTAGGCGCAAAGTGGCAGCGCGTGGGGTCGGCGATCACCCCATCTGCGACGCCATCTTTCGCGTCGCAGGCGTCAAGGACCGCCTGATGTAGCGCCGGATACTTACTGGGCGGAATGTACCCTGGACCGCTAACGCCATCCTTCAGCGAGACCCAACTCACGTACTCTGAGCCTGCCTGGAGGTGGGTGATGAAGTTGGCAGGCGCTCCGGCGACGATTCCATCGTAGTCGCTGGGATAGCGCTGGGCTTCGGTCAAGCCCTGCTTGCCGCCGGTCGAACATCCGTTCCAATAGGAAAGCCTCGGACCCTTGCCGTAATAAGCGGCGATGATCAACTTGGAATCCACGGTCATCTCATGAACTGCCCGGAATGCCCAGTCAGTCAGCTTTTCCGGATGTCCAAGCGCCCAGCTTTCGTCGTTACCCGAAGCGTGGCCAGTGTCGGTCCCGGCAGTAACATAGCCGCGGCGGAGGCCGGTCGAAAGCGCACCGTAACCGATCTGGCCTATGAAACCTCCATTGCCCACCGCTTCAAATTTTCCGTTCCATGTCTCTGCTGCGGGAAGCCAGACCTCAAAACGAATATGCGAATCACTTGTCGGCGCCGAAAACGCCTCCACCCGGCAGAACGGGACCGTCACGTGGAGATCGGCTCCGGGGCCGGCCGGCCCATGCGGGAGCGGCAACACCAGATCGGGCGGGGGATTGATCGCGGTCGCTGACGTAATCGTGGCATTGGGGATCACAACGGACGTAAGCGTTGCGCAGGACTGCTGCGCCGAGGTCCGCGCTGGGACGAACGCAAAACCGGCCAGAAGAACCAACAACAGAAACGCTGCAACGCGCTGCCTCATTCGAACGCCTCCCCGGGATGTTCTCAACCGCAGTATTGCGAGGAACGTATACACCGCGCGCACCCAGGCGCGCAAGGACGTGCTCTTGAGTGGCGAATCGATGAATCCTAGCGGGAGCCGGAGGAAGAAGAGGATGCGAACTCGGTGGCGCGAGGGGAACCTGCATCGGCGAAATAATTGCGCGCATACAGTCCTCGGTAGATGCGACCTGCAATTTGCGACGCGTGCGGGCCGCTGATGATGCGGCTGCCGCCATGGAGCAGAACAACAATCACGATTTTCGGGTGAGCCTGGTCCGCGTAGGAAACGAACCACCCGAGGCGCCCGCCCACCCCTTCATCGTTGCAGGTGCCCGTTTTTCCGAGGTCCTGTTCCCCATCGGGGTCGTAGCTGCGCTTGGCCGTCCCGTACATCACCGCGGCGAGCATTCCTTCGCGAAGGTCCGGGAGCAGGGGGGCGATATCCAGTTGCTGCCTGACGCGAGGTTGAAAATTCTGGCGCTCTTCGTCGGTACGCGGATACTGCAGATAGAACTGCTCACCGCCTTCGGCGAGCGTGCCCACAAGCGAAGCGAGCTGGAAGGGTGTGATGCGGATGCCTTCGCCAAAGCTCGACATGCGCGCAGCGCCCCCGAACAGCGGGGGGGAGGAGGGCAAATGCCCCGGCTGCTCCTCGGGGATGTTGTAACCCACGCGCTGGCCGAGGCCCAACAGCTCGTGGTACTTGATCAAGCGATCGAAGCCTAGTTGCGAACCGACTGCTTCAAAGAATTTGTTGTTCGAGTGCGCCATGGCCTCGGTAAGGTTGATGTAGCGACGATTGCCGACCCGAATCATCGTGTCGCGAGTAATGACGCCTTCCTGCAGCCCGGCGAGCGCGACAAACGGCTTAATGGTGGAGCAGGGCTCGAAACCGGCGGAGAACGCCATTTTCTGGTTAACGATCGCGAGGATGCGGCCAGTCGCGGGATCGACGGCAACGACCGAGCCTTTTTCATGCCCCAGGGCGTCCACCGCAACCTGCCGGACGATGGGATCGTCGTTACCGGTCACGTCATCCTTGGCTGGATCGACGCTTTCGATGACCCGCGCATGCCGATGTCGCACGGGAGGCGCGCCGAAGGCGGTGCTCCAACCACTGACGAGCACAAGGCACAAGACCGAGACCGCGTATGGGAGAGCTGGGGTCCGTCGCATGTCTATTCTTGGATGCCGATTCCCGATGTCGCGTAAGCCACGCTCAGTCTAAGGAAGCACGCCGCGGCTTCGCAACCAAAATGCTGGGCCTATTTTCCACCTTGGCAGGGGCGTAGCGCAACTGGTCGCAAGGACAGGAATTTCCGTCCCGGGCACTTCTTGAGAGATAGGAAGAATTGCAACGAATGACGGCCCGCTAGACTGCGGCGGTTGCGCGCGGGAACTCCGGATCGGCCATGACCTCCTCAACCTGCAAGCGGTGGCGTTCGCCATGCGCGCCAATCAGGAGCAGCCACTGGTAACAGTCAAGAGTCCCCAGTAACGGGTGCGCGAAACCGTGTTGCCGAAGTGGCGCGTCTGTGGTGGCGGCAAAATCAGCAGTACGTTTGCGCGCGGATTCAAATTCGCCAACAAGCCGGTCATGCGCCCATCGCGCCGTGGGCATCAGGCGGTCGGGACCTTTCAAGCGAGTCGAACGATCGGGCACCATTTGTACAATCCCATCGTCACCAATCCCGGAAGTCGAGGATTCGGCCGCCTGTTGCAGCGTGTTGTGGATGTTGGCGAGAATAAAATCCTCGGTAACAGCGATATGTTCCAGGCATTCCGCGACCGACCAGCGATCCGGCGCGGGCTTGTATTGGAGTTGGGTAGGCGAGAGGTCTTTCGTCGTACGCAGCAGATTCTCCCGGGTGTGGTCAAGATAGGATGAAAGCCGTTCAAGTTCGGCTGGCGTCATGTGCATCTCTCCTCGCGGCGGAAATCCGCCGCGGTCTGAAATACGGCGCTACATGGGGCGCCCATCGGAAAATTGCCCGATGCGACCTACGCTTGAAACGCACCAGTCCCGCGGCTGCTAGCGGACGGAGCGAGCCTGTCCGGCGGCGGCAGCCCTGACAGCAGGCTTTTCGGCTTCAGCGGCGGTGTGCTTCTTCGCGTCCTCGGCAGTGCTCGTCGTCGGAAGGCCGAGTGCCTTGCGAAGCTCGTGTTCGATCTTGTCGCGTACGTCCGGATGTTCGCGGAGGAAGAGTCGCGCATTTTCACGACCTTGGCCCAGGCGCTCAGTCTTGTAGGAAATCCACGTGCCGGATTTTTCCAACACGCCATTTGCCACACCGAGGTCCAGCAGGTCACCTTCGCGGGAAACACCTTCACCGTAAATGATGTCGAATTCAGCTTCGCGGAACGGCGCAGCCACCTTGTTCTTCACGATTTTCGCGCGCGTGCGTGACCCGACGATGCGATCGCCGTCCTTGATGGACTGGATACGGCGAATGTCCACGCGAATGGAAGAGTAGAATTTCAGCGCACGGCCGCCCGTGGTAGTTTCCGGATTGCCGAACATCACTCCGATTTTTTCGCGGATCTGGTTGATAAAGACCAGGCAGGTGCGCGACTTCGAAACGATGGCGGTAAGCTTCCGCAGCGCCTGCGACATCAGCCGGGCCTGCAAACCCATTTGCGCATCACCCATGTCACCTTCGAGCTCGGCACGCGGCACCAGCGCGGCAACCGAATCCACCACAACGATGTCCACGGCGTTCGAGCGAATCAGTGCCTGCGCGATTTCCAGCGCCTGTTCCCCGTTGTCCGGCTGCGAGACCAGAAGGTTGTCGACATCCACGCCCAGTTTTCGCGCGTAGGCCGGATCAAGCGCGTGCTCGGCGTCAATGAACGCGGCGATGCCGCCGAGCTTTTGGGCCTCGGCGATCACGTGGAGCGTGAGGGTGGTCTTGCCGCCCGATTCCGGCCCATACACTTCAATGACGCGGCCGCGGGGGAATCCGCCGATGCCCAGAGCGGCGTCGATCGAGATCGACCCGGTCGAGATCACGCTGACGGGAACCAGGACATCCCGGTTTCCCAGCCGCATGATCGACCCCTTGCCATGGTCCTTTTCAATTTGGGAGATCGCCAATTCCAGATTTTTAGATTTTTCGTCGCTCATCTTGCTCCTCAAGAGGGATTTCGTTTAGGTCCCGCCTTGGCGGGCGGCCCGATTCTAGCAGACTGCCCCAGCACCCGGCCCTATTGCTTTCTGGCCACATACTACCAGATGGCGAACAAAAGGCGAAAGGTATTTTTCGTGTCGAGTTTTTGCGGTCGCCACTGCAGGTGTTCGGACCGAAGTGATTGGAACCCTGAAACCGGAGCCACCAGGGGCCCGGTCGGGGCAAACCACACCGCGTCCGACGAAGATGCTGGACCCAGGCTCGCCCGCTCCGTCTCTAATACTTGTAGAACCCTTGCCCCGATTTGCGTCCGAGATGGCCTGCAGCGACATGCTCTTTGAGAAGCGGACATGCCGCGTATTTGGCGTCACCGAATCCGCGCTGCAGGACGTCCATAATGTCCACGCAGACGTCCAGGCCGATCAGATCGGCGAGCTCCAGCGGTCCCATCGGGTGGTTCATGCCGAGCTTCATCACGGCGTCGACCGCTTCGGGCGTAGCGACGCCTTCCATGACCGCGAGCGCCGCTTCGTTAATCATCGGCATCAGCACACGATTGGACACGAACCCGGGTGCGTCATTCACGCCCACCGGTTTCTTGCCAAGTTTTTCGCACAGCAGCATCGTCGTCTGAAATGTCTCGTCGCCGGTCGCGCGCCCGCGGATCACCTCTACCAGGGCCATTAAGGGCACAGGATTGAAAAAGTGCATGCCAATAAATTTTTCCGGGCGGCTGATCTCCCCGGCGAGCCTCGAGATGGAAATCGACGAGGTGTTGGTCGCAAGGATCACTTCCGGTCTCAGCACGGCATCGGCCGCTTTTAGCACTTGCACTTTCAGCCCGATCTGCTCCGGAACGGCTTCGACTGCGAAATCCGCTGCCGCGAGCCTGCCCATATCTAGCGTAGGTGCAATACGCGCGACCGTGGCGGCTTTTTCTGCGGCAGTGATTTTTTCCTTTTTCACTTCCCGGTCAAGATTCTTGCTTATGGTATCCAGGCCGCGTTCAAGGAAGCGCTGTTCGACATCACGAAGAATCACATTGTAGCCAGCGCGCGCGAACACGTGAGCGACGCCGTTGCCCATTGTCCCTGCACCCAGGACAGCGACAGTTCGGATTGTCTCGGGGGAAGCCATGGCCGCGTTCATATTAGCAAGATGCCCCAACCGAAAGTCAGTTTTCGCATATAATCAGCGCGTTTCGAGCGAACCAAGGAGCTCCCTTCATGAACTCGACCATGATCCTGGCGGTAGTCTTCGGCATCGGAATTGTCGCTGGGTTGCGTGCCATGACCGCACCGGCCGTGGCTTGCTGGGCGGCGCATCTGCATTGGATCGATCCCCACGGCAGTCCGCTTGCGTTTACGGGCACGACGATCGCACTGGTCATATTCACGCTCGCTGCGATCGCCGAGATCGTGAACGACAAGTTGCCAAAAACAGGCCCTCGTACGGCTCTCCCTTCCGTGGTGATACGCATGGTCATGGGAGGGTTGGCTGCCGCAACTCTGACGGTGGGAGCGGGCGGCTCGATCTGGATCGGCGCGCTGCTGGGCGTTGTCGGCGCCCTGGCGGGCACATTCGGTGGCTATCAAATCCGCACGAAAGCGGTGCAGGCGCTGCACTCCCCGGATTTCGTGATCGCTCTTCTGGAAGATGCAGTCGCCGTCTGCGGCGGATTCTTGCTCGCCTCGCGGCTCTAGCGCCGGGAACCGCGGTTTGGCCTAATCCGAGTGCCGAGGCGTTAGCGTTCGACGGCGAGCGCGACGGCATTGCCGCCACCAAGGCACAGCGCGGCGATGCCGCGTTTCAGATTGCGCCTCTGCAATTCGTAGAGAAGCGTGACCAGCACGCGGGCACCCGATGCCCCGATCGGATGGCCGAGCGCGACTGCGCCGCCATTCACATTTATTTTTTCGGGATCGAGCTTCAAGACGCGCGTCACCGCGATTGCGGCGACGGCAAATGCCTCGTTCAATTCGTACAGATCGACATCCTTATCGCGATCCCAGCCCGTCTTCGCAAGGAGCTTTTCGACCGCGTCGACCGGTGCCATCATCACCCACTTCGGTTCGACACCGCTGACGGCCTGCGCGACGATCCGGGCCATCGGCACCTTTCCCATTCGGGCTGCATTCCCGTCGCTGGTGACGACCAAAGCGGCAGCGCCATCGTTGGTGCCTGGAGCATTGCCGGCGGTGACGGTACCACCCTCTTTCTTGAACGCGGGCCTGAGTCGTGCAAGCGCTTCAAGCGAAGTGTCTTCGCGCGGTGATTCATCGGTCCGGATTACGACGGGCGCGCCCTTGCGTTGCGGTAACTCGATCGGGACGATTTGCTCGCTCACGTAACAGGATTTCATCGCGCGCACCGCCTTCTGGTGGCTTTCGAGCGCGAACTGGTCCTGCTCCTGGCGCGAGATGCCGTATTTCTCGGCGACAAGTTCTGCCGTCTGTCCCATGTGAAAGTCCTCGTAGACGTCCCAGAGCCCGTCTACGATCATCGCGTCGAGAAGTTCGGCGTTGCCCAGACGCAAGCCCGAGCGCGCACCTTTCATCAGGTAGGGCGAGTTCGACATCGACTCCATCCCACCGGCGACCACAATCTCCGATTCGCCGAGCATGACGGCCTGCGCAGCAAGAGCCACGGCTTTCAGTCCCGAACCGCAAACTTTATTGATCGTCATCGCCGCAACACGCGGATCAAGACCTCCCTTTAAGGCCGCCTGCCGCGCAGGATTCTGACCAAGGCCCGCCTGAACGACGTTGCCCATGATCACTTCGTCTACCTGGCCGGGTTCGATGCCGGCGCGACGAACCGCTTCCGCGACAACTTTCGCGCCGAGCTCCGGCGCCGACAGCGGCGAGAGCCCGCCCATGAATTTTCCAATCGGCGTGCGGACGGCGCTTAATATGACAGCCTTTTCCATTCAAAAACTCCTGCTCACGCGCGGGAAGAGCGCTTGAACCAGCGCCCGCATAAGTCGCCATCGGTCGCGATTCCCAGTATAAGCGCGCCAAGACACGCCGGTCAATTTCGCCCGGGAGGAGTATTATTCGGGAAAAACTCCGCTACACACCGAATGCGCGGAGTGACGTCCAGCTTAACTCCCACGATGGTCCCCGTCGGGCCGGGCTCGCCCCTGTCTTCGGTAGACGCGATGTCTTCGGCGAAACGTCCTGGGTGAAAGGTTTTGCCCGTTACCG
>DATBXX010000017.1:0-6410 GCA_036514055.1 Candidatus Acidiferrales bacterium
CGCCGCTTGCGCCCATGAGCGTCACCAAGGACGACATCTACAACCTCACGCCGGAACACGCCACATTCTGCAAGGATCTCTGGGACTACGACGTGCCTGCGCCGCCGACACTGTTCGACGTCAAGCGAAATGGAAAGACGATCGCCGGGGTCGCTGAGTTCGGCAAACAGGGCACGCTATTCCTGTTCGATCGCACGACGGGTGCGCCTCTATTTGGTCTCGAGGAACGGCCCGTCGCTCAGTCGGACGTTCCCGGCGAAGTCACTTCGCCTACGCAACCCTTTCCGCTCAAGCCTCCGCCGCTTGCGCCCATGAGCGTCACCAAGGACGACATCTACAACCTGACGCCGGAACACGCCGCATTCTGCAAGGACCTCTGGGAGAAGAACAATTTCTACAACAACGGACCCTTTACTCCGTTCGGCGCCGATCCCACGAAGATGGCGATCGTTTCTCCGGGCAGGGAAGGCTCAGCCAACTGGAGTGGCGTTGCGTTTGACCCGAAGCTGGACTACATCTTCGGCACCACGGACTTCAACACTGCGCAGGTCGGTCGGTTGGCCAAGGGCGAAAAGGACAATCCCACCGGGGGGCCGTACGAAAAGATCTATCCCGGCGGCGGGACTCGTTACAACACTCGCTACTGGGACCCGAAATCCGGCTGGCCGTGCATCAATCCGCCCTGGGCTGAGCTTTTCGCGGTGAGCGCGAAAACCGGTGACATTGTTTGGCGCGTCCCGTTTGGCACCATCGACGCACTGGCCGAAAAGGGTTTTCCCCACACCGGGGCGCCCAATACGGGCTCGATGGTTGTCACTGCGAGCGGTTTGATCTTTATCGGGGCCACCAACGACGGCCGCTTCCGGGCCTTCGATGCGCGCACGGGCAGGGAATTGTGGACCGAGAAAATCGACGCAAGCGCACACACGATTCCCGTCACCTACATGGCCAAGAACGGCAAACAGTACGTCGTGATCGAGGCTTTCGGCGGCCCCGGCATCGTCGCGGTCTCGGGCTATTTTAATGATCGACCCGGCGATTCCGTCATCGCCTTTGCCTTGCCCTGATCTGAGTTTCCAGGGCGGGTGTTCGACGTACCGCTTCCGGTTCTTTTTTTGTTGTCCTTGTGCGCGCAGAAGCTGCGGCCAGTTATATCCAAGCGGGCAACTGTGTCTTTTCACTCGACATCAAGGTATGAGCGCGGCATATAGTGGGCTTTCGCGCCGGGCGGCAAACACTATTGAACTCGCAAAATAACGACTCACGCAGGAAACCTCCGGCAGGAGATGTCTCGCGCCCGATCCTTCACGCCGCTAGTCTCGTGTGGTTCATCCTGGGCGCCTTGTTCTGGGCCTCGCCCTCTCTGGCTCAATCCCGGCAGGCTCAAGGGGCCCAACAGGCACCGGGTCCGCAATCCTCGGGAAGGATCATTGGAACCGTTCTTGATCAAACCGGTGCTGCCGTCGCCGGAGCCCGCGTGAGCCTCGCGCGCGAAGATCAGTCCCCGACCGAGTACGTGACGTCTGGCGATGACGGGCAATTCTCTTTTGCCGACGTTGCTCCCGGGCCTTACCATCTCTCGATTTCCTCCCCGGGCTTTGCCACCCAGTTAACCTCCGGAATCATCCATGCGGGCGAGGTGAGCATCGTCCCACAGATCACGCTCACTCTTGCCGCCGCTACCACCGAGGTTCGGGTCGGGCTGACCGGGACGGAACTCGCCGAGGTGCAGATCAAGGATGAAGAAAAGCAGCGCGTGTTCGGCGTGCTTCCGAATTTCTACGTCAGCTATATCCCCGATGCGGCTCCGCTCACCTCCAAACAGAAATTCGAGCTTGCCTGGAAGAGCACGATCGATCCAGTCACGTTCGGAATCACTGCCGCCGCTGCCGGACTGGAGCAGGCGTCAGGCCAATACGGTGGGTACGGGCTGGGCGCCGAAGGCTATGGAAAGCGCTACGGGGCCGCATACGCTGACCTGGTAACCGGCACGTTTTTTGGAAGCGCGCTGTTCCCGTCGATCCTGAAACAGGATCCACGGTATTTCTACAAGGGAACCGGCAGTACGCGAGCGCGGCTGCTGTACGCCATCGCCAATGCCGTGATCTGCAAGGGAGACAACAAGCGCTGGGAGACAAATTATTCAAGCATCCTCGGAAGTTTCGCCTCGGCCGGCATCTCGAATCTTTACTATCCTGCGAAGGATAGCGGGGTCGGATTGACATTTGAAAATGCGTTCATCGCGACCGGCGCCGTTGCCGCAGCCAATGTCTTTCAAGAGTTTCTGATCAAAAAATTGACTCCCAATGCCCCCGATCGCGGTTCCTCGAAAAACTGATGTCTCGCCCAGGTTCTGACCGGGAGCTCGCATTCGTCTATCAACCGCAACCGGGGCGCGTCGTGTTCGGTGAAGGAAGCCTTGCGAAAGTTCCCCAGGAAGTTGAACGTCTCGGCCGATCGCGGGTGCTGGTAATCGCAACGCCGGGACGCAGGAAACTCGCAGACGACCTCGCCACCCGACTGGGGTCGAAGTGCGTAGGAGTTTTCGATCGCGCGGTAATGCACGTTCCGGCCGAGACCGCTGAAGCGGGTCGCGCCGAGGCCGCACGCCTGGACGCCGACTCCTACGTCGCGATCGGGGGAGGCTCGGCCACTGGACTTGCAAAAGCGATCGCACTGGTTTCGGGCCACCCGATTCTTTGTATTCCCACTACGTACGCCGGATCGGAGATGACCTCCACCTGGGGCCTCACGGAAGGCGGCATCAAGAAAAATGCGCGCGACCCGCGCGTGCTCCCCAAGACAGTTGTCTACGATCCCGCGCTTACGACCACCATGTCCGCCATGCTCTCGGCCACCAGCGGCATGAACGCGGTCGCGCACTGCGTCGAAGCGTTGTACGCAGAGCAGCCCAATCCGATCGTTTCGCTGATGGCGGAGGAAGGCATTCGGGCCATGGCCCGCAGTCTTCCAGTGGTGGTCAAGGAGCCTGCGAACATCAAGGCGCGCTCGCTTGCGCTGTACGGGGCGTGGCTCGCAGGTGCTTCACTGGGAGCGGCGGGCATGGCGCTTCATCACAAGCTGTGCCATATCCTTGGCGGCGCCTTCAATCTGCCGCACGCGGAAACGCATACGGTTTTGCTGCCGCACGCGACCGCCTACAACCAGCCCGCCGCGCCAGAGGCGATGGAACGAATCGCCCGCGCGCTGGATTCAACTTCTGCCGCCCAGGGTCTATACGATCTTGGGGCCCGAATCGGCGCGCCGCTCTCGCTGGAATCGATTGGAATGAAACGCGAGGGGCTGGACCTTGCAGCCGATCTTGCCGTCAAGACCGCTTCCTATAATCCGCGGCCGCTTGAACGCGACTCAATTCGCGTGCTTCTGGAAGACGCCTTCAGCGGCCAGCCCCCGCGGTCCTGGCCGGTGGCGTAGAAACTCCGGGGTCGGCGGATGCAGCGTGATTGGAATTTGCTGGCCCCATCATTTCCGGAGTCACACCCAGTGTCATACGCACCCAGCGGTCCTGATGCGTGACCTTCACCTGGGACACGAATGCGTCCAGAAACGCGGCCTGCTCCGGGGTCATCTGGCGCCGCGTTTTCGGATCCGAGAGCGCAAGAGTGCCGAACATCCGGAAGCCGTCGACAAGCGTCGCAATCTCGGCAGCATGGGCAAGAGAATCGCATTCAGCGTCGAGCGCCAGATCCATGCGGTCGCCCTGAGGCTGCCCTGCGAATGTCAGACCCTTGATGCTGCGCGCGAGACTCTTGAGCTGCGGCGCGTTGTTGAAGTTGTCGTAGAAGTCCTTGGGCAGGGCGTCGGTCCGAGCCACCGCAAAAACAGGCGCGCCGGCCACTCGATTGATTCGCGCCTGAGTCGAGTCGCTCTGTGAAGAGTTCGCGCCGGGCCCAAGGATAGCCAGACTGGTACCGTTCCTGAGCATCATGCGCGTTGTCGACAGGAAGGCGAACGAGACCGGCGGATCGCCCCGCACGACATAGTATGATTGCGCCCCTTGTGTCGCTACTCCCCCGTTGCGGAGGGCATAGGCTTTGATTTTTTCGCGATCGAAGCGTCCTTCGGCGATCGCGACCGCCTGGTTTGAGCCAAGCTTGGGGTTCGGCGTGGGTAAAGAGATAGGCCAGATGCCAATCGCAACTTTGTCAAGGTCGCGCGTGTAGTCAAAGCCGGTATCCCGCACGAAGTTCTGGTAGTCGGGATCTTGTTTAGGATCAGCGCCGGCGAGGCCCAGCATGGCAGCCAGCGGAGATCCCTGCAACTTTCGCAGCGCTGCGACATCTATATAGGCAATTACCGGCGCCCCCGGCGGAAGCTCGGTCATGATGTCGGGCTCGGTTCCGGCGCTCGCTGCCGGAAGCGGCCGGTGCAAGCGGTGGAGATAGACTGCGGCGCCCGTAGCGGCTGCCGCGACCAGGACGGCAACCACAATCCATGCGCGCTTTGAGCTGGAAATGGGCATGACGAGGTGATTCTCTGTTCTCGGATTTAGTGTAATGTTTCGCCGCCGGATTGAGTATTGGAAAGATGCTCCGGCAACCCGCGGCGCACCCTGTGCGTCAAATGAAGTAAGGCTCGCGATTCCAGTGGCCACCTAGGAGTTCCGGTTATCCGCAAGCGTATCGATCGGCTGGGCCTGGGATTCCTGGCGCTTGCCTGGCTGGGTGTCGCGTTTGTCTCAACTGCGGCGACCGCTCAATCGCCGGGGCAGTCTGGCGCGCCGGGCGGCACTCAAACAGCGGCGAAACCGGCTGCGATTCCGACGACCGAGCAGATTCTTGATCGCTACGTGAAGGCAATCGGAGGTCGAGAGGCGTGGCTGAAATCGGCCTCGCGCGTAACGACCGGGACGATTGAAGTGCCGTCGATGAACCTTTCCGGAATGGTGATGATTCACGAGAAGGCCCCCGACCGGCTGCTCGCGACCGTCATTATCAACGGCGCAGCGTTTCGCCAGGGATTCAACGGAACGATGGGATGGACCGACGATCCGCAGGACGGCCTTCGTGAACAGAGCGGAGCCGAACTTGCCGAAGCGCGGCGTGATGCGGATTTTTATCACCCGCTCGATTTGCGCCGGCTCTACACAAAAATTACGGTGAGCGGCGTGGAAAAGATTGGCGACCGCGACACCTACGTTTTGGAAGCCACGGTGCCGGAAGGCAGCGAGCCGACGAAAATGTATTTCGATGCCGCAACCGGACTGCTGGTTCGAGCCGTAAGCCAGCATCACGGACCCGACGGCGTTACGCAGTATCGCGAGGATTTTGAGGATTATCGCGAAGTGGATGGAATCAAGGTGCCATTTACCAGCCGCCAGACCAACGGCGACACAACCTACACGATGACCATCAGCGAAATACGCCATAACGTTGAACTGGATGATTCCGAATTTGCGAAGCCCGCTGCACAATAGGGCATCGCCGGAGCCAAATCAGGCAACATAAGTGGCGTCCTGGCAATAGGTTTGCTGGCGGTTAGGAAACTTGCTTGCAATTTGATTGCCGCTGCGATATATTTGCCCGGTTTGCGCAGGGCTGGCGTAGCTCAGTTGGTAGAGCATCTGATTTGTAATCAGAGGGTCGGGGGTTCAACTCCCTCCGCCAGCTGAGTTTGAGGGGACCAGGATTCAGCGGTCGGGTATAAGGACGGATTCCTCGCGAAAAAAGCGAACAGGGCTGGTGTGTCCACACACGAGCCCTTTCTGCATTTCGGAGTGCCCCGTACAGCAGTCCGGTTCAGTTCTGGTTCGGTTTGCGGGAGATGACAGTTGTGTCCCGAGCGTTTCGCCGGACGGGTGGGTGAGTGGCTAAAACCAGCAGACTGTAAATCTGCCGCTCCTTGCGGGCTACGGAGGTTCGAATCCTCCCCCGTCCACCAGCGTTTCATGCTGCTCCGAGCGGCTGGTCCCGGAGACATGAATTAGATCTCGGCGTGATTCCAGCGCGAACGCAGCGAATGAGTGGAAGAACCGGTTCGGGCCTGGGTAGCTCAGTTGGTAGAGCGCGTCCTTGGTAAGGACGAGGTCACCGGTTCAATCCCGGTCCCAGGCTCCATGTTTTTGCGAGCAAGGCATGAGCGGGGGTAACTCAGTGGTAGAGTCTCTGCCTTCCAAGCAGATGGTCGCGGGTTCGAGCCCCGTCCCCCGCTCCATTGTAAGTCCGGCGGCGACAAGCGGTCTGCAGGCGAAGTGAAAAGCACGAGCGCGGCAGCGACCGCGCAGCCTTGCTCCGAGAGGATACAGCCCGATGTCGAAGGAGAAATTCGAGCGCAGTAAGCCGCACCTGAACGTAGGGACGATCGGACACATCGACCACGGCAAGACGACGTTGACGGCGGCGATCACGAAGGTATTGTCGAAGAACAACCCGAAGGTGTCGTTTCGGGCG
>DATBXX010000018.1:0-11949 GCA_036514055.1 Candidatus Acidiferrales bacterium
GTGCTGCCGTTACTTCTCCGAGCCGAAGCTCCGCCCCCGGAAAGACGTTGCAAGTTGCTTGCCGGACGAAATACCATCCCGCCTGGAGATAAAAACGCACATGAGCGACCTGGTTCAGCTGAGCAAAGACGGAGATATCGCGGTCATCACGGTCAATAATCCGCCAGTAAACGCACTGAGCCCGGGCGTGCCTGAAGGCATCGAGAAGGCCATTGCGGATATCGAGAAGGACGCAAACGTGAAGGCGGCGGTTCTGATTGGCGGCGGGCGCACGTTCATCGCAGGCGCGGACATCAACATGTTCGTCCAGATGACGTCGGGAAAGGGCGGGCGGATCAATCTGCTTCCGACCCTTCTGCGGATCGAGAATTGCAGCAAACCCGTGGTGGTCGCAATTCACGGCAACGCGCTGGGCGGGGGGCTTGAAGTCGCGCAGGCCTGTCACTACCGAGTGGCCAGTCCCGATGCCAAGGTGGGCCAGCCGGAAGTGAATCTCGGAATCATCCCCGGTGCAGGCGGCACACAGCGCCTGCCGCGGCTCGCCGGAGTCGCCTTGGCCGTTGAAATGTGTACGAACGGCAAGAGCATCAAAGCTGCCGACGCACTGAAGGCCGGGATCATTGACCGGGTGATCGAAGCGGATTTGCTTGCTGGTGCCGTCGAGTTTGCGCGAACGGTCGCTGGAAAACCCGCGCCGCGGACTCGCGAGCGCAACGAGAAGTTGGGTACGCCGGAGACAAACGCTCCGATCTTTGCCGCGGCGCGAGAGACTGTGCGAAAGAAGCAGCGCGGATTGCCCGCGCCGATGGCGGCGATCGACGCGATTGAAGCCTCGACCAAGCTGCCGTTTGAAAAAGGCTGCGAAGAGGAGGCGCGCCTGTTCGAAAAGTGCCTGTACTCGGACGAGTCCAAGGCGCTGATCCACGTGTTCTTCGCCGAACGGGAGGTGGCGAAGATTCCGGATGTCCCGAAAGAGACGCCGGTAGTTCCGGTGAACTCGGTCGCCATTGCGGGCGCGGGAACGATGGGCGGCGGGATCGCCATGGTCTGCGCCAACGCCGGAATTCCGGTGCTGCTGAAGGACACCGACCAGGCGGCGCTCGACAGGGGGCTTGCGAATATCCAGAGAAACTACGCGACGTCGGTCAAGCGCGGCCGGTTCACTCAAGAGTACGTGGACGAGCGCATGAAATTGATCACCCCGACCCTGGGCTACGGCGACTTTGCTGGCGCCGACATGGTGATTGAGGCGGTGTTTGAAGGCATGGCGCTCAAGAAAGAGGTGTTCGCCGAGCTGGATCGAGTGTGCAAGCGCGGCGCTATTCTTGCGAGCAACACGTCGACGCTCAACATTGACGAAATCGCGGCGACGACCTCGCGCCCCGAATCAGTGATCGGCACGCACTTTTTCAGCCCGGCGAACGTGATGCGGCTGCTGGAACTGGTGCGCGGGAACAAGACCGGCAAGGACGTGATCGCCACGTGCATGCAACTGGCGAAGAAAATCGGCAAGGTTGCGGTTCTGGTGGGGAACTGCCGGGGGTTCGTGGGGAACAGAATGTTCCTGCCGTATATCCGAGAGGCACAGTTCCTGGTAGAAGAGGGCGCGTCTCCGGAAGCGGTTGATGCGGCGCTCACAGAATGGGGCATGGCCATGGGGCCGCTCGCCGTGGGAGATTTGGGAGGACTCGACGTTGCGTGGCGGATCCGGAAGGAATTCAGGCACCTCGAAAAGCCCGGCGCTCGGCAGCCGTATGTCGAAGACAAGCTATGCGAGATGGGCCGCTTCGGCCAGAAGACCGGGTCGGGCTGGTACAAGTACGATGCCGAGCGGCGTGCGACGCCCAACCCTGAAATCGCGTCACTGGTAGCAAAGTGGAACTCCGAGGCGGGCACGCCGCAACGCAAAATCTCAGCTGAGGAAATCGTCGAGCGCGAAGTCTATGGACTGGTGAACGAAGGCGCGCGGATTCTGGAGGAGGGTTACGCGCTGCGCGCGGGCGACATCGACATCATTTATCTGAACGGGTACGGATTCCCTGCTTTTCGCGGCGGACCGATGTGGTATGCCGACACCATCGGCGTGAAAAAAGTCTACGATCGCGTCTGCGAATTTCACAAGCAGCACGGAATGCTTTGGGAACCGGCACCGCTACTGAAAAGGCTCGCCGAAACAGGCGGCAAATTCGCCCAATACGAGCGCGGAGCCGCGCAGGCGACGGATTAACGGACGCGGAAACCCCCCGCGCGGACTTTCGAGCTCCGAAGCGTTTGACGGCGCCCGATCACTTCCCGGCTGCGGTGAGACCGAAGGCGCGGGACTGAAATTCGAACGATGCCGGCAGATGCTCGGCGAAATAGCCCAGATCGTGCCTGCCCGGGTAAAGATGAAATTCGTTCGGGATTTTTCGCGACACCAGCAGGTCGCGAAACGCCTGCGCGCCGCGATTGAAGCCAAAATCATCTTCTGTTCCGCAGTCAAAGTAAATCCGCAATCCGGTGGGCGGCGGCAGGTTTCGCGCGAGCGTGAAGGGATTGTTCCGGTCCCAGAATGCGCGATCAAACGGCGTGCCGAACGCGCCGCCAAGGGCTCGAGTGAGGGTCTGCGCGCTTGCGCTATCCAGATTGCCCTGGGGCAGTTTGTTGATCAGCGCTGCGCTGTGCGCGCTCACCGAGCCGAACAATTCCGGATGTCCCAGGGCCAGGTGCAGCGCGCCATAGCCGCCCATGGAAACACCGGAGACGCCGCGATTTCGGCGTCCCGCGCTGAGACGATAGTGAGATTCGATGAAGGGGAGAAATTCCTTCAAAAAGAAATCCTCGTAGCGCTGGCGCCCGTCGCGCGAGTTGATGAAGAACGATCGGTCCCCGTCGGGTGCGACGATAAGGAATTCGCCGATCTGTTTCTGATCCCACAGATCCTGAATCAGGTTCCAGCCTCCCGAATCAAGAAGAGCCTGTTCGTTCTGCCCGAGTCCATGCAGGAAGTAGACGACCGGATATCGGCGCGTCTTCGCCAAATCGTAACTGGGAGGCAGCAGCACGCAATAGGCGACGTCTCGCGCAAGGATCTTGCTTGGGACCGATCGGCATTCGGCGCGGCCGGCGGCGGAAGCTCTCGACGGGAAGCAAAGACTGACGACGGCGAGTAGCACAACGCCAAAGATAGCCGCAAGTTGCCGGCGGTTCGCCGTCGTAGGACGATGCCTATTCATACCGCAGCGCCTGGACAGGATCGAGGCGCGCAGCGCGCGATGCCGGATACATTCCAGCCACAAGGCTGACCGCGATTGAAAACGCGATCGCAGCCGCGACCATCCACCAGGGCACGGCAGTCACGCTGATCGCGGGCAGGTCCCGCTTAGCGAGGTAGATGTTCGTGCCGAAGTTGATCGCGTGGCCGATCAGCCAGCCGATCAGCACCCCAAGGATTCCGCCGAGAAACCCCATCGCACCTGCCTCGACGAAGAAGAGCCTGCGCACATCGCGGTCGGCCGCTCCCAGTGCCTTGAGGATGCCGATCTCGCGCCGTCGCTCCAGAATTGCCATCACCAGCGTGTTGATGATCCCGAGCGACGCCACGACCAGCGCGAGGCTTCCGAAAATTCCCAGGAACAGATCAAACACGGCAAATACCAGGCCGAGACTTCGCGTCGCGTCAAGCAATGAATAGGCTGCAAAGCCCATCTGTTTGATGGCGTCTTCGGCGTCTTTCACCTTGGATGCGCCGCTCAGGCGCACGGTGAGACTGTCGTAGGTGCGCTTGGCGGGTGTGTCGCGCAGGAGATCGCGCAGGTCGCTTGCCTGTGCCGTGCGCAGCGTTTCCGCAACTTTCAAAGGGATGAAGAGCCGGGCGCGGCCGAACGCCCCAAAACCTCCCGCGGGGTCGGTCTCGATGATTCCCACAATCCGGAGTTTCTCCTCGCGCGACACAACCGAGTAGCCGTCAGACTTGCCGCTGCCTGATTCAGCGGGAAGCGCTTGGCGCTCAGCATAGCGGAGCACGATCTGGTTTCCGATAACCGCCTCGGGCGGAGTGGCAAGCTGACGCGCGAGCTCCACTTGCAGGATTGCTTCGTCGGCCGAAGGTCCGGAAAAGAACGAACCCTTCATTTGATCAAACGCGCCGTCGTTTCTGTCCGAAGGCGCGACGCCGGCGACAATGGTCGCGTACGGATTGCCGGCGTAGTGAATTTCGGTGGGGAATCGGATTTCGGGATAGACGGCGATGACATTGGGAAGCGCCTCGAGCTGATGGCGTCCGTCTTCGTCAAGGGGCCGAACAGGCGCGAGCGGCGCGGGACTGGGACTTTCCATGCGACGGAGAGTTGGGGTGTTCGGCTTGGCCGTCACGAAAATCGCATCGAACAGGCCGGTGCGAGACAGCCGATCGGTGGCCAGGTTCTGGAGCCCGACTCCGAGAGACAGCATGGCGACCAGCGACGCCACGCCGACGGCGATTCCGAGCGTCGTGAGTGAATTGCGCAGCGCCGCCTCGCGGAGGTTGCGCGCAGCCAGCTCGGCAAGGTCGCGACCCATCATGACGCAGCTCCGTCGCTCACAACTTTCCCGTCGCCCATCAGAATCAATCGATGCGCAAACCGCTCGGCGCGCAATTGTTCATGCGTTACCATCACGATGGTCATCCCCAGGGTCTCGTTGATTTCGCGCAGCAGCAGCATGATTTCATCGCCCGTCGCACTGTCGAGGTTCCCGGTCGGCTCGTCCGCCAGCAAAATCGTGGGCCTGTTCACCAGCGCACGAGCAAGCGCGGCGCGCTGCTATTCACCGCCCGAGAGTTCGCTCGGGCGATGGGTCAGCCGCGCGCTCAGCCGGACCCGGCTGAGCGCTTCGCGGACGCGGCCGGTGCGCTCGCTGCGTTCAACCTCGGCAAGGCGCAGCGGGAGTTCGACGTTTTCTTCCAGAGTCATCCTCGGAAGCAGATTGAAGGCCTGAAAAACAATACCGATTGTTTGGCTGCGGTGCCTGGCGAGTTCCTCGGAATTCATCTCGGCAAGATTGTGTTCGTGAGCGAAGATCGACCCCGACGTCGGCCGGTCCAGTCCTGCCATCAGGTTCAGCAGCGTTGATTTGCCCGACCCGGAACTTCCCAGCAAGGCGACAAACTCCGCTGCGCCGATGCGCAGCGTCACATTGTCGGCCGCCCGCACCAACGTTTCGCCCATCTGGTAGTGTCGCGTAACCTGCTCAAGGCGGATGGCGGGTGGGCCTGGTATCGGGGAGTTTGTGGTCATTATTCGGCTCTCTATGTTACTACGCACGGGTCCGCTCCGATGTTGCCTTGCGCACTTGAGCTTCCACTCGACCGGGAGGAGCCCGGCCGAACCGGAGCCACCTGTTATCGCTGGCATCGACCCAGTGGCGACGGACGCAAGCAGGAAAGGTCGGGTTTGCCGTGGATCTTGCGCTCGGATTGGGAGTGATTCGAAAAGCCACCGGATGAACACGGACAATAAGAAGGAAGGGCCCTGGTGTGACCACCGGGGCCCCTGGATCGCCTGGCAGCGGCTTGTATCGCTACGACACCGCCTACCTTCGTGCGCCGTTGTGTTTGTCTCTGTAGATATTCCGCGAAGCGCGGTTCTGGCTCTGGTTGATTGCTCTCCTGTCCGCGCCCGTGAGTTTGCCACCGTTTGCCTGCTTGTCTGCGCTTACTTCGCGGTTGATGCCCTGCTGCTGGTTTTCAAGCCGTGACGTTTCACCGGCAGTCAGCTGGCCGCTTTTGACTCCCTGTGCGATGCGGTCCTGCTGGTCTTGGCGGCGCTGGCCAATTTCACCGTTGCCGTAGTGAGCTGTGTTCGCGTTGTGCTTATCGTCGTAAATCTGATTCGACAAGTGGTTCTGCTGGTTGTTCAGCGTGGAGCGGTCGGCGGCAGTCAGATGGCCGTCGTCGTCCGAGCGCATCGTATGCTCTTCATGGTTGATGCCGGCTTCCTTGGTTTCCAGATTCTTTGTCTCACCGGCGGTGAGCTGGCCGCTGTCGATCCCTTGCGCGATGCGGTCCTGCTGGTTGTCCTTGCGTTGCGCGATCGTTGCCGGCGTGTCCGCGGGTGGTGCCGTCGGGCCGGTACCGGACTGCTGAGCAAACGCAGCCGGCACGCACAGAACGATTACCGCCGCTGCGCTTAGAATAAGATTGCGTGTCTTCATGATGAAGTTCCTCCCAGTAAGTTGGTGCGAATGATAGCTGTTCGCCTCCGAGAGCTGTTGTGGAGACCGTACGAACGATGAAACACAGGGTGGAGCGGAAAGTTGCGGTCGAGGTTCGCTCGGACCCGACCGACTCAGGACCATGGAACGCAGGCGAATATTCCTGCCGGCTCGGTCTGTCGGGGAGATCGGGCTCAGTAATTCCCCGAAAAGCCGTCCGGCTTATAGACAGGTGCTACATGCAGAAGCTCAACCGGGGATGTGTGTATAATGCGCGACGGACAACTGGAAAGACCATAAACATCGGCAATCCAGCGCATCGAAAATATGGACTACCGCACGGCAAGGCAGGCAGTTAGAGTGCTGACAGAGGCTTTTGTCGGAAGCGCACCTTCCGCAAGAAGCTTCTCTCGGCAGAGCCTGATCGGGTCCCAGGACGCAAGACCAGAGAGTCGAGACGAAAAACGATGACAAAAGTGGAAGCGGTGATTCAAACCTCGAAGCTCGATCCGGTCAAGGATGCTCTTCACGAGATTGGTGTGGAGGGCATGACGGTTCTCGAGGCTCGCGGCCATGGCCGCCAGAAAGGCCACACGGAGTTCTACCGCGGCCGGGAATACACCGTCGATCTGATCCCCAAGATCAAGATCGAATTGGTCCTGGCTGATGACCTGGTGGAAAAAGCAGTCCAGACAATCGTGACTGCGGCGCGAACGGGGAAAATCGGTGACGGCAAGATTTTCCTTTCCAAAGTTGACGACGCCATTCGGATTCGCAACGACGAGCGCGGAGACAGCGCGCTGTAGCAGGCAACCGGAGAATTCAGGGTCCGGGCTAGGGCGCGGCCAATTTGCGCGGTTGACCGGGCGACGTCCGGCGCCGGCTGAAAGTCCCGTCACACACCTATGTCCACCGAACTCGCACCCGAAGGCGGTCTGCGTGAATTCTATGCCGATGAATCGGCGCGCATTCGCAAGAAATTCTCCGCCGACAGCGATGGTCGCGCGGCGGTACACGGGCGAACGGCGCTAGTAGACTTGATCGCACGGCGGCTTTGGCAGCAGCTGGTTTCGCCTGACGTAGCCGACCCTCAGAATCTTACGTTGGTTGCACTGGGAGGATTCGGCCGGCGCTGGCTGTTTCCGTACTCAGACATCGACATTCTGTTTCTGCATGCGGGCGGCGGAGGCGAGCGGGATCTGAAGGAACGCATCGCCGGTTTCTCGCAGCAGGTCTGGGATCTGCGGTTGAAGCTGAGCCCTGCCACCCGGACACTGGCCGAATGCGAGAAATTCGATCCGAACAATGTTGAATTCGCCATCTCACTCCTCGATTGCCGCTATCTTGCGGGCGACAGGAGTCTTTTCGACCGGCTGCACGACCAGCTGATCCCCAGGCTCGTGGCGCGCGAGTCACGATCGATCGTCCAGCGCCTCACGGACCTGACGCACAGTCGCTACAACAAGTTCGGAAACACCGTCTTTCACCTCGAGCCCAATGTGAAGGACGGTCCTGGCGGGTTGCGTGATTACAACCTCGCGCACTGGCTCGCCCTGATCGCCGCAATGGAAGAACAGGGATCCTGGCCCGATGAAGCCAAGTTGCTCCCTCCCTGGCTGAGTGAAAGATTCGACGCCGCTCTGGATTTTCTGATGTCTGTGCGGTGCTTCCTTCATTTTCGGCACGGACGCGACGACAATACCCTCGCCTGGCTCGCGCAGGACCAGGCGGCTGCCGAGAAGATCGGCGCGCCGGCCGCGGGATTGCTTACCGCGTCTGATTGGATGCGAATCTACTTCGGCCATGCGCGGCTGATCCACCGCGTCGGCTTGCAACTGCTCGAAGAGTTTCCCGCGGCGCGTCCGTCCCTCTACCGCCAGTTTCAGAATCTGCGGTCGCGTCTTTCCAACGCAGAGTTCGCGGTCGTGGACGGCCGCATATTCCTGCAGCGCCAGGAGGCACCGACCGATTCCGAGCTGCCGTTGCGCATGTTTCGCTTCATGGCGCGCCACGGGCTGAGCCTCAGTTCATCCGCCGAGCACCAGATCGAGGAACTTCAGCCGGCGCTGGCCGCCGCACCCCCAAAAGGCGCCCAGCTGTGGCATTACTTGCAGGAGATCTTGGTCGCTCCCCACGCGGCGGAGGCGCTGCGCACGATGCACTCTCTGCGTCTGCTTACACCGCTATTGCCGGAATTTCAGGCCATTGATTCGCTCGTCATCCGCGACTATTCCCACCGCTTTACGGTGGACGAACATACCTTCGTTGCCATTGAAAATCTGCACGCCCTGCGGAAATCTCAATCCAAGTGGGACCAGGGCTATTCCGAACTTCTCGATGAACTCGAACAGCCGGACCTGCTTTATCTCGCGCTGCTGCTGCACGATACCGGCAAAGGCACCAAGCCCGACAACCATATCGTGGGCGGCCTGGAAGTCGCAGAGGTGTCCATGGCCCGACTCGATCTGGATCCGCCCGACCGCGAAACGGTCTTGTTCCTGATCGCCCATCATCTTGAAATGGGCTCGGCATTGCGTCGGGACATCTTCGACCCCGAGGCAATCCGTCAAATCGCAGAAAAAATGGGCACGCCGGAACGCCTGAAGATGCTCTGCCTGCTCACCTACGCGGATATCAAAGCGGTGAACCCGGAGGCTCTTACGCCATGGAAGGCTGAAAATCTGTGGCAGCTGTACATCGGCGCCGCAAATTACCTGATGCGCAGCGTGGACGAGCGCCTGCACGGCGATGAGGATGACGAGGTGATGACCCACCTCCGCACGCTCACGCCGGCTGCAGGACAGAAGCTCGACAGTTTTCTCGATGGCTTGCCGAAGCGCTATCTCCGTACACAAGCCGCAAGCGACGTGATTCGCCACCTGGATATGGCTGGCCGCCTGGACACTGATCCTGTTCAGGTCGAGCTGACGCGAGGGCGGCACTGGTATGAATTGACCGTCGTGACGCTGGATCGTCCGTTCCTGTTTGCGAGAATGGCGGGCGCCCTGGCCGCCTGGGGCATGAACATCGTCAAGGCTGCGGCGTTCTCAAACCAGGCCGGAGTTGTGGTGGATAATTTCTTCTTCACCGACCGGTTTCAGACCCTCGAGTTGAACCTTCCGGAATGGGAGCGCTTCAAGACGAGCATCCATGATGTGGTCATGGACAAGGCCGACCTCGAGCGGATGCTTCGCGACCGTTTGCGGTCCGAGAAAAACGCGGCGCCAAAGGTCAAGGTAGTCACAAAGGTCGATATGGATGATGTCTGCTCCGCGCACAGCACGCTGATCGAAGTGATTGCGCAGGACCAGCCTGGCCTTCTGTACCGGGTCAGCTCCCAGCTGTCCCGCCAGAATTGCAATATTGAAATCGCGCTGATTGAAACCGAGGGGCAGACCGCGATCGACGCTTTTTATGTAACCTCGGGCGGGAAAAAGCTGTCTGCAGCCCATCGGGAGCGCGTTCGAACCGCCTTGCTCGCTGAGTTGACCACCAGCTGAGTCCGAATACACCTGAAACATCCCAGGGTTTTCGAACGCTTCCGCCATCCGTTTGCCCGTTCTGAGCGTAGTATTATTGAAGAGGGACGAAGGGACCGGAATGCTCATCAAACGCCAGCCGGATTTGACCTATAAGGACGTTACGCCCAAGAGCCTCTATATGGGGCGCCGGAACTTCCTGCTGGGACTGCTGGCGACGGGCGCTGCCGTCGAAGCCTATAAGAAACTTCCCGGATGGGTGGCGGGAGCGGCGACAGGTTCGGTCCCGGTCAAATTGAATGGGGTTGCCAAGTGGCCTGGCAGCACCACGGAGCCGGAAACGCCCATCGAAAAGGTGACCACTTACAACAACTATTATGAATTCGGGGTCGACAAGGACGACCCTTCGAAGAACGCCAGGAATTTCGTCACTTCTCCCTGGACCGTTTCGGTCGAAGGCGAAGTTGCCAGGCCCCGGAAGTTCACAATGGACGAAATCCTGAAGCTCGCGCCGCTTGAGGAGCGCATCTACCGGCATCGCTGTGTCGAGGCCTGGTCGATCGTAGTGCCGTGGATCGGGTATTCATTCAGCGCGATCGCAAAGCTTGTCGAGCCGACGGCGGCCGCCAGATTCGTCGCTTTTGAAACCTACTACGATCCCCGGCAGATGCCGCTGGGAGGCGAGGCCGGCATCGAGCTGCCGTACGTGGAAGGATTGCGCCTTGACGAAGCCATGAATCCGCTGACGCTTCTCTGCGTGGGAATGTATGGCGAGACGCTTCCGAATCAGGACGGCGCTCCGGTACGCATGGTGATTCCGTGGAAATACGGCTTCAAGAGCATCAAGTCGCTGGTAAAGATTCGATTCGTAAAGAGCCAGCCGCAGACGACCTGGAACATGTACGGCGGCGGGACCGAATACGGTTTCTATTCCAACGTAAACCCCAACGTGGACCATCCGCGATGGAGCCAGGCGTCTGAGCGCAGGCTCGGGCCGGGGCTTGGGCTGTTTACACGGAAGATTCCCACGCTGATGTTTAACGGCTATGGCGATCAGGTTGCGGGCCTTTACGCCGGGATGGACCTGCGCAAGAACTTCTGACCGGAGACCGACGTTGCATTCGATCCTTTTAAACAAATGGACCAAAGTCGCTGTGTTTGCGGCTTGCTTGGTGCCGGTTGGGATCCTGGTATGGCGAGGGTTTAGTGACGATCTGAGCGCCGATCCCATCGCATTCATCACGCACGCGACCGGCGATTGGACTCTGCGATTTCTTGTCGCGACGCTTGCGATCACACCGCTTCGGAAGTTGCTGCACTTGCCTGAACTGATCCGCTTCCGCAGAATGCTTGGATTGTTCGCATTTTTCTATGTGTGCCTCCACTTCACAACCTGGATTTGGCTCGACAAGCATTTCGTCTGGTCCGAAATGTGGAAAGATGTGGAGAAGCGGCGGTTCATTACCGTTGGCTTTACCGGATTTGTGCTGCTGGTTCCGCTGGCGGCCACATCTACGGCCGGCTGGATCCGCCGCCTCGGAGGAAAGCGCTGGCAAATGTTGCATCGCCTGATTTATGTCACCGCTGTGCTCGGCGTAATTCACTACTACTGGCTGGTCAAATCCGACGTCCGCAAACCGCTGTTCTACGGGTTCCTGGTAGGGATCCTGCTGGCGTGGAGACTGGGAACCTGGCTGACGGGCCGCCGCGGCCGTCCCTCCGCCGATGTTCTGGGTCGCAAAGAGCCGGTCACGGCCGGGACAGGCTGATCGATGTGCCTTCGTCCGCACATCCGGCATCCAATTGCTTCGGCAATGATCGACCGGCCGACCAGAGGTGCCCGTGGGCGGGCAACTGTCCTGCGCCTACACCCAGGGACAGGTAAGTTTGTGCCAGAGCGCGGGTACAATTGGTTGAGGTGTTCGGAGGCGATTGCCGGCACGCATTTTGCACAGGAGCGACAATTGAAATTTAGGGCAGGACTCGTCGTCTGGGTGATCGCAATTGTCGTGCTCGCCGGCTGCGGAGGCGGAAGCGGGGGTGGCTCGACCTCCGGCGGGGGTGGGGGCGGAGGCGTTCCGATCACGCTGAGCAATGTCAGGGTTTTGACCTATCACAATGACATCGGTCGGACGGGCCAGAATCTGGATGAAACCGCCCTGACCACTTCCAATGTGGACTCCACAAGTTTCGGACTGCTGGGGTCGGCTGCGGTCGACGGACCGGTCGACGCCGAGCCGCTTTACATGGGAAGCCTCACGGTAAACGGAGCGGCTCACAACGTTCTGTTTGTGGTTAC
>DATBXX010000019.1:0-111669 GCA_036514055.1 Candidatus Acidiferrales bacterium
CTTGTACCGATTGGCGATCTTGACGACCGCCTGCACTTGCTCGACCCCGTCCGGGGCCACTGCAGCCGAGGGAATTGGTTCTTCTTGTTCGTGCCAGAAAGGAGAATACGAATCGCGATAAAGATCCACGTCCTCATCGGAGGTGAAGACCCACTCTGGACCGACGGCATCCTGAAATTGCTTGATCGCTTCGGAAAAGTCCGCGCTGCTCACGCCCGGGGGAAGCCGCATCACACACTCCTAGCCAATTTACGAGCGCGAGAATTTTCGCGCGGCGCCGACCGGCGCAATCACCCAGGAAACCAGGTGTCTTGGATCGTCCGCCGGCCTCGCTGTCGGTGTGACCACGGTCATCTTGGACGCCCGCGCCGGGTTTGCCGGGCAACGCGTGAGCAAACCTGCCATCCGGCTGCTCCAGTTCGCTCCGCTCGAGCTTAGGTCTACGGCCTCGCGCAACATTTGCTCAGAGCCGGTCAGCTCGTGCTCCATGTAGCCGTCGGACCGGTAGGTATGATCGGCGCGATACACCACGCGCATGCCGTGATCCCAGGCCAGCCTCTCAAGGCAGAACAGTGGCCCGTGTTCGGTCAGACCGGCGATCCCAATTGGCTCTCTCTTCCAGCGGGCATCCAGATCGTGAAACCACAGATCGGTGATGTCCCCCTTAATTCCGAACACCGGAGCGCCCAGCCTTTTCACTTCGCCGGCAAAGGCGCGGCTGGACAGAAACCTCTGGTCGAATACGACCTTGTATAGCGGCGTTGGCACGGATTGGTTTGCAGGGCCTGGAACTGCCGGCGTCAATCCGGCCCGCGCAGAAATCGGCAGCGCCAGAGCTGCAACACCAATCTGAAGAAATTCTCTTCGGCTCGCCATGAGATGATCTCCTCCTAATCGAGAGGACTGCAATGAGGGGCAAGTTTGCACGCAGGCAACAAAGTGTCAAGGAAAATATAGACCGGGGAAGATCATGCGAATCCAGGTTAGGTTGGCCCGCTTGTAGGCCAATCGCCCGGGACCGCGATCGGAGTCTTCAAAGCGAGCCACGACCTTACCCGCAGTGTGCATTCCCGGGTCTCAAATTCGCGCTATAGTGACGGCGATGGACGCACAACTTGTGGTGGTCCCGAGGCATCCGACAGACAGATCATGATGCGCACTTGGATCGGATTCTTATTGGTCCCAGCGGCAGCGTTGCTGGTATGCGCTGGCGCATCGGCGCAGGCGAACTCATCTGCGGGAAAGAACGACCCTCCAGCGAGCCAACCCGCCGCCTCGCTGCCCGCGGACAGGCACGAAGGTCTGACGGTGTCGGTCAATTCGTATACGGACACCGATCGCGCCAAGGAAAAGTTCGGCAAGGCGAATCCGCTGACGGTCGGAATCCTGCCCGTCGAGGTTTTTCTCCACAACGAAACTACGCAGGCGATGCGTCTCGACGTGAGCACAATCCAGCTTTCCGTGCAGTTTTCCAGCGGCAAACATCAGGATGTGGATGCCGTCCCCACCAAGGAAGTGGCGGCAGCAGTGGCCCATCCCAACGGGCCGCCGGGACCTCAATCGCGCCGCTTCCCGGTCGGGATCGGATCCATGTCGGACAAGAAGACCGATAAGATGCTGGAAACCTTGGGACCGCTCGCGCTCGATGCAGACGTGGTTCCACCAATGGCAACGATTCACGGCTTCGTATTTTTCGATCTGAACGGCGACCTTTCGCTCGCAGCAAAAGCCAGCCTGTATGTGCCCGACGTCGCAACCATCCCATCGAACAAAGCGCTCATGTTTTTCGAAGTGCCGCTCGGCAAATGACCCATCCGGAGCCGCTCGATACCCGATCGGCCGGCGAGATGTTTGCCTCCTGCTTTCCCGGCAGGTATCATGGTTGTCTGATGGCTCAGCCCCTGCGCAAACTGTGTCTCGCAATCCTAGTGGTGTACCTGATCGTCGGATCGGGGACCGCCCGCGCCACCGACGAACCTGCGACTTTTCCCCTGAGTGATGTGAAGCCTGGTCTGAAGGGCGTGGTTTACACGATTTTCGAGGGCGATCAGGTTGAAAAGGTCGATCTCGAAGTCATTGGCGTGCTGCACAATGCCGTCGGTCCGAAGCTGGATATCATTCTGGTGCGTCTGCTTGGGGACAAAGTGCATCAGACAGGAGTTGTCGCGGGGATGAGCGGCAGCCCCGTCTATTTCGAGGGCAAACTGGCGGGAGCGCTCTCGCTGAAACTGGGAAATTTTACGAAAGAAGCGATCGGCGGCGTGACACCGATAGCCGACATGCAGGAAATCGAGCAGGGTCCCGCACCCACTTCGCCTGCCAGCGCTGGGAATTCGGCGCGCGTTGCTCTGCCCGACGAATTCGCGATGGACACATCGACCGTTTCCGGCCGGTTCCTGGTGCCGATTGAAACTCCTCTGGTCACTTCCGGGCTATATCCGGAAACGCTTGCGCGGTTCGGCAAGGACTTTGCGTCC
This sequence comes from Candidatus Acidiferrales bacterium, assembly GCA_036514055.1. GTDB lineage: Bacteria > Acidobacteriota > Terriglobia > Acidiferrales > UBA7541 > Palsa-295. The sequence continues at coordinate 2,478 of DATBXX010000019.1, forward strand.
TGGGGCATGACGACGATGGCCGGCGGCAGCGCGGCGCCCTCCCCTGACGATGCCAAGCTTGAGCCTGGCGATATGGTGGGGATTGATTTGGTGGAGGGAGATCTTTCGATCAGCTCGGGCTGCACGGTTACGACCGTGGTAGGAAACCAGATACTGGCTTGCGGCCATCCGCTATTTGGTTTTGGCACTGTTCAGATGCCGCTCTCCAGAGCCCACGTGATCATGACACTGGCTTCTGCCGCTGCTTCAACCAAAATTATCAGCACCGGCGCCACAATTGGAACGCTCACGCAGGACCGCCAGACGGCCGTGATGGGCACCCTCGGCCCGGGTCCCCCAATGATTCCGCTCGACGTGACGCTCGATACGGCTACGGAGCAAAAGAAATATCACTTCGAAGTGATTGAGAGCCCGCAATTGACTCCCACGCTGGTGGCCACGGCGGCTTACAACGGAATTGTCGGCAGCCCGGCCTACGGAGAGGGCGCCACCCTGCAAATGGACGGCACCATCGACCTGAAGGGGCACACACCGGTGCAGCTGGAAGATCTGTTTGCACCAAACGATCAGACCACGCCCGTGGCGTTCTACGTTGCAACCGAAGTCATGGCCGACTTTGCGCGAATCTATTCAAATCCGTACGAGATGCCGAAGATCGAGCGGATTGACCTGCACGTGAAGGCGCTCACCGAGCATCGCTGGGCCACCATTGACAACGCATGGGTCGAGCGCAGCGAAGTACGGCCCGGAGATTCCGTCGCGGTCAAAGTGCTGCTGCGGCCCTACCGCGGCGCGCCCTTCATCCAGGAGATACCGGTCACCATTCCCGCGCAAACTACGCGCGGCGCGCTTCAACTTGTCGTCAGCGGCGCCGACTTTCTGAATCGCAACGTGCAATCTCTGGCAGCCACCTCGCAGGGACAACTTCCCGGTCTGGAAGAACTGATCCAGCTCACCAATCGCGAGCGCCACAACGACCGCCTGTACGCCACCCTGCTTCAATCGACTCCCACGATGCTCGTCGAGGACAAGGAAATGCCGAACGTGCCAGTCTCGGCAATCAGCGTTATCGACCAGCGTCAGAATCCCGGGAACGCGAGGCTGCTTCTACAGTCCACCGCTGGGGAATGGTCAGTCGAGATGCATCAGGTAATCGCGGGCCAGCGCATGCTGACGATCACGGTGAAGTGAGCCCCCGCCCCATAAGGAGCTTTCCGTTGATATTCCGGCGAAAGAATCTTGTCTGCTTGCTGGCCGTCGCGATCCTGTTGCCGCTGTCTGCCCTCGCCGAGCACACGCGCTATTGGCGCCAGACCGATTTTTCCGAATTCCAGAAAGGCACGGCCAAGGGAGTGGCGGTACGAAGTGATGGAAAGCTTCGGCCGGCTTTGAAATTCGATTCCTTCGCGGACCTGAATCTCGCCTATGTGTGGGCGCTGCGTTTGAACTCGCATGGCCAGCTCTACGCGGCGGGAGGCTCCGACGCCAAGGTCCTGCGATTTGACGATGCCGGCAAGCCCTCGACGATGTTCGAGTCGACTGAGCTTGCCGCGCAAGCCATTGCGTTTGACGCCGTGGACAATCTTTACGTCGCAACCTCGCCGGACGGGAAAATCTATAAGGTGACTCCGGACGGTAATAAAAGCGTGTTTTTCGAGCCCAAGACAAAATATATCTGGGCGCTGGCCGTCGATGCGCAGGGCGCGCTGTATGTGGCCACCGGAGACACCGGTGAGGTTTTCGTCGTCACTCCAGATGGTAAGGGCCAGGTCTTCTATCGGAGCCGCGAGCGCCACGCGCGATCGCTTGCGTTTGATTCCAAGGGCAATCTTTTGATCGGCACTGAGCCCGATGGACTCATCGTGCGTGTGGAAATCACGCGGAAAAGCCCGAAGGCAGCACCGGAAGCGGGCTCCTCGTTCGTTGTCTACGAGACAAATAAGGCAGAAGTGACTTCCCTGGTCACCGACGCGGACGGCAATATCTATGCCGCTTCCATCGGAGATAAATCACGCTCCCAGGGAGCGCCGCGGATACCGCCCCCTCTCGCACCTCAGACGACCACTACGACTACAACCGTCACCGGGACAGGTACCATCGTCGCGCAAGCGCAGCCCGGTCCGACGCAATCCGCCGTTCTGTTCCCGTTCCCCAGCGTCGCGACCGCAGGAGGCGCGGAAGTCGTCAAAATCGCGCCCGACGGGTTTCCGCAGACGCTGTGGACATCACGCGACGATCTGGTCCTCGCCATGGGACTTTCTCCCACCGGAAAGCTTCTACTCGGAACGGGCGACAACGGAACGCTCATCGAGCTCGAAGGCGGCGACCTGTACTCCAGCGTCGCGAACACCGCGTCGGAGCAAGTGACGAGCCTGGTTGCTGGACCTGCCGGCAAAGTTTTTGTCGCCACCGCCAACCCCGGAAAAATCTTTTCCCTTGGCCCGGGTTCAGAGCCGAACGGAAGCTTTGAATCCGAGGCTTTCGACGCCAAGATTTTTTCACGCTGGGGCCGGCTGACATGGTGGGGAGACAACGGCGCGGCGCAGGGGAAAGTGGCATTTTACGTTCGCTCCGGCAACACCTCGACTCCGGAAGACAACTGGAGTCCCTGGACGGGCCCATACAAGGATTCCGCCGGCGAGGCAGTCACCTGCCCGCCTTCGCGATTCGTGCAATGGAAAGCGGTGTTCCTCGACACGAACCAAGGACAGCCGCCAAGCATTTCCTGGGTCAGCCTGGCGTACGAGCCAAAAAACGTGGCGCCGGTCATTGACGATATTGTTCTGGAGGATCCCGGAATTCGCACCGCGGGATTCCCCGTGCAGCCGACGGGCCCGGGCAGTGCCGCACCCGCGCAGCTGAGGTATCCGCGCACTTCGGGCACCAATCCGTTGGTGCAAATGCAGAGCGGCGATGCCGCCGGAAACTCCAAGCTCGAGCCGGCTCCCCAAGGATTCCAGCAGAGAGGCTATCAGAGCGTGCTCTGGAGCGCACACGATGACAACGACGACGATCTCACGTTCACGATCTATTTTCGCGGCGAGGCCGAGCAAGACTGGCGCGTCCTGAAGGACAAGCTGACGCAGCATTCCTATTCCTGGGACACGGCATCCATGCCGGACGGCGCCTATTATTTGAAGATTGTCGCATCGGATTCCCCGTCAAATCCCGCCGATCAATCGCTCTGGGGGGCGCGGGAAAGCGATCGCTGGATGGTGGGCAATACCCCGCCTCGAATTGAAAACCTGCGCGCCGGCTCTGGCCTGCTGAATACGAAAGCGTCGTTTGACGCCGTCGCCGCATCGAGTGCGATCGCGCGCGCCGAATACAGTGTTGATGCGGGCGACTGGCAGCTGATCTTTCCAACCGGAGGGCTCTCGGACGCGCCCAAGGAGAGCTACTACCTGGAGCTTCCTGGACTTCCTGCTGGCGAGCATACGCTCGCCGTGCAGGTTGCCGACGATTTCAATAACACGGCTACGTCGAAAACCACGTTTACCGTGCAGCCGCACGCCGTCGGAAGCAAATAATCCCTCGCGGCGGAAGGCCGTCAGTTGGCCCAGTTGCGCGCCGTCGCCACCGGCTCGAAGCGCTCCACGGTCGCACCGAAACCTCGAGCGCCACACCCATCGGTCTCCTGGTCCACGTGAACCACTCGCGCGCTGCAGCGCACCAGCTCCGGACCTCGCCCCGTCAGTTCCCGGGGCAGCGTGAAGTACATTTCCAGCGGCTCGCCCACGTGTAGTTTGACGCGCGAAGTGAAGTAGACTCCGCGCTCGGAGATGTTGAGAGCTTCGCCTTCCAGCATGGCGGCGTAGGCCAGATCCTTGGATTTCCGCAGCCCGTAGCTGGAGGCAATGTCCTCCGCTTGAGCCTTGTAACCGTTGTTAACCACGCGAAAGCGGAGCGGAACCACACAATCCCTTCGGGGCGAGGCACGGCGTTCTCTGCCTGACATGATATCCTCCTGCGGACCGTTGCGTCTGGAATGCGGGGTGCTACCTGAAGGGGTACAACGAGGATGTCACCGGCTCCTGAGCCCGGTCAACTATCTTAATGTCCGCCGGGAGCGAAGTCGCTATCTCCTACTCTCCATCGGGACGCCAATCCGACGGCGGAAAATTGATCTTCCAGAAACCAGGCGCCGGAGAATCGAATTCGAGCGGGATGTGGAATCCTTCCGCGGTCTCGCGCGTCGGACGGGCTACCTTGCAACCCACGCACTGCTTCGTGCCGCCATGCTCGAGCACCAGGCGCGTCTCGGCCGGAAGGTTCTGTTTCATGACCACAACGGCACCCTGGGGAGTCACGCTCAGCGTCGCGGCATCAAGCGTGGTCGGCTTCCCCTGCAATGCCACGTGAATGTTGGCACGAATGCGCAGAAGCACACGCTGGCCGCGCCGGCGCTCCTGACTCGCTAACGGCGCTTTCACAACCGCTGGCGCCACCGATGCTGTAGGTCGCGCAATCACAGCGGCGGGAATCGCAGTTTGCTTCACCTTTGCCGCGGATGGCCTTCTTACCGTAACGTTCAGGGTCGTTATTTTCAAAGTTCCACCCCCCAGAAGTTGAGATCGGCTGTGAGAAGCTCTACTCCCAGGTCCCATCCGTCGGATCGCTGGGTTCCCTTCCAGACCACCACGCCATTCGCAGTCTCTCTGGTCGCAAGATTCGTCACCCGCACTCGTTCCCGAACGCCGATCTCCCGCGGGCTCACCAACAAGCAGCCATAGTTGTTCACCACGCGCGTGAAGCCGGCTTCAAAACGCAGGGGTCCGCCGTTGCCCTTCCATTCAATGGTGACAGGTACCCTTGAATTCATGCGAGGTCCACGGCGCTTGCTTCTCATGCGTATATCCCTGGGCAGGTCTTGCGTGAAGAGCATCCTGAATAAGTCTCCTGAGGAATCCAGCGAAACACCGGAGTTCGCAACTCCCTTCTACGGGAAGTCGCGTTCATCCCTACAAAAGCATGCTAGGGAGTGCGCTTCAAACGGTCAATGGTACGCAGAGACAGGGTTTTTCACTGGCCGGAGGTACAAGCGAAAGTGACAGCATCGAAATCAGACGATGGGGCCCGAAGATCAGTCCGCCGAGGCAGGGCCATCGGCCAGGTGTGGCTTCCTGATTCCCGCGATCCTTCCAAAGCGGCGCTCGAGCCAGCTCTGGAATGTATCCATGTACGTGTAAAACACGGGAGTGAGGTACAGCGTGACGAGCTGCGAGAAAATCAAACCGCCGCAAACCGCAACACCCAGTGCCCTTCTGGAATTCGCTCCCGAGCCCGTGCCTAAAGCGATGGGCAGAGTTCCCATCAAAGCGGCCATTGTCGTCATCATGATCGGCCGGAAGCGCACCAGGCAGCCCTGGTAGACAGCCTCGGCAGCGGTTGTGTTCCCTTCACGCTCCCGCGCAATCGCGAAGTCCACCATCATAATGGCGTTCTTCTTCACGATCCCGATCAGCATGATCACACCGACGAAGCCATAGAGATCCAGGCCGAAGCCGAAAACCTGCAACGACAGCAGCGCCCCAAACGCAGCCGAAGGCAAGCCAGAGAGAATCGTGAGCGGATGAATGAAGCTCTCGTAGAGAATTCCGAGCACCAGGTAGATCACCAGGATCGCAATCAGCAGCAGAATTCCAAGCCCGCTCAACGACGACTCAAATGCCTGCGCGTTGCCCTGGAATTGCATCGTGATCGAGGCGGGCAGCGATCGTCCCAGTTCATTCACCGCAGTCACGGCTTCGCCGATCTGTTTGCCCGGTTTCAGGTTGAACGAAACCGTCACGGCCGGAAGCTGGCCAAGATGATTCACGCTCAACGGGCCAAGGCTCGTTGCAAGACTCGCCACGGCATTCAGTGGGACCAGCGTGCCCGTGCTCGAGCGCACATAGAGCAAAGAGAGTGCCGTTGGATCCTTTTGATACTGGTCTTCCAGCTCCATCACCACCCAGAATTCGTCGTTGGGCGCGTAGATGGTGGAGACTTGCCGCTGCCCGTAGGCCGTGTAGAGCGCGTCCTCGACTTGCGCTGCCGTCACTCCCAGTGCAGATGCCTTGTCCCGATCGATATTGACGTTGACCTGCGGATTCCTGATCTGCAAATCACTGGTCACATCCTGCAGCTCGGGCAGAGCCTCCATCTTCTGCTCGAAGTCCGTGGCTATGCGGTACAACTCTTCGGTGTCGGGACTCTGCAGCGTCACCTGATACGGGCTGTTGGTAACCTGCCCACCGATCTGGATCGGGGGGGGATTCCTGAGATACACGGAGATGCCCGGAATGACCTGCAATTTTGTGCGCAGCTCCTGGATCACCTCATTGATGTCCGGGTGATGCATGAACAAAGGCGACAAAGCGCGCAGCGCGCTCCCCAGCACCGGCGTCTGGGCATACTGATGCTGCAGGCGCAGCATCGTCTGGCTGGGAACCTTCGGGCGCTCTTCCGGTGGCAGTAGATGCATGAAGATAAAACCTGAATTGCTACTCCCGCCCACCGTACCAAGACTCGAAAAGAAGCCTTTCCGGTTTGGATCGGCCATCAGGATCTTATTGAGCTGCAGCTGATCTTCCTTCATCGCATCGAAGGAGATCCCCTGTGCCCCCAGGGTATAACCGTTCATATTGTTGGCATCCACCTCGGGAAGAAATCCCTTGGGGATCGCCACGAACTGCCAAGCGGTGATGAGCAGAAGGATCCCGGCGACCACCATTACGAAAGCGCGATGGCGCAGAGCCCACTGCAGCGAGACATCGTATCGCCTGAGCAGCCGCTCGAAGAATCGCTCCAGAACCATATAAATCCGGCTGTGCTTTTGGTTGTGCTGCGGCTGTATGAACCGGCTGCACAACATCGGCGTGAGGGTCAGCGAGACGAACCCGGACACCAGCACGGCCATCATGATGACCACGGAGAATTCGTGCAGCAGCCGGCCGATGATACCGCCCATGAAAAGCACCGGGATAAACACGGCCGCAAGCGAGAGCGTCATGGAAACGATCGTGAATCCGATTTCCTTGGAACCTTTGAGCGCCGCCTCCATCGCGGTTTCGCCCATCTCCATGTGGCGCACGATGTTTTCCAGCATGACGATCGCGTCGTCCACCACGAATCCCACCGACAGCGTCAGCGCCATCAGCGACAGGTTGTCCACCGTGTAATCGAGCAGATACATCACCGCGAAGGTGCCGGCAATCGACATGGGCAGCGCGATGCTCGGGATGACCGTGGCCGAAAGATTGCGCAGGAACAGGAAAATCACCAGGACGACCAGGCAAATCGCCAAAAACAGCGTCGACTTCACGTCGTTCACCGACTCCTGAATCAGCGCAGACCGGTCGTAAATTTCCGTCATCAGGATCGAGGGCGGCAGGATGGCCTGGAACTGCGGCAGGATCCGCCGGACGCCTTTTACAACCTCAACGGTATTGGTTCCCGGCTGGCGCTGAATGGCAAGAATCACGGCGTGCTCGTCATTGTAATAATTTGAAATCTTGTCGCTCTGCACGCTATCGATCACGTTTCCCAGCTCATCCAGTCGAACCGGCGAACCGTTCCGGTAAGCGACGATCAGCGGCCGGTAGAGCGAGGCCCTGGTGAGCTGGCCGTTGGCCTGCACCGCAAACGCCTGGTGCGTGCCGTAAAGCGTGCCCGTCGGCAGGTTTACGTTCGCGTTCTGCACCGCGGTATTTACTTCGTCGATTCCAATCTGCCGGGCTGCCAGTGCCTGCGGATCCAGTTGAATCCGGACCGCATACTTTTGTGCTCCGAAAACCTGCACCTGCGCTACACCCTTCACCATCGAGATTCGTTGCCCGAGCAGCGTCTCTGCGTACTGGTCCACCGTGTACAGCGGCAGGGTGCTCGAGCTGAGCGCCATGAAATAGACGGGCTGGTCCGCCGGATTCACCTTCTGGAATGTCGGAGGGCTTGGCATGTTGGGCGGAAGCTGTCCCGCTACGCGCGAGATCGCAGCTTCCACATCCTGCGCGGCGCCGTCGATGTTGCGGCTCAGATCGAATTGCAGCGTGATACTTGTGCTCCCGAGCGTGCTCGTCGAGGTCATCGAATCGATGCCCGCGATCGTGGAGAACTGCTTTTCCATCGGCGTGGCCACGGCGGCGGCCATGGTATCCGGGTTCGCGCCCGGCAGGTTTGCAGAGACCTGGATCGTGGGGAAGTCGACGTTGGGCAGGTCGCTAACGGCGAGCGACCTGTAGCCGAGGGTGCCGAACAGCAGAATTGCCGCCATGACCAGCGTGGTCATGATGGGTCGGCGAATGAATGGTTCGGCGATCGTCATCGAAGGATTCTCAGGTGCCCGAGGGCGTGCTGACGACCTCCACCTTCATGTCGGGGATCAGCCGCATCTGGCCATCGGTTACGACCGTTTCACCCGGTTGAATTCCGCTGGAGATCACCGCGTCTGGGCCGACCGTGCGCGCCACCTTCACGGGGCGCTGCTCAACGGTTGAATCCGATTTTACGACGTAGATGTAGTCGCCGCGGGTCCCGGTCTGCACGGCCTGTGATGGAACGACGGTCGCGTCTTCGTCCTGTGCCAGGCGCAGCAGGACGGTTGAAAACTGGCCGGGCCACAATCGATGATCCGTGTTCTCGAAACGCGCCTTGAGTTTGATCGTCCCGGTTGTATTGTCTACCGTGTTGTCCACAAACGTCAGAGTGCCGGTTTCCGCAACGGTGTCTCCGTAAGGAGTCGCCTCCACGCGCAGCGCGCCTTTTCCCATGAACTTCTCAACAGGCGCGAAGTATTGTTCCGGTACGGAGAAATCCACGAAAATCGGCGTGATCTGATTGAGGACAATCAGGACCGGCACGTCGTTCTGTTTTACGATATTTCCAGGGTAGACCTGAATTGCGCCCAAGCGTCCGTCGGTGGGCGCGTAAATCTTGCAATAGTCCAATTGCAGTTGCGCGGACTGCACCGCGGCCTCGTCGGCGCGGACCGCGGCTTGCTGCGCGTCCGCGTTGGCCTGCATCTGGTCGAGCTGCTCTTTGGCTGCCACGCCCGCCTTGTAGAGCGCCGAGTACCGGTCCGCCTCGGTACGATTCAGCTCCGCCTGCGCCTTATCGCGCGCAAGCATCGCCTGGGCCTGTGCCAGCGCCGCCTCGAATGGCCGCGCGTCCAAAGTGAACAGAAGATCGCCCTTCTTGACGAACTGCCCTTCCTTTACATGGACTTCGTTGAGGACCGCGTTCACCTGCGCCTTGATCGATACGTTCGTGAATGCCTCTGCCGATCCGATTGCCGTCAGATCCACGGGAACGGTTTTCTGTACCGCTTTGGCGACAACCACGCGCGCCACAAACATCGGCGCAGTCTGCACTGTTTTCGTGGTGCAGCCTGCCAGCAAAGCGAACATCGCGAGCGTGAACAGCAGGATGGGTCGGTGGCTAGGATTGCGATTCATCGATGTTCGTGTCCCTGTGCTGCGTAATGTGCGATTCAAATTATAGACCGGCCTGACGCACTGGCGCCGTCTCGTGAAGACTGCGCGGGAATAGCGTCAGCAAATGACGCCTTGCCCGGACCGTCAGACCCCTTATCGGCAGCTTCCCCGAGGCGCTGCGTACTGCGAAGCCCTTGACCATGTTAGACGCAGCACACCGTCGAGAAGTTTCGCGCAAGTCCCTGCTTTTTCAACCTGCCGCAGCCTCATCAAGGAACCACAGGACGCGGCCCTCGGGTCGAATCAAACCTGCCGGATACTGGCTAGGCGCAGAAGGAAGCTCGCTTTCGAGCGCCCGCAAAATCTCGCGTTTGTCCTGGCCGCAGACCAAAAAGAACGTGTTTCGGGCCTGGTTCAGCACCACAGGGGTCAGCGTCAGCCGCAGCGGAGGCGTGGCCGGCGCCTGGACTGCCGCCACCCACGACTTCTGCTCCTTGAGCGCGGGTGACCCCGGAAACAAAGACGCGGTGTGTCCTTCGACTCCCAGTCCCAGAAGGACCACGTCAAATGCCGGCGGCGCCGGCCCGAAGAATCCCCGCAGTTCACCTTCGTAAGCTCGGGCGGCTTTGGCGGGCGTCGGGAAATCCTCCGGCCCAGGCATCCGGTGCACGTTAGAGGACGGGATTGCGTCGAACAGGTGCGCTTGCTCGGCCATCCGGTAATTGCTCAGCGGATCGGTGTGCGGCACATACCGCTCGTCGCCCCAAAAAAGATGCACCTGGTTCCACGGCGTAGATCCTTTTGCGGCAGCCCACAGCGCGTAGAGTTTCGCAGGAGTATGCCCTCCTGCGAGCGCGATCGAGAATTTTCCTGTTTCCTTGAGCGCAGCCCGCATCGCTCGCAGCACCTCGTCGAGCGCAGCCTGGCTCACTGCATCGAGATCGGGAAGCACTCGCGTGTCCATGTTCATCGTAACGCGCCGGTAGCCATTCGGTGTCGGCGGCGAGCCGGCTCACGGTTCGGCGGACTTATTTTGTCGACTTCACGGCATGGCCGCCAAATTCATGGCACATCATGGCCAGAAGTTTGTTTGCAAAAGGTTCTGGATCCTGGCGCTCAGCTGCCATCCGCCGTCACTCCCAATCTCGCCAAATCCCCGCGCAACTGCGTCACACCGGTGAACTGAATCGTGTGCATCCCCATCTCTCGGGCGCATTCCAGGTTCAACCCACGATCATCGATCAACACGCATTCCCCGGGTTCGCGCTGAGTGATCTTGAGCGCCAGGCTGTAGATCCCGCGGTCCGGCTTCCGCACTCCCAGATAGCACGAGCTGAAAAACGCGCCAAAGCAATCCCGCAGGTAAAACGTCCGGATGCGGTACTCGTTGATTTCGAGAGACTCGTTGTTGAGCGCCGCATGCGTCTGCCGCCGCGTCTTTGCCAGTTGCCTCAGGAAATCGAGCGCCTCGGGCATCGCCTGCGACTGATCAAACATAAACTGCTTAAATTGGTCTGGTGTGAACTCCCGCTCGCGATAGAAAACCGTCCGCCTCACGTATTCGTCCAGGGTCGCTTTACCGCATTCAAACGCGTTCAGCAAAAGCTCGTGGCGATCTTCGAAATCCGCCCAGTCGAGATGAAATTTCTCGACCGCCTTCTGTCGCGACCCGCGGTCCCAGCCATTGGTCAGGATGACGCCGCCGTTGTCCCAGAACAGTGTGTTGACTTCCGCCATGAATCCTCCGGCAATCGCGCCTTTCGCTGTGAACAAATTCTGCGGCACCCATTATCCCCGATACCGCTTCCATCGCAGAAGCACAATTCCGGTCCGCAATCGCGTCGGCGGTGGCAAACAGCTCAGTCCTCCCAACTGGACTTTGCAGGTGTATATTCCTGATCGCAATCGCAGTCCGGGGGTGCGGGTGTGAAACGTGATCCAGCAGGTCAGAGAAAACTGTCGCGCCGAAATTTTGTCAGCAGGGCCGCGGCCGGCATCGGCGCAGCAGCGCTCACCGGCCTTTCCGCCCCGAAAGCCGAGGCACGAGGGAATTGGGATACGGACGCAGACGTCGTGGTCGTCGGAGCCGGCGCCTCAGGTCTGCCCGCGGCCGTTGAGGCAGCTGAGCACGGCGCGTCCGTGATTCTGATAGACGCCAACTTCGACGTCGGTGGCCACGCCATCATCAGCGGCGGCAATATCGCCCTGGGGGGCGGCACGAGCCGTCAGAAAAAGTACGGCATAGAGGATTCTCCCGACACGGTGTTCCGCGATCTCACGGATTGGTCCGTAGTCGAACCCAACGGCTTCCCCGACTACCGCTACAACGATAAGGAAATCATTCGGGCCTTCGCAGACGAAAGTGCGCCGACCTTTGAATGGCTCCTCGCTCACGGCGTCATTATTGCCGAGAAGGCCCCCGACGCGGCAGGCGGGAGCGCAGTCGGAAACTCCGTTCCGCGCGAACACCATGCAGCTCCGATGTCGTGGCCGCAGATGCAAACCGGCAGACCGACAGACCCCGCGGTTGCGACGACGGGATCCTCCGGCATCGGTCTCATCCGGCCATTGGAGGCCGCGGCCCGCAAAGCTGGCGTGCAGATCCTGCTGAAGCATCGTATGTCGAGCCTGGTTCGCCAGGAGCAATCCGCGGGACGAGTCTTGGGAATTAGGGCGGTGAACGATGGCAGGAATCTGAATATTCGCGCACGCAAGGGCGTCATCCTGGCCACAGGCGGCTCCAGCAGCAACGTTAATTTTCGGAGGATTTTCGACCCGCGCCTTACCGAAGAATATAACGGTGTCGCCGGCGAGCCGTATTCGTCCCAGGACGCCAGCGGCGAGCTGGCTGCCATCGCTATCGGGGCATCACTCTGGGGCGCCTACAATCAGGTCGGAGAGTTTGGCCTGCGCCTCGCGAAGGCCGGCCGGATCGGCTGCCAGTACGGCTATAACAACCTGGAATGGCAGCCCGGGAGTCCCGTGTTCCACCTTGCACGTGCGCGAGGTCTTCAAGTGCGGGATTTTCAGAATCTGATTCTCGTAAATCAGGCCGGGTTGCGCTTCTACGACGAGACACAGGGCCAGTATACGGCTAACAATTACAATTCGCTTCAGCCCTACACGCAGGGAAGTTACCTAAACGCAGGCAGCATCAAGTATCAGCCGGCGAATTTCCTCGACGCAGCGCTTGCCGGCACCGGAGATGCGGTCAACGGCGGCGGGCCCATCTGGGCGATTTTTGACGCCGACGGCGTGAAACGCGAAACGTGGACGGTCGAGCCGCCCTGGGTGGATACCGCCGAAGGATATTTCTTCCGAGCCAGCTCACTCGCCGCATTGGCCGCCGCCATTGTGAACAAATATCAGCGCAAGCCGATGCCCGGCGCTGCTCTTGAGGGCACCATCGCACGCTACAACTCCTTTGTGGGCGATGGCAACGATGCGGACTTCGGTAAGCCTGAGCCAAAATACAAGATCCAGACGCCGCCGTTCTACGCCGCCTGGGCCACGCCTGTTATCCACGACACACGAGCAGGACTTCGAATCAACCCGAAGTGCCAGGTCATGGATTTTTCAGGCGATGTCATCGCCGGGCTGTACTGCGGAGGCGAAAGCGCCGGCGGATTCAGCCTGCACGGCCTGGCCCGATGTATCGTGCAAGGCTGCATCGCGGGAAGAAATGCCGCTCTGGAATCGGTGCGGTCCTCGAAGGCCTGACGCGGGAACCAGGCGGTACGGGCCCCGGGTCGGGCGAAAGGAGCTAGTGCGGCGGCGGGGCGTCGCGCACCACCGCAGCCGGCTTCTTCATGACGAACGCCAGAGGAATCAGGCACGCAACCACCAGAGCCAGCGTCGAAACCACGTCCCGGAAAGCCAGGGCCGAGGCCTGTTGCTGCATCATCATTGCCAGTCGCCCATAGGCCTGGTGAGTCGCGTCCGCCGCGCTCACGCCCTGGCCGCGCAGCATCGCCACCAGTCCCTGGACCATTTCGCGGAATTTCGGATTCCCGGACTGCATGTTTGCGGAAAGATAGTTCTGCCGCCGCTGCGTGCTGCGAGTCACCATCGTGCTTACGATGGCTATGCCCGCGCTCCCGCCAATGTTTCGCACGAAATTCATCATGCTCGCGACCTGGTTATTTTTTTCGCGGGGTACGCCCTGGTAGCACAGCACGTTCGATGGAATGAAAATGAACGCAAGCCCGGCGACCTGGTAGGTGCGCAACATTGCCGCCGTACCGAAGTCCATTCCCAGACTCAAATGCGTCGACATGTGATAGAGCCCGAGGGACGTTGCGGCGTATCCGAAAACCAATAGGTACCGAGGATCTACTTTCCCGCTCAGCGCTCCGGACAGCGGCATGGTGATCATCATGAGAAAACCGCCGAGCGCCATGCATTCGCCCGCTTGCGCGGCTGAATATCCCATCAGCGTCTGAAGAAACTCCGGCAACAGCACCGTGGTGCCGTACAGAACCGAGCCAAGCATCACCATCGAAAACATTGCCGTGGCCAGATTGCGTTTCTTCAACAACCTCAGCTCGACGATCGGATGCGGATGCCTCCATTCCCACCAGACCCACACCACCAAAATGATGGATGCGATGATGGTCCCGCCCAAAATGTAGTGCGAGGCGAACCAATCCTCTTCCTGTCCCTTGTCGAGCACCATCTGCAGCGTTCCTACGCCCAGAGCCACCAACCCCAGCCCTGTATAGTCGATGGTTCCTCTTTTCGCTTTTGCCTGTTCCTCTTTCAGATACGGCGGATCCTCGACGAAACGATGGGTCATGTAGAGCGATACCAGGCTGATGGGCACGTTGATGTAGAAAATCCAGCGCCAATTGTAGTTGTCCGTTATCCAACCGCCGATCGTCGGACCGATCGCCGGCGCCAATACCACCGCCATGGCGTACATGGAAAAGGCCATTCCACGCTGCGAGGGAAGAAAGGTATCTGCCAGAATCGATTGTTCGCTCGGCTGCAAACCACCGCCGCCAATTCCCTGAAGAACGCGAAAGAACACCAGCATCCCCAGCGTGGGAGCGAGGCCACACAGAAAGCTGCTCCCGGCAAACACCACGACGCAGGACATGTAATAGCGCTTGCGCCCGAACCGGGTAGCGAGCCACGCACTGATCGGCAGGACGATGCCGTTCGACACCAGATAGCTGGTCAGCACCCACGTGGATTCATTCGTGCTCGCGCCGAACGTGCCGGCGATATGCGGAAGGGCAATATTGGCAATCGAGGTGTCCAGTACTTCCATGAACGTCGCAAGCGTCACCGTGAAGGCGACGAGCCAGGGATTGTACCGGGGGCGCCAGGCGCCATGATCGATTGCAGCTGTAGAGGAAGCCATGAATTCCTGTTGTATTCGGACGAACTCTCAAATAATATACATGCATGTATGTATGCTGTAAAGTTTGTGTGGCACTGTGGGCATGAATCTGACACTGGCGCGCCGCTCCGGTAGGCCTCTACGACACAGGATAAGACCCACCGCTTCCCGGCAACAGGCGCGCACCGACCTAACCCGGCGAAAACTTCTGGTCGCTGCGGAAAGAATCTTTGCACGCGACGGATTCGAGGCTGCGCGCCTGGAAGATATCTCAGGGCTCGCCGGTTACACGCGCGGGGCCTTCTACGCCAACTTCCAAAGCAAGGAAGACATTTTTTTTGCCCTGCTCGAGCGCTGGGTCGGGCAGCGCATCTCTGAAGTGGAAGCGCTGCTTGCACAGCAGGAACGCCCTGCGAAGCTCCTGCGCGCGCTGCGAGAGCATTACGCCCAGTTCACGCAGGACCGCCGTCTTGCCCTCCTGTCGCTCGAATTCAAGCTATTCGCCATCCGCCATCCCGAAGCGCACGCGCGGCTGCGCGCGCGCCAGAGACGCCTTCGCGTTTCCGGAGGCGATCTGCTTCGTCGCATCGCCCGTCTGGCGGGACGGACGCTTCCGATTTCATGCACCGCCGCCGCAACTGGTTTCGGGGCAATCTCCAGCGCCCTATCGCTTGAACATCTCGTCGATCACACCTTGGTGTCGGACCAGGATATTCGCCACCTGCTCGGCGTTTTTTTCGACGCCGTCCTCGGGCCCAAGCCCACACGGTAATTTCCCCGCGACTGTAACGATTGGCGTGCGCGAGCGGGCCTCGTGCGATTCCTGCTTTTGTGGCACAGTAGAAACTGATGGCTGATGTCGGGAAACGCAATCTCGCCGGACGTATCGCGTTCACCTACCCCGCGTTTGTCCTTTATCAGCTCGCACGATTCTCCATTGTGCTCGCAACAGAAATGCAGGCCGTCGCAATTGGATGGCAGGTCTACGAAATCACCAAGCGTCCGCTCGACCTGGGTCTGGTGGGACTGTCGCAATTTGTTCCCGGCATTCTTCTGTTTCTCGTGTCCGGGTACACCGCCGATCGCTTCGACCGGCCCAGGGTGCTGACCGTAGGTTACGCGGCGTTCGCGACCTGCTCGGCTTTGCTGCTTGTGATCACCCTTCACGGGTCGCACACCGTGTATCCGATCTATCTGGTGAGCGCGCTGGTCGGAATCGTGCGTTCCTTCAACGCGCCCGCCAGTCGCGCAATTCTTCCGCTGCTCGTTCCCGAGGAACATTTCAGCAGTGCCTTTGCCTGGGGCGCGACGATCATGCAAATTGCGACCGTTTTGGGTCCGGCCGCCGGTGGCGTCATATATGCGTTGTTTCATGGGCCGGCAGCCGTGTATGCCGGAGCGATGTTAACGGCCGCTACTGCCGCCGTTTCAATGCTCGGCGTGAAACCGCAATTCCGGCCCCGCCCGCGCGAGGCTTTCAGCTGGAAGACGGTCCTGGCTGGAATGCATTACATCTGGCAAGAAAAACTGGTGCTGGGATCCATCTCGCTTGACATGTTCGCTGTGCTCTTGGGCGGAGCGGCCTGGCTGTTGCCGGCGTTCGCGCGCGACATTCTGCATACCGGTCCGTGGGGACTCGGATTGTTGCGATGCGCGCCGGCGATTGGCGCGACGGCGATGGCATTGCTCCTTGCAAACCGACCGCTGAGCGGTCAAGCCGGCGTAAAGATGCTGTGGTGTGTCGCCGGTTTCGGTGTCTCCACGATTTTGTTTGGCATCTCCCACAACCTCGCGTTGTCCATGATCGCGCTCATATTGGTCGGTGCGACCGACATGGTGAGCATGGTGGTCCGCGGAGTCCTGATTCAGCTTGCCACGCCAAATGAAATGCGCGGACGGGTGAACGCCGTGGACATGATTTTCATCGGTACCTCGAACGAACTCGGAGGATTCGAATCGGGCGTGACCGGGCAGTGGCTGGGAATCGTGACCGCCGTGGTCGTCGGAGGGATCGGATCGCTGGTCGTTACGGCGGTTTGGGCCGTGCTGTTCCCTGAAATTCGAAAACTCGATCGCCTACCGACCAGCGAAAGCGAGCGAAAAATTCCCGCAACGCTCGTCTAGCGCCTAGCTGGCGCTGGCCTTTTTTTCCGGCGGTGCGACAGCGCCGGTATATACGTGGGCGCGCTTCCACGGCTGCACGGTGGTGCCGCCGCTGATGCGTCCTTGCGTCATTGGAGCGAAGAAAACGTACGGGTGAGCGTCGTCGAGCGCACTGGCCTCATTGATCCTCTTGCGAAGTTCGGCAGGAATTTCAAATTCGATCGCGCCGAGGTTGTCCTCAAGCTGCGCGACCTTGGTCGCGCCCAGAATCACCGATGTGATGCCTGGTTGGGTGGCAACCCAGTTCAGCGCGACTTGTGCCGGCGTTTTGCTGATCTGCTTGGCCACGTCAAGGAAAGCGTCGAGCACGCGCCAATTGCGTTCGGTAAATCGATTGAAGATCTGATTCGGCGCGGTAAGGCGCCCGTCGCCTTTACCGGTATTGCCATCGCGCTTGTACTTGCCGCTGAGGAATCCGCCGCCGATCGCACCCCATGGACAGATACCGATGCCCAGTTCCTGCGCGGCGGGAATATGCTCACGTTCCAGGGTGCGCTCAATCAGCGAATATTCGTGCTGAAGAGTGGCGATGCGCTCCTTGCCTTCCTTCTCTGCGATGGTCTGCGCCCGGGCAACGTACCAAGCCGGGCAATCGGACAGGCCGTAGTAGCGGATCTTGCCTTCACGAATCAGGTCGGAGAGCGTCGAGACGACTTCTTCTACCGGCGTGACGATGTCCCACGCGTGCAGGTAGTAGAGGTCTACATAATCCATCTTCAGGCGGCGCAAGGAGGCATCCAGTGCGCGATAAATATTCTTGCGGCCGTTCCCGCCGGAATTCGGATTGCCGGGCTGCGCGTTGAACGTGAACTTTGTCGCGATGACCATTCGATCGCGCAAATTGCCGTCGCCGACAAACTTTCCGACCAGCTCTTCGCTGTGGCCGTTCGTGTAAGCGTCGGCGGTATCAATAAAATTGCCGCCCGCTTCGAGGTAGCGATCGAACATCTGCTTGGACGTAGTTTCGTCCGCGCCCCATCCCCACTCCGTGCCGAAAGTCATCGCGCCGAAGCAGAGAGGACTGACGCGCAGCCCCGTGCGTCCCAGCGTTACGTAGTCGTTCAGTCTCATATCCTTCCTCCTGGAAAGCCACCCGATGCGGCCCGCAAGCTGCGGGATTCGCGATTTGGCTGCGTAGAATCGAAAGCTGGAACTGGAAATCGAAAACGCGCGCGCGGTCGCGGGGTTTGGCCGGACCGCCCCTGTTGACCACCATGGATTATCCTCTTCACGCATACATCTTAGTACACGGAGGTGACATTGCAAGTGCGAGGGCCTGTGGACTCTTGGGGCGACGCGGCGGGTGCGCGGAAAATTGGCTGCGACGAGGTGCCCGTGGTGGCGAACAGCCCTCAATTCCGGGGATTGGTCGCGAAGATGGACAGTTCCGGCGTGAAGCCGCGGTCGTCCATTTCCAGGATGGCTTTCACCATGTGGGCAATGTCCTCGGCACGCAGCTTTGTGGGATTCTCCTTTTGCTCGAAGCCGGCGACCACGGAGAAATTCGTGAGGACTTCACTCGGATTGACCAGGAATACGCGGATGTTGTGCTTGCGGAGCTCCGCGCGCCAGCATTCGGTCATCCCGCGAAGCGCGAACTTGCTCGCATAGTACGCAGTGCCGTTCGCCGCACCGGTCAGTCCAGCCGTCGAGGAGATGTTGACGATGTTGCCGCGCTGTCGCCCGATGAAATGTTTTGCCGCACCGCGCGCCATGAGCATCGCTCCGGTGACGTTCGTCGCGAATACGGCTTCGAAGCTGGCCAGGTCGAGGTCGACAAGATTCTTGAAAACGCCGAAGCCTGCGTTGTTGACGAGAATATCGAGATCGCCGAATTTCCCGAGGACTTCGCCGTAGGTGCGATCGACGTCGGCTTCTTTCGTTACGTCCGCATGAATTGCATGCGCGCCCAGGGAACTTGCCGCGTCCTCGAGGCGGCGCTTGTCACGCCCGGTGATCGCCACTCGGGTTCCGCTCGCCGCAAGGGATTGGGCGATGGCCCGTCCGATACCGCTGCTGCCGCCGGTAATCAACGCAACTGCGTTTCGCAGATTCATTTTGCCTCCGAACGGAATCGAACCGAGACCCGATTGTACTCCACGCGGATTGAGCGAGACGGTCGACTTACAGGGGAATCCGGAAGCTCCTCGTCTCGCGCGCGTCCCTGCAGAGTCGCTGGGCTCCACTCGACGCAGGTTGCGAAGCGGGACCGGCAAGTGCGGGAGGCGCCTGCACCGCGCGAAGGGCCTACGGAGCTTGCTGGATTTTGCCGCCTTTCGCCGAGACCATCAGCTGGACGAGCTCTTCGGTGATTTTAGGCTCAAGGCCCTCCGTGTGGCCCTTGCCGTTGCGAATGACGTCGGCCACGACGCGGCCGTCCTTGCAATCTGGGTACTGAAGGATCTGGGCAGTGCCAGGCCTCGGCAAATGTCCCCAGGAATCGGAGCCTGGATTTTGTCGCGTGGCATCGTAGACGTAGCCGGCTTTGGTGTCGGTGATTTCCGTGAGGCGAACGCGCGCGCCGCACCCGTATTTTTCGGCCCAGGGCGAAGCCTCCGGCAAGGGCTGGCCACCGAGCTCCTGTTCGCCTGTTTCGAAAATAAACGAAAAATCTGCGGCAGGAGGGTCGCGCAGAGAGGCCATGGCCGCGGCAAGACTTGCGGCACTCAGAAGCGGAGGCGTCGAGGCGCTAGCCGCCGAGGCTGGCCGGGCTGCATTGAAAAAACTGGCCGGAATCGGCGGCTGCGGTCCCAAGCGGCCACCGGAAAGACTCAGCCAGCCATCCACCCTGCTCGCAAAGTAATCCGTGCGGATGAGCCGGTTGGACGTCATGCCGCCCTGCGAATGGCCCACCAGCCAGAAAGCTTTGACGTTCTGCTTGCCGATCTGGTCCACGGCAGAGTCGACGATATTCTGCAAATACTCGTCGTCGGCTGCAGACCAGATATGCGTGGGCGAGTTCGGCGTGGCGACGACAAGGCGGTATTTCTGGACGAAATCGAGCAGCGGAAAATAATGTCGTTGCCAGTTGCCGTACGACCCGGCGCCGTGAATGCTAAGAATGAAGACGACTTTTTCGCCCGGCTTCAAATCGCATGGGTAGTCAAGAAAGTAAGTGCGGCGAGTCTTCATCTCAACGACCGGTCCCTGATTGATCTCCCGATCGGCCGTGCAGTCCGCGTCGGGACAGTGCAGCACGGGAGGCGTGACACACGGAGCGCCGGCAAACTGCAGGGACTGTTGTTGGGCGCCGGCGTATCCCGTCAAGGCCGCCACGGCACCGATTATCGCGACGAGTCTGATCCAATCGACCGAGCGCTTCACCTGGTTTCCCGCCGACATGTAAGTACCTCCGTCATCGGGGCGAATCTTATACCCGCTTTCGTGTTTTTGATAGTAACTAACATTATTTAGACAGCAACCCGTCTCATCCGATTCGGAATAACGAGTGAAACAACGCCCGCGAGCGTGCGACTGGGTCTATAGACCGGACTGCTTTTGAAAATTTCGTGTGCAAGAACGGTTTTCTGGAATATGGTGGCTTCGTTTGGAGGCGTGTCACCAGAAACGGTTACGAGCAAGGTCACTCAAGGAATCCACAACAGGGAGGCTGGTCATGAACACGCGATGGTCAAATGAGCGAACGACGGGGCTGGTTGCTCTGGCAATTTTGATGATCGCCACTGCGGCGCTGATCGGAAGCGCGTTCGGGCAATCCAAGGCCGAGAGTTCTGCGGCCGCGCGTCTGCGCAAAGTGGAAGATCGTCAGGCGATCGAGCAGCTGCTGATGGGCGATTATCCCAGGGCGTTGGACGCAAACGACTGGAAGGCGTACGCGGCGCTGTTTACCAAGGACGGGACGCTCATCATGACCGGCGGGAACACGAGGAAAACCGGGCCTGCGGCAATCCAGGAAATCTTCAGCACGCAGCCCGCGAGACCGGCTCCGGCGACGCCGTCGCCTTGCCCCGTTGCTCCAGGGGTGAACAGATTCATGCACGTGGTGACCAACCTGACGCTCCAGATTGACGGAGACACGGCGACCGATCAGGCCTACTGGGAAACTATCGGCACAACGGACTGCAAGTCAGCTGTGTTGGGTGCCGGGCATTACCAGGACACCCTGAAGCGCGAGGACGGACACTGGAGGTTCTTCAGCCGCGAAATCTTCGATGATGTTCCGCCGCGCGCTGCGGCACCGGCGGCGTCGAGGCCGTAGAGATCCGTGCGAGAACAGGGGCCGGAGCAAACGCCTCTGCGGGTTTCCGACCTCCGTGACAGCCCGAACGATCGGCGCCGCACGGGAGGCTGCCCTCGGTGCGAGGTAAACCTCGCCCAGGTGTACTTCGACCCAAGTCCAGGCACACGCGGACACAACGTAACCAAAGGACTCGATTGAGATGCCCGAAATCAAGATCAACGGCTACGTGACGTTCTACGAGGACGACGACTTCGCCGAACCCTGGAAGCCGCACCAAACGATCCTGATCCAGCACGGTTTCGGCCGGACGTCACAATTCTGGCGCCAGTGGGTACCGATGCTTGCCGGGGACTACCGCGTGGTGCGACGCGACTTGCGTGGGCATGGCGGATCAGCCGATCCTGGAGCGAGCGATCCGTGGACGTTTGACGGACTCGTGCGAGATCTTGTGGGATTCTGTGATGCGCTCGATTTGAAAGACGTTCATCTCCTGGGCGAATCCACGGGCGGGATGCTCGCAATCGGATTCGCGGCCACACATCCCGTGCGGGTGCGTTCGCTGACCTTGTGCGGAACGCCGATGACGATTGGTCCGGCCCAGCAGAAGTTCTTCGCCAACGGCCACGACTCCTGGCAAAGCGCACTCATCGAAATGGGCTCCGAAGGCTGGGCGCGATGGCTGCTGTCGCAACCTGGGACCGCGCCCAAAGGCGATCCGGGGCGAACGGAATGGTCGATTCAGCAATTCGCACGTGCACAGGCGGCATCGCTCGCCGGATACAGCCGCGTGATTTCCACGACCGACGTTACGCCGCTGCTCGCGAACGTGAAAGTGCCGTCCCTGGTTCTTGCGCCCACGCGTAGCGCCGCGACGCCGATGGCCGAGCAGGAGCGGATCGCGGCGGCGCTGCCACGCGCGGACCTGGTGCGCATCGCGGGCGAAGGGCACGAGATCTACATTGACCGGCCGGAAGAATGCGTCTCGGCACTGCGCAGCTTTCTCGCGCAGTTCAACTGAGCGTGCGATAGCGTCCGACGACGACGCGAGCCGCACAGCTGACCCACATCCCTCTGGAGTTGATCCGCAAATAGTCGGTTCCGATCGCGCAATCCCTTCAAGGCGCGAAGCGACCGAGCAATCCGGATCAGGACAAGTGGAATTCGACAGTGACGTTGAGCCGGATGGAAACCGGTTGGCCGTCCAAAACCGTTGGCGCGTATTTTCTCTCAGAAACTGCCTTGAGCGCCGAGGAAAGAAGCAACGCGGGGCCACTGATCACATGCACCTGCGTGACATTGCCCTGCTCGTCTATGATGGCGTCGAGGACGACCGTGCCCTCGATATGGGCCTGTCTGGCAATGGGCGAATACACGACCGGCGGAGCGGAGAGGAGACGCGGCTGTGTCATGCCGGAGCTGATGCGGATGGGTCCCTTGGGCCTGACGGCAGCGGGCGGCGGAGGAGGAGGTGCACCAAGTGAGCCTCCCAGAACGTCACCTGTTCCGCCAGCCACTCCACCGGCTGTATCCGATATTGCCGGCGCCGAGAAACTCGCGTCAGCAACTGTTTCCACAATTTTCTTGGGAATGATGGTTGGCGCAGTGAGCAGCGGATGCAAAAAAGCCTGCTTCGGCACAACCGACTGCGCGCGCACTGCGGGAGGTGACGGAGCGGCGGGTGCAGGCGGCGCCACCAACAGAGTTTTCTCGAACTGATGGAGATCGATTCCCTGCGTAAGGAATAACGGCACGATCAACAGGGCGCCGACGACCGCCGCCTGGACAGCGAACGCAAGACCGGTTTGCGCCGCGCGTTTGCCGCGAGACAGGGCGTCCTCTTCCAGGATCGCGGCGGCGAACATGCCGCGATGGCCACGGGCAATGGGAGGCGATGTCGGAAGCGTACGGTGAGGATTCGGATCGAGTCTTAGGTTGCGCTGTTGAAGTGCACCTTCATTGACTGCTGACATGTTCATCTCCTTTTCAAGTGGAACTGCAACGGCCATGGGGCTTCGTCGGAATCTCAGCCGAGATCCAAATTGAGCCCACAGCGCCACCGTTTGAAACCGCGGTGGAAAATCCGTATCCACGTGGAAAGCAGATGAAGCTGACTACACTTTAAAGTCTTAGACAGTTTGCGGATTGAGGCCGAAAACAGCAAACTCAAAATATGGATGGGTGTGATTAAAGGCCATGATATCTGCGTAGCGCGCACATTTGCATTGGCTTATGGGGCGGATTCTGGTTAAGGAACTCAGATTAAAATCTGATGAGCGACCAACGGGCAGCGATCCGCCAGGCGCCTGCGACTGGAACGGCACACTCTGCCACTCGCACACAACGACACACGCGACGCGCAAGTGTGTGTCTCCCCCAGCAGAACAAAGTGCGGACGACACTGGTGGAGGGCCGGCGATTGACAGGCGCAGGCGAGCGGCATATCGTTCGCATAAGAGCTCGTAGGTTCCGATGGCTGAACCCCGAATGAAGCCGAATCCCTCCCCACCCTCGGCCGAACTGAGCGGAACAATCGAAGGCCGCTTTGTGATTCGCAATCTGCTGGGCGCGGGTGGCATGGGTGAGGTATATCGCGCCGAAGACACGCGACTGAAGCGCATGGTGGCCCTGAAACGCATCGCGCCGGGAATCCGCAAGAACGAAAGCAATCGCAGGCGCCTCTGGCAGGAGGCGGAATGCGCGTCGCGACTGAACGACTCTCACATCGCGGCGGTCTTTGACATTTTCGAATCAGGCGAAGATATCTTCCTGGTGATGGAGTACGTCGAAGGGCAGACGCTGCGGGCCCGTCTGACGCAACCGCTTTCGGTCGCCGAATTCCTTGGAATTGCCGAGCAGTGCGCCTCAGCGCTGGCCGCCGCTCACAAAGGCGGGGTGCAGCATCGCGACATCAAACCGGAAAATCTGATGCTCACTTCGGCCGGCGAGCTGAAAGTTCTCGACTTCGGGCTGGCGCGAACACTGTTGCGGGAAGACGGGACGACGCTGGAAACCGCAGAGGGCGCGAAATTCGTGGGCACATTTGCCTACATGGCCCCCGAGGCGCTGCAGGAAAAAGTGACCGACGCGCGTGCAGATATTTTTTCCCTCGGGGTCGTGTTTTACGAGGCGCTCGGCCGGCGGCACCCTTTCAAGGTTCGGGGCGCGGGCTTCCTGGAAACTTACGAGCGAATAGTGAATTCCGAGCCAGCGCCTTTACGGCAACTGAATACGGAAGTACCGGCGGAGCTTGAGCGGATCGTCACGAAAATGCTGGCCAAGAATCCGGCTGACCGATATACGTCGGCCGCCGAGCTGACCACAGATCTGCGGATGCTCCGGCGCACGCCGGCCGCAATTGTGCTGCCGGACACACCCGCACCCTCGAAATGGATTCTTCGGACGGCCGTCGGCATACCCACGGTCCTCGTCGCTGTGGCCCTGGCGATACTTGCGGCGATTCCGACCGCCCGGGAGCAGGTTAAGTCCTGGTTGCGAATCAGCAGCATCCCCAAACAGAAGCAGCTTGCGGTATTGGAATTTCAGGCGGTTGGCGGAGGCCCTGAGGAAACGGCGTTCACGGCGGGCTTGACCGACACGGTAACTACAAAGCTCACCGAACTTACCTCGGATCGCTCGCTGCTGGTGGTTCCAGCGCGAGATTTGCGAGAGCGGCATGTGACAACGTCCGAGCAGGCCTTGCGAGATTTCGGCGTGAATCTGGTTCTGGAAGGCAGTCTGTATAAGTCGGGAGATTTTGTACGCGTGAACTATGCGTTGGTTGACGCGCGGACCCGGCGCCAGCTGCGGGCGCAAAGCGTCACGCTTGCGGCATCGGATCCTTTTGCATTGCAGGATCAGATCGTTGACGGGGCAGTTGACATGCTCCAGCTGCAAATTCCGCCCGCAGAACGCGACGCCATCCGGCCTCACGGAACCCAAGTGCCCGGTGCCTACACGCTCTACCTGCAGGGAAAAGGCTACCTGGAGGACTACGATAAACCCGATAACATCGACATCGCCGTGAATTTGTTCCAGCAAGCGCTGCAACTCGATCCCACATATGCACTGGCCTATGCGAGCCTGGGCGACGCGTATTGGAAGAAATATCTCCACACCAAGAATATTCGGCTGATCCAGAGCACGCGGGCGCCCTGCGAGCAGGCGCTGCATCTGGACGAAAAGCTTTCGGCCGCGCACGAGTGCCTGGGGACTGTCGAGGCCGGCACCGGGCACTACGAGCTGGCGGTGTTGGAATTCGAGCGCGCGATCGATTCCGAACCGGCCAATAACGACGCCTACGTGGGTCTCGCTCATGCCTATGAACTGCTGGGCAAGCCGGCAGATGCAGAAAATACCTACCGCAGAGCCATCGATCTGCGCCCTCAGTACTGGGGCGGATACAATTCGCTGGGGGCCTTTTATTTTCGCCAGCAGCAGTATCCGCGAGCCGCCCAGATGTTCAGCAAGGTTGTGGCGCTTGCGCCGGACAGTTTTCACGGCTACGACAATTTAGGCGCTGCATATCTGGGACAGGGCCAGTATCCGGAGGCGATCGAAACCTTCAAGCATTCGATTTCGCTCCGTCCGACGGCCTATGCGTACACCAATATCGGAACCGCGTATTTCTACATGCACCGGTTTGATGACGCGGCGAGCAACGACGAGCAGGCTTTGAAGCTCGGCGGGGGAGACTTCGAGCTCTGGTGGAACCTGGGCGACGCGCTTTACTGGAATCCCGCGAAGAAACCGCAAGCCGAACACGCCTATCGCCAATGCATTGCGCTTGGCACGCCTGAACTCGATGTGGATTCGCGCAACGTGTACGCGATGGGCATCCTGGCGGTGTGCCATGCGATGCTGAACGACCGCCAGAGCGCCCTGGAATTGCTCCAGAGGGCTCTCGAGCTTGCGCCCCGCGACGCTGACTTGAGCTTTAAAGCCGCCATTGTGTACACTCAGCTGCAACAGGAGGACCAGGCCATAGAGCGATTGGGCGAAGCAATCGCCTCCGGCTATTCCGCAAAGCTGGCAAGTGACACACCGATTTTCGATCAATATCGCAGCAGTCCCCGAGTGCAGGAGCTGTTTCGGTCAAGATGACGACTGAAAAAGGAGGGGCCATGTCAGCACATCCAGCCATGAGCGAAGAACGTGTGAAAAGGATTGAAATTACGCTCGATGAGAACAAATACCCCCAGGTTTCCGCGGAGTACCTCACGGTGACGATCCATCAAGCGAAGGGCGAAGAGGTGATGTGGGTTTCCGAAGTGCCTTTTCGAATTGATTTCAAGAGCGGCACACCGTTCTACGAAGACCAGTTCAACCAGACGCACAGCCGGAGCGGATTGGTTCGTCGGGACGTGCTGCCAAGTCCGTACCGCCCCTACGAGTACACAATCAATGTGAACGGCAAGACTCTCGATCCGCAGATCATGATATTTAACTGATCGGATCGAACTTCCCCGAGCGTTGCCGAGAATCTACGGCGGGAACGTTTTACCGGTCCTGCGAACGGAGCAAATCAAGCGCCTCCAAAGGTCCGTCCAGTCTGCCCCGCTTGGTACTTACTTCTTCGATTTGGCCGGCTGGTTTTCCGGCAACTCGAAGACCCAGATGGCCGCACCATGGTCTGGCGGATTCTGGATTTCGGGGACCAGGACCGGGAACGTCGCGGTCTGCGCGCCACCATTGCCAACGACAACCGCAACGTACTGCTTGCCGTTGACGCTGTAGGTGATGGGGCACGAACTCGGCACGTCGTTCATGCGCACCTGCCAGAGTGTTTCGCCCGTGGAATCGTCATAGGCTTTGAGAACGCGGTCGAGCGAGCCTGCGAACAGGACCCCTCCTGCGGTCGCGAGCACGCCCGTGGATTGCGGCGCACGCTGACGGTTGATCCATAGAACTTTCTTCGTCTCCAGATTGAGCGCCTCCAGTCGTCCGTACTTCCCGTCGGTGTCCGGCCGAGGTCGAATGAACCAGTTCACGCCCGATGTGAGGTTGCCGCGCTCGCCTGCGGGCGCAGGGATCAGATCCATGCACGATTCGACCATCGGGACGTAGAGTATTTTCGATTCGGCGTCATAGGACGTAGCAATCCAACTTCGACCGCCGCCCGGGTGCGGGCAGATCATGTGGGCCTTGCCGTCTCCCACGATGACTTCGGGGTTGATGGTTTTCTCTCCGGTCTGCGGGTCAATCGAAGAGATGACATTCTGTATGCCGAGGTCTTTCGAGAAAATATATTTCCCGGTTGCGGCGTCCATCCCCTCGTAGATACCCATCTTGCCGGACGTAACGACGAGTTTCCTGTCGGCGCCGTTCACCGGCAAGTGGATCACTTGCTGCTCGAACGCCCAATCGAGATCCCACTGGTCGTTGTGCACGTGCTGGAAATACCAGACAAGCTTTCCGGTTTCCGGGTTGAACGCGAGCGTTGAATCGGTGAACAGCCCGTCGTTTGAGACCCCCGGCTTGTCCACGCGATGCAGAACGGGCCCGGTGTCGTAGGTCTGTCCGACGCCGAAATAGGCGAGGTTCAGTTCCGGATCGTAGCTTCCCGCCGTCCAGACGGACGCACCGTTGCGCTTTTCGGCCGGCAGATCGTTCCAGCTGTCCCCCGGCTCACCCGGTTGCGCGATCGTATGAAACCGCCACGCCTCTTTTCCGGTGTCCGCGTCGAGCGCAACTATGAAGTTGCCGCCGGGCGACTGCCCGGCGATTCCCTGCATCACTTTTCCTTTGGCGACGAGCGGTCCGCCTGTGGTCTGGTACCCCTTGGTATAGTCGGCAAGCTCGCTATCCCAGACCACGTTTCCCGTCTTCACATCGAGCGCGACCAGGTGATCGTCGGAGGTCGGGACCAGCAGCGTGTTGCGATACAGCGAGAGGTTGCGCTTGACGGCGAGCCTTGAGTCGCTTGGCAGTTGCCGCGAATATTGCCAAAGCAGGTCCCCGGTCACCGCATTGAGTGCCTGCACCTTGTCGCCATAACTATCCACAAACAACACGCCATCGTGCTCAAGCGGCGTGGCCTCGTTCTGTCCGATGGGCAGCGACCAGGCCCAGGCGACTCGCAGATCGCCCACGTTGCTCTTGTTGATTTGCTTCAAGGGGCTGAAGCCGTGATCGTTGTAGGTCCGCCGCCAGATGAGCCAGTCGCCCGCCGGCGGATTGTCGAGGAGTTCGTCCGTTACCGGCGAGAATTTTTCAAGAGGATTCGGAAGCGTCACCAGCGGAATGGGAGGGGCGAGCGGTGACAGAGGCATCATCGGCCCTGACCTTGCGGTGGCGCCCCGCGGGATCGTCATCGCGGCCAGTGCGGTTGTATCCGACGGCAGGGTCTTGTCGCCTGGCTGCACACCGTTTCCCTGAAGAATGTAGGCCACGACCGCTGCAGTCGTCTCTGCTCCGAGCTCACCGGGGTTCGCAGGCGGCATTTTCGTGGTGATATACGTGAACAAAGACTCGGCGCTCTTGCCACCCCAGTTCTGGCTGAAGGACGGACCGCGCAGCGCACTCGCGAATTCACCGCCGTTCAGATTTTGGCCGTGGCACGAGGCACAGCTTTTTCCGTACGCAACCTTGCCTTGCGCGGCCTGGCCAGCCGTGAACGTGGCTATGTTCCGGCTGTTAAACTGCTGCGCACACAACGGCGAAGACGCAATTGCGGCGATACATGCGCCAAGCACGAACAGGCAAGTTCGAGTTTGAACAATGAGAGTCTTCTGCGGAATCATGCGGCCCCCCGGTCCTGGTTCGAAATGCAGAACCTCTGGCGAGGACGTCGCTCGGTTGGACCGCCCCGGCAGGCTCGCCGCCGTGCATTGAACCACTATCGAAATCAGAAGACTAGGAGAAATGTTTTCGACCAGGCAGCGATGTCATCCGAGTGAATCTCCCTACTCACCGCACAGGCGCGAACAAGAACCAAGCAAGGCCATGAAGGCGGTCGGGAGCAGACACACAGAATAGACGGGACCGCCTGGAAGGCCTCCAGGCTCGTTATTGCGGGGCCGGTTCGCTTGCGGCGAGCAAGGCTTCCACGCGCGCCGTGACTTCTGCTTTCAGCTGGCCGTTAAAGTCGCCGCTTGCCGGGCTGGCGAAGCCGGCGTGGATACTCTTGACCAGGCCGTCGCGCCCGATGAAGACCGTCGTGGGCCAGGAGTTCAGATTGACGAGCTGCGGAATTTTCTTGTTCACATCATCCGGGTCACCGGCAACCAGCACCGTGTACTGAATCCCGTAGTGATAGACGAACCAGCGAAGGCGGTTCAGCTCGCCGAACTCCGACGCTTCCTCAAAATCCAGAGCAACAATCTCTAGGCCGCGTTCGCGGTAGGTGCGATACAGTTCGGCCAGAAACGGGGCTTCGTCGTGGCAATTCGGGCACCAGCTTCCGGTGATGTTGACGAGAATAACCTTGCCACGAAAACGAGCGTCGCTACTGGAGACCATGCGTCCGGAGATATCCGGGAAGCGAAACTCAAATGGCGCGTTCGGGTCCGCGACGTGAGTCTGCTGGGCCGGATCGGTAGGTTCGGGTAAGCCCTTCGTACGGGCGTCGGCTGGACGATAGGCCGGCAACTCCCTTTTGCCGTTGTAGTCGTTCAAGGTGATCGCCAGGCTGCCGTCCGGCTTCGGCGCAACCTCGATCAGGTACGGGCGCTCGCCGGAAAAATGGCTCAGGACAAATTTCCCGTCGCGGTAGCGTCCGGTGAGCGCTCCGGTATCCCCATCGACGCGCAGGATCGCGGCGGACACGTCGGCGCCTGACTGCCGCACGATGAATCGCCAAGCGGACTCTCCTTTCGGGCTCTTCACTTCAATTTCCCACAAGCCACCGATGGAAGGAACAGTGCCCGCCGGCGGGTCCGGTTCAGGAACGAATCGTTTGGCCTGAAACGGTAGGGTGCTGCGCGGCTCTGGCCCAAACTTGCCTTCGATCGTACCCGTCAACTGGCCGCCTTCGATATTGGCCAGCAGTCTTTCGGCGTATTGGTCGAAATTGAGCACCAGAGCGTCATGATCCTGGCGTCCGCTGGTCGAAGTAACCCGCTCGTCGCCAGTGAGGAACGCACCCTGAAGCTTCATGCCCTTGCCCGAAATATCAATCCGGAAAGGAATGGTCATGCCGTTCACGACGACGGTCCCTTCCCATTTTCCCTCGACGGATTGTGCAGCTGCCGAGTGGCTGAAGGCGGACCAGGCGAACAGGGCAAGAGCGACGAACGCGGTACGAGACCAGGTTTTCATGTGCGTCCTCGTCGTGAAAATTATACCAGCAACCGTCATGAGCGTCGCGACGGGGAGTCTGGTCCCGGAGCCGATCGCATCTTCCAAGCCATCTGCCGCAGCATGCCGAGCCACATGACTGCGTCGCGGGCGGGCAGATTCAGGCGCCGCACCAGGCGGCGAATTCTTTGGTCCGAGTCCGATACGCGGCGCAGCTCAAGAAATCCGCTCAGATGCAACGCATCGAGGAGCATCGTTGTAATCCGTTCCATTTCGGCAGCGGATGCGAGCGGTAGATTTTCCGGGTGGCGCGGAGTCTTCGCGTCTCGAACGAGTTCGTAGAGACAAACCGCAACCGCCTGACCGAGGTTCATGGAGATATTTGTATCAACTGTGGGCACGCGCATCAGCCAGTGGCAATGGCTGAGATCGTCGTTTGACAGGCCGAATTTCTCGGAGCCAAACAAAAGTGCCACGCTACTGGATCCGATGCGCTTGCGAATCAGGCGAGCGCCGTCCTCCAGACGACGCAGCGGCTGATGCAACGTCCGATGGCCAACGGCGGTAGTTCCCACGACGAGCGTGCAATCGGCAATTGCTTCGGCGACGGTCTTGAATTGTTCGGCACTTTCAAGCAGCGCGGAGGCACCCACAGCGGAACGCGCCTCCCGAAACGCAGGCTGATACGGATTCACGACTCGCAGGTGACGAAAACCGAAATTGCTCATCGCGCGCGCAGCCGCGCCGATATTAAGCGGATTCCGCGACGACACAAGGACGACGCGGAGGCGATCGAGTTGAGCGGGAGTGGGCAACGCGGTGCCTATTCTAAGGCAGGCACCCGTTACATGGTCCAGGGATAACTGGCGGAGTGCGCGATTCCGGTTCGTCGACCCATCGCGACTTCCCCGGAATCGAGCACTCCTGATTCTGCTTGGGCCCCGGGTATGTTCCAACTAGCTCCGTTCGCTCGCAAGGAGCTGGTGCGAAAGCCGAGGTCCCGTCTCTGGCTGCCGCAATTTTTGGAGCGATGCCAGGTGCAGCAACGCCGCGAGCGGCACCAGAAATACCGGAATCATGGCCAGTGGAAACGCGCTAATGAGCACATTTGGCGAGCCCAGAGCCAGCATCTGGAACCGTGAAGGTGAAGTTAGGAATCCCGTCGCCACGGCCACAATCAAATCGCTGATCCCTAACAGATTCCAGGCACGTAACAGCCCCGCCGCGCGGGTCGGACTGTATGCGTAGGCAAGACCGACAACGGGGGCAAGCAGCCCGACAAGGACATCGCCGACTCCGGCCGGCCAAGCAAACGTACCGGGCAGACTGTGCAGCGCGTGCAGCATGAGGAAGATCACGCCTTCCACCCTGAATAACTGCACACCCACGATCCAGGGTTGAGGCAGGGAGTCAATTACGCGCCGAAACGCACCCCATCGCCAGAACAACGCCACGCCAACCAGGATCGGGGCGAACACACCATATTGAATCGTGGGAATCTGATTGTCCGCTCCACGATAGAAGCCGCTCCAAGATAGAAACAGCGCTGCGAAAAACCATCCTACCAGCAGCATCGTAGCGATCAACACCGCTTGCCTGCGGCCCCGGGTTGGCCATCGAACCAGCAGCAGTGCTCGCTGCAAACCAAACAGAACGGCGGCCAGAGTCACCAAGGTCCCGCCGAGTACGATAGGAAGTAAATAACCTGGCGTTTGATAATTCATGCCTTGACCTCCCTTGTTTTTCGATCCCTGCTATAATTGATGTAGATACATCTATCGGCGATTCATGTAACTTGCAAAACTTCTGCCCTGCTGATAAAGATGTATGTGCAGGTATTTGTGAAGGCCCGAGGAGGAGGTGCCAGAATGTCTGGCGCGGAAGCTGTCCGGCTGCCCTGCGCGTGCGCGAATTTGCGGAGGGCCGCGCGGGTGGCCACTCAGTTCTATGACGGCGTGCTCCGTCCAGGCGGACTGCGCGTCGCCCAATTCACACTATTACAGGCCTTAAATCGTGTGCCGGGAACATCCCAGGGGCGACTGGCTGAATTGTTGGGGATCGACAGCACGACCCTGACCAGAACGCTCGCATTCCTGGAGCGGAAGGGATGGCTTCGGTCAACGACAGCCACCGACCGGCGCAAGCTTCAGCTATTTCTATCGCCCGCGGGGCGACGAGAATTCAAGCGCGTACTCCCCCGCTGGCAGTTGGCCCAGAAGCGCCTACGGGGGGCGCTCGGTGCAGCGAATTGGGAGCAGGTACTGAAAGCGGCGGTCCTGACTGCCGGAGTCGCATCGAAACCTCATTGAAACAACGGCCGCTCGATCCGATCATCACGCTCCGCTGGAAATGTTTGGTCGTTTCTTGATTCGCTCGTCGCCGATATGCCCGATCCCGACTCGCACAGCGATATCTTGACGGGCATCGGAGGAACGTGGAATCATTCCGTTTCCACGATCGATTTCAAACGGAGCGTGAACCATGACAACGCAACTGGCGTCAACCTACGCAGAACTTGGGCTTTTCATCGGCGGCGAGTGGCTGGGTGCGGAAGGACGCAAGACCTCGCCCGTGATCAACCCGGCAACCGAGGAAGTGATCGGACATCTGCCACATGCATCGAACGCCGATCTGGATCGCGCCCTTCAGGAAGCAGACAGAGGGTTCAAGCTGTGGCGCGCGATTTTCCCCGATGCGCGCGGCAAGATCCTGAAGCGCACGGCCGAACTGATGCGCGAACGCGCCCAGGAAATCGCGCGGATCGCGACCACTGAATCGGGAAAATCCATTCACGAGACGCGCGTGGAAGTGCAGATGTCGGCCAACATTTTCGAATGGTTTGCCGAAGAGGGCCGCCGCGCTTACGGACGCGTGTTGCCGCAGCGCGCACCCGGGACCCGGCTCGCCATCGTCAAGGAGCCCGTGGGGCCAGTGGCCGCGTTTGCGCCATGGAATTTTCCGATTGGCAATCCGGCGCGCAAGATCGGCGCGGCGCTCGGAGCGGGATGCTCGTGCATCCTGAAGCCGGCTGAGGAGACACCCGCATCGGCGCTCGCAGTCGCGCGTTGCCTGGTGGATGCCGGTCTGCCGGCGGGCGTGTTGTCGGTCGTCTACGGCGTGCCCTCGGAAATCTCCGAGCACCTTCTCGCGTCGCCGATCATTCGCAAGATTTCTTTCACCGGCTCGATTCCGGTAGGCAAGCACCTGATGAAGTTGGCCGCCGAAGGCATGAAGCGGACGACGATGGAGCTGGGCGGGCACGCGCCCGTACTGGTCTTTGACGATGTGGACGTTGAGAAAGTCCTCGACGCATGCGCGACCGCAAAATATCGCAATGCGGGCCAGGTCTGCGTGTCTCCGACGCGATTCTACGTTCACGAGAAAATCTACAACCGTTTCGTGGAAGGTTTTGCGGCGCGCGCGAAGGCGCTGCCCGTGGGCGATGGCATCGACGAGAAGAACCGAATGGGTCCCCTCGTGCATGCGCGGAGACTGGCCGCGATCGAGGCGCTGATTGAGGACGCCAAGAACTCCGGCGCGAAGGTCGAAGCCGGCGGGGCGCGCCTGAAGGGCGCCGGATATTTCTATGCGCCTACGGTTTTGTCCGACGTGCCGAACAAGGCGCGGATCATGAACGAAGAACCGTTCGGGCCCGTGGCGGTGATCAATTCCTTCTCCGACTACGATAGCGTGATCGAGCAAGCCAACCGTCTGCCCTACGGACTGGCGGCGTTCGCGTTCACCGATTCCGCGCACAGGGCAAAGCTGGTCGGCGAACAGCTTGAAGCGGGAATGGTGGGAGTAAACACGTTTGCGATTTCCGTGCCGGAGTCGCCGTTTGGCGGCGTCAAGGAGAGCGGGCACGGCTCGGAGGAAGGCATCGAAGGGCTGGAAGCCTGCCTAGTGACGAAATTCATAAGCGAAGCATAGGCAGAGCGGATCGGGCGACAGGAGCGGCGATGACCGCGGACGACAAGCTGCAGGCACTTGAAAAGCGTGTGGACGAATTAACGAACCAGCTCGGAGCCGTAACCGACGAGCTCGCGATCCGGAAACTCCAGCATACCTACGGCTATTTCATCGACAAGTGCATGTATGACGAGACCGTCGACCTGTTTTCCGAGCGAGGCGAGACGTACTTTCTGGGCGGCGTCTTCAAGGGGAAGGCGGGCGTCCGGCGACTGTACGGCGGGGTGCTGCGCAACAAATTTTCGCCCGGGAGAAACGGGCCGACGCGCGGACTGCTGCTTGACCACCTGACACTGCAGGACGTCATTGACGTCGCTCCGGATCGGATGTCTGCCAAGGCTCGATTCCGCTGTTTCATGCAGGGCGGAAGCCACCAGAGCGTCGAGCAGATCTTTCCAGCCTTCTGGGAGGGCGGGGTCTACGAGAATACCTATCTGAAGGAAAACGGCGTGTGGAAAATCGGCGTGCTGAATTACAACGTCTTCTACTATGCACCCTACGATCAGGGCTGGGGCACGGTCAAGCCGGGATACGCCGTCCCGTCGTATTCGGTGACGTTTCCGACCGACCCGCTCGGTCCCGACGAGCTCACCACAAAACAGTCCAAAATCTGGCCCGAAACCGGCGTACTGCCCTTCCACTATCTGCATCCTGTGACTGGGAAACCGATTCAGTGACGGCGGTGACCGGACCTCGCGAACAGAAACTGAATCCAATCACACTCGCGACTGAGGTCGCAATCGTAACCGGCGCCGGTCGTGGATTCGGCCGAGCCATCGCGCTCGGTCTGGGGGCGGCGGGCGCGGCGGTCACGGTCACCGCGCGGTCGATCGATCAGCTCGATGCCACAGTAACAATGATTGAACGCGCAGGCGGCCGGGCGTTTGCCGTTTCAGGCGACGTGACCAATCGCAAAGACGTCACCAAGGTGGTCGCTGCCTCGGAGAAGAAATACGGCACCACGACGGTGCTGGTCAACAACGCAGGCGTCACCGGGCCCTTTGGCCCTGTCTGGACGTCGGATCCGGACCAGTGGTGGGACGCGCAGCAGGTGATCGTGCGCGGCACTTTGCTTTTCATGCACGCGGTGATGCCAGCGATGGTAGCGCGCCGCAAAGGCTCGGTGATCAACGTCTCGGCGCTCGGCGGGCAATGGTTTGCGCCGAAACTGACAGCGTACGCAGTCGCGAAGTCAAGCCAGATACGGTTGTCGGAGCACGCGGCGGCGGAAGCCAAAGAGCACGGTGTCAGTGTTTTTTCGATCGAGCCCGGCACGGTTTACACGGACATGACCGAGCACACCATCACCTCACCCGATGCGCAGCGCTGGGTTCCTCACATGGTCGATTACCTGAAAAATCTGAAGGCGACGACCGACCCCGCGTCGGGGCTCACGCGGTGCGCCCAGATGTGTGTGCAGCTGGCTTCAGGCCGCTACGCTGCGCTTTCCGGACGATTTCTGCTGCCGGGAGATGATTTCGACCGACTGATGCTTGAGCCGCCGCCGCGCCCTGGCACCGCGCTCGTACCGCGTGAGCCCGAGCGGACACGTTGACAGTCTGCTTGCGAAGATGATACGAGAACAAGTGTCCCTGCTGCAGCAGTATGATTGAGGAGTGAGGCCACCATGACTACCAAATTTCCGGATACATTCGATTTTAACGGCGTCAACGCCCCGATGCGGGTGGAGTGCGACATCTACGATCTGATCGTCGAGGGAAATCTGCCGACGGAGATTCACGGCGCCTGGTATCGCACGATCCCGGACCCGCAGTACCCGCCGATGCTCGGCCACGATACGTTTCTTAGCGGCGACGGCATGATCAGCTCGTTCAAATTTGAAAACGGCCACGTGGATTTCAAGATGCGCTACGTGATGACCGATCGCCTGAAGGCTGACCGTAAGGCGCGGCGCGGGCTTTTCGGGCTGTACCGAAACCCCTACACCGACGATCCTCTGGCGCGCGGCGTTAACCGCTGCGTGAACAACACGACGCCGATCTTTCACGGCGGACGGCTGCTGGCCCTGAAAGAGGACGGTCTGGCGATGGAAATCCACCCCGAGTCACTCGACACCGTCGGCACCTGGAACTACCGGGGCAAGCTCAAGAGCCAGACAATGACCGCACACACGCGACTGGATCCGGACAACGGCCAACTGTGCTTCTTTGGATACGAAGCGGGAGGCTTGGCGACCCGCGATGTGTCCTACTGCGTGGCCGACAAGGAAGGACAGCTGATCAGTGAAGAATGGTTCCAGGTGCCGTACGTTTCCATGATGCACGACTTCGCGGTCACCAAGGAGCACGTGATTTTCCCGGTGTTCCCGACGACGGCCGATCTGGACCGCATCAAGGCAGGCGGCGCGCACTGGATTTATGAGCCCAACAAGGACACCTTCATCGGGATCATGCCCCGCGACGGGCACGTGAATCAGATGCACTGGTTCCGCAGGCCTGCCTCTTCCGCATACCATTTCATGAACGCGTATACGGAGGGCAAATTCGTGCATCTGGATTTCGGGGTCGGCAAGCTGAACCCGTTCCCGTTCATTCAGGAGGCCTCGCACATACACCCTACGATGGAGGACATGGCTGGAGGCGGCGTGGTCCGCTGGAGCTTCGACATGTCGAAACCGGGCGAGAAGTTCGAGGAGTATCCACTCGCCCCCGCGGGCGACTTCCCGCGCATCGCCTCGAAAGACCACATGGCGGACTACTCCATCGGCTACTACGAACGATTTGACCCCACCGCAGGGCCACCGCTGATTGCAGGTCCCGTAGGTGCAGGCTTCAATACGCTGAGCCGCCTGGAAGTGAAAAGCGGAAAGCTCAAGTCGTGGCATTCAAACAAACCGGTCACGATTCAGGAAGAGGTCCACATCCCCTCAAAACAGCCGGGCCATGAGGGTTATCTCGCGCTCGTCGCCGACCTCCACGAAAACCAGTTGTCGGAAGTGTTGATATTTGAGGCAGAACACGTGGACAAGGGGCCCGTCGCGACAATCAAGATGCCTCTGCGCCTGCGAAACCAGGTCCACGGCAACTGGGTCTCGGCCGAAGAGCTGCAATAACTGTTTCGGCGGCACGAGCGGCCGATCGACAACTCAACAGGGAGCCAGATGGAGCGACAATCGGGGTTCTACGGTTGGAAGCTGCTCGCGGTCTTCTGGATCATACTTTTCGCAAACTTCGCGTTTCCTCTGTATGGCGCAAGCGTGGTCAACACAGACATGGCTGCTGCCCTGCATTGGGACCGCAGCCAGCTCGGGCTCGCCTACGCCATTTTTCAGTGGATGGTTGGCGTGCCTGCTCCACTCGTTGCCCTGCTGATCACCAAGACCGGCGTGCGTTTCACAGCGGCACTCGGCTGTGTCGTGGTTGTCGCCGGAGCGCTGCTGATGTCGTTCGTCGTCCGCACGAGTTTGCAGGTGGATCTGGTCTTCGGCGTCATGATCGGACTGGGCGCGATGACCGGAGGCGTGCTCGTTGCGCAAACCGGGATCAACCGGTGGTTCAGCAAACGCAAAGGACTCGCCATCACGCTGGTTCACACGGGCGGCACGCTGGGCGGGTTCGCCTCGGTGCGCGTGCTGGATAAGGTCATTGGCATCTTCAACGGAAATTGGAGAGCGGGATGGTGGTTGATGGCCGCTCTGAGTGCACTGTCAGCGATCCTCGCCCTGCTGTTTGTGCGGGAGCGACCCGCCGATTTCGGCCAATTTCCTGACGGCGCTTCTGCCGACGCGTCGGGCTTTGGTTCCGCGCCCCCTCCCCTGGAGCAACGCGCGCTCAAAGGCGGAGTCCACAAAACGACCGGGGACTGGTCATTCGGCGAAGCTCTGCGTACTCCCGCCTTCTGGCTCTACCTGGTCTCGATCCTCGGGTTCAGTACGGGGTATCCGCTCTATCTGGCGCATGGAGTGGCGCACCTACGCGATCTGGGATTCACACCTGCGGCCGCGGCGTCTTCGATTTCAATCATGTTGCTGTGTGCGCTTGTCGGCACGCTGTTCTTCGCCGCGGTGGCTGATTACATTGAGCCCCGGCTGGTGTGGGCGGGAGCGTCGTTGACGTTCGGCATCGGCGTGCTGCTCGCCCTGCGCGCCAGCGGCGCGGCGGGACTCTACCTCTACGCCATCTGCATGGGAGTATCGTTCGGAGTTTCTTTCTCGGCGATGATGGTCCTTCCCGCAAACTACTTCGGAGCAAAAGCGTACGCATCGGTGATTTCGCTGGTGATGGTTGTGGGCACGACGGCGGCCGCTGCGGGCGCCTACGCGGCCGGTGTCGTCTTCGACAGAGTCGGAAGCTACGCACCGGCATTATGGTGCGTGGCGGCGATGTCTTTCTTGGCCGCGATTCTGCTGCTGTTCGCGATTCCGCCGGTCCACAAGCCAGGCCCGGTGACCGCGCGAGCCCCCGCGGCGGCGACCTGAACATATGGCAAAAGAGCTCCAGGGCCAAGTAGCGATTGTGACCGGCTCCGGCCGGGGCATCGGCAAGGGAATCGCTTTGCGGTTTGCTGCCGCTGGAGCGGCAGTGGCGCTGACGTCCCGAAACAAAGCGCAGCTTGATCAGGTCCTCGGCGAAATCGAAGCGGCCGGAGGGCGCGGCTTGGCCGTCGCCGGAGATGCGACCAGGCGCGTGGATGTCGCGCACGTCGTGGGCATGGCCGCGGAGAAACTGGGCGGGGTGACGCTGCTGGTGAACAATGCAGGGCTCGCAGGACCCTATGGCCCGATCGGAGTTGTCGATCCCGACTCCTGGTGGGCGGCGCAGGAAGTGCACATCCGTGCGCCGCTTCTGTTCATGAGCGCAGTGCTGCCAGCAATGATCGAGCGTCGCAGCGGACGGATCATCAACATCTCCTCTCCGCGAAGCCATATGCTTACGGCCCATCTTTCGGCCTACAGCCTGGGCAAGACAGCACAGAACCGGCTCGCCGAGCTTGTGGCCAATGAAGTGAAACAGTACGGAGTCAAGACTTTCGCGCTCGACCCGGGCTCGATCATGACCGAGATGGCGGATGAAACGATGACCTCGGCCGACGCGCAACGATGGGTGCCGCAAATGGTCGAACGCCTCCACGAACTGAAAGGCAAGCTGGGTCCGCAGGACGGTATGCAATGGTGCACCGACCGATGCATGGGCCTCGCGACCGGCCGCTACGACGCACTTTCCGGTCGCTACATCGATCGCACCGATGATCCCGAGCAGATGTTGAAACAGCCCAGTGCGACGCCCGCGCGCGTGCATCCTTGATCCGGAGAGCAATGCCATCATGAGAAAACTCGATATTTTCACGCATATCTGGCCCAAGCCGTTTCACGAAGCGCTGTTGAAGACGACCGGGCAGATGAAGGACATCCATCGCCGCAGCGAGGCCGTGCCGATGATGACAAACCTCGACAAGCGCTTCGCCGTCATGGACATGTTCGACGAGTATCAGCAGGTGCTCTCACTTGCTTCTCCTCCGCCCGACGCCATGGGGGCGCGCGAAGCGTGGCGCGAGCTATCACGCATCGGCAGCGACAGCATGGCCGAGCTCTGCGGAAAATATCCCGATCGGTTTCCGAGTTTCATAGCGTCGGTCGCGATGCGGGATCCCGAAGGCGCTGTCGAAGAGGCGTACCGCGCCGTGAGGGATCTCGGCGCGTGCGGCATTCAGATCTTTTCCAACGTGAACGGGCAGCCGCTCGATGCTCCCGAATTCCGTCCGGTATTCAAGGCCATGGAAGAGCTTGGGAAGCCGGTCTGGATTCATCCCGCGCGAACTGCGAGTTTCCCGGACTATCAGACCGAAGAGCTGTCCCTCTACGAAATCTGGTGGACGTTCGGATGGCCTTATGAATCCAGCGCGGCGCAGGCTCGGATCGTGTTTTCCAAGATGCTGGACGAGATGCCGAATCTGAAAATCATCCTTCATCATGCCGGAGGCATGACGCCGTTTTTCGAGGGCCGTGTCGGCCCCGGCTGGGACCAATTGGGCGCCCGGACCTCGTTCCGCGATTACAAGCCTCTACTGAAGGAGCTCAAGAAGCGCCCGCTCGACTATTTCAAGATGTTCTACGCCGATACGGCGACATTTGGCTCAAAGGCCGCACTTGTTTGCGCTCTCAGCTTCTACGGAGTCGACCACGTGCTGTTTGCCTCCGATGCTCCGTTTGATCCCGAAGGCGGCCCGATGTACATTCGCGAAACAATTCGCGTGATTGATGAGCTCGATATATCCAAGCAAGACCGCGAAAGGATTTACTTCAGGAACGCGTGTGGGCTGCTCGGCATCCGCTAAGAACGGCAAGCCAGCGCAATCGAAAGCGCTGGCTTGGGTTGCGCCGGAGCTGGTCTAATTCCAGCCCGTTGGCCCGTCGTACGGGACGTCAACCAGCACCGCCTGTACCTGCCGGATTTTCCCGCCCGACACCTTGAACATTTCGCTCAGCAGAACGGCCTGCGTGGGCGAAATCTGCATCAACACAATTGCCACCACGATCCCATGTTGCTCGTCCAGGACAGGGTAGCGCCGTTCCGTCACGACCCAGCCCTTGAACCATGCCTCGTCCATCTGCTGCTGCGTTGTTGCGGCGGGCTTGTGAAAAAGATCAAACGGAACATTCGTCGTTTGGATTCCGTTTTCAAAGCGGTTTGCGTCGGCGGCCAGCGGAGCAGGTCTGTATTCGCTTGTACCTTCGGTCTGAAGCGCCGTGAAGTATCGGTCGGCTGTGGCGGCAAGCTGTTCGCGCGTGGCACGCTCGGCTGCAGGCACCGATTCCAGGTACATCGGTGGCGGGGCGGTCAATTTATCGGGCCCAAACAGTGGCCCGCCTTTTCGCGGAAGCATCGTCTCCACCTCCAAGATTCGGTGGTCTGCGACCTTCAGCCGGACCAGCAATAGCGCCAGTCCCGAGCCATCCCGGATCACCGATTCCGCGCCGGCCTGACCGCCCTCCGGGTCGATCGCATCAAGCCGGAAGTTAACGGCCTCCGCAGTCTTCCAAATCCCCTGTCCCAGCTCGACCCGGTGCCCGTTCTCGGTTGCTTCCAGTGAAGCAGACAGCGGCAGCCCGGACGGATCGTGTTTCAGCATGGCGGCAAAATAGGAATCAAGCATGCCTTTGAGACACGCTCGTTCGCATCCGGCCGCGTCAGGTGAGGCCTCGGCACGGGCCCGGGGTGTGTCTAGGCTGACGACTGCCGCCAGAACGAGAGCAAGAATCAGCGCCTTCATGGCTCTACCCTCCGCCGGAACGCGGCGGACACACCCGTCCGCTGGTCCGCTCGCGATGCCGCAGAATTGTTATTTTTTCAGCTGCGCTTCAATCGCCGCGATCACATCGGGTGAATCCGGAGTCACGGCCGATTCGAACCGCTGGACAACGTTGCCATTGCGATCCACAAGGAACTTGGTGAAGTTCCACTTGATGTCGCCGGCCACGGCGGGGTTTGCTTCCTTGGTGAGGTAGCTGTAGAGCGGCGTCTGATCGTCGCCCTTCACCGAAACTTTTCCGTAGACCGGAAATGTCACGTTGTATTTTCCAGTGCAGAACTTCTGAATCTCTTCGTTGGTCCCGGGTTCCTGTCCTCCGAAATTGTTGGCCGGGAATCCGATAATCACGAATCCCTGGTCTTTGTACTTTTCATAAGTCGCCTCAAGCGCAGTGTATTGCGGCGTGAATCCGCACCGGCTCGCGACGTTAACCACCAAAACGACCTTCCCCTTGTAGCTCGCCAGCGGCGCAGCCTTGCCGTTGAGCAACGGCAGCGTAAAGTCGTAGATATTCGATGCCGCGTACAAACTCGCTGCAGTCATGAAAACCATTACCCCCACGAGTAAATAACCCAGTACACCGGTCTTTCGTGAATTCATCTTCATAAGTCTCCAGGTCGTAACACCGAGCGGTCAGAATCCCCTGAGGCGGGATTCGCGGTTCCAGCGTTGCCTTGCACGTAAAGAATAGGCGCAGTCAAGTCCGGGGTCAAGGAAAGTGCAGCGGCAGGATTTGGCTTCGGGACCGCGTTGCGCACGATGGGTTGAGTCCAATCCGATGGGTGAGAATCCAATATGCTATAGTTTGAAGTCAGAGAGTACCGGCAACCGAGAATCAGAGCATTCGCTCAAGGAGTCATGATGTTTCCTGAAGACATGGTCAGCGGCATGCGTGAGGAACTGACACGAGTCGGATTCCGCGAAATGCGGACTCCTGCGGAAGTGGACTCTGTGCTGAAGCAAGAGAAAGGCA
Source organism: Candidatus Acidiferrales bacterium (assembly GCA_036514055.1). Lineage (GTDB taxonomy): Bacteria > Acidobacteriota > Terriglobia > Acidiferrales > UBA7541 > Palsa-295. The sequence continues at coordinate 45,044 of DATBXX010000019.1, forward strand.
CCGTGCTTGTCGTCGTGAATTCGGTCTGTGGGTGCGCGGCAGGCAAGGCCCGTCCGGCGATCGCCAAGGCCCTCTCCAACAAGGCTCGCCCGGAAATTCTGGCGACGGTTTTCGCAGGCCAGGACGTGGAAGCTACCAAACAGGCGCGAACCTACTTCACCGGCTATGCGCCGTCTTCGCCTTCGATCGCGCTACTGCGAGACGGCAAGATGGAGTTCATGATGGAGAGGCGCGACATCGAAAGCAGCGATCCCTTCACGATCGCGGCGGTTCTTACCCAGGCCTTTGATCGCATCTGCGCCCCGGCTGCGACCCGAGCAAACCCATAGCGGGATTGGCTTTGATCGGGTCGATTCCCCTGCCCGGTTTCAAAATCCAGTTCAGATAGAACGCGGGGCTGCCAGGCTCCGCATGTCGGAGGACCGGATTGCAAAGTTATTGTTTGTTTCTGTTCCGGAAGGCCATTTCGTCCAGAATCTGACCGTTCGGCAGGGTCAGGGAGATGAAAAGTCCGCCCTTTTCACCGCTTCTGAGCGGCCAGATGATGACGGAAATCTTGTCGCCCGGCTTGACACTGGTCGATTTCCATCCCTGCCGGGAAAGATTGTTTGGGCTGTTCAGTTCGATGCTCCACTTGTCGGCTCCGCCGCTTTCGTTCGGGACGTCAAGCTCGATCCAGCTGTGAGGATTGGTCCACTGAAAGTCTTCCACCACTCCAACGATCGTCGTCTCTTTCGAGCGGTCAAACATCGCGAAAGAATGGTGAGCGGAAACCGAACCCGCAACCAGCAGCAGAAGCGCGCCCACCCACGCGATTCGTAATGTCCGCATCGTGGCCCCCAAAATCAACGCATCCCCCACGGAAAACCCGTTTGCCCGCAGCGCCGTGCACGCCGCCTGCATAAAGTACTATAATGCCCGCCGGAATTTGAAGCTTTGTTTCATTCGCAATCACTGCCGGCGCCTGTCGCAGGGATGCTCTGGGAATTCGCCAGACGCCACAGTTGAATTGGAGCGAACGTGAGATCTTTTCCGGCGATTTGTATCGCGTTGTCCGCTATGGCGGCCTTGGGCGGGTTCTGCCAGGGCCAGCAGCCGCAACAACCTGCCAAAGATGTCGTCGCGCACAAAAGCGCGGCCGCCGTGTCTGTCGGTTCGCTGCCGGACTGGGCTGGGATCTGGACCTTCGATTTTCCGACTCCCGGAGGTCCTGCTCCCGAGCAACCCTCCCTGACTCCCGCGTCGGCTGCGGAGTTGAAAGTTCTGCTCGACGCCGAAGCCAAAAATGAAGAGCCGGCAACCGAGAGCGCCAATTGCCTGCCCCCCGGCATGCCCACCATCATGTTTCAACCGTACGACGTCGAATTCTTGTTTACGCCAGGGCGCGTAACGATCATTCAGGAAGCCTACATGCAGGTGCGACGCGTGTTCACTGATGGCCGCGGCCACCCGGCTGATCTCGATCCCACATTCAACGGCCATTCGATCGGGCATTGGGAAGGCGATACTCTGGTGATAGACACCGCCGGTCTCGGGCACAAGACCCCCCTCGGGCTCAACCGCCTGCAACACGGTCCAAACTTGCATGTAGTCGAACGGATTCGTCTCACCGCTCCCGACACACTTGAGGATCGAATGACCCTGACCGACCCTGATGTTTTGCTGAAACCATGGCACCTGGTCAGAACCTACACGCGTCACAGAGATCTGGACCAGCTGGAATTCATCTGCGAGGAAAACAACCGCAATCCGATCGGTCAAGACGGCAAGGTAACCACCGTTCTCCGCCACTAGACCGGACCCGCCGGCGCTCGTATGAAGTCGCGCAGCTGCAGCGGACGTCGCATTCCTGGATACAGCGAGCGAATTCCGATCCCGGTTCACCTGCACTGCATGCGATAGAATGACAGCACGATGGATGATCGTTTCTATCGCGCGACGATGAAGATTGGCGGCGGCACGCTGCTCGGGCGGCTGGCGTTTTCCTTTCTGGTGATCTGTTCGATCGCGCTGGGGGGCGCAATTGGCCTTCTGTTCGTGTATTCAAGCGACCTGCCCGAAATTCACGCGCTGGAAAATTATCGCCCCGTCATTGTGACCGAGCTCTATGCCGACGACGGTCAGTCGATCGGCACCTTCGCGCTGCAGCGGCGGATTCTCATCACCTATGGCCAGATTCCGGCCGTGCTGCGGGACGCCATCATTACCACCGAAGACCAGCATTTTGAGCAGCACTGGGGGGTGGATTTTCCGCGCGTGCTCGAGGCCGCCTGGCGGGACGTGGCGAGCCACCGCGCCGCCGAAGGTGCCAGCACGCTCACCATGCAGCTCGCCGGCGGACTTTTCCTGAACCGCTCGGACCGCAGCCTCCACCGCAAGCTCCAGGAGACCATGCTCGCGCTGCAGATCGAGCGGCACTATACCAAGGATCAAATTTTCACGATGTACTGCAACCAGATCTATCTCGGTGCTGGAAATTACGGTTTTGAGGCGGCTTCGGAATATTATTTCAGCAAACCGGTGGGCCAGCTGACGCTGGCCGAGGCCGCAACGCTCGCTGCCATCATACGCGGGCCGATCTATTCGCCGATCAATCACCCCGATCGCGCTCGTGCGCGGCGGAACCTCGTGCTGTCGCTGCTCGCGCATAGCGGAAAGATCACCGAGGCGCTCGCCGAGAGCACGGCGAAGCAGCCGCTCGGTCTGCATGTCGCATCGCTGCGCAACGATCTGGCGCCCTATTTCGTCGAGGAGATTCGCCAATATCTCGAACATACCTATGGCACCGCAGCCGTGCACGAACAGGGTCTGCGCGCCTACACAACCCTGAATGTGGACATGCAGAAAGCCGCGGATCGGGCCGTTCGCGACGGACTCCATGCCTACGACCGCCGCCACGGCTGGCGCGGCAATCTTCCGAACATTCTTCACGACAATGTCGGCACGCTTGACAACTACCAGAACGACGACTGGAAGGGCGCGATCCAGAAAGACGACTACGTAACGGGCCTGGTGACCTCGGTGCAGCCGACGTTTGCCTATATCAAAATCGGCCCTTACCGCGCCTTGCTCACACCGGCCGATTTCGCTTGGACCGGCCACAAATCCGCCGCGGAACTTGTAAAGCCGGGCGATCTGGTCACCGTCGAGATCCAGGAGCTCAACGGCACGGCGGCGGAAGTCGAGCTCGAGCAGGTACCTGTGGCCCAGGCAGCGCTGATCGCGATTGACAATGCCACCGGCGAAATCAAGGCGATGGTCGGCGGTTACGATTTTGAGGATTCGAAATTCGACCGCGCCACGCAGGCCATGCGGCAGACCGGAAGCTCTTTCAAGGTGTATGTCTATGCCGAGGCGCTCGCCCAGGGCGCGTCGCCGTTTGATACCGTCATGGATGCGCCGGTCACCTTCCACACCGGCAGCCAGGACTATTCGCCTCACAACTACGATGAGAAATTCGAAGGGCGCATCACGCTGCGCCGCGCTCTTGCCGATTCGCGCAACGTGCCCGCCGTGCGCCTGTTGGACAAGGTCGGCATCGAGAATACCGTTGAGCTGGCGCGGAAGTTCGGTCTGTCGAGCCCGTTGCCGCCGGTTCTGCCACTGGCGCTCGGTTCCGCCGACCTGACCTTGATCGAACATACCTCCGCATTCACGGTGTTTCCCGACGACGGAATCCACATCGAGCCGCATTACCTGCGCCGCGTGACCTCCTATGACGGTGCGGTCATGGAGGAGTTGCGGCCCAATGTCACCGACGTGATCCCGCCAGCAGTGGCACGCACGATGGTTGCCATGCTGGAGGACGTGGTCCAGTTCGGCACCGGCGTTCGCGCAAAGGAAATCGGCCGGCCGTCGGGCGGCAAGACCGGGACGACCAACGATTTCACCGACGCCTGGTATATTGGCTTCACGCCGCAAATTACCACCGGAGTGTGGGTCGGCAACGATGCACACGTCACGCTCGGTAAGAAGGAGACCGGTGCACGCGCCGCGCTTCCCATCTGGATCGAGTTCATGCAGCAGGGTATGCAGGGAATGCCGGTAGAAAATTTCCAGAACGTCGTGCCGCTCGAAAAACTGGCGGGGACGCATCTGGTGCAGGTGGACACGCCTGATACCGCCCCTCCTGCCGATGCCGCCGAGCAGGGCCTGACGGCGCGGCCAGCAGCGGAACCTCCGTCATCACTGACGCCGGAAAAGGCGCCCTCGTCTCCGCAGACCCAGGCCCCGGCGCCAACACTGACGCACTAGACCGTCGGGGGCGAGGATTTCCGGCGGAAAGGGTCCCAGCCGCCCGGATCAAGCCGCTTACCGCGGCCATCTGTGCCGACCAACGTGATTCCGTTGCCGCGTTCGATCTCGCCGATCGCGGTGATCTTCCTGAAATCCGGTGCACGACGCAGAAGCTCCAGTTTCCTGCGCGGCACCGTGAAAAGCAGTTCGTAATCCTCGCCCCCATGCAAAGCCATCTGGAAGGGATCAAGCCGCAGCTTTCGCAGCTGCCCCTTTGGTGCCGTCGGCAGTCTTACGCACGGAATGCATTGGGCACGCACGCGTGCGCCCGATCCACTTGCCTGGCACAGCCGTGCAAGGTCGGATGAAAGCCCATCGGAGATGTCCATCATGGCCGAGGCGACCTGGTGACGCGCAAGCCAGGCGCCCAGTCCGAGGCGAATTTTCGGATACAGGTGTGGCTGCAACAGCCGTGGCTGGCTGGAAAGCAACTTCGCAAGCATTCCCGGACGCACTGCGCTTGCGAGCTCCAGGCCCAATTGGGCGCGCCCGAGAGTTCCACTCACATATAGAATGTCGCCCGGCCGCGCTCCCGAACGCCTCACCGCCAGACCTTGGGCCACCTCTCCAACGACCGTGATGCTGATCGAAACCGACGCGGCCCTGGTCGTGTCTCCCCCGGCGAGGTGCATACCAAGCAGGCGAGCGGCTCGCCCCATACCTCGCAGGAACTCATCGAGCCAGTTCCCGGTGAGCCGCTCCGGCAGCGCCAGTGTCAGCAGGAACAGGCGCGGCGTGGCGCCCATGGCAGCAAGGTCGCTTGTGGCGCGCACCAGCGACTTGTACCCGACCGAGTCCGGCGGATAGCTTGGCACCAGGAAATGGACATCCTGCAAGAACCCGTCGCAGCTCAGCGCCCATTCGGTGTTTCGACCCGGCCTCAGGATTGCAGCATCGTCGCCGATTCCGACACGCGTTCGCGCGCCGGGTCTGCTTCCGAGGTTGGAAGGGACGGCCCTAGCTATCCGTTCGATCAGCTGAGTTTCGCGATCCAACCTGTACCTCTGTACAGTTGAAAGGCATCCAACTATTGGGTAGAGTTCGGCGTAAGCGAACCTCGAAGTATAGAGTGCCCCATCGGAAGAAGCGAGTCCGGGGCGCCCGTGCGCAAAGGAAGATCGGGGTTGACGTCCAGCAGCCCGGTGGCTACAATCTGGCGGGTTTCGGACCAGGGCTCTCGGTTCAGACTCATTTTCGACGCTGTTCTGAGGAACACGGCAAGCCGCTGCTAGGGGCGTGCGGTCGAGCCGGCCGAAGTAAGAATCACTCGGACGAAAATTAAACGATGAAGGGCAAGTCTTCCTACACGTTTTTTATTGCTTCCAGCGCCTCAGGCGGTATGAGACGGGTGCGCCTGCCATGGTACGTCCTGCATGCGGTGGCCGTACTGGCAGTTGTGGGAGGCATTACCGTCGCGGCGGGCATGGGTTCCTACTCCCGCATGCTCTGGAAGGCGACCAACTACAACTCGCTGCGGCGAGAACAAGACAGTCTGAAACAGCAATACGTCCAGCTTCAAACCGAGGTGAAAGACACCAACCAGCGGCTTAACTCCCTGCAGTCACTTGCCGGCGAGGTGGCCATGGCGTACGGCATCACTCGGTTCCGTCAGACCCCATTCGGGCTAACCGATTCTGTCCCTGAGCCCGACGAGGATTTCCAGAATTCGGTCGACGAGTTCAGCTATCTACAAAAGAACGCATCTGCCGTCGCGATGTCGAGCGCCGGGATGAGGCTTCTGCCCGCAGCACAATTGAGCAGCCTGGGCATCGTGCCGTCCCTGTGGCCTGTTGTCGGACAGATTACCGGACACTTTGGCGAGCGGCTGGATCCCTTCAGTGGTGAGGGTGCGTTCCACGCCGGGCTGGACATTGCCTCGCACTACGGAGATGAAATCCGCGCGACTGCGGACGGAGTGGTTCAGGAAGTAGACCAGCACGCGGGCTACGGCCGGTTGGTCGTGATCGACCATGGCTTTGGCGTGACCACCTGGTACGGCCATCTTTCGGGCTTCAATGTGCAAGGCGGCATGCACGTCAAGTCGGGCGACGTGATCGGCTATGAAGGCGACAGCGGCCGCTCGACCGGCCCGCACCTGCACTACGAAGTCCGGATCTACAATACGCCAGTGAATCCGTGGCGTTACCTTCGCAACGTGTCGCCCACGGCGACAGCCGCAACGACGACCGCACCGACCCCTGCACCTGCCTCGAACGGCGACTAATTTCCTCCCCGATCGATCCCGGACCCGCTCGATTGAAATGCCGTTGATTGTCGGCTAAAGTCAAATTCTCTTCATCGGCCGGCCACGCCCGTCGGCGACACATGATATTCAACACCTGGGACTACTACCTTCTGTTCCTGATCCCGAGCGCCATTGTTTGCCGGGCGGCAAGCCCGCTGCTGCGGCCGTGGGTGATCTTTACCAGCGGCGGCCTGTTCTTCACCTACTTTTCCTATACCCAGTTCGGAGGAGCGGCCGGAGCCGCTTGCCTGGCGATTTTCCTCTGGGAGTCACTTGTCAGCCGTTTCTACAAACCCTCTTCCTGGATCTGCTGGTTCGGCGTCACCCAGACGGTCCTGTTTCTGGCTCTGTTCAAGTATCGCAATTTCCTGACCGGGCTCTACTGGCGCGATCCCGCCCACAATCCTCTGTACTGGAGAAACGCGTTTCTACCGCTGGGCATTTCTTTTTTCACCTTCGAGTTCGTTCACTATGCGGTCGATCGGTACCGGAACAGGACCGAAGAAGGTTCAGTGACCGAATACCTCGCCTTCATCCTTTTTTTCCCAACGATGGTGGCCGGCCCGATCAAGCGGTATCAGGATTTTCTTCCCAAGCTGCGAGGCATTTCCCGGGAATGGGTTGTGGACTGGCAGCGAGGGTTCACGCGAATTCTTACAGGACTTGTCAAGAAATTCGCTGTTGCCGACGTCCTTACCGCGTATACGAGCCACCTGAATTGGACCGACATCAGCCGCGCGCAGCGCGGCATTTTGCCCCTCTGGCTCGCCGCCTACGGGATCAAGATCTATGCGGATTTCTCGGCCTACTCGGACATCGCCATCGGCTCCGCGCGCCTGTTCGGGATTCGGGTGCCGGAGAATTTCGACTGGCCCTATCTCCGCACGAACATCACCGATTTCTGGCGGCACTGGCACATGTCGCTTACGAACTGGCTGATCGACTACATCTACATTCCGCTGGGCGGCTCGCGGGGGGCAGCCGGGCAAGTCTATGTGAATATTCTGGTGACCATGCTGGTAAGTGGCATCTGGCACGGCGCCGGGATCCATTTCATTGTCTGGGGGTTGCTGCATGGGATCCTGCTTGCGATCCGGCGCGCGTGGCGCCAGATTCGTCCCATGCCGGCGAAGCCGCGCCTCGGGTCTCAGCTGGGCTCGTGGCTATTGACTTACGTTGCCGTGAACCTGGCTTGGGCCTTTTTTTGCATGGACGTACATACCGCCCTTTTCTTTCTCAGGAGGCTTCTCGTTGGATAATGCCATGACAACGCTTGATTGGATCAAGCACGCATTTGACTACCTCGGCGGTGCGCAGGACGAGCCACCTGCCGGTTTTCCCGTTATGCTCGGCCACTGGTGGTTCTGGGCGGTATGGTGGGCGGCCATGGCTCTGGCCATCTATGTTTTCTCTGGCCAGAGCTCAAAGTTCATCTACATCGACTTCTAAGGCTGCCACGGGATTCAAATGAAAGCTCCGAAACGAATATTCATTCTGGCGCTGGCCGGAATCGTGCTGCTGCTGATCGCGCTTGACCGCGCGGTTGCCCGCTCTGCGCAGAACACCGTTCCCCGGGCGCTGATGGCCCGGGTGCGGGAATCGACCGATGCAAAAGCCCTGGCGCTCGGGAACTCGCTCGTGGGGGTGGGATTCATCGAGGCTTCGTTCGACGCCGGATGGGACTCCGATGGGCGCATGCGATCGATTAACCTCGGCATGGGCGGCTCTAGCGCAGTTGAACAACTGCTGATGCTGCGCTACGCGCTGCGGCAGGGCATTCAACCGCGCGTGGTGGTTTTCGGTTTCTTCGACTTTCAGCTGACGCATCCGCTCGAGTATTCGACCAGCGACTTGATCGGGAATCGCGCGATGCTGTACTACCTTGAGCCCGAGTACGCGCGCACGCTCTACCACCTTTCGCTGCACGATCGGGCCGAATTCGAAGTCATGCGCCATTTTGAACTGTTCGCGGACCGAGGCCAGGTGTGGCAGCGCGTCGAACTGTTCCGGCGCACCCTCGGGCAGCAAGGCATGCCCGCCGAGAAAACCAATGCGATGGGACGTGCCGTTGATTTTGCGATGCTGGAATATCCCAGCGCTCCCGCGTTTGTTGCCGAATGTGGCCGCGCGAGCCGCAATCCTCTGATCCCTTCGGTCGACGAGATTGCGCTGCAGGCCTCCGCGGCTGGAAGCAAAGTCTATTTCGTCGAGATGCCGATGCCACCGGAGCACGTGCAACTGTTCTACGACAAGCCGGAGTGGGCAGGCTACCGCGCGCATTTGCAAGGCATGCTCGGCGGCCTGGGAGCGACGTACATCGATGCGAGCCACTGGATGCCGGAGGAAACGGCCTTCGCCGATCCACTGCACTTGACCTACGAAGGAGCACAACAGTTCAGCCGCCGCCTGGGGGAATATCTCCGAAATACATCCGCTCAATAGGAAACACTAGACTGCTTCCGGCGTCGCAGGAGCCGATTCCGGAAGCGGCGCGGCATCCGGGGGGCGATGAATCCAGAAAGCGCCGATTGCCACCAGCAGAGCCGGGAGCAGGAATTTCAAGCCGTCCCGAAGCAATGCCGCAGGACCCACTTCCTCCGGAGGGCCGATTCCGCACCCGCAATCAATCTTCAAGCCCCGATGGTAAGCCAAAGCGATAGCGATCATGAATCCGCAAAGCGTGAAACTCGCGACCAAGGACGAGAAACGCAGTCCGATCGAGCTGATCAGCCACAACCCCAGGAACAACTCGAAAAAGGGCAGAAAATGGGCGACAGCGCTCGAGGCCGCCGGCGGAAGCAGACGGTAAGACTCCACCTGCATTGCGAACCACGCAAGCGATATGCGAACCGAGGAGGGCCAGGACCAGGCAAAGCCAACCGGCGGCTTCATCTTTCCGTAGGCAGCGGCCAAGAAAATGCAACCGACCACCAGCGCACCGAGCACCAGCAAGACGCGAACGATCTTGCGACGCGACCGGGGTTCACGCACACAAAACACCGCAACAAGTCCAACCAGCAAAATCTGGTACCCGTGATCGGTCACCCAGAGCAACACTGACCCCAGAGTATTCATCAAGGGACTCTCCGGTTGGGATGCAACTCTACTGGCTCAGGAGCGAATCGAAAAACTGTTTCAGGATGGGCCAGGAAACGATACCCGAGCCCGCGGGCAGACGGTTGCCCTTGTACGTGATGACGTAGGTCGGTGTCGCCTGCACGGGAATCTTGTTGCCCAGTGCCCTGTCTTGATCGATATAGGTATCGAGGGCGCAGCTCTGAGCGGTTTGCGCTCCGAGTGCAAACGCCGCGGGCCTAACCGCCGCGTCGCCCGGATACCCGCAGCCCTGCATCTGGCTTTGCACGCGCTTGAACTCCGCGGCGGACATAGCCCCAGAAACGTACTTTTCGATGTTTCCATCCATCGCCCATGCGTTCTGGTTGTCGTACAAAGCCGCTTCCACGGCCTGAAATTCCCCGATTCGTGCCGCGGCATTCAGCCAGCGAGCAGCCTGGTAACCGTATTTGTGCATCGGCAATGGATAGTCGCGATGAACCAAGTACACTTTTCCCGATGCGACGTAGTCGGGAATCATCTGACGCAGGGTCGTCTCAAACAGATTTCGGCAGGACGGGCACTCATAGTCGCTGAATACTTCCATGGTGATCGGGGCATTGCTGGAGCCGTATGCCTTCACCGGCACACCCAGCGCCGCGACAGCCTTGGCCGGCGCAACCGCGCGGGCATGCGTCGTCGACGCAGTCGCGGGCTTTGCGGTTGTGGGCTGTGCGGTGCTGCTCTGCGCACAGGCGATGGTCGCAACGCCTGGTCCCAACAAGAACAGAGCCAACAACGCGCTCACCGCGCCCAGCCATCCGGCGCAACACGAACGCAGAGCGGCTCCCAGCGAACTGTCTGGTTTGTAAATCAATTCTGCCTCCCCACAATTGATCGAAATCTCTTCCTCTATTGTAACGCGAATTGCGCCAGTGACGACCACCTGGTGCCGGTTGTTGCCGGCGATGATGCACACCGCCAGAGTCAGCGATAGGATGCGGCCGGCGGACGGTTGGTTCACCGCAGCCTCGGAAGACCCGAACCAAACAGGCACGGCTGGGGCAGACCTACCGGCGGCAGGAGGCTGAAAACGCGACCCGTAAGTCCAATAAAAACATTGCACTACAGACACACAAGAAACTTGACAATGTTACGCTCAACGTGTATTATCGGGCTGTTACAAAGCAGGCTGGTCCGCATCGAGCCAGCCGCGCGCCAATAGGAGCGGATTCCATGAGCAAGATTATCGGCATTGATTTGGGCACGACCAACTCTGTCGTAGCCGTCATGCAGGGCGGAGAGCCCGTTGTCATTCCCAACCAGGAAGGGGCCCGAACGACCCCGTCGGTTGTGGCGATTACCAAGTCCGGCGAACGTCTGGTCGGCCAGGTGGCCAAGCGTCAGGCGATTACCAACCCTGAAAACACGGTCTATTCGATCAAGCGGTTTATGGGCCGCCGCTATGACGAAGTGCAGGAAGAAACAAAGCGCGTCCCCTACAAGGTGACCAAGGGTCCGCACGACGACGCGCGCGTCGACATTTCCGGCAAGTCCTACACCCCTCCGGAAATCTCCGCCATGATTTTGCAAAAGCTCAAGAGCGCCGCGGAGGATTTCCTGGGCGAAAAGGTGACCAAGGCCGTCATCACCGTGCCGGCATACTTCAACGACAGCCAGCGGCAAGCGACGAAGCAGGCGGGCGAAATCGCCGGCCTCGAGGTTTTGCGCATCATCAACGAACCGACGGCCGCTGCACTGGCGTACGGTCTTGACAAGAAAAAGGAAGAGACGATCGCCGTGTACGACCTTGGCGGCGGTACGTTCGATATTTCGGACCTGGAAGTGGGCGAGGGCGTCGTCGAAGTGAAGTCAACCAACGGTGACACGCACCTCGGCGGAGACGATATCGACCAACGGATCGTCGAATGGATGGTCGGGGAATTCAAGCGCGATCAGGGCATCGACGTCAGCAAGGACCGCATGGCCATTCAGCGCCTCAAGGAAGCGGCGGAAAAAGCCAAAATCGAGCTTTCGCAGTTGCAGGAAACGGAGATCAATCTTCCGTTCCTTACGGCGGACGCCTCCGGCCCGAAACACATGCAGACCAAGCTGACCCGCCCGAAGCTCGAGCAGTTGATGGAAGACTTGCTGCAGCGAACTGTGGGTCCCGTGAAACAGGCGCTGACCGATGCGGGATTGACCCCGGACAAGATCGACGAGGTCGTCATGGTCGGCGGCTCAACCCGCATTCCGCGCGTCGTGGAAATCGTCAAGGGCCTGTTCAACGGGAAAGAGCCTCACAAGGGCGTCAACCCGGACGAAGTGGTTGCAGTGGGTGCGGCGATTCAGGGCGGCGTGCTGGGCGGCGAGGTGAAGGACATTCTGCTGCTGGACGTGACACCGCTGTCGCTGGGCGTTGAAACGCTCGGCGGTGTGATGACCGTGCTGATCCCGCGCAACACGACGATCCCGACGCGGAAGTCGGAGACGTTCTCCACTGCGGCGGACAGCCAGACCTCGGTTGAGATCCACGTGCTGCAGGGCGAGCGACCAGTTGCGAGCGGCAACCGTTCTCTCGGAAAATTCCATCTGATCGGGATCCCTCCGGCGCCGCGCGGCATGCCGCAAATCGAAGTCACCTTCGACATCGACGCCAACGGCATCCTGAACGTCTCGGCCAAGGACACCGCGACGAACAAGGAACAGAAGATCACCATCACGGCCTCGACGGGCCTCAGCAAGGAAGAAGCGGAACGCATGAAGAAGGAAGCCGACGAGCACGCCTCGGAAGACAAGACCCGGCTGTCGGAAGTTGAGGCGCGCAACAAGCTCGACAGCTTGATCTATCAGGGCGAGAAGCTGGTCAAGGAGAACCGCGAAAAGCTGGCCGAGGCGGACATCAAGGCTGCCGAGGCGGCGATCGAACAGGCACAGGCCGCGCTGAAGGAGGGCGGATCGGAGAAGCTGAACGCTGCCTCCGACAGCCTGACCAAGGCGCTCAGCCGCATCGGCGAGGCGCTTTATAAGGCGCAGCAGAACGCTGCGAGCGCGGCTGGCTCGGGCGCAGCCGGAGCGCCGGGAGCCGCACCGGGGGGCGCGGCGGCCGATGGCGGCCAGGCGCACGGGCAAAGCGATGTGGTCGACGCCGAGTTCGTTGACGTGGACGATTCGAAGAAGCCAAATTAAGATCCCGCACCGCGGGATCTCATCCCGAGGGCCGGAGGCGTCGGCCGGCAGGACTTCTCTGTGAAGTGTGACTGGAAGAGAAGTCCTCCGGGCGGATTCAACCGGCCCCGACATAATGCGCGTCTGCAGTCAGTGACAAGATGCCAACCACGTCCAAAACCGACTATTACGAGTTACTTGGGGTTCCGCGCAAGGCGGCGGTGAAAGACATCCGCGCGGCATACCGAAAGCTCGCCCGCAAATATCATCCCGATCTGAATCCCGGCGACAAATCCGCCGAGGAAAAATTCAAGCAGATCCAGGAAGCCTACGAAGTTCTTTCGGACGCAAAAAAGCGCCAGATGTACGACCAATTCGGATTCAACGTTCCCGGCGCACCCGGCGCTCCGGGCCCGGGCGCAGGCTACGGAGGCGCATCCCCGGAGGACATTCACTTCGATTTTGGTGGATTTGATTTTGGCGGCGGAGGCGGCCAGGGCGCCGGAGCCGGCGGCGCTGCCAGTTTCAAGGATCTCTTCAGCCAGTTTTTTCGCGGTGCGACCGCCGCCCAATCCGGACACGAGCGCGAACCCGGCAGCGACCTTGAATATCAAGTCGAAATCAGTTTTGCAGAAGCCATGCGCGGCACAGTCAAGAAACTGAGCTTCACGCGGCTGGATACCTGCAACTCCTGCCACGGTGCGGGCGCCGCACCGGGCGACGAGAAGACTTGTGCGACGTGCGGTGGCTCGGGACACGTTCCGCAGGTGAGCGGCAAGATGCGCTTTGAAGTGACCTGCGCCCGTTGCGGAGGCAGCGGACACCTGCGCACGATGTGCCGCACTTGCGGCGGCGAAGGACGCGTGCAGCGCGTCGAAACGCTCGACGTGCGCATCCCGCCCGGTGCGCAGACTGGCTCGCGGGTGCGCGTCGCCGGCCGGGGCAATGCGGGCGTCCAGGGCGGGCCCCCGGGTGACCTCTACATCATCACCAAAGTCGCGCCGCATCCGTTTTTCGACCGACGGGGCGACGACCTGTACACGGTTGTCCCGATCACGGTCTCGGAAGCCTCACTCGGTGCCAAGGTCGAAGTGCCGACCATCGACGGCCGCGCGCAGGTGCGCATTCCTCCGGGCACCAACAGCGGCAAGAAACTGCGCCTGCGTGAAAAAGGTGCGCCGTCAGCGCGTCATCCGGGCAAGAGGGGCGACCAGATTGTCGAGGTTCAGATCGTCGTCCCAAAGCCGGAAGATGAACGTGTGCGCAACCTTTTGAAGGAACTCGACAAGCTTGATCACGAGGACCCGCGGCAGGATATTTTCTCGCGCGCGGCGGTCTAGAAGCGGGAAAGGAGACGACGATGGCAACGCGACCCAGAAAAAAAGCAAAAGCCGGCTACATGATCAGCGCTGTCGCCGAACTCTATCAACTCCACCCGCAAACGCTCCGTCTGTACGAACGCGTCGGGCTGCTGAAGCCTTCGCGCTCCCAGGGCAACACACGGCTCTACACCGACTCGGACCTGGAACGCCTGGAGGTGATACTGAACCTCACGCGCGAGCTGGGAGTCAATCTTGCCGGCATCGAGATCATCCTCAACATGCGCGACAAAATGGGCGAGATGCAATCGCAGATGGAAGCCTTCATCAAATACGTTCGCAACGAAGTCGCGCGGGATTTTATCGCCAGTGCTGATCGCCATACGCGCAACGCCATCGTCCGCACCGCTCCGCGCCACGTCGTACGCGTCGAGAAGTGACGTCGCAGCGCGGCTTCCGCCAGACCGCCTGAACAGACCCAACCCGCCCAGCAAGTCTCTGGTTCAATCTGGAGTGTGAGGGTGCAGCCTTGTGCCCTGCAGTTCCGGGAGCATCTACATGGCCGGCTCCGTGATACGCTCGATGCCGCTCTCAGTCAGTTTCCACAGGACGTGGGGTTTGCACAGGCCCCTGTGTGCTTGCGCATGACCGGCGCCGCGCTTATTCTTTCTGTATGGCGCGAACAGATTGTCCGGTCTGCCAAGGCAGCGGCTGGAAGATTGTGGAGAGAGCTGTCGAAGGAGCACAGCCCGTTTCCAGTACCCAATCGGCTCAGCCGGGCGTGCCGGCAGGCGAGCCGAAAACGGTATGGGCCGTCCCGTGCGATTGCACGACGGGCGACCGCGCAGGGCGCGTGCTGGGCAAGGCACGCGTTCCTGAGCGCTATCGTCACTGCGACTTCGAAAACTACGAGGCCGACAACGAGATCGAAAACGTGTCCCGCGAGCAACTCGCGGCATGGAACCGCAGCCTCGCGCAGGCAAAACTGGTTGTCCAGCGCTTTGCCGCAGAATTTCCCGTGGGCAACGAGAATGGCCTGTTGTTGATGGGCCCCTGCGGCGTTGGCAAGACCCATCTTGCGGTCGCGGCGCTCAAGGAAATCGTCCTCCGGGGGCACAGCGGACTGTTCTACGATTATCGCGAGCTTCTGAAGGAGATTCAGGACAGCTACAACGCTGAAAGCCAGGCCACCGAGATGGGCGTCCTTGAGCCTGTGCTGCAGGCGGAAATTCTTGTGCTCGACGATATCGGTTCCAGCAAACCGTCGCTCTGGGCGCTTGAAACCGTCGGCCACGTCCTGAACACGCGCTACAACGAGAAGCGTGTCACCCTGCTGACCACGAATTTCCTCGATTCCGAGGCTCCGGCGAACTCTGCTGCTCCCTCGCCTGGCCCGCGTGTCGTGGGGATGCGCGCGCCCACGACAGAAGACTCGCTGACCGAGCGTGTCGGCAAGCGCATCCGTTCGCGGCTTTACGAAATGTGCCGCACCGTTGAAATCCTTGCCCCCGACTACCGCAAGGAGATACGAAATATCAGCCGGTCCGCAGGCAGTTCCTCCTAGCAGTCATTTAAGGCCGTATTCCTTTCTCGTTGCAAAGTGGCGGCATCCGTATCGGCTCGACGATTTGCTTCTGTTCCCTGGCACCGTATAGACTTGAGACTAAGTTCTCCGACCTCCTAGGCCTAGTGGAGAGAAACCCGACGGCCCGGAGGCGATGTCCTCGCAGCTCGAGGACTGAGGGTTCGGGTGGAAACGCCCGTGCCTCCCTTGTTTGGAAAGGGGAATGTCTGGCTCGCGGAAGCGGCGGGCTGGGCGTGTCGCCCAAATCCAAGCACGGATTTGGGCGTTTTTGTTGCTACCTGGAAATCATGCCCCTCGCTGACAAATTCGGCCGCCAGATCACTGACCTGCGCATCTCGGTCACGGACCGCTGCAATTTTCGTTGCGTCTATTGCCGCTCCGCCGATCCTGAAAAGCACCTGCCCTCAGACGAACTGCTCAGCTGGGACGAATATGAAAGGCTCGCGCGCGTCCTGGTGGGGATGGGTATCCGCAAGGTGCGCGTCACGGGCGGAGAGCCGCTGGTTCGCCCCGGAGTCGAAGACTTCATCGCCCGGCTGAAGGCGCTCGGCGTCCAGGATCTCTCGATGACCACGAACGGCCATTTACTGGCCGAGCGCTGCGATCGCCTCGTCGCCGCGGGGCTGAACCGGATCAACATCAGCCTGGATTCGCTGAATCGCGACAAATTCGAGCGCATCACGCGCACCAAGACATTCGACCAAGTCATCGCCGGAATCGACGCGGCGCAGGCCTCGGCCCTGCGACCGGTGAAGGTAAACGCTGTGCTCGTCCGCGGATTAAACGACGACGAGGTCGAGGCGTTCGCCGCTTTCGCGCGCGACCGCAACCTGATCATGCGCTTCATCGAGTTCATGCCCCTCGACGCGGACCGCGCCTGGACGCGCGAAATGGTCGTCACCGGCGCAGAAGTCCAGGATCGCATCGCGGCGCGCTGGCCGATGGTGCCGGTGGTCCACGAGCGCAGCGAAACGGCGCGTAAATTCCGGTTCGCCGATGGTCGCGGAGAAATCGGACTGATCTCCCCGGTCTCGCAGCCCTTCTGCGGACATTGCTCGCGCCTGCGCCTCACGGCCGATGGTAAACTCCGGACGTGCCTGTTCAGCAAGGACGATCACGATTTGAGATTCCTTCTGCGAGGCGACGCGACCGATCGCGAAATCGGCGACGAGATTCTCGCGATCGTCGCGCAGAAGGAAAAGGGACACAGAATCAACGAGCCGGGCTTCATGCCGCCCTCGCGGACCATGGTTTCGATCGGCGGGTGATATCACTTGGCTGACGAAGAATCCAAACTCTTTTCCCTGCGCGACGCCGAACGCCTCCGCGCGCAGCTCGAACCGATTCTGATCGAGGCGATCGAAGCGCGCCGGAAACTCGCCGAGCTGGAAGAGCAACTCGCCCAGCTCACCGAGCGCGTCCAGCAATCCGGCGGCATGATGGTTTCCTACGAGAAGGCGGCGAAACAGCGCCTGGAGCGCAATCGTTTGGCGGAATCCATTCACTCGGCGCTGGAGCGAATCCAGTCCACCGGCTGCATCGTCAAGGACATCGAGGTCGGCCTGCTGGATTTTCCCGCGCGGATCAATGGTGAGGTCGTGTATCTCTGTTGGCGGCTCGGCGAGGATCGCATCCGGTTCTATCACAGCCAGGACGAAGGTTTCTCAGGCCGAAAGCCGATCGATCCGCGCGACGCCGAGTACCGCAATCCGATCCAGTAACGCAGGCCGATGATTCGGGTTCCGGTAACCGACTGAAAGCGAATGACTGCGACCCCTTCTAACCGGCACAGCTTGGGGCATTCCGCCCTGTGACCCACGCCCCCGAGAATCGCCTGAAAAATTCCGCGAGTCCATATCTACGCTCGGCCGCGCACCAGCCGATCGACTGGAACGAATGGGGTGAGGAGGCGTTCGACAAAGCTCGCGCCGAGGGGAAACCTGTCCTGCTTGATATCGGCGCGGTGTGGTGCCACTGGTGCCATGTGATCGACCGCGAAAGCTACGAGAACCCGGAAATCGCGGCGTTGATCAATTCCCTTTATGTCCCCGTGAAAGTGGACCGCGACGAGAGGCCCGACGTGGACGCGCGCTATCAATCTGCAGTCAGCGCGATCTCCGGGCAGGGCGGATGGCCACTGACGGCGTTCCTGACGCCGGATGGCAAGCCGTTCTTTGGCGGCACCTACTTCCCACCGGACGACGCCGGGGGGCGGCCCGGGTTCAAGCGCATCCTGCTTGCGATTTCCGAGGCCTTCAAGGTGCGCCGCGCCGAAGTGGACAACTCTGCAAACGCGCTCGCCGAAGCTGTCGCCAAGGCAGAGGTCTTTCACGGCGCGCGCGGAGTTTTCGATGCCCGGGTGGTTGACGCGGTGATTGAATCGGCGCTCAAGCAATTTGACCCTACGCATGGCGGCTTCGGCCATGCGCCTAAATTTCCGCATGCGAGCGCGGTCGATTTGCTGCTCGAGCGCTACCAGTCGACGCGCGAGCCGCATCTGCTCGAGGTCGCCCAGCGCACGCTCGAGGGCATGGCGCTGGGCGGCGTCTACGATCAGGTTGGTGGCGGGTTTCATCGCTACTCGGTCGACGAGCGCTGGTGCGTTCCGCATTTCGAAAAAATGACCTATGACAATTCCGAGCTGCTGAGAAACTTTCTCCACGGCTATCAGGTAACGGGAAAAGCGCTGTTTCGCGAAACGGCCGAAGGAATCATCGCTTGGGTAGGCGAGGTTCTGTCCGATCCCGCGCGTGGCGGGTTTTATTCAAGCCAGGACGCAGACCAGACGCTGGACGACGATGGCGATTACTTCACCTGGACACAGCAGGAAGCCCGGGCTGTCCTGACGCCGGACGAAGCCCGCGTCGCCGAGCATTATTACGACATCGGTCCACGCGGCGAGATGCACCACAACCCGGAGAAAAACGTCCTCTGGATCGGGGAAAGCATCGAAGCGCTGGCGAAAAACCTGGGAATGGACGAAGCGCACGCGCGCATTCTGCTCGCTCGCGCGAAAGGACAGCTGCTAGCCGCCCGGCGCGAGCGACGGCCCACGCCCACAATCGACCAGACTCTGTACGTCGGCTGGAACTCGATGTTTGTCTCTGGCTATTTGGAAGCCGCGTGCGTGCTGGAGCGGCCCGATTGCCGCGAATTCGCTGTAAAGACGCTCGAGCGCGTGGTCGGCGATGCATGGGACGACGCCAAGGGCTTTCTGCATCGGGTCGGGGGGCCGCGCCTGGAAGGCTCGCTCGACGATCAGGTGTTCGCGGCCGCCGCGCTGCTTGATGCGTATGAGGCGACGCTCGACCGCCGTTATTTTGACATTGCCGAGCGCACGATGCGTCTGGCGGTCGAACGCTACGGCGATCCCGATGGCGGCGGGTTTTTCGACCGCCCGAAGGACGCCGCGCCGATGGGCGGGCTCGACGTCCGCCGCAAACCGCTGCAGGATTCACCCACACCGGCGGCGAATTCCGTCGCGGCAATCGTGCTCGACCGGCTCCACGGCTTTACCGGAGAGCGCCTTTACCGCGAATGGGCTGAAAAGACTTTGGAAGCCTTCCTGGGGCTGGTCCCGCAGTACGGACTTTTCGCCGCGACGTACGGCCTCGCAGCCCTGCTTCACGCGCGATATCCGATGCAGGTGGTGCTGACGGGCGCCCCAGGTGATCCCAAGGCTCAAGCCCTTGAAAAAGTGGCGCATGCGACGTATCGGTACGGAAAGTCGGTCCTGCGCGTCACACCGGAACAATTGAAGACAGCAGCGCTGCCTGCCTCCCTTCGCGAAACACTGCCGCGTCTTGACGCGTCTGTGGCGCAGGGGCTTGTCTGCGTCGAGACGACCTGCTATCCCCCGGTCTCCGATCCGACCAAGCTTGCTGCGCTCCTGCTTGAAGTCGCAGCGGGCGCGAAAAGCACTCCCTGAAAAGCGACGTGATCGGACGTCTAAGGCACCACGGGCAAATTGATAAAACTGGCATCGCCCGGAGTATGCCAAATGCGCTGTGTCGCGGTGTGGTAATCCGAGGCCTTGGCGTCAAAGATGTTCGGTACAAACGTCTGCGGGTTGCGGTCATACAGGGGAAACAGGCTCGATTGTACCTGGACCATTATCCGGTGACCCGGCAAGAAGACATGGTTCACCGTAGGAATGCCAAAGCGGTAAAGCAAGGGTTGGTCCGCCGGGATTGCCTCGGGATGTTCAAAGCTTGTGCGGTATCGACCGCGGAAGATGTCGAGTGAAATCGCAAGCTCGTATCCTCCCATCCCCGGTTGTGAAGGTACCGTGTCGGGATAGACGTCGATCAGCTTGACGACCCAATCGCTATCGCTGCCGCTGGTTGAGGCATAGAGGTTCACCTCAGGCGCACCGCTCACTCTGAGCGGCGCAGCGAGCGGCTCTGACACAAACGTCAGCACATCGGGACGCCCGTCGACGAAGCGCTGATCGTCAACCAGCCAGCGCCTCCATGCGTCGTTGTCTTTCGAAACCACTGGCCGGGTTCGGTATGGCACGGGCTTCGATGGGTCGGAAACATACTCATCGTATTTCGGCGCCGTCTGGTCCGGGCTGTCGAAGGACAATCGTCCATGTGCGGACAGATACAGCGGCCGTGGTTTGTCGGGGCAGCCGTGATCACAGCTCAGCGGCCAGGACTTCAGGCGATCCCAATGATTCCGACCCGTATTGTAAATGAGCACAGGCGGGGTATCGGCCTTGGGAGCATCGTCTAACAGGTATTGATTAAAGAATGGAAGTAACACCTCGCGACGGAACTTCAGGGTTGTGTTGCCGTCCCAAAGCAGCGGTCCGAGCGAATAACCGTCCGCATTGATCTGGCTGTGCCGCCAAGGGCCCATCACCAGATAGTTTTTGTCGTTCGCGGTGTCCTTTGGTTCGACGGCTTCATAGCTGTGGATCGCGCCCCACATGTCTTCCTGGTCCCAAAGACCCTGCAACCACATGACCGGGACATTCAGCGGCAGCGATGCCATGATCTTGTCCAGCGCCTGTCCCTGCCAGAAACTGTCGTAGGCCGGATTTTCTTCAAGCTTTTTCCAGAAACCCAGCTGCTCTTCACCGGCGGCGCGCGCAAAATCGCCAGCCGAACCTCTGGCGAGGAAGTTCGTGTAATCGTCATACCCTTCGCGCGGGATCGCCTCACCGTCGCCCCGCACCGTCGTCTGGTCTGTGATGTAGTCAAGATTGATTTGGCGAAATGCGCCGTAATGGAACCAGTCATCACCCATCCAGCCGTCGACCATCGGACTCTCGGGAGCAGCCACTTTTAGCGCCGGATGCGGATGGATCAACGCCATGACCACGGTGAAGCCCTCATAGGAAGATCCGATCATGCCGACCTTGCCGTTGGACTCGGGCACATTTTTTACCAGCCAGTCGATCGTATCGTACGCGTCGGTGGTGTCGTCGATTCCGCTCGCGTTGAGCGGTCCGATCGGAGGGGGCGTCATGATATAGGCGCCTTCGGAGCCATATTTTCCGCGGACGTCCTGAAATACGCGAATGTACCCCGCCGTAACAAACACCTCGTCGCTCAAGGGAAGCTCGTCGAGCATGTGGGGCGATTCCGACCGTGCGGCGCGGTCTTTGGCGTTATAGGGTGTGCGGGTTAGCAGAATCGGCGCCCGGGTCGCGCCTTTGGGAACCACGATCACGGTGTAGAGCTTCACACCATCGCGCATCGGAACCATCTCGACGCGTTTGGTATAGTTGTAGTCTGCCGTCGGCGCCTTGAAATCAGCCGGAATGTCCGAGTCCCTGGGCTTGCCTTGTGCGAACAACGGCAAGCTTGTCAACGTAAGTGCTGCGGCAACACCAACCGAACGCCAAAAGAAAGTCATACGATGTCCTCGTGCGCACTGGATATTAAGAACAAACAGGCCGCGGCAACCGCCAGCTGCGCCTGTACCGCCTACCGATGGTGACGGCTGCCAATGCGAACCACACAAGAATAAACCGAGTCTTACGATTTTGCCCTGTCGGAATTTGAGCTTGGCGCCGGTTGAAGTCTTTCCATGGGGGGACAGACGGTTCAACGTATAATTCACTTCGTCGCCAACTGGCGTTTCAGAGGGCACGCGAAAAGCGATCTCAGTTAGCGGGCAGGATTGAATGTCGAAACAAGAACCGATCGCCGTCTACTACGAGCATCCCGTCTGGTTTGAGCGCGTGTTTGCTGAGCTGGACCGGCGCAAGACTTCGTATGTAAAAATAAATGCTGCCCATCATCATTATGATCCTTCGCCCAATGGTCATGAGAAATTTGCCTTGGTTTTCAATCGCATGAGTCCCTCGGCCTGGAACCGTGGCCAAGCAGACAGCATCTTCTACACTTTGAACTACCTTTCCCATCTGGAACAGCAAGGCACCCGAGTGGTGAATGGCAGCCAGGCATTCCGGTATGAGATCTCGAAAGCCTTGCAGCTCTCTCTGCTCGAAAGCCTTGGCTTGCCGTACCCGCGCTCGCGCGTGATTCACCATGCAAGCGAAGCTCCTGCGGCAGCATCCGGATTTCGCTTTCCGGTGGTTGTAAAACCGAATATCGGGGGCAGCGGAGCGGGCATTGTGCGCTTCGACACGGCAGAACAGCTGAATCGGGCAGCCGCCAAGGGAATCAGCCTGGGCCTAGACGGCACCGCCCTGGTGCAGGAATTCATTCCCGCCAAGGACGGTCACATCGTCCGAGTGGAAACTCTTGCTTACAAGTTCCTGTATGCGATCAAGGTCTTTACCTCCGGCGAGACATTTGATTTGTGCCCGGCGGACATTTGCAAGACAACCGACGGCACGGAGCTGGACACGTCCTGCGTGATTGATGGGCCAAAGAGCGGGCTCCGGGTGGAGGCCTATCGACCGCCGGAGAGGATCATTTCGGACGTGGAACACATCTTCACGGCCACCAAGATCGAAGTGGGCGGTGTGGAGTACATCACCGACGCCCGGGATGGCCGACTCTATTATTACGACATTAACGCGCTTTCGAATTTTGTGGCTGACGGTCCAACGCTGCTTGCCTTCGATCCATTCGTCCGGCTTGTCGATTATCTGGAACAGGAGGCCTGGTGATGCGATACGGCTACTGGTTGCCTGTGTTTGGCGGATGGCTGCGCAATGTGGAAGATGAGAAAATGGAAGCCAGTTGGGAGTACGTGAGCCGCCTCGCACGCCGCAGTGAACAGATCGGTTTCGACCTCACGCTGATTGCCGAGTTGAACCTCAATGACATCAAAGGGCCAGAAGCTCCTTGTTTGGATGCCTGGTCGACGGCGGCGGCACTGGCTGCCGTCACGAGTTCACTTGAGCTTATGGTCGCCGTAAGACCCACGTTTCATTCGCCCGCGCTGCTAGCCAAACAGGCAGCCAACATCGATCACATCAGCCACGGCAGGCTGTCGCTCAATGTGGTGTCCTCGTGGTGGGCAGACGAAGCCAAGCAGTATGGAGTTCATTTCGAACAGCATGATGACCGCTACGGGCGTACTGCGGAATGGCTGGAAGTCGTCAATGGCGTCTGGACCGAGGAACGCTTTTCGTTCTCCGGAAAGCACTATCAGGTGGAAAACACGGCACTCGCGCCAAAGCCGGTGACGAAGCCAAGGCCGGGCCTTTATGCCGGAGGAGAATCAGAAGCGGCCAAGGACCTCATCGCTCGCTGCTGCGATGCCTATGTGATGCACGGAGACCCTCCGGACACAATTCGTCTGAAAATCGCTGACATGGCTGCGCGCCGCCGCCGACTGGAGCGGCCGCCGCTCAAGTTTGGGGTCGCTGCCTACGCAATCGTGCGCGATACCGCTGAGGAAGCTAATGCGGAGTTGAGGCGGATCACGGATGTAAAGCAGAACGCAGCAGGATTCCAGAACTACCAGCAATGGCTCGCCGGCACCCAACTGGAGCGAAGAGTTTCACTCGAAGACTACTCGGTCTCAAATCGCGGACTCCGGTCGGGCCTGGTCGGCAACCCGGACCAGGTCAAGGCGCAGATCGCCGAGTTCGAGCGAGCAGGCGTGGACCTCCTGTTGTTGCAGTTTAGTCCCCAACTCCAGGAGATGGAGCGTTTCTCCGACCAGATTATTCCAAAGCACTCCCCACCAGTCCCTGCCGATGGGCTGAAGCGCGCAAACCCGTACCGCTCCGCGACCGGACAGAGCCAATCCCGCGGCGGTTCACCCACCCATGAGCCGTGAAATACGGCCCCGGAAATGGCACCCGAGCCGCGCGGCTTGAAAGCCCGCTCCCTACGGAGCCGCCAAAGGATTTGACGCGAGGCAGTGCCGATGCGATAATTTCTCGCTTTTGTTCGTCCGTTGAAGTGTGTGTCGCAGCGGCGGACTGCACGCCGGGAATCGCAAAAACAACCAGGAGATTGGCCGCAGTACCTTTCCTTCACGATGGAAATCGCACACCAGCTCGGCAAACTGTTCCTCGGTGCTCTGCCGACCGTCGTCGTCGTTCTGCTTTTTTATTTTTTCCTGCGCTGGGCGTTCTTCGGGCCGATTCAGAAGGCGATGGCGGAGCGAAACGCCCGCATCGAGGGCGCGCGCGCGGAGGCCGCAGCAGCCGAGGCCGGCGCAAAACAGGAGATGGATGCCTACCACGACGCGCTGCGCAAGGCGCGTTCGGAAATCTATGCCGAGCAGGAGCTGGCGCGACAGGAAGCAAACCAGAACCGCAGCAAGTTGCTGAAGGCGATGCGGTCGCGCGCGCAGGAAGACGTAAGCGAGGCCAAGAAGAGAATTGCGACGGAGCTCGCTTCAGCCCGGGCGCAAGTGGAGAGCGAAACGGCCGCTCTGGCCGGACAGATTGTTCGTGCCATACTTGACAAGCCGTCGTCCTTGCGAGGCGGTTCCGGCAGGGGTTCTGGAAGATGAACACCGCCGCCCGGAACTCCCTGCGGTTGCTCACCCGTTTTGGCCTGTTTTTCGTGCTCTCGGCCGCGCCAATCTTCGCCCAGGAGAGCAAACCCTCGCCTGCCGACGCTCCCATCGGCCAGGTATTCCGCTGGATCAATTTTGCCATCGTTCTTGGACTGCTGATCTATGGTTTCAGGAAGGCGCTCCCCTACTTCCGCACACACGCCGACGAAATCTCGCAGAAGATTGCTGAAGGCACGCGGGCGCGCGAAGCCGCCGAAAAGCGGCGCAGCGAAGCGCAGGCCAAACTCGCCAACATCGGCACCGACGTAGCTGAAATGCGCCTGGAGGCCAAGCGCGCGGCTGCTCTTGAATCTGAACGCGTTCGCGGATTGGCCCGGGCTGAGGCCGACAACATCGAGCGCGCCGCCCAGGCGGAAATCGCCGCGACGGAACGCGCCGCACGGCTGGAATTGAAGACGCTGGCCGCGCGGATGGCCATCGAGCGCGCCGAAGCCCTGCTGCGGCAGGAGCTGACTCCGAAAGTGGAAACCGCACGCTTCCGCACATTCGTGGTGGAGCTGGAAGGCGGTGCGAATTGAACGGTGCGGTTTCAACCCGGTATGCGGCGGCACTCGCCGACGTGGCACTGGAACAGAAGGACGCCGACCGTGTAAAGGGCGATCTCGCCGCCTTCACAAACGCCTACGATTCATCGGCGGACCTGCGAATTGCGCTCGAAAGCCCGGCGGTGAGCCGAGAGGCGAAACTGCAGGTCGTCCAGAAGGTCGCCGCGCGGATGGACCTGACGCCGGCGGTGCGGAATTTCGTCAGCCTGCTCGTCGATAATCGCCGTACGGAAATGCTGGGCGAGATTCAACAGGCTTTCCAGCTGGAATTGAATACGCGGCTTGGCATCGCCCACGCCGATGTGACCTCGTCGCATGAGTTGAGTGCCGAGGAGCGGAAGAATTTGACCGCAGCCCTTGAAAAGCGCAGCGGAAAAAAGATCGAAGCGCGCTTCCGCGAGGACGAGTCTCTTGTGGGCGGCGCCGTCGTGCGCGTCGGCTCAACCGTCTACGACGGTTCGGTACGCGAGCAATTGAGCCGGCTGCGCGAGCAGCTGGAAGCGGAATAGGAGCCACGGATGGCGAATATCAAGGCAGACGAGATCACCAAGATACTGCGCGAGCAGATCGAAAATTATCAGCAGACGGTCGCGGTGGAGGAGGTCGGCTCGGTGATTTCCGTCGGCGACGGCATCGCGCGCGTTCACGGTCTGGACCGGTGCATGTCGGGCGAAATGCTGGAATTCCCGCACGGCGTATTCGGCATCGCCCTGAACCTGGAAGAAGATCAGGTCGGTACGGTGCTGCTGGGCGACTACACCCAAATTCGTGAAGGCGATACGGTGAAGCGCACGAACAGAATTATGTCCGTGCCGGTTGGCGAGGGGATGATTGGGCGCGTGGTGGATCCGCTCGGGCAACCGCTGGACGGCAAAGGGCCCGTGCAGACCGACCAGCGCAACCCTCTGGAACGAATTGCTCCAGGTGTAGTCGATCGCCAGCCGGTGCGCGAGCCGGTGCAGACCGGCATCAAGGCCATTGATTCGATGATACCGATTGGGCGTGGGCAGCGCGAATTGATCATCGGCGACCGCCAGACCGGCAAGACCGCCATCATCCTCGACACGATTTTGAATCAAAAGGGCGGGGACATGATTTGCATCTACTGCGCCATCGGCCAGAAGCGCTCGACGGTCGCGCAGGTGGTAAAAACGCTGACGGACCACGGCGCGATGGAGTACAGCATCGTGGTCGCTGCGACGGCGAGCGAACCTGCGACGATGCAGTACATCGCGCCGTTCGCCGCGGCGGCCATGGGCGAATATTTTCGCGATACCAAGCGCCATGCGATCTGTTTCTACGACGATCTTTCAAAGCACGCGCAATCCTACCGCGAAATTTCACTTCTGTTGCGACGGCCTCCCGGCCGCGAGGCGTTCCCGGGCGACGTTTTTTTCCTGCACTCCCGCCTGCTGGAACGCGCGGCGAAATTGAACGACAAGCTTGGCGCGGGTTCGCTGACCGCGCTGCCGGTAATCGAAACGCAGGCCGGCGACGTGTCCGCTTACATTCCGACCAACGTCATCTCGATCACCGACGGCCAGATCTATCTGGAAGCGGATCTGTTCAACGCCGGAATTCGCCCCGCAATCAACGCGGGCATTTCCGTAAGCCGCGTGGGCGGCAATGCGCAGATCAAGGCCATGCGCCAGGTTGCCGGCACGCTGCGGCTGGACATGGCGCAGTACCGCGACCTTGCGGCATTCGCGCAGTTCGGCACCGATCAGCTGGACAAGACCACGCAAGCACAGTTGGCCCGCGGACAACGGCTGATGGAAATCCTGAAACAGGATCAATATCAGCCGCTTCCGGTCGAAAAGCAGGTCCTGCTGATATTTGCGAGCGCGAACAAATACCTGGACGATATTGCGGTTTCCGAGTGCGGGCGATTCGAACGCGAGCTGTATCCGTTTATCGAAGCCAACTACGGCGCGCTGCTGAAAACCATTCGCGAGAAAAAGGCCCTGGACGACGCCGTGCGAGCGGACGCGAAAACAGCGCTCGATGCATTCAAGGAGCGGTTCCTGCAGACCGCCGGAGCAGCCGCCGCGGCCAGCTGAAGCTGACTGAACTTCTTTCATGCCTACACTTCTGGATTATCGGCGCCGTATTCGCTCGGTGAAGAGCACGCAGCAGATCACCCGGGCGATGAAGTTTATTTCAGCGGCAAAATTGCGGCGCGCCCAGGAAGGCGTGTTTGCGGCACGACCGTACGCCGGCGAAATTTTGCGCGTGATGCGGTCGGCCGCGGCTCGCATCGAGTCCGCCGTGCATCCGCTGCTTGAGCGACGTCCGGAGGAAAGAATTCTCGTCGTCGTCCTGACGGGCGACCGCAGCCTAGCCGGGGCGTTCAACACAAACGTCATCCGACGCGCGGTCCTGTTCATTCAGGAGAACTCATCGAAGAAATCGCAGATGATCGCAATAGGCAAGAAGGGCCGGGACTCGCTCCGCAAGCGCGGATGGCAAATTGCAGGCGAGTATCTCAACGTGTCCGCCAAAGTGGACTTCTCCATCGCGAAGGAAATCGCCGCGCGGATCGCGCAGATGTACGCAGCCCGCGAGGTGGATGCCGTGTACGCCGTGTATAACGAGTTCAAGAATGTCATGGTTCAGAAGCTCCGCACGGCGAAACTGCTGCCGATCGATCCGGCGGTTCTCGATTCCGGCGAGGAGGGTGAAGCTGGCGCATCCAGAAGCGTTCGCGACGAACATGGGGATGCGCTGCCGACGGACCTTTCCGCCTCGGGCAAATCGCAGCTCGTGGATTACATTTACGAAGAGCCGGTGGAGGAGATTTTCAGCGGCCTCGTGCCGCGCTATCTGGAGGCGGAAGTTTACCGGATTCTGCTGGAATCGGCGGCAGCAGAGCACGCCGCGCGCATGACGGCGATGGATTCGGCTACGCGGAACGCCTCGGATTTGATTGACGCGCTTACGCTCGACATGAACAAGATTCGCCAGGCGGGCATCACGAAGGAATTGATCGAAATCGTAAGCGGAGCAGCGTCTGCCCAGTCATAAGACATTTAGCAGCGACAGGAGAAAGTCAGAATGGCAACGGACAAGAACAAGATCGGCCACGTGACCGAAGTCATTGGCCCCGTCGTGGACGTTCAGTTCGAAGAAGGCCACCTGCCACGGATTCATAATGCGGTGCGCATTCAGAGCGAAGGGTTCGACATCCCCGAGCCACTCGATATCATCGCCGAAGTGGAGCAGCATTTGGGAGAAGGCCGCGTCCGTTGCGTGGCGATGAAACCTTCTGAAGGACTGGTCCGCGGCATGAAGGCGGAAGATCTGGGAGAGCCGATCTCGGTGCCCGTCGGCCGAGGGACACTGGGACGCGTGCTCAACGTCGTTGGCGAGCCGGTGGACGGCCTGGGACCGGTAAAGACCGACAAACGCTACCCTATTCACAGGGCGGCGCCATCCCTGGAAGATCAGTCCACAACCCTGGAAATGTTCGAGACCGGCATCAAGGTCGTGGATCTGCTCGAGCCTTACTTGAAGGGCGGCAAGATCGGATTGTTCGGCGGAGCGGGCGTGGGCAAGACCGTGCTGATTCAGGAACTGATCAACAACGTCGCGATGAAGCACGGCGGCGTTTCCGTGTTTGCCGGCGTCGGCGAGCGGACGCGCGAAGGAAACGACCTGTGGCTCGAGTTCCAGGAGTCGGGCGTTATCATTCCCGGCAATTCGGAAAAGTCGCGCTGCGCCCTGATCTACGGGCAGATGACGGAGCCGCCCGGCGCGCGCCTTCGCGTGGGGTTGACCGGCCTGACGGTCGCCGAGTACTTTCGCGACGAAGAACATCTTGACGTGCTTCTGTTTATCGACAATATCTTCCGATTCGTGCAAGCCGGATCGGAAGTGTCGGCCCTGCTCGGCCGCATGCCTTCGGCCGTCGGTTATCAGCCGAACCTCAACACCGAAATCGGAGAACTGCAGGAACGGATCACGTCGACCAAGCACGGTTCGATTACATCGGTGCAGGCGATTTACGTGCCCGCGGACGATTATACCGATCCCGCGCCGGCCGGAACGTTTACGCATCTGGACGCCACGACGAACCTCAGCCGGCAAATCGTCGAGCGCGGCATCTATCCTGCCGTCGATCCACTGGCGAGCTTCTCGCGCATTCTCGACCCGCGGATCCTGGGCCAGGAGCACTACGCCGTTGCGCGCGCCGTAAAATCCGTGCTCCAGCGCTACAAGGAACTGCAGGACATCATCGCCATTCTCGGAATTGAAGAACTTTCCGACGACGATAAGCAGACCGTAGCGCGGGCGCGCAAAGTCGAACGATTCCTTTCGCAGCCGTTCTTCGTTGCCGCGCAGTTCACCGGCATCGAGGGAAAGTACGTGAAGATCGAAGACACCATTCGCGGCTTCAAGGAGATCGTCGAGGGAAAGCACGACGATCTGCCGGAGCAGGCGTTTTACATGGTGGGCGGAATCGAAGAAGCGCGGGAGAAAGCGGAGAAAATGGCGGCGACCGCGTAGCCCCGGCGCCTGCCCGGAACCAGGATCAGACCGATGTTGCCAGAATCGATCGAACTACAAATTGTCACGCCGGAGCGGCACGTCCTGCAAGAGACCGTGCAGTCCGTCGAAATACCCGGGAAGGAAGGCTATCTCGGCGTCCTGCCGGGGCACGCCCCGCTGATCACGGAACTTGGCGTCGGAATCCTGGCATATCGTAAGGGTTCGGAGAACCGCTTCCTCACCGTCATCAACGGCTATGCCGAAGTGCTGCCGGACCGCGTGATTGTTCTCGCCGAGATTTCCGAGCGCGCCGAGGAAATCGACGTCGGACGCAGCCGCGCGGCGCACGATCGCGCACAGGCTGAACTTGCCAAAGCGGGCATGGGCAGCGAAGAATGGCAGCGCGAGAAACTTGCTCTGGATCGCGCCCTGGTGCGGATGCAGGCCGCCGGCCGTACCGGCGCTATGTCCGGTGGTGCGCAACACTAGCATGGCCCTTCAGGCTCGGTTGAGTGTCCGCAACTGGTTACCCCACAACGAATTCCGGCACTTCCCGTTCCGTCCGTTAACTGGCACGATGAAGTCAGCTCCTGGCTGGCTATCCTGATGGCTCGGACGACGTAAATGGCTGAACTTACAATCTATGGCACGAAGTGGTGCGGCGACTGCCGCCGCGCGAAGCAGTTCTTGCGCGAACGCGGCGTCGCATTTCGCGAAGTGAATATCGACGAGACGCCGGACGCCGAACAACTTGTTCTGCGTGTAAACAACGGCCTTCGAAAGGTCCCTACGCTTGAGCTCGACGGCCGATATTTCGCGTGCAGCCCGTTTGATCCCTACCAGCTTGCCGAACAGTTACGGATCCCCCTGAATCCGTAGACCTGCCGATCGGTCGTCACAATCCTCAAATCAGACCGGTGCCGCGGGTCATGACCCCTGCGACGCGCAAATCCGGCGTCAGCGCGACGAGATCGGCATCTGCCCCCACGGCTATGATTCCCTTCTTGCCCGCAAGGCCGAGCCGCCTGGCGGGGAGAACCGTGGCCATGCGTACGGCTTCCTGGAGCGGCACGCCGATCGCAACCAGATAACGCAGGGCGCGATCCAGAGTCAGCGTGCTGCCGGCAAGCTTCCCCTCGGAATTTCGCGCGACGCCGTCCTTGACCGTCACTTCGAAGTTCCCCAGACGATACCCTCCATCGTGCATTCCCGTGGCGGCGATTCCGTCGCTCACCAACACCACAGCATCGAATCCCTTGCAGCCGAGCAGAACCTGGATGGCGGGGCCGGCGACATGCACGCCATCTGCGATAATTTCAGCTGTGACCTCCGGGTCGGTCAGGATCGCGCCCACGACGCCGGGATCGCGATGGCTGAACGGCCGCATGGCGTTGAACATATGGACGGCATGGCGGGCGCCGGCCTGAATCGCCGCGCGCGCTTGATGGTAGTCAGCATCCGTATGGCCGATGGCCGCTACGATCTTGGCCGCGACCGCGTACTCAATCAGCTCCCCCGCGCCGGGAATTTCCGGTGCGATCGTGACGATTTTCACGAGTCCATCGGCCGCCTCGAGAAACTTCTGAAGGGTTGCGGTGGACGGCCGGGCGATCGCGTCCGGCGGATGCACGCCTCGACGCGCATGGCTGATGAATGGTCCCTCGAGGTGAATCCCGACGAACTCGGCCGCAAGCCGGGCATCCTCCTGAACCTCGCTCGACTCCGCCTGGCTGCGAATGTAGTGCGCAATGCCCTCCAGGCTGTGGCAGGTATCCTCAATCGACGCGGTGACGGTGGTGGCGACCAGCGACGTGGTGCCGTGGCGCGCGACGGTCGCGGCGATGCGGTCCAGCGCCAGTGTTGTGCCTTCCATTACGTCGTGACCGCCTGCGCCGTGGATGTGCACATCCACGAATCCCGGGACGACGGTCATCTCGGCGGCGACGTAATCCACCGCATCGGCAGGCACGCGGATTTCGTCACGATGTCCGAGCGCGGCGATCCGGCCGCCTTCGACGAGGATGACGGCGTCGTTGATCTGCTCGTCAGGCGTCAGGATCGTCCCAGCATGGATTACGGTGGTTTGCATCGTCTTGGTGTTTGTACCTGGAGCTACCAGAGAATGCTACCGGAAGCGAAGGTCAAAATCACAGCGGAGCTTGCATCCGTGTGCTTCTTCGTTACAATCGTGTGTCACTCAAATCGGGAGGGGCAAGCGATGTCATACGACAAGCGTTATGTGGCGCAGAAGCGCCAGCGGCGTCGACGCAAGACAGCCAAGGCGAAAGTGAAGCTCTACGAGCAGGGAAAGATTCCGCACGATAAACTGCCTTCGCTTGCCAAGAAGTTTTTGACCCGCAAACTGCGGGCGCTTAGCAAAACGGAATAACGCCAAACAGAAAAAGGGCGTCCCGGTGTACCGGGACGCCCTTTTTGTTTCATCGGCCGCTCCCGCCAGGGGGACGGCAACCGGTGAGGTTAGTTTCCAGCGGCCTGTGCGTGTGCTCCACCCGCCTTCGGTACGCTCAGGTAACCGACGATCTTATCCTTGCCGATCGCGTTGACAACAAACTCGAGCGGCGCGCGGCTGCCATTCTGGAAGAAATACAGCGGCTCGTTGGCCGACAGATTCTTCTTTTCATGGAGTTGATCGTCAACGAAGATGCTCACCGAATACTGGCTCTTCTTGGAGTTGACGCCGCGGAGCTCGACCATCAGGCTGCCCACCTTTTCGCGGGTATTCTTCTTGTCGATGGTGAACTCATAGTAGTCGCGCTCGCCCAGGCGGCGAAGCTCTTCGACCTCGTCATGATTCTTCGCGATCAGCGTGCCGAACTCGCCGCGAGTCATGTTCAGGCTGTCCTTGGTCGCATCGAGGTCGGTCTTGACGCCGGTAACATCCGTGCCCAGCTTATTGACGTCATCGACGCTAGCCTTGGTGGCCAACTGACCATTCACATTGTTGGTCAGATCGTTCAGTTGCTGCGCGTCTTCGTCCTTGATCTTCTTGGTCTGCATGCGGGCGCGGCCGAGTTCTGATTCCGTCAACTTCATCTTGTCGGTCACCACACTGAGTTCACCCTGAAGCTGCGCGTTGGTGTCCTCTGCCTTGGCGAGCCGCTGGTTCGTCACATCATCATTCTGCGAGGATTGCCGCGTCTGGGCCGCCAGCGCCTGTTGAAGCGCATTGGCGCGATTTGAAGCTGCCCAACCCACACCGAGTGCTGCAAGAGATACGATGGCAAGAACCACCACGACTAAACTCACCCACCTCGGGGCGGCCCCTTCCTGCGCTACCACTACTGGTTGTTCGTCGATCATTTTCGTTTCCTCCGTGGGAACCCCTTGCTGAGGCTAATAAAAGCACGCCCGGAACCAAACGGCCGATTCCGGAGCACCGCTGCTAAGTGGCTATAAACGAATGACATATGGCTGGATTCGGGCGGGCAGTACAGTATGCAATCGCGGCTTACCCTGCAAATTTTACGCGGATTTAATGGTTTCTGCGCAGTTACAAAATAGGCACTGATGGCGGCGGTGCGGCGTCAATCTCGCGGAGCTGGCCACAGGGCCCGGGCGCAAAAACTGCTCCGCTGACACCGCAACGCAATGCGGTTACCGCGTGATGGTCATACTCTGCAAGCGCGCGATGCGATCAGCCAGCGGCGGATGCGTGCTGAACAGATTGGAGAGGAATTGCCGGCCGTTGAGCGGCGCCACAATGCAGAGCGCCGATGTGGACGGAGGAATGTCCATGGGGATTCTCTTGTTGTAGGCGCCGAGCTTTTCAAGAGCACGGACCAGACCGTACGGGTGCCCGACCATCTGCGCGCCGGATGCGTCGGCTTGATATTCACGCTGGCGGGAAATGCCGAGCTGAAGCAACATCGCTGCAAGCGGCCCCAGGATCAACATTAAAATAGCGGTGAGCCCGCCACCTTCGCGGTCGCGATCGTTTCCGCCACCGAACCAGAATCCCATCCGCGCGATAAACGTTACAGCGCCGGCAATCGTGGCGGCGATCGAAGAGGTTAGGATATCGTAATTGCGCACATGCGAGAGTTCATGCGCGATCACGCCCTCAAGCTCCTCGTCGTCCATTAATTCCATCAAGCCAGCGGTGACGGCAACCGAAGCATGATTCGGATTCCGGCCCGTGGCAAAGGCGTTTGGGGCGGACTGCGGGATCATATAGAGCTTGGGAACCGGCAGGTTTGCCTTCGCAGCCAGCCGCTCCATGACCGCATATAGGCGCGGCGCTTGCTCGCGGCTGATCGGCTGCGCCCCACTGGACATCAGAGCAATTTTATCCGAGAAAAAATATGCCGTGCCGTTCATGAGAATCGCAAAGCCCAGCGCGAGCGTCATGCCGTTGCGACCGCCGTAGGCTTCGCCGGCAAACAGCAGCAACAGAGTCAATGCCGTCAGCAGGAATGCAGTCTTGAATGTCTTCATGGTCCTTGTCCCTTGCGCCGTCTTAGGCGGCGCCTGCCTTTGCATGTTCGCGCTTGAATTTCATTTCGCCGGTCTTCGAATCGGCGTCCGCCACGATGGTGTCGCCGGGCCCTACCTCGCCGTCAAGCAGCCTCATGGCCAGCGGATCCTGGATCAAGCGCTGGATGGCCCGCTTCATCGGCCGCGCGCCATAGGCCGGATCGTACCCTTCGCGGAACAGCAGCGCTTTGGCGGCAGGCGTGAGGGTGAGGGCCACGTTCTTCTCGGCGACTCGCTTCATGAACGAGTCCATCTGCAAGTCGATGATTCGCTCGATCTGCTCTTTGCCGAGGGGGCTGAACATCACAATGTCGTCAATCCGGTTCAGAAACTCCGGACGAAATGTTTCTCGGAGCGAGCTCATGGCTTCTTCGCGCGCCTTCTTCGGATCCTTGCCAGCGAGCTCGAATATCGCCGCCGAACCGACGTTGGACGTCATGATGATAACGGTGTTCCGGAAATCGACCCTGCGACCCTTGCCATCGGTGAGATGACCGTCATCGAGAATCTGCAGCAAGACATTGAAGACGTCCGGGTGGGCCTTCTCGATTTCGTCCAGCAACACGACCGAGTACGGACGGCGGCGGACCTGTTCGGTGAGCTGTCCACCTTCCTCATAGCCGACGTAGCCGGGAGGCGCGCCGATCATCCGTGCGACCGAATGCTTCTCCATGTATTCGGACATATCCAGACGCACGATTGCGCGCTCGTCGTCGAACAGAAATTCGGCCAGCGCCCGCGCCAGCTCCGTCTTGCCCACGCCGGTAGGCCCCAGAAACAAGAACGATCCGATCGGGCGGTGGGGATCACTCAGTCCGGATCGGCTGCGGCGAATCGCGTTGGCGACGCTTGCCAGTGCTGCATCCTGGCCGACCACGCGCAGGCGCAGCCGGTCTTCCATGTGGATGAGTTTCTCGACCTCGCCTTCGAGCAAACGCCCGACCGGAATCCCGGTCCATTTGCTTACGATCTTTGCGATCTCTTCCTCGCCGACCTCCTCCTTGAGCATCGGATGGTCTTTTTGCATCGCCGCAAGGTGATCCTGCGCGTTTTTCAGCTCTTTTTCGGCCGCCGAAAGCTTTCCGTACCGAATCTCGGCGACTCTGGAAAGATCGCCTGCTCGCTCGAATCGCTGTTCTTCGGTCTTCAGGCGCTCGATTTCTTCCTTTTGCTTGCGGATCCGGCCAATGGCTTCCTTTTCCGTCTGCCAATGAGCCTTCAGGCCGTTGGACTGTTCGCGCAGCGCGGAGAGTTCGCGCTCGAGCTGGGTGGTGCGTTCGCGGGAGTGGGCGTCGGATTCCTTCCGCAGCGCCTGGCGTTCGATCTCCAGTTGCATGATGCGGCGCTCGATCAAGTCGATCTCGGTCGGCAGCGAATCGATTTCCATGCGCAGGCCGGCAGCGGCTTCGTCCACCAGGTCGATGGCCTTGTCCGGGAGGAAGCGGTCGGTGATGTAGCGCTGCGACAAAATGGCCGCAGCCACAATTGCGGCATCCTTGATGCGCACGCCGTGGTGCACTTCATAGCGTTCCTTGAGGCCGCGCAAAATCGCGATGGTGTCCTCGGTGGAAGGCTCGCCGATCTGGACGGGCTGGAAACGGCGTTCCAGTGCGGGATCCTTCTCGATGTACTTCCGGTATTCGTTCAAAGTGGTCGCGCCAATGGCCCGCAACTCCCCTCTGGCGAGCGCCGGTTTCAGCATATTCGAGGCGTCCATCGAGCCTTCCGCCGCGCCCGCACCCACCAGCGTATGCAGTTCGTCGATGAACAGAATGATCTGTCCCTCGGATTCGGTAACTTCCTTCAACACCGCTTTGAGCCGGTCTTCAAACTCACCGCGGTATTTCGCGCCTGCAACCAGCGCCGCCAGATCCAGCGCCACGATGCGCTTCGGCTTCAGAACCTCCGGAACATCGCCGGCGATAATTCGCTGGGCGAGGCCCTCAACGATGGCTGTCTTGCCTACTCCTGGTTCGCCGATCAGCACCGGATTGTTCTTCGTGCGCCGGGCAAGAATCTGCATCACGCGGCGGATCTCCTCGTCGCGGCCAATCACCGGATCAAGCTTGCCTCGGCGGGCGGCGTCGGTGAGGTCGCGAGCGTACTGCTCGATGGCGCGATAGGTGGATTCCGGGTTCTGGGAGGTCACGCGATGGCTGCCGCGGATGGTGGCCATCGCCTGCAGGATGGCGTCGTGGCTGGCGCCATGGCGCGCGAGCAACTGGCCCGCCGGATCGCGGTCCGCGCCGGCAATGGCCAGCAGAATGTGTTCGGTTGAGACGTACTCGTCTTTCAGGCGCTGGGCCTCGTCAAAGGCCTTCTCCAGGAGGCTGTTGGAAGCGCGGCTTAGGGACTGTTCGGCGCCGCCGGACACCTTCGGAAGTCGCTCGATTTGTTTTTCGATCTCGCTTCTGAGCGTTGCCGGAGATACTCCGAGTTTTTCAAGCAGAGGCGGCACAACACCATCGCCCTGGGTTGTCAGCGCCCAAAGCAGATGGATCGGCTCGACCTGCTGCTGACCGGAGCGCGCCCCCATTTCCTGAGCCGCCTGGAGCGCCTCTTGGCCCTTGACCGTTAATTTGTCAAATCGCAGCATGGTCGAAGTTTCTCACTTTTTCAAAATACAGGAAACAGCGGAGGGCTGAAAGCGCTCGCCGTCAGCCCCCCTTGTGGAACGGGTATTAGTTTTGGCCGTTCGTCACGTTTACTTTTATCTGCTTGGGTTTCGACTCGGCCCGCTTCGGCAGCTCGACGGTCAAAACGCCGTTCTTGTACTCGGCCTTGATCGCTTCGCTATTCACGGTATTCGGAAGGCTGAAGCTGCGACTGAACGAACCGTAGGTGCGCTCGACTCGCAGATAGTGTTCCTCTTCCACCTTCTTTTCGAACTTCCGCTCGCCGCGAATGGTGAGCGTGTTGTTCTCGATCCGAACGTCGAGGTCCTTCTCGCTGACGTCCGGCAAATCGGCCTTCACAACCAGTTCATTCTCGGTCTCGTAGATGTCCACGGCCGGCGCCCAAGTAGTCAAAGCCGAAGTGTCTGAGCGACCCGGAAACGAACTCTCGAAAAGCCGGTTGACCTGCTCCTGCAGACCCGACAGGCCATGCTGCGGGTCCCAACGTGTGACTAAACTCACTGTCGTATCCTCCTGGATGGTATGGCGCAAGATTAGCGCAAACGCATAATATTATCTTAGTGTATCTATGTCAAGTATAATCTAATGGCACCAAGACCATTACATTCAGCATGTTACTCTATTCCAAAACCTTCAGTATCATGCACTTTAGGTAATGTGTTTCCGGCATGGTGAGCAGAATCGGGTGATCCTGGGCCTGGGTGCGCCGCTCGACGACAGCCACGGTTCGGCGCGCGTCGGTCGCGGCCTCGGCAATAATCTGAAGGAACAGCGGTTCGGTAATGTGGTAGGAGCAGGAACAGGTCATGAGATAGCCCCCGGGTTTCAACAACTTCAGCGCGCGAAGATTGATTTCCTTGTATCCGCGGCGAGCCGCCGGGATGCTGTCGCGATTCTTGGCAAAGGCCGGGGGATCCAGAATCACCATCTGAAAGCGGCGACCAGCCTCGTCATATTCCTTGAGAAGGTCAAACGTGTTTCCTTCCCGGAAGTGAACGTTCGAAATTGAGTTCAACTGCTGGTTCCTGCGGGCCGCCTCGATAGCCGTCGGCGCCATGTCGATCGCCTCGACCTGCGCGCATCGGTCCGCGATCGTGAGCGCAAATCCACCCTGGTAGCTGAAGCAGTCCAGCACGTCTCCGGAAGCATAGCGCCGGGCGGCCCAATGATTTTCGCGCTGGTCGAGAAAAGAGCCGGTTTTCTGCCCTTTGGCGGGGTCGCAAACAAACGTTACACCGTTCTCCCGGACCAGGACTTCTGGCGGAACGTCTCCATGAAGGACGCTGACGCGCTGTCCCAGACCCTCGAGTAGCCGCACTTTCGGATCGTTGCGCTCGACCACGCCTTTGGGCGAAAACTGATTCACCAGGATCTCGACGAATAGGTTTTTCAGGCGATCGCTGGACTGGCTGAGCGTCTGCAGGACAATATACTCGCCGTAGCGGTCAACGATCAGCGACGGCAGGAGGTCGGCTTCGCCGTAGACCAGCCTGCAGGCGTCGGAGTTCTCAACCACCAAATCCCGGTAGACGGCCGCCCGGCGAATTCGCGCTGCAAAAAATGCGCGGTCGATCGCAACGTCCTCGCGGGTCAGAAGCCGAATCGAGATTTGTGACTTGTCGCTGTAGAAGGCGCGCCCAAGAAGGTTGCCGCGTTCGTCGTTGATCCGTACGACGGCGCCTGGTTCGGCCTGGGCCGACCGAACATCGCTGCGATAGACCCACAAGTGGCCCAAGCGAAGGCGTTCGACGCCCCGCGGGGTGATCACCACAGATCCCTCTGTCGCTGGCCTGGCGGTTGCCATGGATTGGAGCCTGCTTGATCTAGGGGCGGTTGCGTTCTCTCATCGGCGACTCCGCGCCTTCGCTGCTCGTTTTGACTGCAAACGGTCTCACGATTCGCCGCCTAGCCGGCGCCGCTAGAGGCCAACTTCCGCTTACGGTGAAGTTTCACGGCGGACGATCGGAGGGTCTCGGGAACATTCTTATTAGCCGTAAGTTTCACCAGGTCGGTCGCCGTCAGCCGCGGGAACAGGTGGAGCGAGACGTCGAGCGGAGTCTTCGGGTTGTTTACCAGATTCCGTACGACAGAGTAATTCTTCATGAAGGCCCGAGTCAGCGCGATTGCGCGAAGGATTTCGCCGGTCAGGTTGCTCATCGACGCAAAAGCTTCGACTTCGGTATCGGTCAGCCGAGGCGACTGCAGCACGCACCTCTGCACCAGCTTATTGGGATCCTTAATCAGCAGCATCCGCTCACTGCGGCCACCCTTCAGGGCCAGCGTGAGACGCTGGACCACATTCATGTGCGTAACCTTCTGCATCAGGGATTCGCGTTGCACCGGATCGGGCTCGGCTTCCGCGGCGGCTTCGGCGATTTCGGCTGCCGCGACGGCCCCTTTTTTCATGTCCTCGAGCAACTCGCGCTGCTCGGCACTGGCTCCGGGGCTGGCCCCCACGGCGATGATCAGCTGCGGATCGGAGGCAAAGCGCTCCAAATTATCGAGTAGCGACTGGACTCCCGCAGCGGTCAGATGATTCGCCAGGCGCGCGACATGCGCGGTCGGGCACGCGGTGCTCCTTGCAAGCGCGTCGGCCATGCCCGGTTTCTCACCCAGGCTATCGGCGCAGTAGGTGAAAAAGCGCACATCCGTGTCAGGGCGAGCCGATGCAGCCAGAAAGGACTCAAGCGGCTGCGTCAGCAGGGCATTCTGCGCGCGATCTGCGATTCCGGGGTCGGCGTCGGCTGCCAAAACCGCGAGGACCTCGGCACGATCTTCCGGTGCGAGCTGCACGCCGGTTGAGAATACAGCCATCTTTTGTTCGGGACGCGCGTGCCCGGAGCAGATTTGCGCGCGGAGTTCGGCGCTAATGGGATCCTCCTGTCGCGGAATTGAGATCGTTTCGCGTGAGCGTTACGCTCCCGGGCTGCCCCGGCGCTGCTATCGGCGGCATCGTCTGGCCGTTGAGTTCAAGCATAAGCGCGCTCGATTCACTCGACGTGATTTCGAAGCTGTCCTGCGCGTCAAACTGGCTCACGTCGTTCGGCTGTACGGTG
Organism: Candidatus Acidiferrales bacterium; assembly: GCA_036514055.1. Taxonomy (GTDB): domain Bacteria; phylum Acidobacteriota; class Terriglobia; order Acidiferrales; family UBA7541; genus Palsa-295. The sequence goes on from DATBXX010000019.1 coordinate 84,891, forward strand.
TCGCTGAAGACGATCTTGCCGTCGGCGATCACCTGCACATGAGCCGGCTTGGCCACCTGGATCCTGAGCTCGAGGGTGGCAGGGGCGGCTGGCGTGCCCTGCGAGAATCCTTGCGTTCCAGGCTGGTTGCTGGAAAAACCGGTGTGCGCTCCGGCCCGGACAGTCAAGAAACGCGCTCGAAGCCGCGCAGCCACGCCGGGGCCGTAGCGATGGTATCCAACCACTCCACTGGCGATGATCAAAGCCATGGCCACAACTACGGCGGCCGCCGGGCGCCAATTCCGAGGCATCTTGTGGGGACGTTGGGCGACGACGTGGATATGGGCTCCGCTTGAGGTCCCCAGCGCATACTCGGCGACGAGGCTATCCTCGTCGAGCCCCAAGAAACGCGCAATCGAGCGGATGAAGCCGCGATTGAAAACCCCACCGGGCAGCTGATCCCATTGCTCCGTTTCAATGGCCTCAAGAAATCGCGTGCTGATGCGCGTCGCGGCTGAGATCTCGTCCAGTGAAACTCCACGCATTTCACGTTCGCGCCGAAGGTGTTCGCCGAAAGGTATCGAAGACATCCGCTGGGACCAACAAAAATATAGGCGTCGGTTGGTGGGGTGTCAATGCTGGCCGGGAATTAATGAGAGGAGGACGGCCATTGGCCTTTCGGCAATCGACGCGGAATGCACGTTGCGGCAGGTGAAAATGGTTCACTATAATGGCAAATGTTGCTTCCCGACTCCCAAGACGCTAAGCCGCACACCGCCGCAGAGCGATTGCGGCGAGCTGCGGACTCGAAGTCCTTTGACGGCGTGGAACGCCGCCGAAACCCCGACGTCGAACCGCCGGTTGTCGAACCTACCGAAGTGAACGTGTTCCATGAACTCGGCAAAGCGCTGACGTCTTCCCTTCAGCTCGATCAGGTGTTGCGCACGATCATGGAAAAAATCAACGAGGTCTTGCGTCCCGATACGTGGTCGCTGCTGCTGATGGATCTCGACAAGCACGAGCTTTACTTTCAGATCGCCACGGGCGCCGGTGCCGATGCGCTCAAGGACGTGCGCATCAAGGTAGGCCAGGGACTGGCCGGCTGGGTGGCGGAATCCGGCGAGGCGGTCGTGGTCGCCGACACCAGCAAGGATTCCCGATTTTTCGGCCAGGTGGACCTAAAGACAAAAGTGGCAACCCGTTCGATCGTCGCCGTGCCCGTGCGCTTCCGCGACCAGTGTCTCGGTGTGATCGAGCTGATCAACTGCATTGGCCCGGAGGGTTTCAGCGCGCGCGACCTGGCACTGCTCGAGGCGCTTGCCGACTACGCGGCAATAGCTATCGAAAACGCCCGGCATGTCCAGCGCATTCACGAACTCACCATCACCGACGACTGCACCAGTCTGTATAACGCGCGACATTTGAATTTCATGCTGGATACCGAGATCTACCGCTCGCACCGGTACGCGTTTGAATTTTCCCTGATTTTCATCGACCTCGACCGCTTCAAGAACGTGAACGATACGCACGGGCATCTGATAGGTTCGAAACTGCTTGCCGAAATCGGAGAGGCAGTGAAGGAGAAGTGCCGGCTGATTGATCTCGCGTTCCGCTACGGCGGAGATGAATTTGTCGTCCTTCTGCCGCAAACATCTAAGGAAAATGCGCTCGGCGTGGCGCATCGCCTTCACAAGCTCATCCGCGAGACGGTATGGCTAAAAGATACCGGCCTCGACGTTCACGTCACCGCAAGCGTGGGCGTGGCAGCCTATCCCACCGATTCACGCACCAAGGCTGAGCTTCTACACCTCGCCGACGAGGCAATGTATCTGGTCAAGAACACCTCGCGTGATAGCGTGGCCGCAGCAGGCATCGGCATGCTCCCCACCCGCTGAGGCTTCAGCCGTCGTCCCTGTAAGGCCAAGCTGTGTGCTGGGGCACCCACTCACGTAAACTCTTCCCTGGCTTCGCACTCGCTCCGTAATCAAGGCCGCCGTTTGATGCAGCCCAGCAACAATCATTTCGTAGAGATTCGACGTTGCCTGTCCGGTCAAAAACAGGCTTGACATACGCATACAAGCATAGTAGGAATGCATACGCATATAGTAGGAGGATCTGATGGCCCTGCCCAAACTGACCAGGCTCGAACTTCAGATCATGGAAGCTTTGTGGAGCCGCGGCACGGCTTCTATTCGCGAAATCCAGGAAGCCTTTCCCGAGCCCGACCGTCCCGCCTACACGACCGTGCAGACCACCGTGTATCGGATGGAGCGAAAGAAAGCCCTGCGTCGCGTCAAGAAAATAAGCAACGCGCATATTTTCGAGGCTACCGTTTCGCGCCACGCCGCCCAGCGCCGGCTAATCGATGATCTGCTGGCCTTTTTCGGCGGCCGGACGCAACCCGTGATGGCGCACCTGATCGAATCGGGCAAGCTCACGCTCGACGACGTCCGCGAAGCCGAGAAAGCGGTGAAAAAGCTCGCGAAGCAGGAGAAATCGCAATGATCGCTCTCCCGATCCCCGGCCTTCTATCTTCTGCGTGGACAACCATCGGTGGTGCTCTGGCGAACCATGTCTGGCAATCAACACTTTTCGCCGGGATCGCGGGATTACTAACTCTCATGCTCAGGCAAAATCGCGCGCAGGTACGTTATTGGCTCTGGCTATTAGCGTCCACGAAGTTCGTCCTTCCGTTCTCACTCCTCGTTGTCGTGGGAAGCCGCCTTGGCTCCTCTACAAGACTGGCGGCACTGCAGCGGGGATTTCCCTTAGTAGTACAACAAATTGGCCATCCGTTTGTTAGATCGAGCCAGGACCATTTCGCTGCGACGGTTTCCGCTGCAGCGTTCGGAGGCGTGGTTCAGTGCCTGCCCGTTTTCTTGCTGATCGCCTGGTGCCTTGGCTGCGTTCTTGTGCTTTTCTCTTGGTGGCGTCGCTGGAGCCGCGTCAATTCGATTATCCGCGCCGGCTCTTCCGTGACTGCCGGACGGGAATTTGAAATGCTCAGCACCCTTCGGGCGCGCTGCGGAATCCCCGGCCCCGTCGATCTGGTCGCCTGCCAATCCACCATCGAACCGGGAATCGTTGGCATGCGTCGGCCTGTTATGGTTCTGCCCGTAAGCATCGCCGAAAGACTGAGCGACCCGCAGCTGGAGGCGATCATCAGCCACGAACTCTTCCACGTTCGCCGCCGCGACAATCTCACGGCCGCGATTCACATGTTTGTCGAAGCCATTTTCTGGTTCCATCCGCTGGTGTGGTGGATCGGCGGCCGCTTAGTCGAGGAGCGAGAGAAGGCGTGCGACGAAGAGGTCTTGCGGCTTGGCAGTGATCCGCAAGCCTACGCGGAAGGAATCCTGAAGGTTTGCGAATTCTATCTGGAATCTCGGCTTTTCTGCGCGGCTGGCGTGACGGGTTCGAATCTGAAGAAAAGAATGGAGGCGATCATGACTCACCGTGCTTCGGACAACCTGCCTATCGGCAAGAGGATCCTGCTCACAGTAGTGGCAGCGGTGGCTGTACTCGGCCCCGTGGTTATTGGTCTGCTGAATCCTGTGGCGAGTCGGGCGCAATCGGAGTCCAGCTCCGGCGCTTCGTCGGCCGCAGTCAGCGTGTCGATTAAGCCGAGCGTCATACCAACGGCGAATACGATCCGTGTGCGCAGGACCGAACACTCGGACGCCCCATCCGAATTCCAGGCTACTGGAATAGCACTCACTCAACTCGTCGCGCTCGCCTATGACGTTAACAATTTCCAAGTGTCGGGAGGGCCTGATTGGGCCGCTTCCACAAGGTACGATGTCGAAGCCACCGCTGCCGCCAATCAAGACGTTATGCCCGCGGTTCAGGCTGCTCTCGCCGAGAGATTCAGGCTGGCTGTCCATCATGAGACGAAGGACGATCCGGCATACGAGCTCGTTGTTGCCAACAGCGGATCAAAGTTGAAGCAGGTACCCGCGGCTGACGCCTCGCCTCGCAACAGCCAAATGATGTTCGGCCCGCCAGGACATCTCGCGGCCGTGCAAATCACGATGTCCGCCCTCGCCAGAGTTCTCTCCATGCAAACAGGCCGCATGGTCGTGGACAAAACGGGGCTCACAGGCTCGTACGATTTCACCCTGGATTGGCAGGTGCCCATGCCGAACCCCGAACGGATGGCAAAGATGGAATTTACTCCTTCGCCCGAATCGATCGCATCCCTTGTGACGGCTGTGCCGCAACAGTTGGGCCTCCAATTGAACGACCAAACCGCTCCGGTCGATACGATCGTGATCGACTACGCCGAACCGCTCGCCGGCAATCAGTGAGCGGCGAAGCAACCCACCATGTCGAAGGAGTTTTGCAGCAGCCCCGCGGTAGCCGATCGTTGCAAACAACACGCGGTTAGTTCGTACGTCTGCGCCTAGGGGTGTATCACTTTTCCCAGCCCTGTAACCTAGCCCCTACAGCTGTTGTCGCGCGAAAACCAGACGCCTATACTCGGCTTCTAAGCAAACCAGGGGGATCATTCATTGCGCAACCGGGACGCCGCGCGTTACGCGCGCTGGGCGGCAATCACCGCAGTCCTGATCGCACTTGCGGTCGGCGGCGTGTACGCCGAGCGTGCCTTCAGGCGTGCGCGTGCGGGCCGCAACGGCCCTGCGGCGGTTCCCATCACGGTCCAGCAACAATCGGCGCAGTTCTCGTTTTCGAAAGTCGAGCAGGATCGAACGATCTTTACGGTCCGCGCGTCGCGCGCCACGCAGTACAAGGATCAAAATCGTGCCGTGCTTCAGGATGTCTGGATCACCCTGTACGGGCGCGACGGAAGCCGCAACGACAACATTCACACACGGGAGTGCAGTTACGAAGGAGCGCAAGACGTCCGCTGCCAGGGCGATGTTGAGATTGATCTGGCGAATGCCAACCCGGCGGGTGCCCAGCCCGGCCGTCTTTCGACAGCCACCGTTCAGGTGAAAACCAGCAATCTCTCGTTTAGCCAGAAAACGGGCGAAGCCTCCACGACCGCTCCGGTAGAATTCCGTTTCCCGTCCGGGCAGGGGCGCGGCGTGGGAGTGTCCTACAGCACGAAGGATTCCATCGTGCGCGTGGAGCAAGCCGTTGAGTTCGAATTGAACCCTTCGGAGGAAACCGGCGGCATGCCCGTGACCGCGACCGGGAACAGCCTGGAAATACGGCGTGCCGACCGTACCGTCGTGCTCCAGGGGTCGGCGATTGTGACCGAAGGTGCTCGGCAGCTGTCGGCGGATACTTTCCTAGTCGAGCTTGACCAGGACGATCGTGCCCGCCGCGCGGTTGCCGAGGGCCATCCGCAAATGCGAAGTGCCGAGGGCGGGGGAAAGACGTCCGTTACCGCTGACCGATTCGAGGCAGTCTTGAATCCTGCGGGCTGGGTCGAGCACGTCGTCGCCCACGGAAACATTGACGGCACTCGCCAGACTGCAGCCGGCACAGATCGATTCTCCGCCGCGCACGCGGAGTTCACCATGGTGCCGGAGAAGAACCTGATTCAGGACATGACTGCAACTGGCGACGTGAGGGCGGAGTCGCATCAACGCGGCGATTCGCATCTCCTAAAGACCGATGCGTTGCGCGTAACGTTTTCGACCGGTTCCGGCGGCGGGCGTGCCGGCACCGCGCCAGGCAAGGCGGATCAGCAAAGAATTGAAAGCGCCGAAACCCTGGCGCCTGCCACCATTGAATCCAGGAACAGCAGCGAAGTGACGACGTTGCGTGCGAAGAAGTTTGCGGCGCAATTGGGATCCAGCGGGCGACTCGACAAGCTGCTCGGGCATGCAGGCGTCGAGGTCCGCAGGCAGATCGGCAACACCGCGCCGCAGATTCTTTCGGCTGCCGAGCTGATCGCCACGTTTGACGCGCAGGGCGATTGGGACACCGTAGATCAACGAGGCAACGTCCGCTTTCAGCAGTTGGACCGACAGGCAAGCGCCGAGCATGCCCACATCGTTCGCTCAACAGACACCATCACGATGGACGGATCGCCCGTAATCTCCGACGCCATGAGCCGCACCACGGCCGCGAATGTGGTCGTCAACCAGAAATCGGGGGATCTGCACGCTACCGGCGGCGTGATATCCACCTATCTCCCGGCCGCGCAAGCAGACGCTCTCAGCCTCGGCTCCGGGACCGCGCATGTTTCCGCGGACGCGCTTTCCGGCAATGTCGGTTCTAGCCACGCGGTCGTTACCTATACAGGGCACGCGCGACTCTGGCAGGGGGAATCGGTGCTCGATAGCGATCAGATCGAGGTGTGGCAAGACGATAAGAAACTGCAGGCCACCGGACACGTCGTCGCGGTCTTCTCGCAGGTTTCCGGTCCGGCCCTGCCCGCGCCTGCACTGCGCGCCGGATCCAAGCCCGACCCGCAAGCCTCCGCAACCTCCACTGCGGCGTCAGCGCCGACGCTGTGGAAGGTTCTGGCGCCGACCCTGACCTATTGGAGCGACCAAGGGAAGGCGCATCTGGAAGGAGGTGTAACCGCCAGTTCCAGCCAAGGCTATCTGGAATCCCGCACGCTGGACCTGTTCCTGAATCAGGCGGTGCCCGTCACGGCCGGTGGCACCCGACCACCGGCGGCTTCCAAGGCCCCTGCCGCCGCCCCGACAGGGCGGCAGCTTGAACGAGCGCTGGCCCTGGGGGGTGTCGTCGTTCGCCAGGGAGACCGCCGGGCCATGGCCGAGCAGGCCCTGTACACCGCAGCAGACGGAAAATTCGTGCTTTCCGGGGGCGAACCCACGATTGCTGATGCTTCCAGTGACACAACCACGGGCCATTCGTTGACCTTCTTTGTGGCGAATGATACGATTTTGATTGATTCGCAGGAAGGTTCGCGCACACTAACCAAGCACCGGGTTGAGAAATGAACCGGCATGTTGAGACTCCAAGCCGCCGATCTGAGGAAGTCGTACCGAGGTCGGAAGGTCGTTAACGACATTAATCTGGAGATTCGACAGGGTGAAGTGGTTGGGCTGCTGGGGCCAAACGGCGCAGGAAAGACCACGACATTCTACATCCTGGTCGGACTAACCCGTCCGGACTACGGGCGCGTCATGCTGGACGGCGAGGATATCACCGACCTCCCAATGTATCTGAGGGCGCGCAACGGCATCAGCTACCTCCCCCAGGAACCCTCGGTCTTTCGCAAACTGACCGTCGAAGAAAACCTGCTGGCTGTCTTAGAAACACTCTCGGTCACTCCCGAGCAAAGGCGCGACCGCGTCGAGGAGCTTTTGGCGCAAATGGGACTTGAGGGCATACGCTACAGCCAGGCCCACGTGCTGTCCGGAGGCGAGCGGCGGCGTCTGGAAATCGCCCGTTCATTGGTGCTCTCCCCTTCTTTCGTTCTTCTGGACGAGCCCTTCGCCGGAATCGATCCCCTCACCGTCGTGGATATCCAAAAGATCATCGGGGATCTGAGTCACGCGGGAATCGGCGTGCTGATGACCGATCACAACGTGCGCGACACCCTGGCGGTAACAAATCGCGCCTACATCATCAGCGATGGCAAGATCTTGGCAGCGGGAACCCCGGTCGAGCTTTCCGCCAACGCCGACGTTCGCCGTATCTATCTTGGAGAGGGCTTCCGTCTGAACTGACAAACCCATGAACTGGCTCGCACCCAAATTGCATCTCCGGCTGGCTCAGAAGCAGATTCTGACGCCCGGCCTCGTCCAGATGGTCAGCGTGCTGGCGCTGAATCGTCTGGAACTCCGGGAGATGATCAATCAGGAAATCATGGCCAATCCGGTGCTGGAAGAGCTGGCCGAGGACGGCGTTACCACCGATAGCTATACCGACGAAGCGTTTCTGAAAAAAGAAACCGAAAAGCTTCCAGAGACCCCGGCACCCAATCCGTTTGATGAATTCGACTTCGGCTCCTTCTTCGGGCAATACCTCGACACGGGCGCCGAGCGCGCGGCCGGCGGCGAGCACGAGGAAATCGAGAAACCGTCCTTCGACAAGTTCCTGTCCTCCCCGGCGAGCCTGACCGATCACCTGACCTGGCAATTGAGCGTCAGCATCTGCAGCGAAACGGTCCGCAAAATCGCCGAGACGATCGTGGGCAATCTCGATGAGAACGGTTACCTCACGGCGACGCTGGATGAAATCGCACAGTCCGGGAATTACTCGATGGAGGACGTGGAAGAAGCGCTGGCCGTGGTGCAGGAGTTCGACCCACCGGGAGTTGCGGCCCGCAACCTGGAAGAATGCCTGATCATGCAGGTCAAGCTGATCGATCCCCAAAACACGCTCGCCCAGCAGATCATCGCCGACCACCTGAAGCTGCTGCAAAACAATCAGCTCAAGGAAGTCGCCCGGGCGCTGAACCGCCCGATCGAACTGGTAAAGCGCGCTGTGGACCTGATCAAGCGCCTGGATCCGAAGCCGGGCCTGCGTTACAACAAGATCGAGCCCCGGCTGGTCGAGCCCGATGTCCAGTTCCGCAAGGTGGACGGCGAATGGCAAGTGTTCATGAATGACGACGACGTGCCGCAGCTCCGCCTCAGCCCGACCTACCGTCGCCTGCTCGCCCGGGATGCCGCCGACCGCGACGTTCGCAATTACGTCAAGGAACGCTTCACCGCGGCCATCCAGTTGATGAAAAACATCGAACAGCGGAAACACACGATTTTGCGGGTGTGCAATTCGATCCTGCGACGCCAGGGGGATTTCCTCGATTACGGTCCCGATCACCTGAAGCCGATGATGATCAAGGAAGTCGCCGAGGAAGTCGGTGTACATCCTTCGACCGTCAGCCGCGCCGTGGCCAACAAGTACGTGCACACCCCTCAGGGCGTGCTTGAGCTGCGCAGTTTCTTCTCCGAATCGGTCAACGGGCCGCAGGGCGGCGAGATGTCGCTGTTGTCCCTGAAGCGGCGTGTCAAGCAGATGATCGAAGAGGAAGATACCGCTCACCCGCTCACCGACGAGCAAATTACCAAGAAATTGGGCGAGGAAGGCATCCACGTCACGCGGCGTACCGTCGCGAAGTACCGCGAAGATCTGCGCATCCCGAGCACGCACCGGCGCCGGGTAAAGGCATAGCCGTTTCCCGTGACACCGCCCGCCCGGAAACGAAGCGCCCACCAACTCGTGATCCTCACCGGGCTGTCCGGCTCGGGTAAACGGTCCGTTCTAAACACCTTCGAAGATCTCGGTTTCTACTGCGTGGACAATCTGCCCGTGTCGCTGATTCCCACCTTCAGCGAGCTCTACGAGGGTGGCCGTGGCGAAGTGGAACGCGCGGCACTGCTGGTCGACGCACGCGAAGGCGCCCACATCGCCCAGTTGCCGGGAATCTATCGAGAGCTGAGCAGTGAGCGCGCCGCAACCCTGGTGTTCATCGAAGCAAGCGACGCCGTTCTCCAGCGCCGCTTCAGCGAAACCCGCCGCCCGCATCCGCTCGGCAAGGGTGGACCGATTGCCGACGGGATTCGCGAAGAGCGGCGGCGCATGGCGCCGATCCGGCGGCTCGCCGACGTCATTATCGACACTTCAAAGTTCAGCGTGCACGAGCTGCGGCAGCTCATCACCGAGCGCTTTCAGGGTCAGGGGCGCCGGCCGCTGCTGGTGTCGGTGGTCAGCTTCGGATTTCGCTACGGAATTCCCGCCGACGCGGACCTTGTTTTCGACGTGCGCTTTCTCCCCAATCCGCACTTCGTTCCGCGCCTCCGACCGTTCAGCGGCAAGGACCCCCGCGTGGCCCGCTACATCCGCTCGTTTCCGCAGACGGGAGAATTTCTGCGCCGCATCGAGAGCCTTTTGGGATATCTGATCCCCCATTACATCCGCGAGGGCAAGAGCTACCTGACGGTCGCGCTCGGCTGCACGGGCGGGCGCCATCGCTCTGTCGCTCTTGCCGAGGTGATTCGCCGAGCGCTGAAGCGCAAGGGGTATTCAGCCAAGGTCGTACACCGCGATCTGGAAAAGACCACCTCCTGATCGAGCGAGAGCACGCGTTATGCGATTACGGCTTGCAGGATGCGGGGGCAATGCATAGGCTTAGCAAGCTTCCACCATACGGATTTTGGCGACTGAAACCATGGACGGCGCTCCGCACGTGACCGAGCACGACGAAATCAGGCGGCTCCTGCGATACCTGCGGCCCTACACGCCGCGCCTCGCCGTGGGCATCATTCTGATCGCCGTGATGGGGGTCGTCGAGTTCCTGGTGGCCTTTGCGCTCCGCCCCGCCTTTGACGTGATCCTAAATCCGCATTCAACCTCGCAGGCGCTCACTCTATTTCAGATTCCATTCACCCATCGCATGCTCGATTTGCATTCTTTCGCACCCCGCCATTTTCACAACGTTTGGACTGTCTTTGCCGTGGCGCTCGTGCTGCTGACCGTGGTCAAAGGAACCGCCGAATACATCGGCAGCATTTTGATTCAGCACGTGGGGCTTTCGGCGGTCACCGACGTCCGTAACGAGGTTTACAGCCAGGTGGTGCAGCAGCCGATCGGCTTCTTCCAGCACAATCCCGTAGGCCGGGTAATGTCGGCGGTCATCGCCGATATCGAGCAGATACGCAACGCTTTTTCAGATTGGTTTGCTGAATTTTTCCGCCAGATATTCGCCCTGGTTGCCTTCGTCACCGTCCTGCTGGTGATCAACTGGAGAATGGCCCTCGGTTCGGCTGTCTTGATCCCTCTGGTGGTCTGGCCGGTCAGCAAATTCGGACGCCGGATTCGGCGCTCCTCAGAAAAGAGCCGCTCGCGTCTGGCGGATTTGAGCCAAATTCTGCAGGAAACCATAGCCGGGAATCGCGTCGTAAAGGCTTTCGGTATGGAGGGATTCGAAATCCGCAAGTTCCGCGAGGCCGCGCGCCATCTCCTGCATGAAAACATGCGGTGGATCAGGGCTTTTGCGGCCACCTCGCCGGTGATGGACCTGCTGGGCGCCGTTGTCGTAGCGCTGGTTCTGCTCTTTGCGCGCGGCGAGATCAAGGCCGGCCGCATGAGCGTGGGATTATTCGTATCCTTCGCCTACGCGCTGTTCAAAGCCTACGAGCCGATCAAGCGCCTGGGGAATGTCTACCAGCTGTTCCTGCAGGCCGCCGGAGTTTCCAGGCAAGTCTTCGCGTTCATCGATCTTCCCGAAGAGATCATGGAAGCGCCCGGCGCAAAGGCGCTGCCGCCGTTTTCTGAGTCCATCGAGTTTGTTCGCGCAAGTTTTGCCTACGATAGCGGTCCGCTGATTCTGAAAGGCATCGACCTGAAGGTTCCCGCCGGCTCCGTGGTTGCGATCGTCGGCTCCAGCGGCGCGGGAAAAACCACACTGGTGAATCTCCTGCCGCGCTTTCACGAGGTATCGACCGGGTCGCTTCGCATTGACGGATATGGCGTAAATGAGTGCACGCTGCGTTCGCTGCGCGAGCAGATGGCCATCGTCACGCAAGAAACCATTCTTTTCAACGATACGGTCCGGAATAACTTATGCTACGGGCGTCCGGACATGCCGGACGAAAAAATCGCCGCCGCGGCCCAGGCGGCCATGGCCCACGATTTCATCATTCAGATGCCACAGGGCTATCATACGGTGATCGGCGACCGCGGCCAGCGACTGTCCGGAGGTCAACGGCAGCGCCTCGCAATTGCGCGCGCGCTGCTGAAGAACGCGCCGATCCTGATCCTGGACGAAGCGACCTCCGAACTGGATTCCGAATCCGAGATGCTGGTGCAGAAGGCTCTGAATAATCTGATGACCGGTCGTACGGTGTTTGTCATTGCGCACCGCCTGTCGACGATCCGCCGAGCGGACATGATTGCCGTGCTCGACGACGGCGCGATTCGCGAGCGCGGCACGCACGAAGAACTCCTCGCGCGCAACGGAATCTACGCGCGCCTGTACGAAATACAGTTCCGTGATGCCGAACCGGTAACGCGTGTCGCAGGTCTGCAGTAGATATGTCTGGCACAAAATCTCAACTCGCGCAGCCGCCCAAGGTCTCCTCAACCGGCGTGAAATCTCTCAGGTCCATGACGGGCTATGCCCAGGCGCAGGTCGCCGACAACGGTGTCGGGCTCCGCGTTTCGGTCCGGAGCGTCAATCACCGCTTTCTTGATCTGCATCTGCGCGTGCCGGAAGGGCTTGAACCGCTTGAGCCTCGTATCCGGCAGATCGTTCGGGAGCGCGTGCGCCGCGGCCACCTCGACGTCACGCTGCGCTATGAGTTGGCGGGGCCGGCGGCAGTCAGCGTGAACCAGGAGGTCGCGGCGGCCTATTTGCGGGCCATCGAAGATCTGCGGAAACAGTTTGGCGTGAAGACGGAGCCCGACATGGCTTCCATTCTGCGCTTGCCCGGCGTGATCGGCTCCTCTGCCGCGTCGGCGGACGAGGAAATCGTACGCCTGGAATCCATTGTCGCCCGATGCCTAACCGAGGCGCTCGACAAACTCGACCAGATGCGCGAGCGGGAAGCCGAGGCCCTGCGCGACGACATGGCCGGCCGCCTGACCAGCATCGCAAGCCACGCCGCCCGGGTTGGAACGCTCGCCGAGCGCGCCCGGCCCGCCTTCGCCCGACGCCTGGAATTGCGACTGAAGGAGCTGCTCGGCGAAGCCCCGGTCGATCCCGCGCGCCTGGCGCAGGAAGCGGCACTGGCCGCCGAACGCAGCGATGTAACGGAGGAGTTGGCGCGTCTTAACAGTCACGTTCGGCAGTTTGAGTCCCTGCTCACCAGCGGGTCCGACGCAGGCAAGAAGCTCGATTTCTTGCTCCAGGAAATGCAGCGCGAGGCAAATACGCTTTTGTCGAAGACTCCGGGCAACGAGGCGGAGAGTCTCGAGATCACCCAACTGGCGCTTGAAATCAAATCCGAAATCGAAAAACTTCGTGAACAGGTGCAGAACATCGAATGAGCCCAACCGAACCACTGGTGCTGATCGTTTCCGGGCCATCGGGTTCTGGAAAATCTACGCTGGTGCAGAAGATTCTGGAGGTCCCCGGCACGATGCTGGCTGTTTCGTCCACCACGCGAGCTCCGCGCAAGACGGAAAGCAACGGCAAATGGTACAATTTCGTCTCCGATGCTGAATTCCAGCAGATGGTCCGGCGGGGCGAATTTCTGGAATACGCGCAGGTATTCGGAAAAAACTGGTACGGGACGCCGCTGAAATCACTGGGCGAGGCCCTTGAGCAAAACAAGGACTTGGTCCTGGAAATTGACGTCCAGGGCGCGTTGCAGGTAAAACAGAAGTTACCGGGAGCCGTCGCTGTTTTCGTCATGCCTCCTTCTGGCGCCGATCTGGAGCTTCGCATTCGGGAGCGGGGGCTGGATTCAGAGGATGAAATTCGGCGGCGCCTGGAACGCGCTTGGAATGAAATGCTCAGCTATAGCAACTATGATTTTGCCGTCGTCAATGACGACCTCGAGCGCGCCGGTCGCGAAGTGCAGGCGATCGTTCTGAGCTCGCGTTGCCGGGTGGTTCGTACCGAGGAACGCATTCGAGAAATTCTGAAATCTTTTGGAGGTTGACGTCCGAATGGTGCCACTTACAAGCATACCGGAAAGCCAGTTTGCATACGTCGTCGTCGTGTCGCGCCGTGCTCGCCAGTTGATGATCGGCGGCCGCCCCATGATTGATAACCCGAGGTCGCGCAAAACCTCGCGCATTGCCGAAGAAGAGTTGCTGCTTGGGCTCCTTGAATATTCCCTGCCCGAGGTGCCCGAGGGCGCCGTGGACAAAGACGGCAAGCGCCGCAAGTAGCGGCCTTGGCAGTCTCAACGGGCGATAGTCAAGTCGTGACTTCTTCGAGTAAGGCCTTCTAGCCATGAAGATTGCTCTCGGCGTCACCGGCGGAGTTGCAGCCTATAAGGCCGCGGAGCTTGTCCGCCGCCTTCAGCAGGAAAAACTCGACGTGCAGGTGGTGATGACACATTCGGCGCAGGAGTTCATCACGCCGCTGACGTTCGCCGCGCTCACCGGGAAAAAAGTCATTACCGAAATGTTCGGTGCCGGCGGCGCCGAGCCCGCCAACGTTGAAAGCGCGATCGAGCACATCGCTGTCGCGCAGAGGATTGATCTTCTGCTCGTCGCGCCGGCTACAGCCGATATCCTTGCGCACTTCGCGCAAGGAATCGCGCGGGATTTCCTATCGACCTTGTATCTCGCAACCAAAGCTCCGGTCATCGTCGCTCCGGCGATGAACGTCAACATGTGGGAGCATCCTGCGACGCAGGAGAACCTGCAGAGACTTCGCGCGCGCGGCGTCTACGTTGTGGACCCGGATGAGGGCTACCTTGCCTGCGGAATGACGGGTGCGGGACGCCTGGCCGCAACCGATGCCATCGTCGAGAAAGTTCGCGCCGTACTGGGACTCCGCCGGGATCTTGAAGGGCAGACGGTCGTCGTCACCGCCGGCCCAACCCGGGAAGACCTCGATCCCGTCCGCTTTCTCACAAACCGCTCCTCCGGCAAGATGGGCTACGCGCTTGCGGAAGCGGCGGCCCGCCGTGGCGCCCATGTCGTGCTTGTCAGCGGCCCGACGGATCTTGCTATTCCCGAAAGCGTGGATTGGGTTCCGGTGCGCTCGGCCGAAGAGCTGCGCACTGTCGTGCGCGAACGCGCTTCCGATGCGGACATCGTGATCATGGCCGCTGCCGTGGCAGACTATCGCCTGGCCGCCACGCAATCCCAGAAGATCAAGCGCGGCGACGCTGGACTGACGCTCGAGCTTGAACCCACGCCCGATATTCTCGCCGAGCTCGGGCGAGAGCCTGTTCGTGAGGGCCGGCGGCGCGTGCTGGTAGGCTTTGCAGCCGAAACCGAAAACCTGGCTGAGAACGCTCGCGGCAAACTCGCGCGCAAACGCGCCGATATGATCGTCGCAAACGACGTGACCCAGGAAGGCGCCGGATTCGATGCCGACACGAACATCGTTACGATCTTTCAGCGCGACGGAGGCGAGCTTCCCCTACCCAAACTCACTAAACTCGAAGTCGCCAATCGTATTCTCGACCAGGCCCTCAAGCTTCAGGGACGGTAACTCCCCTCTGCAGTGCGTTGACATGCGCGTGCGACTGAGCTAAAACCTCCGGCATGAAAAACACAGGAGTTCGGGGTTTCGCAGCCGTGTTGCTATTGGTCGCACCGCTGTTCGCGACAGGTCTGCACCCCGCTCAAGCTCAGCAGACCAACGTCAAGGCAACCGGTACGCCATCAATGAAGCCGGAATCGCTCGGCTTCTCCTCCGAGCGTCTCGAACGCCTCCACGCCGCCATGCAGCAGGAAGTGGACCAAAAGCGCCTGGCCGGGGTGGTCACGCTGCTTTCGCGCCATGGCAAAGTCGTCGAGTTCAGAGCGTACGGCAAGAAAGATCTTGCGAGCGGGGCTCCGATGACCACCGACACGATCTTCCGGGCCTTCTCCATGACCAAGGTTGTCACCGGCGTAGCCATGATGATCCTGTACGAGGAAGGCAAATGGCATCCCGCGGACCCTGTCTCGAAATACATCCCCGAGTTCGCGCACCTGAAGGTTTTCAAGGGCGTGGACGCGAATGGAAAAATGATTTTGGAAGATCCCGTTCACCCGCCGACCATGCATGAGCTGATGACCCACACTGCGGGCTTCACCTACGGCGTGTTTGGCGACGGCCCCGTGGACAAGCTGTATCAAACCCAAGGCGTGATGCAGTCAAAGTCTCTGCAGGAAATGATCAACAAGCTTGCGAACATTCCGCTTCTCTACCAGCCGGGAACTCGTTGGGTCTACAGCGTCTCAATGGATATTCAGGGCTACATCATTGAAAAATTGTCGGGCCAGTCGCTGCCCGATTTCATGCACGAATACATTTTTGCGCCGCTCGGCATGAACGACACCGGTTTCTTTGTTCCCCGGAACAAATGGAACCGCTTTGCCACACTCTACGGTGAGAATGACAAGGGCGAACTCGTCCCGTCTCCGGCTATGGCCGGCGCCGGATTGGGTGACTATATTGCGCAACCGACGATGCCTTCAGGCGGCGGTGGCATGATCACCACCGCTCAGGACTACATGCGCTTCGCGCAAATGCTGTTGAACAGCGGCGAACTGGATGGCGTGCGCATCCTGGCGCCCTCGACGGTGCAGCTGATGACCTCGAATCATTTGGCCCCGAACCTGATGACCGGAGAATTTTCGATCGGTCCTGAAGCCATTCGGCCGGGGATGGGCTGGGGCTACGATTGCGCCGTCTTCACCGACCCTGCGCAGGCTGACGAAATCGTCGGCAAAGGTACTTTCTTCTGGCTCGGCGCGGCCGACACCTGGTTCTGGGTGGACCCGACCAATGACCTGATTTTTGTGGGCATGACCCAGCACATGATCGGTCCAAATCAGCCCAACGTCGAGGCTTTGAGCCGTCCCACCGTGTATCAGGCGCTCGTGAAGCCGAAGATGTGATCCTGGAACGGTGAGCCGTTGCTTGAGCTCCATGTCCGATGGCCACGCGCCCTTGTGAATTGACGGGTTCTCCCGGATAATCTGAACCTTCGTGGACCAAACCAATCGCACTCGCGCCGAAGCTTGGCTGCGTTACGCCGAAGATCTCGGCCTCGGCCCTTACTACTGCGATCGCCGGTCGCCACGATCGGAAACGCCAAATGCGCCTGCGGCACTTGCTGCGGCGCCCCGCCGCGCACCGGAACCGGCGCCTCCACAATCATCCAAACCCGTCTTCGTTGCGCCGATCGCTGGCGCGTCGTTGTTTGAGGAGCACATCGAGGGCGACACACTTGAGCGAATCCGCGACGATATCGGACCGAATTGCACCCGGTGCAAGCTGCACAAGGCGCGGACCAAGATTGTCTTCGGCGTCGGCAATCCGAAAGCAGAGCTTGTGTTTGTCGGCGAAGGCCCCGGCCGCGACGAAGATGCCCAGGGTGAGCCGTTTGTCGGCCGAGCCGGAAAACTTCTCACGCAGATGATCGAGGCGATGGGCCTTCGCCGACAGGACGTGTACATCTGCAACGTCGTCAAATGCCGGCCGCCGGAAAACCGTCTGCCGGAAAAGGACGAGATCGTTACATGCTCGCCGTACCTGCTTCGCCAGCTCGGCGCGATCGGACCCAAGGTGATCTGCTGCCTCGGCAGTTGCTCTGCGCAGACCATGCTTCAGACCACCGAGGGAATCTCCCGCTTCCGCGGCCAGTGGTTTGATTTTCGCGGCTCGAAATTGATCGCCACTTATCACCCGGCGTACCTGCTGCGCAATCCTGCGGCGAAGGGAGAAGTCTGGAAGGATTTGCAGAAGGTGATGGCGGTTCTCGGCCTCCAGCTCCCTAAAAAGCGATAGCTCCCTCTGCTGGAGAACACTCTTGGATATCATCCTCGGAATATCGGCGGCTCTTGGCTGGGGTGTGGCGGATTTTTCCGCGCGTTTTGCGACTCGCCGCATCGGCGCCTTCCGCACGCTCATCGCCATGCAGTTCTTCGGCGTCACCGCGTTGAGCGCGTTTCTCTGGCTGACCGGCGGCTTCTCACGCAGCTTCGCTCCCGGTTGGAAGCCGTGGCTGTTCGCAGCGATCGCCGGCCTGATCAACACCGTTTCGGGGCTCGCTCTCTATCGTTCCTTCGAAGTCGGCGCAATCAGCATCGCCGGCCCGGTCTCGTCTTCCTATCCGGCGCTCACTGTCGCACTCGCGGTTGCAAGCGGCGAACGCATCCATGCCCTTCGCGGCGCGGGGCTCGCGCTTACGTTTGTCGGAATGATCCTTGCCGCGCTCACTTTCGCGCCCGACGAAAAACACGCCATCGACCCGCACACGCATCACGCCCACGCGCATCTGTCAAAGGGCGCCGCTCTCGCCATCGTCGCCGCCCTCGGCTACGGCGTAATGTTCTGGTGGCTGGGCTTTCACGTCGTCCCGCTCGTCGGAAGCGGCATGTCGGTGTGGGTCATACGCCTCACGACGCTCAGCGTCCTGCTGCTGTTCGGCTTGCCCACCGGCAAGGCAGTTCCGCTGCCGCGTGGAAACGTCTGGTGGCTGCTGCTCGTCACCGGCCTGATGGACACCTCCGCGTTCGTTGCGAACAACACCGGCCTCGGCTCCGGCCACGTCGCCGTCGTCAGTGTGCTCGCATCCCTGTATGGCGCCGTCACCGTTTTGCTGTCCTGGATTTTCTTGCGCGAACGCATTGACCGCAGCCAGTGGTTCGGCATCTTCTTGATCTTCGTCGGAATTGTTCTCGTCAGCCTCTAGTGATCATGATCGACGCCGCAGTGTTTGGCACGGCACTTTTTCTCCGACGCACACCGGTGGATGCCTGACCTCGGTTCTCCACACCAGCTCGTTCCAAAACCCTTTGCGCAGGCTGCTACACTATTCGTCTGCCATGCCCCTACGCTACTGCGAGGTTGCGCTGCCGGTGCCGCTGCGCTCGACGTTCACTTACGGCGTGCCGGCATCGCTCGACGGTGAACCCCTGGTTGGCCGCCGAGTGGTGGTTCCCTTCGGCAGGAGGGCGATGATAGGCGTGGCATTGTCGGAACCCCCCCGCCCGCCAGAGCTGCTGGGCATCAAGGAAATCGCCGAGGTAATGGACTCGGTTCCAGCGCTTCCGCCAACGCTCATCGAGCTGGGACAATGGATCAGCCGCTACTACGTCGCGCCCATCGGCGAAACCTTCCGCGCGATGTTGCCGCCGGAGATCGAACTACGCCACGATCGCGAGTATTCCCTCACCGACGCCGGCCGGGCATACCTTCGGGAGCTTGCAACAACTGCCGAGCTAACCGACGAGGAGCAGATTGAACTCGGACTTCTTCGGCAGATGGAAGGCGCATCCTCTCCCGCTCGCCAAAAGCGAGTGAATGAAGTAGCTGCGGAAAAACTCGTCCGCCTTGGCTATCTCGCCGCACGCGAGGTCCTCCGCCATCGCAAGACGCGCATGCAGCAGATTGTGGCGTGGCGCCCGGGCACTCCGGAGCTTCTGGCAGGTGCGGCCGAAAAAAGAATTCGCGACGTGCTCACATCCACGCGCGGCCCGTTGCCTCTCCCGTTGTTGCTTTCAAAAGCCGATTCCTCCCGCACGGTTGTGCGCCGCCTGGAGAAAGCGGGCATGCTGATCACGTGGGAAGAACCGCTCACGACCGGCGAAGACCCTTGGGACACCGATTTCGTTCCGCCCGCGAACGTGCTGAATGCCGAGCAGAAAGTGGCGTTGGCCGAAATCTGGCGCTGGCTTCTTGCAGGAGAATTCGCCGCCGGCCTGATTCATGGCGTCACCGGCAGCGGCAAAACGGAGGTCTATCTGGGTGCGATCGAAGCGGTCCTGTCTCGCGGAAAGACGGCGATCGTCCTGGTACCCGAAATCGCGCTCACGCTGTGGGTCGGGCGCCTGGTGCGCGCGCGCTTCGGTGGACGGGTGGCCGTGCTGCACAGCGGTTTGCCGGACATCGAGCGAGCGCGCGAATGGTGGCGGGTGCGCCGCGGAGAGGCCCGGATCGTCGTCGGCACGCGCTCGGCTGTCTTTGCGCCGCTCGCAGATCTTGGCCTGATTATCGTCGACGAAGAACAGGAATCCAGCTACAAGCAGGAAGAGGCTCCGCGCTACAACGGCCGAGACACCGCTGTCTATCGCGGGCGCCTGGAAGGCGCTGCGGTGCTGCTGGGCTCCGCCACGCCGTCGCTTGAGACCTACCACAATGCGCGCGCCGGAAAATACCACCTGCTCAAGCTCACCTCGCGAGTCGAAAATCGTCCGCTCGCCGCAGTCCGCATCATCGATCTGCGCGAGGATTTCCGCCGTCAGCACCGCGCCGCGCCCATTTCCGAGGCGCTTCGAGCGGCCATTGACCTGCGCCTGAAGAACGGGACGCAAGCGATGGTGCTCATCAACCGGCGCGGCTATTCATGGTCGCTTTTGTGTCGCAGTTGCGGGGCGATGGTCCAGTGCCAAAATTGCAGCATTGCGCTCACCTACCACAAGAGCCGCCAGCGACTGGAGTGCCACTACTGCGGCTACTTCCTTCGCCCGCCCAAGTCGTGCCCGAGATGCCACGCCGAATATATGTACTTCGTAGGAGACGGCGCCGAGCGCGTGGATGAATATCTGCGCGAACAGTTTCCCGCCGCCCGCATCGCACGTCTGGATCGCGACACCGTGCGCACCAAGCGCGAGTACCAGCAGGTGCTCGGCGCATTCGCCCAAGGCGACATTGACGTGCTCGTCGGCACACAGATGGTCGCAAAGGGCCACGATTTCGAGCGCGTCACCCTGGTCGGCGTCGTAGCCGCCGACCTGGCTCTGGGCCGACCGGACTTTCGCGCCGCAGAACGCACCTTTCAGTTGCTCACACAGGTCGCCGGCCGCGCCGGACGCGGCCAACTTCCGGGCGAAGTGCTCGTTGAGTCCTATTATCCGGAGCATTACGCGATTCAATATGCTGCACAGCAGGACTATATTTCGTTCTACGAGAAAGAAGCGCACTTCCGGCGCGTCCTGCACTATCCGCCGTTCACTGCGCTGGCAGCGGTCCTGGTCCGCGACCGCAAGGTGGAAAACGCGGTTCGCTGGTCGCGCGCGCTCGCGGGATATTTCGCGCCATTTGAGAGCCACGGCGTGAAGATTCTGGGCCCGGCCGCAGCGCCGCTCGCCCGCCTGCGTCGCGATTACCGGTTTCAGTTTGTTCTGAAATCGGCGCACCGCTCCCTACTCGGAAAAGCCCTCGCCGGAGCGCTCGACTTCTGCACCGAGAAGGAAATTCCGGAAACCGCCGTCATCGTTGACGTGGACCCCATCAGTCTGTCCTGAGAAGAAATCCAGAAACGCGGAATCTACTGCAGGGTCACCGGCCAGGGAGTAAAGCACAGAAGAAAAATCACCAGACCGCCAAAAGCCCATGCGCGCCGCGCCGGATCAAGCGGCTGCCACTGATCGTAGACCGGCGGGTGACGAAATCGGAGCGAGAGAATCAGGAGGATAATTCCCCACATCGCCCACCAGTGCGAGGCCCAGATTCCGAGTCCGATCAGGCCTAGCGCCACGCCGAGCGAAATTCTCGCATGGCGCGCGCTCGTAAGGCTGTACATGATGTGGCCCCCATCAAGCTGCCAGGCCGGCAGCAGATTCAGCGCAGTCACCAGCAGTCCGATCGAAGCCGCGCGCCCGACCGGATTCAACAGCACCCAGCTCACATCAATATTCGGATGAAATAGCATGCTGAGCATTCGAGTCAGCAGGGGATGCCCGAAAACGACCGCGGAGCCCTGCTCTGCGCCCGGCACGATTCTGGAAGTCGCGACTCCGTAGGCCAGCGCGGGCAGTGCGACCAGAAACCCCGCGACCGGGCCCGCGAGTCCCACGTCAAAAAGCGCACGACGCGTGGTGATTGGCGAGCGAATCCAGATGAACGCGCCGAAGGTGCCAAACAGCGACGGCGCTGGAATGAAATACGGATAGCTCGCGTCGATGCCGTAAATCCGGCATGCGACGTAGTGTCCCATCTCGTGCGTGAACAGAATCAAAAGCAGCGTAAAGGAGAACGGAATCCCCAGCGCGAGCAGCGCCGGGTGTTCAAACGGTAGCAGCATCAATGCGAACGGATCCTGGAATCCGGAAAACGGCTCCCGGTTCTGTGCGTAAGATAATCCGAATTCCGCGCCGACGGCGAGTGTGGAAACCACCGTGAGCAGGAAAAGAATCAAGGCGGGCCACAGTGCGTCGCGTGTAGGCCGCGGCGGAGGAAATTCCACGGGCGGGGGAAGATGGATGTCGAGGATTTCGACCGGCGTTCGCGTGTGTCCGTTCCCACCGCTCATGTGCGTACGCTCATTCGGCCGCTGAGAATTTGGATACGGCGACGCGAAAACTGTTTCTCCAGCGAATACGGCTCACGCGCGGCCCCGTAAAATCGTCGCCAAACAGGCCGTGCCAACCGTTAGGACTTTGCGGCAGGGGTTGGGAGTGCCTGAAGTTCCTTGCCCGGCTTGAAGCGCACGGCCTTGCCCGGCGGGATGTTCACCTGTTGGCCGGTGCGCGGGTTTCGCCCGATGCCGGTCTTGCGCGGCTTCACGTTGAACACGCCGAAGCGGCGCAATTCGATGCGGCGTCCGCGGCCGAGCGAGTTCTTCATGGCCTCGAAAACGGTCTCAACCGCCTGCTCGGCCTTCGTGCGGGTAATATTCGTTTTCTGAACGATAGCGTTTACGATGTCGAGCTTGATCACGAATGCCTCCGGGAATGACCTACTTAGGCCGGAAACCTATGCTAGACAGGGGTTTGCGGGTTGTCAAGCACGACGCCCTGTAATACACTGCGCGATTCTCCGGGAGGACCTAATGTCGGTGAAGTCGGACAAGTGGATTCGCAGGATGGCACGCGAGCAGGGAATGATTGAGCCTTTCGAGGACCGCCAGGTCCGCAAGGGCGTAATCAGCTACGGCCTTTCCTCCTACGGTTATGACATGCGTGTCGCCGAGGAGTTCCGCATCTTCACCAACGTGAATTCCACGATCGTGGATCCGAAACACTTCGACGCAAAATCTTTTGTCGAGTTCAGCGGCCACGTTTGCATCGTCCCGCCGAATTCGTTTGCGCTCGCACGATCGATCGAATTTTTCCGCATTCCGCGCAACGTGCTCACGCTTTGCGTCGGAAAATCCACCTACGCGCGCTGCGGCATCATCGTCAATGTCACGCCCTTCGAACCCGAATGGGAGGGCTTCGTCACCCTGGAGATCAGCAACACCACGCCCCTGCCGGCCAAAATCTACGCCAACGAAGGCCTCGCCCAGGTCGTCTTTTTTGAATCCGACGAGCAGTGCGAAATCTCCTACAAAGACAAGAAGGGAAAGTATCAAGCGCAGCAGGGCATCGTTCTTCCGAAAATCTGACCGCGCGTCGAGCGACACAACCAGACGGGGCCGTCGAATTCAGGTGAGAAACTCGTTTTCGGTCCGAGCGGCAGAAACCGGAAGTCACAGATATTGGCCAACGGAGGATCGTCAGCGTCCGGTGACTGGGTTGCTGTAATGATACGGCGGGACGTAAACGTCCGGATATAGCTTGTAGTTTTCAGTAGGAGGCAGATCCGGAGGAAGACCCGGAATCGCCGCCGGCGGAGGATCGCCGCCCTGGTCCCAGCCCTTGCCATAGGGAACGTAGTAGGTGAAGTAGGCGTGCAACTTCTTGATCTTCCATACGCCATCTTCTTTCACGTATTCGTTTTCGTAGATCGCCTCGCCCCATTGCGCCCTGGTTTTCAGCTGACCTACCTGGATGAACGCACGCCAGCGTCCCTTGGCCGTCCTGCCGTCGGGGTCGATGTGAATGATGGGCTGCAATTGACTGTGGTTGTAGAGCGTTCCGTAGGTGAGGTCGGACAGCTTGTGCAGATAGGCCCGCACCCGATCCTGGCCGACGTAAACGCCGCGCAGGCCGATTTCAAGAGATCCATCTTTTGTGAACAGATCGGCAACCTCGTCCCACTTGGCCTTGTCCACGTAATAGCCGTACGCGTCTTGCAAATTGTTGATGGCGATGTAGTCCTGCGAATCCTGGATCTGGTGCGCAAGCGCCGATATCTGCGTCTTGAGGGCTTCCACTTGCGACCCGAGGTCCGCCTTTCCGCCAGCCGCACCATCGGCTCCGGTGTTGGCAAAGACGGGACAAATTACAAACAGCACCAGCAAAACCTGCAGAACCCGGGTTTTCATTTCTGGAGCCTCCTGACAGGCGGACGCAGCATCACCGGCCGGTCACCGGATTCTTGTAGTGGTACGGCGGAACGAAGACCTCGGGATAGAGCTTGTACGGCACGGTCGTGGGCAGATCGGGCGGAAAACCCGCGATGGGTCCCGGGGGAGGATTGCCGCCCTGGTCCCAGCCTTTGTAGTAGTCCACGTAGTAGGTCATGTAGTAGTGCAGCTTCTTGATTTTCCAAACGCCATTTTCTTTCACGTATTCGTTCTCGTAGGTTCCCTCCGCCCATTGCGCGCTTCGGTGTAGGGCACCGAACTGCTCAAACGCGCGCCAGCGCGCCTTGGCCGTCATGCCGTCGGGAGCGACATCAATCACTGGCTGGAGTTGCATGTGATTGAACAGCGTCCCGTACTTGAGTTCGGGAAGCGTGTGCAGATACGCACGCACCCGGTCCTGGCCAACCCATACGCCCCGCAAGCCAATCTCCAGGGTGCCGTCCTTGGCGAACAGGTCGGCGGTCTCATCCCACTGGCACTTGTCCACGTAGTAGCCGTAGGCTCGCTGGAGATTGGCGATGGCGATGTAGTCCTGCGCGCTCTGCGCTTGCTTGGCAAGCTGTGCGACTTGCGCTTTCAGCGCTTCGACTTCCGCTGCGATGTCTTTCTTATCGCCTGCCGCCTGCGTCGCTTTGGGATTTTCAAACGCTGGACAAAAAAGCAAGAGCGCCAGTACGGCCACGATCGCTTGAGATTTCATGAGTGACGATACCTCCAAATTTGGCGGGCCCTTCCGGAGTCGGAGGGAATTCCACGGGCGCGCGACGGGAGAGTATCAACGGGCGATGGCCGGTGCAAGGAGCACCTAGGCTCGCCTCGTTGCGAACTGCCAAGGGCCGCGGGACGCTCGCGCGACAAAGACTGCGTCCGGAGTACCGCGTGGCAGGCCGGACTTGCTAGGACGGTCGTTCACCAGGAGAAAAACCGACCGCGAGGCCCTCCCTTCGCCGCATTACCATAGCGGACAGGAAGTCGGTGCTTCGGCTCCGCGCACGACAAGTCTTCAGCCAACAATCGGCGAAACCTGGCCCCACTTGCCGGTGAAAACGAAGGAAGAAGCCGGCCTTCGATCGCGTTTGCCGGTTTCGCCGTCGCGCAGCCGTCCCTCCGGGAGCGTCATGTGATCGCCCGGATAGCCGAGCGCGATGCCCGCAACGGCTTCGAAATTTTCGGGGATGCCAAAGACCTCGCGCGCCTTTTCGGGGACGATTCCGGCCATTTGGTGGACCTGAAGGCCGAGCGAGGTTGCTTGCAGTGCGAGATTCGCAGCGGCCTGGCCGACGTCGTGAAATGCGTGGCGATTCTGCGCGCCGTCGTGAGGCATTTTATGCGCGGCCACGCTGAGGGCGACGACGGGTGCGTTCTTCGCCCAGCCCTGGTTGAACTCAACGAACGTGCTCAGAACTTTGTTGTAGTTCTCCGGATCATCCTTCGTGGCCACGATGAAATACCAGGGCTGCGCATTGTAGGACGACGCAGCCCAGCGCGCCGCTTCGAACAGGCTCCGCAATTTTTCCTTCTCGACGGGTTTCGGATCAAACGCGCGGGGGCTCCAGCGGTGGCTGATCAGATCGTGGATTGGCGCAGCCGCCGGGGCAGGCCTCTTGTGATCGGACATTGTTCCTCCTTGGATTGGCGCATCATTTAACCATAATTTCGATGCCGGCACAGCGCCGGCGATGCCGCCTAGAAACAGAAACCGACGGGCCGCTCCGGGGAAACCCAGCTGCTTGCGGCCGGTTCAGGGCAAGCAGGTGAAGCGCCGCATAGAGATCGCTAGGTGCGGGGCGCGCGTGCGGAATCAACGGAGTAGGCGCCTGCGCCGAATGTCGCAAGGATCAACAGACCGCCCATGATCGCGAGATTTTTCTCGAAATGAATCATGCTGTTGATTCTCGCCGCCCCCTGAAGTGCCCAAAAGTTATGGAACATAATCGTGGTCGGGATCAGATACAGAAACACGACCCAGGCCGTGAACCTTGTGTGCAGGCCCGCAAGGATCGCAAGGCCCCCAAAGAGCTCGACGACGATGGCGATGGCGAGCGCAGCCTTGGGAAGGGGTAGGTGTGCGGCCGCGACCAGACCCGTATACATCGAGAATGCACCGATCTTGGCAATTCCGGCCAAAATGAAAACCACACTGATCAGGAATCGTCCAATAAGTGGAATGATGCTGCCTGAGGAATTCGCCATGGGCGGTCTCCTTTCCGGGAGGCAATTTCCTTGCGGGCCCGGGAGCCTGAAACAGCCTGCGACTGCAATCCGGCTTCAAGGCCAGTATCTGAAACCCAAGATTCCGGTTCAGGCCAAATCGAACAGAAGAATCTCGGAATCTTCGCGAGCTTTAACGCGAATTTCCCTTTCATCGGATAGCGCCGCGCCATCCCCGGCGACCAGCGCCTTTCCGTTCAGTTCCACCGCGCCCCGGGCAATCTGCACCCACGCGTAGCGTCCCGCAGCGATGGAATGTTTTGCGGTGGTTCCCTTATCCAGACGCGCGATATACAGGTTCGCATCCTGATGGATTGTGACCGCTGCTTGCGGCCCTGCTACCAGATGGAATTGGCCGCGCAACTCGTCATCGGGAAACGCGAGCTGCTCATAGCTAGGATCAAGGCCCTTGCGTTCGGGAAGGAGCCAGATCTGCAGCAGGTGAACCGGATCTTTTTGAGACGGATTGAATTCGCTGTGCATCACGCCGCGGCCGGCAGTCATGTGTTGCAGGTCACCGGGACGGATGACCCGCTGCCGCCGGTATTGTCGCGGTGCTCGAGCGCCCCTTCCAGAATCCAGGTCAGGATTTCCATGTCGCGGTGCGGATGCGGGGGAAAACCTCCTCCCGGCGCAACGACGTCTTCATTCATCACGCGCAGCGAACGGAATTGCGTGTGATCGGGGTCATAGTATTGATCGAATGAAAATGTGAAACGCGAATCGAGCCATGAAATTTTGTTGTGGCCGCGTTCAGCGGACGGACGGATTTCGATCATGGGGTCACCATCGGGTTACTAGGCGTTGGATGCAACACGCGCTTGAAACGATTCGAACTGCAACGGTGATTGTCATGGCTTCTGCGTGGGGGGCAGAAGTACTTC
>DATBXX010000020.1:0-37690 GCA_036514055.1 Candidatus Acidiferrales bacterium
TGTCTTCTCGATTCGGGCGTTGCTGTAGAGCCAATCAATCGTTTTATTGCTACGCAACTTCGATTTCATCGTATCGAGCGTCCCCTGCTTTGTCAAGCGAGCACGCAACGCCGTTGCCGATTCGCCACCGTGTTCGGCGAGGTGGGCAAGTTCCTTGTCCACGTCTTCGTCGGTCGCATCGATCTTCTCGGCCGTCGCGATGCGGTCCAACAGCAGCTCGGCCTTCACGTCGGTGACTGAACGGTCGCGCTGTTGGCGCCGGAGTGCAGCCCAATCAACATTCATGCCCCGCGGGTCGACTCCCTGAGACGCCAGTGACCGCACCATGCGCTCCAGGCGGGTGTCCATCTGGCCTTCGATCAGCGCTTCGGGCACGGGGAAGTCGTGCTTGCTTACAAGTTGCTCGAGAATCCTGTCGCGGGCCTGCGAACCTTGTTGATGTTCCTTCGAAGCGATCAGGTTTTCCCGGATCTTCTTCCGGAGTTCATCGAGCGTCCCAACCTCGGCCTTTTCGCCCGCGGCTTCCTTCACGAATTCATCGTTGAGCTCGGGCAGCTTCTTTTCCTTGATGCCCTGAACGTCGACGGTGAAGTCGAAGGTCTTCCCCGCGAGCTTCTGATCGGGATAGTCGTCCGGATAGCGCGCCTGGAATTGCTTGGTTTCACCCGCCGATGCGCCGCGGAGATTTTCCGTAAAACTGGCGAGCGTCTCTTCTGCGCCCAGCGGAACCAGTATGTTGTCGGCCTCGACCGGCTCACCCCCGGCGGTGGGAATGCCCTTCAGTTTGATGAGAACGGAATCGCCATCGGCTGCCGGCCGGCCCTCGACGGGAACAAATGTCGCGGCGCGTTCCCGCATTTCTTCGATCGCCTTTTCGACTTCCGCGTCGCCCGCCTCGATCTCATCAACCTGCACTTGAAGACTCTTGTAGTCGCCCAGCTCGAATTCCGGAAGCACTTCAAAGATCGCTCGGAATTTCAGCGGTTCGCCTTCTTTGAACTCGACTTTGTCCACTTCCGGGCGCGTCACAGGGACGAGTTTTTTCTCGTCCAGGGCTTTTTCCAGATATTCAGGAACCAGCGATTGGACCACTTCTCCCTGAATGTCGTCTGCAAACCGGCGCCGCACCAGCGTGATCGGCGCCTTGCCGGGACGGAAACCCGGAATGCGGGCGATGCGCGCGATATCGCGCGCCACTTTCTCCGCCACCTTGGTCACGTTGTCGGCTGGAATCTCGAGCTCGATTTCCCGTTTGCAGGTCGTTTCATTGGTCATAAGGAAAAGTCTCTCAAGGGCGAACGTCCCGCAAGCCCCCGATTTCTACCCGCCGTTCAACGATTCGGAATCCGGGAAAGAGGACTGCAGGAATGAGCGGCAGCGTCCACCGCAACAGAAGTTCGAGTATAGGGAATCCGTCTGCGCGCGTCAACCGCGCTCCGCCGGTGACCGAAACACGCAGTTGCTCGGCACAACCGCCGCGAAATTTCGCTCCCGGGCATCAGTTTTGCGGACTTCTGGAGATGAAGTATCCGCGGGAAATTGCAAATGAGAGTCCGGGGTGGCCGCTCGGCCCGCTTGCGGGCCGGGTGTTTCAGAGACACGCCGGAAACGATCAGCACACTTGGCTCTTGGAGCCTTCTCAGGTTTGCGCTCGCTTGATCAAAGGCCAGCTCTCAAGCGTTGAGAAATGATTGTGCATCGTAAGGCCGATGGTTGCAAGCAAGCTGACCGCAACTCCGGTGCGGCCCCCCGGGAGATGGTCGACTCGCACCACTTCGCCGATGTAGTCTCGATTGATGGCACCAGGGACGACCGAATAGGGGACGGTGATAAAAAGCCGCAGTCGCTTCTTGTAACGAGCGGTGTCAGTAGCAAAATAACACCCGCTACGGCAAGAATTCGCAGTTTGGAGTAGGTCGTCGAACTCCTCCGTGGTTGGCTGCGACGGTCGCGCGCGCACCAGGCACGAAAGTCTGACGCGAGGCCATCGACGCTGTTCAAGGTTCGACGTTGTGGTGATCAATATTTCTCGCCCGCCTGTGCCGTACCCGCCGCGCACCGACGCATTAGCTGGCCACCATTCTGTTAAGCGTCTCCTCGTCCCGAGCCGTAACGGAGCTGCGCTTCATGCTCTTCAGAAATGAGGTGTGATTCCAGACCTCTAAGTATTTGGAGTAACCAAGAACAGCGACTTCACCTTTGATGTGCGCAGTTTGCCTTAGAACAACCGGTATCAAGACTCGTCCCTGCTTGTCCATCGTCACAGCTTGGCCGAAATACTTCGCCCGGGTGAGAAGTTTCTTGTTGTTGCTGTTCTCGACGCGCGTATCGGCCAATCGCTTCTCAACTTCGTTCCAAACGCTCAAGGGATAGACGCGTGCGGACTTTCCATTTTCGCTGGTGATGAAGAACTTGGTGCAGGCCCCCAGCGCCAATAGTGCATTTGCGGGAATTCTCATTCGCCCTTTCAGGTCAATCTTCACTGAACTGCTCATCTGATCTCCGCTTCAGTTACCTTCTCAATCTCAGGGACCTAAACCGAGCGCATCCAATGTCTTGTGCTGTCATTTTGGTCAACCTAGCGTTCTGTGTCTGTACTGTTTTGGACACAACTGGGGGGCGCAGGATCGTGCGCCGCAATTTCCCGGATCCGTGCCAGGTGCGGCTGGGAAATTGTCCGCCGCGTAAGGCCTCAGGTGGGATCGACCGAAGCAGGGAACACGAAGAGATCAGGGAACAGCAAGCTGTGCTTCGATGAAATCGGAGCCCGCATCGGTCATAATTGGATCCCCGAGCAAAGAATGGGGAATCGCGTTTTCGGAGGCCGATGCAGCCGAGCCCACCAAATGTGAGCCCGCACAGTCCGATCAAACCGGACCCCGTGACACCCGTGCTGGCCGATTCCAGCAAGCGACTGCTTCCCTGGTTGATCGCGGTCGCGTTTTTTATGGAGTCGCTCGATACGACGATTTTAAATACGGCCGTGCCCGCAATCGCGGCGGCATTGCATGTCGCTCCGCTTAGCATGAAGTCCGTGCTGGCAAGCTACACGCTGAGTCTTGCAGTTTTTATTCCTATCAGTGGCTGGATGGCAGACCGGTTCGGAACGCGCCTCGTCTTTGCGTCTGCGATCGGCATCTTCACCCTGGGCTCCTTTCTTTGCGGCATCTCGAGCAACATCCATGCGCTCGTCGCGTGCCGCATCCTTCAGGGCTGCGGTGGATCGATGATGGTGCCGGTCGGGCGTTTGACAATCGTGCGAACGTTCGCGAAATCAGAACTAATTCGCGCCATGAGCTTTGTCGCCATCCCCGGTTTGGTTGGACCCATGCTAGGGCCGATCGCCGGCGGACTGATCGTCGGGTACCTTCACTGGAGACTGATCTTCTTCGTAAACATACCGATTGGCCTCGCGGGTCTGTGCCTGGTCTACTTTCACCTGCCGGATTATCGCGAAGAGCACACCGATCCTCTCGATGTGGCCGGACTGATTCTGTTTGGTTCCGGCATCGGTCTGCTCTCCTACGTGCTTGAAGTGTTCGGCGAACACACGCTCAATGCATTTGAGATTCTGGGGCTTCTGGCCGTTTCCCTCGTCCTTCTGGCGGGTTATGGATTTCACGCCACCCGCAGCGCACATCCGATGCTGCGCCTGGCGCTGTTTCGGATTCGCACGTTCCGTGCGTCAGTCATCGGCAGTTTCGTGACCCGGCTTGGGATCGGCGGCATCCCGTTTTTGTTTCCTTTGTTGTATCAGGTGGGCATGGGATTCACGCCAATTCAATCCGGCCTGCTCATGATGCCGCAGGCGATCGCCGCCATAAGCCTGAAGCTGACGATGCCTCAAATATTGGCGCGCTTTGGCTACCGCGCCGTGCTGGTCTCGAATACCCTGATCATCGGCTTGCAGATCATGCTTTTCGCATCGATCGGGACCGGCTCGCGAGTGTGGCTGATCGTGGCCGAGGTGTTTTGCTACGGATTCTGCACGTCGCTGCAATATACGAGCATGAACACCCTCGTCTACGCCGACGTCAGTGAGGAACAAGCCAGCGGCGCGAGTTCGATTGCAAGCACGGCGCAGCAGCTGGCCATCAGTTTCGGCGTAGCTTCGGCATCGCTGGTGACTGCGTTTTTCATCCCCGATCGCCATAGCTCCAGCGCACCACAATTCATTCACGGCATCCACCGAGCGTTCTTTGTCCTTGGCGGGATGACCATCCTGTCCACGCTGGTTTTTCGCGAGCTGAAAAAGCAGGACGGTGACGCGGTGAGCCACGGAAAAGAATTGCACGCCGGGTAGGATCGAAACGCGAGGGGGACACTCCCGCAGGGCTAACCCTTCATGCTCTCCGGCCAGGTATGATCGAAGAGCGTCTCACAGGTGCTGAAGCCATGCGACCGGCTGGATCTGGATGGCCGTCTACAGGCTGTCCAATATCGGACATACTCCATCCGACAGGGCCTTTTATCCTTAGCTCGCCTCAGAATTCGGACCGGATGGAGACGCGGCGCATGAAACGATCGATACAGGTCGCGTTTATTGCCAGGTCATGAAACTGAACCGAAGGTGAGTTCGGGAACAGGATGCCGATGAACAAAGGAAAGTTGTCAAAACGGGAAGTTGCGGTTGGGCTCAGCAAACTCGATGGCTGGCGCTTGGTGTCGGGAAATTTACACCGTACTTTTAAATTTAAGGACTTCAAGCAAGCCTTTGGGTTCATGAAGCGGGTTGCCGTCTCGGCCGACAAGATGGGCCATCACCCCGATTGGTCGAACTCCTACAACAAGGTCATCATCGATTTATCAACGCATAGTGTCGGAGGGCTGTCGAGGAACGACTTCAAGCTGGCCGGTAAGATCCAGAAGATCCACGGAAATTAGTCCTCCGGACGGACGCGGTCAGAATCCGTGGGTCAATATCTCACCCGTAACGCGCGTATGCGCAGTCGGTCTCACGTCGTCAGATCGGGAACGCGCGAGCCGGCGGGAACCGAGCGAACTTTCTGCGGAGCTTGGCGACTTAGCTTTTTTCGCTCGGCTCGCTTGACCGAGCCTGCAACGCCATTCCAACCAGCGTCGCGATCAGGATTGCGGGGTACAGCTGCCCGATGAGCGCTTCTGCGGTGGCGAGCGACCGCGCGATCCGATGGACGGGATAGGCGTCACCGTACGTTACAGTCGTGAGTGTCGCAAAGCTGAAGTAAATCAAATGGGACGGTTCACCTGTGGGAGTGCCAGCGATCGTTGATGGGAAGTGGATGGCGTCAGGAATCTTCTCGAGGAGCAGCCTGTAACCCCAAGCCCAGGTCAAGCCAACGAGCAAGTAGGCTGCGATGCCGCCCATGACCCGGTGCACGCTGACCGGACCGGGACGAAAGGTCTGCTTCAGCGTCATCACCACGAGGATGGCCATGCAGAGCACCTTGAGCGCTGTATCCCAGTCCCACTGGATCAGCGAAGGCTTGAATTCGACGAGCAAGTCAGCTGTGAATTCCAGGATGGTAAGCCCGATGATGAAATACATGATAATCGGTTGGCCAATCGTCGCAATGGCGCCAGAGACGAACATGAGCGCGAAAGTGAGATCCAGTACAACCCGTTCTGGCCGTGACTGGCGAAACATGGGAACGAAAATCGTCATAATCACAAGAAGTCCAAGGAAGATACTCAGGCCCCGGTCGTGACTCCAGAAACCGTGGAGCGGCCGGTCGATCTGTTCGTCAGCCATTGAAAGTTCACCTTTCGCTTGTCAATCCAGTTCACATACTTCGCCCTAGGCACCTGTTTTGGCTGGAAGCTACACCCGCATCAAAGTATGCGTACAGCGCCAGGCATTCATAGACTGTAAACCCAGGGATGTAGCGATGTCATTCACGAGCAGAGTCATTTCAGACGGGGTACGTGCGGGACCCGGGGGTAAGTTCGGGGTTCGTCGGGTCCCGCACGCTTTATTGGTTCTATGTTCTGCAGCATGGCAAAAGCGTCATCCGCAGGTCTGTTTAATACGGCACACCTCTGACATGACAGGAGGCAAGACCTGTCGAGGCGGCGCTACGGATTCGGCTCGCGATTCGTCAGCATCTTGGAACGAATGGAGTTCACGCTAAAGAGCCAACCGTAGAAGCGCCAATCGCAGTCTTTACACCGGAACGGGAGCACAGGCAGCAGGCCCAGGAGGCCCAATTCGAGAAATCCTCGTCGCTTCGATCGACGAGTATCGTTACTCTGACATTTTGGGCAAAGCCGCGGTTTGAGACTCGATCGGATCCACGTCAGTTGCGCGCTTGCTGCCTGAACGTTGAGTTCGTCCCTACTTCGCGGCGCGCGCATCCAGGGCCCGGTCCTATGAGGAAAGAATTTGCGAGACGGCGAGGAGGAGAAGAAATCCGACCCCAGCCCTGAGTCCGGATGCTTGCATCCTCTCCCGCCGTCTTCCCGATCATGGTAATTGCTGGGAATTTCGGAAATCTGTTCAAAACAGCTCATTATTAGAATTGTGCCAAGTGAGACGTCTTTCGCAAATGTGATGCACGTGCGGGATCGGGCGTCGGCAATGCCGGGGAATTTCGAATATCGTATGCGGAAGAAGGGACTCGAACCCCTACGGCCTTTCGGCCACCAGCTCCTAAGGCTGGCGCGTCTGCCAATTCCGCCACTTCCGCTTCCGGCAAGTATAACACTGCCCTCACGCTCGATTGCGCTTGCCCGCACCGCGCCGTTTTGCTAGGCTCCGCCGCCAGTGGGGACTTCCACAGGGAGAAAAATTCATGGCACATTGCACCAAATGCGGGGCAGCAGTTGGGGACGGTGCGGGCTTTTGCCCGGCGTGTGGCGCGCCACAGGCGGCATCCGCGGCGGTGCAGAGCGCGCCGACCGCCGCGCCGGCCGCGTCGCAAATGGATGAGAAAGTCGCCGGCTTGCTTTGCTACGTTCTGGGTTGGATCACCGGCCTGATCTTCTACTTCATCGACAAGCGCCCGTACGTCCGCTTCCACGCCGCGCAGTCCATCGTGGTATTCGGCGGGCTGCACGTGATCAGCATTGTTCTCGCCATGTTTTTCGGATTCAGTTTGCTGGCGGGAGGTCTTGGTGGCTTTTCGCTGGGTTATGCCGTGTACGGACTTGTGAATCTGCTTGGCTTGATTCTCTGGATACTGCTGATGGTCAAGGCGTACCAGGGCGAGCGATTCCGCGTCCCCATCGCGGCCGATATCTCAGAGAAAATCTTTGGCAAGGCGTAGTTTCACCCGGCAGTTCGGGGCGGCCATCTGGCCGCTCCGCAATTTCCTGTTCTGTGATTTCCCCGCGGTACTGCATCGGCGATCGTTCGTGTTCTCGTGCGGTTGATGCTCTTGCCTTCGGCCAGCGCCGAGCGTAGGATTGGATTTTGGTTTTGCCGCATCAGCCCTCCTGTAACGTTTCGCGTCTCAACTGGGGCAGGCAAGGTGCGACTCGTGTGGTCGTGGAGCGGCGGTGGTGGCGGACAAAACGCGGACCAAGGCGATTGCGGTCGTCGGAGCCCAGTGGGGCGACGAAGGGAAAGGCAAGGTCGTTGATTGCCTGGCCCTCTCGTTTGACTACACCGCGCGCTACGCCGGCGGACACAATGCCGGCCACACCGTCATCTTCAACGGTCACCGCTTTGTGCTGCAGCTGATCCCCAGCGGAATCCTTCGCCCGGAAAAGAAAGCTGTCATCGGACCCGGCGCAGTGGTTGATCCGGCGGCGCTGGTGGCTGAAATTGAGAACCTCCGCAAGTCCGGAGTCGAGGTCCGCGGGCGGCTGTTCCTGAGCAATCGCGCTCACCTGATCTTTCCCTATCATCGCGAAATGGACAAGGCCGCGGAAGCGGCGCGCGGGGAAGCAAAGATTGGAACCACGTCGCGTGGAATCGGACCAGCCTATGAAGACAAAATGGCGCGTCGCGGAATCCGCGTGTGCGATGTGCTGGAACCCGAATGTTTTCGCCTAAAGCTTGAGCGAGTGATCGCGGAAAAAAATCTGATCAGCCAGGCAGCCTATGGCCATGCGCTGGAAACTGCCGGTTTGCTGGAACAATCGCTCGAGATTGCGGCGCACATTCGCGGCCTGGTTGCCGACACGGCCGTGCTCCTGAACGACGCACTCGATCGCGGCGAATCGGTGCTTTTTGAGGGCGCGCAGGGCACCATGCTCGATATCGACCACGGTACCTATCCTTTTGTAACGTCTTCGAATGCGATTTCTGGCGGTGCGGCAACCGGGCTCGGCGTCGGTCCCACCCGAATCACCGGCGTCGTCGGCGTAACCAAAGCCTACACGACACGCGTCGGCAGCGGGCCGTTTCCCACCGAGATGCCCGATCTGGACGCCGGGCAGATTCGCGCGCGTGGCAATGAGTTCGGCGCGGTGACCGGACGGCCGCGTCGCTGCGGCTGGCTCGATCTTGTGGTTTTGCGTTACGCGAAAATGCTCAACGGAATCGATTCGCTCGTGGTCACCAAGCTCGACGTGTTTGACGAGCAGCCTGAAATCAAAGTGTGTACGGGCTACCGCTACAAGGGCAAGCCGATCGCAGAAATGCCGCCCGACGTTGAGACCCTCGCTCAGATCGAGCCGGAATACCGCACGCTGCCGGGCTGGAAGAAATCCACACCGGGCATTCGCGACGTACTCGATCTGCCCATGGCGGCGCGCGATTACCTGAACTTCATTTCCGATCAGCTCCAAGTCGAAATCGGGATGATCTCGACCGGTCCGGAGCGCGACGCCACCATCGTTCCTCGCGGGACGAAGCTCGCTTCGTGGCTTTAGCCTGCGATGATTTCCTTCGAAGCTGCGCGCGCCAAGGTGATCGAGGTTATAGGCGCCCGCGCCTGCGCGCCTGAACGCGAGACCCTGGACCTGACCGCCGCCCCACTGGGCCGCATTCTTGCGGAAAGCATTAATGCCGACCGCAACTATCCTCCGTTTAATCGCTCTATTCGCGACGGCTTTGCCTTGCGCTCCGCTGACGCAACCGCACCGGGCGCGAAATTGCGACTGATCGCAGAGAGTCGAGCCGGAGTGGCCTACACCGGCACTGTCGGCCCAGGCGAATGCGTGCGAATCCTCACCGGTGCGCCGGTACCCCGCGGCGCGGACGCCGTCATCATGCACGAGTTTACCCACGAAGAAGGCGATTTCGTGGTTTTCGAGCAGACAGCGCGCGCCGGACAGTACTACGTCCTTGCGGGCGCCGAAGCGCGCATAGGCGAAGTGGTGGTTTCCCGAGGCACGCGGCTCGGTTACGCCGAACTAGCCGTTGCAGCGGAGGTGGGCCAGTCCCGGATCGAAGTCGCCCGCCGCCCGCGCGTCGCGATCCTGTCAACCGGTGACGAGCTTGTCCCCGTGGGCCGCCCTCCTGGCCCCTATCAGATTCGCAACAGCAACAATATCTCGCTCGCCGCTCAGGTCACACTCGCAGGAGGCGAAGCGCTCGCAGGGGGATCGGCCAGGGACGAAGTCGCCGACCTTCGTGCGGGGATCGAGCGGGGGCTTGAGGCGGATCTTCTGTTGCTAAGCGGCGGAGTTTCCGCCGGTAAATACGATCTCGTCGAGCCGGTATTGAAAGATCTCGGCGCGGAAATCTTTTTCGACGCCGTTGCGCTTCGCCCAGGCAAGCCTGTGGTTTTCGGATGGTGCCGCGGAAAGCCGGTCTTCGGCTTGCCCGGGAATCCGG
This sequence comes from Candidatus Acidiferrales bacterium, assembly GCA_036514055.1. GTDB lineage: Bacteria > Acidobacteriota > Terriglobia > Acidiferrales > UBA7541 > Palsa-295. Next base: position 9,704 of record DATBXX010000020.1, read on the forward strand.
TCTCGACGATGGTAACGTTTGAACTGTTTGTTGTTCCCGCGATCGAAGCGCTCAGCGGATGTCCGCCGAAGCCGCTGCCGGTGTTCAAGGCCAGGCTGGCACATCCTGTCGATGAAAAGGGAGCTGTCGCGCATATTCTCCCTGCGCGGGTGACCTGGCCCAAAGGCGAGATCGGCCCGGAGCCCAAAGTGGAAGTGCTTTTGTGGGAAGGGTCAGGCGATATCGGAGCCGTTGTGCGCGGAAACTGCTATCTGGTCGTGCATGCCTCGAAGCTTCACCTGCAGGCAGGCGAGTGGGTGGACGTTCTGCCTCGCCGTGGTACATTCTGACCGCCCGGAAAATGCCTGGACGCGTCTTCTAGGCGAGTAACCTTGTCGTTGCTGACAGCGTCTTAATTTCAGAGCGTCGCAGTGACCCGGCCGAACGCTTTTGCACTCGTAATCGGTGCGGTAATCCTATTCGAGAGGTCCAACATGAGAAAATTCGTCGGTCTAATCGCAGTATGCTTCCTGTTCTCCGTTCCTGTTTTCGCGCAACATCAAGCCAGACCCGAGGTGGGCGGCGGGCATATTCCCGCGCACGGCCCCACGGCCTTCAAGGCGCCCGCGCATCCGGCGCCGGCCGTGAAGGATCAACCCGACAGGCCCGGGCACCCGGTCGCTCCCCACGTGGATGTTAAGGGCGATCATTGGGTCGGCCATGACACCGGACGTGATGACCCGCACTATCATATGGATCATCCGTGGGCACATGGGCGGTTTACCGGCGGCTTTGGCCGCGGCCACGTCTGGCATCTTGCTGGAGGAGGTCCAGGCCGTTTCCGGTTCGGCGGCTTCTATTTTTCCGTTGCTCCATATGATTTCGGCTTCTGTTCGGACTGGCTCTGGGATTCTGACCAGATCGTGATCTATGAAGATCCTGATCACGACGGTTGGTATCTTGCCTACAACGTGAGACTCGGCACGTACATCCACGTCGAGTATCTCGGGAACAGTTAGAGTGTCTTGAAAGTAGCGTCCGACCGTAGAACGCGAAACGATCCTGGCCGCGCGCACCGCGGCCAGGATTTTTTCATCCACGAGGGTCGGAACGCACAGGAGGGAATCATGGTTGCTGTTTCGATTGCCCACCGTTACTGGCCGATTACCGCCGCACTGGGAATGTTCGCATCGCTTGCACTTGCGAGTTCACTCGGTTCAGCTGAGCCCCGAGGCCCAGCCAAAGCTGCCGACATCGACCCTACCGCCGTCACCTATAAGCTGCCGAGTCAGATTACGTGGACCGGCCGGCCAGGTGTCGCGGAAACCGCGGTGGTTCTTGGCGACCCAACCAAGCCAGGCCTCTATATCGAGTTGGTAAAATGGTATCCGCACAACATGAGCCGGCCGCACTTTCATCCCAATGACCGCTACATCACCGTTCTGTCGGGAACCTGGTGGGTCGGCACCGGCACGAAATACGATCCCGATTCCACCGTTGCGATGCCGCCCGGCAGCTACGTGGTGGACCTGGCCAAACAAGTCCACTACGACGGCGCGAAGGATGAGGTAGCAGAGATTGAGATCGTCGGCGAGGGCCCGGCGACAATCACTCCGGCAGAGGTGAAGTAAACGATCCAGTCGCGGCGGTTTCGCATGGGTCTAGACCTTGCGTCCAACGGCTTTCTTGAGCGGATGTTAAGCGCGAGGATTGCGGCCCCACCCGCGTCTCCCGATTCCCAGGCCCCATCGGCAAGATCCACGGTCGTCAGGCAGAGCGACGCTTGCGGTTAGCCACAACAAGCAGCAGGATGCCTATGACGAACACAATTGCGCCACTAATCTCCCACTTGGTCTGCCCGGCCATGAAACCCTGATGGATCACATTGACGCCTTGCAAAAACCATACGCCGCCGAAAAACAGGAGTATCACGCCGACGATGTTCATTCCGATCCTCATATTCCCTCCTTCCATTGAATCAGCGGCAGGAACCCCTTGGCACCTTGCCGCGGCGAATCGGGCGCTCCTTCGATAGCGCGGAGCGTACGTCCGCCCCTATGCCAAGTCAATGGGAGCAACCAAACACAATCCTCTGCCCGTCGCCGAATCATCGGGGCGGCCAGGCTCGGGACGTTGCGCGACACTTGACATCGTCTCCGCGTTGGTTGTATCTACCACGCATGAAAACACGCCTGAGTTTGCTCGCTGTATTGGCAGTACTGTTTGCCTGTGTCCCTGCGATCGCCCAAGAACCGGTCATTGGTGTCACTGGCGCCGAGGCTGACGCTCTTTTCACCAGCAAGAACCCCACCCTGAACACCAACAAGCAGGCCGCATATCACATCATGAAGGACCTGCTGGAGGCGAATCACTGGGATCTGGCTGACAAGTGGCTGACTGCAGCCTATCACCAACACAATCCCAACGTGGCGTCGGGCCGCGACGGTGTCGTGAAGTTCTTCATGTCCATCCGGAAGCCGAGCGACATTCCCGAACATCTCACCAAGACCAAGATCGTCGCGGTCGTCGCCGAAGGCGATCTGGTAATCGTGGTCACCCCGCGCGAATTTAAGGACCCCAGGGATCCGTCGAAGACCTATACAACTTCGTGGTTCGACATGTGGCGATTCGTGGATGGCAAGGCGGACGAGCATTGGGACGGTGCGATCATCAATCCCCCCGCTCCTCCCCCGGCCGCAAAGTAGCCTCGAAGCGCTTCGCGTTCCGAGCAATGGCCCCCGGGCCGTCATCTGGCGCCTGCGAAAGCGGGCGCCGGATCACCGCCAGTAGAGTGTTTTACGTATTATTTCCACGAACCCCGCAGGCCCTGCTACTTGCGCCCCACCTTTCGTTGTGCCACCTTGGATATCGCATCGTGAGCCGTGCCCGGTAGGCAGCTCACAACTGGTCAGCGGCGTGGCGAGCGCCCCGATCGGCTTGGTCCAGCCATCCACACGGTGTCGTCGCAAATTGCCGGAACCGGAAATGCTGCGGTTGATGGCGAGAACTGGGCGGAATCTTCCCTGATCGCCAGCTTCCGCCACCTACGATGAAGAAGCTCTCTCACTTCGATAACGCCGGGCGCGTGCGCATGGTAGATGTCACCGCGAAGCCGGCGACTTCGCGAATCGCCGTCGCGCACGCCTTCGTGCGCATGCAGCGATCTACGGTTGCAAGTCTGAAGCGCATGAAATCCCCCAAAGGGGACCCGCTCGAGATCGCTCGTATCGCCGGAATCACCGCGGCGAAGCGCACCTCCGACCTGATTCCGCTTTGTCACCCCCTCGCCTTGACGCACGTGGATGTGCGGGCGAAGCTATGCCAGAATGGAATCCAGATCGCCTCGGAAGCGACGGCGACCGGACCAACTGGGGTTGAGATGGAAGCGCTTGTAGGCGCAGCGGTTGCGGCGCTGACCATCTATGACATGTGTAAGGCTCTGGAACGCGGCATGGAGATCACCGAGTTGTATCTCGTGAAAAAATCGGGAGGGCGCAGCGGAACCTACGTGCGTGCGCGCCGGGGATCCCGGAAGACCGGGAAGCGATGACACCCATCAAGGACGTCAAAGTCCTGGTTGTCGACGATAACGCCCTGATCCTCGACCTGTTGATGAAGGGTCTTGCTCCGCATTGCGAGGCTTTCGCGGCGGCCGACGGCGCCGACGCCCTGCTGAAAATCGTGGACGATCCGCCGGATCTGATCCTGTGCGACTACCGCATGACCGGTCTCGACGGCCGCCAGCTCTATGAAAAACTCCGGGCACGCCAGCAAACCAAGCAGATTCCTTTTATCTTTCTCGCCAGCCGCGCCGACGTCGAAGAGAAGTTGCGGCCGATGGTTGAGGGCGTGGAGGAATTCGTCGTCAAACCGTTCTTTTTGAAGGATTTCATCCGACGGACCAAGAAAGTGATTGACCGTCTGGCGCTCGAGAAATTGCAGAGCCGGGCGGTGCGGCCCGGCGTGATTCAGGGGCGCTTGGAGGAAATGAGCATTCTCGATCTGATGCAGTCGCTTGAAATGGGCCAGAAATCCTGCCGGCTCACGATTCGCAACGCGGGCGAGATGTGCCAGCTGTATTTCGCCGCGGGCCAGTGCGCCGACGCAAGACTGGGTTCGCTTGAGGGCGAGGCGGCCGTCTTTCAGGTCGTGCGCTGGCCGGCTGGTGAATTCGAAATCGATTTCAACTCGGCTCCCGAGCGCACTACGATTTCCCGCACCACCACGGGTCTTTTGATGGAAGCGTTGCGCCTCGTGGATGAAGGCCAGCGCGACGGCGACCCGGAAAACGTCGAGGCCACGGAGGGCTAGCAGGCCCCAGCCGACTTCATGCGCGTCTCCATTCTAACCATCAGCGATTCCGTTGCCGCCGGCACGTCGGAGGACCGTTCGGGTCCCTCGGTGATCGCGCGGTGCCGCGAACTGGGGTGGAGGATTGTTTCTTCCGCCGTTCGCGCCGACGACCGCGCCGCAATCGAACTGTTTCTCAAAGAGGCCGCCGACTCCAATGATGCGGACGTGATCCTGACCACCGGCGGCACCGGTCTTGGCCCGCGGGACGTTACGCCGGAGGCGACCGCGGCGGTGGTCGAGCGCGTCATCCCCGGATTCTCCGAGCACATGCGCGCAGCGGGAGCCGAGAAGTTTCCTCGCGCGGTGCTCTCGCGCGGCGCAGCGGGAATTCGCGGTAAATGCATCATCATCAACCTTCCCGGCAGCCCCAAGGGGGCATTGGAGTCACTCGACACCATCGTCGATCTGCTTCCTCATTCGGTCTCAGTGGTGCACGGCGCAAGGCACGAGGGTTAGCCAGACCCGCCGCGCGGCGCGTGCAAAACCAGCTCGGTCTGCGCTACACTCCGTTCTCGTTTGGGGCATTCCTCATAACGTTCGCCACGAACCAGCAGTTCCAGAGCGAGGAGAAATCCGAATGAGTCCGAAGCGCAGGGTGCGCGCGAGCAAGCCGAAAACGAAGCGGAAGCACTATCGGCGAATCGCAACCGAAGAGGCATTTTCGATACCAGAACAGATGGATGCGCAGCGGGATTTGGTCGCCACCGCCCAGGAATACGATCCGGACCTGTTTTTGTGGAAAATCCAGACCGATCCTTCCGGGCCGGTGTATCACAAGTTGCTGGATCTGTTCGATCAGCGCCTGCAGACCATGGACGAGTATGACGTGGACATGCACCTGCTCGCCCTGACATCTACCGGCGTGCAAATGATGAGCCCGGACAAGGGCAACGCGGTTGCCGAAATCGGGAACGACCGTCTGCATGAGGCGATTCAGAGGCACCCGGACCGCTTCGCAGGACTCGCAACCATCGCGCCGCAGGACCCGGCCGGTGCGGTGAAGGAAATTGAGCGCGCAATCACGAAGCTCAAGCTCAGCGGCATCATGATCAACTCCCACACCAACGGCGAATATCTGAGCGAGCGAAAATACTGGCCGATACTGGAGGCCATCGCTGCGCTCAAGGTGCCGCTTTACATTCATCCGCGGGCGCCGATTCCCCTGATGGCCAAGGCGTTTCGGACCGATCATCTGGAGCACGCGATCTGGGGCTACCAGGCGGAGACCGGTCTTCACGGGCTGCGCATCATCACCAGCGGAGTTCTTGACCATTTTCCGGGTCTGCAGATCGTCCTCGGTCACATGGGCGAGGGCATTCCTTACTGGCTCTATCGCCTGGATTTCATGCACGGCCGGGTGCGAATCGGATTTGACCGGCCGAAGCTCAAATTGACGCCGAGCGAATACTTCAAAAGGAATTTCTACATCACCACCAGCGGAATGAACTGGGAACCGACGCTCAAGTTCTGCATCGAGGCCGTGGGAGCGGACCGCATCATGTGGGCCATTGATTATCCCTACCAGGACCATCCCGACGCCGTGGACTTCCTGGATGCGGCGCGCATTCCGGAGAAAGACAAGCAAAAGATCTATCACGAAAACGCCGAGCGGGTCTTCAAGCTCAGCAAGAAGCGCTAAGGGGCAACGTGGATTTACAGGATCCCAGGCCGAATAAGACTTCCGGCGGAGCCATCCGGCAGATGGCGCTTGCGATGGAATTGCCGTTCCTGATTGCCGGGCCTCCGGTTGTTGCCGGAGGCATCGGCTATTTCGTGGACCGCGGGCTGCACACCAAACCGTGGATGATGATCGTGCTCGGTCTGTGCGGCGTCGCGCTCGGGCTTCGCGAAGTCATAAAGCTGGCCGGCGCCGGAGACAAGAAAAGTGAGTGACGCGGAATTTACGGCGATTGAGCACCGCATCGAACGGTTCATGATCGCACTGGGTGCGGCGATGACTCTGGGAGCGGCCATCGGCTGGGGTGCGCGCGCCGCCGAAGGGGCCGCGGTCGGAACGGCGCTCTGCTGGCTGAACTTTCGCTGGTTAAGGCGGGGCGCTGCGGCGCTCATCCGACTGGGCCAGGCGCAGGCTACGCTTGAAAATCCACGGGTACCGCCCGTGGTGCACGTAAAGTTCTTCGGCCGCCTGTTATTGCTGCTCGTGGTGGCCTATGCTATTCTCGCTTGGCTGCGGTTGCCCGCGATTGCATTTCTGTGCGGGCTGGTAGCGGTGGTTCCGGCGATCGTGCTCGAGCTTGGGTATGAGTTAGCCCACGGAATGCACCGCTGGAACACTCCGTAAGTCCGTTTCGCACGACAATTTCCGGCAAAAGCCTCTTTCTGGAGAAGCATGGGCGACGAGCAAGTTCTCGGTGTGACAAAGGTAGTGAACGCGCTTTTGGGCAAGTTCGCGCTCGCGCTGCTCGCGCTTTTGCACATCACGCCGGATGATCCGAAGTATCCGATTACGAATTCCTTCTCGATGGAGCTCCTGGTCGTTCTGCTGTCGGTGCTGTTCTTCTTGTGGCTCAAGGGGCGCATCTCGGTCGACCATCCCGGCCCCACCCAGCAAGTGATGGAGTTCGTGATCACGAATCCGATGGGCGTCGGCGTGAAGGACCTGATGGACGATATCGTCGGGCACGGAGCCGACCGCCATATCCCGATCGTCGCCACGGTCGGAATTTTCATTCTTTTCAGCAACATGATTTCACTCGTGCCGGGTTTTGCATCGCCTACGGCCACCATCACGGTGCCTCTGGGACTCGCAGTGATCGTTTTCCTGTATTACAACGCCATCGGTATCGGCAAGCACGGCGGGCTCGACTATGCCAAGTCGCTGCTGGGGCCCATGCCCAAGCTATTTCCGATCAACATCATTATGCTGATTGTCGAGACCGTCAGCCATTTTGCGCGCCTGCTTTCGCTCTCCGTCCGGCTTTGGGCCAACATGATGGTGAGCGAGCTGCTGTATGTTTCATTCCTGGCGCTTTCGCTTTCTGTCTTTGAATTCGTCAGCCATCTAAATCCGGCGGGATACGCCGCGGGCGTCGTGCCGGTTGCGATTCCCCTGGTGCTTGCTCTGCTGCACGTATTCGTAGCGTTCTTGCAGGCGTTTATCTTCAGCATTCTAGCGATTGTCTACCTCGGACTCGCGTCCGCGGAAGAGCACTAATCGGGCATCAAAGGCAGCCAGCGTGAGACCGGTCGTCCCCCCGGACTTTCGGTAACCACCTCCTGGCGGCACATTCATAAACAGGAGAAGACATGACCAAGAAAGCAGCGTGGATTTTGCTGGTTGCGGTTTTGGCGCTGATGGTGGCGCCGGTCACCTTCGCCCAGGCGGCAGCGGCGCCCGAACACACGACGAACTGGGTCGGCGTGGCGGCGGCGTTCGCACTGGGTATTGCGGCGGCGGGTTGCGGTATCGGGCAGGGGCTTGCGACCGCGGCGGCTTGCGAGGGCACGGCCCGCAATCCGGGAGCAGGCGGCGCGGTCCGAACTGCATTCATCATCGGCGTGGCGCTGATCGAGTCGCTCACTCTGTATGCGCTGGTAATTGTTCTGATCAAGTAGACGGTTCGCGCCAGGCGGCATCAGTCGGAAATAGCGCCCCGGGGCTCGCCACAAGCGGACCCCGGGGCGCTTTTGTTTTCAGTGAAAGTTCCGCGCCCGTCCGATTGCGGCCGGGGCGAACTGAAGATGCCTGGAGTTAGTGGGGGAACAGTGATCCGGCGGCGGTTTGGGCCAGATCCCATACGCGGGACGGCAGGATGCCGAGGTAAAGCGTGCCCGCAGCGGCGATGATTAGCGCGATTGCCACAGCAGCCGGCACCGGCGTCGGCGCATAGTCCCGGTGTGGCGCCTGGAAATACATGGTGATGATAACCCGCAGGTAGTAGTAAGCGCCGATAATCGTGTTGATGGCCGCAATGACCACCAGCAGCACCAGCGCTCGCCTGCTAACTCCCAGCGCAGCCTGGAAGGCGAAGAATTTCCCGACAAAACCGCCGGTCGCAGGCAGGCCCAGCAGCGAAAGCAAGAACAGCGAAAAGCAGGCCGCAACCATAGGCTGCTTCAAAGCCAGGCCCGAGTAGTCCTGAATCAAAAGCCGCTTCTCATCCTGCTGGCCCAGGTGCGTGACGATAACAAACGCTCCGACCTTCATGAACACGTACGCGGCAAGATAAAACAGTATCGCGGCAACTCCCAGCGCGGTCGAAGCGGCAAAGGCGACCAGGATGTAGCCCGCGTGCGCAATCGACGAGTAGGCCAGCATTCGTTTGACGTTGGTCTGCACGAGCGCGCCGAGGTTGCCGATGCACATGGTCAGCACCGCGCAAACGCAGATGGCCCAGAACCAGTAGCCTTGCGCCGCGGCAAACGACACGTAAAAGATCCGGATCATGATTGCGAACGTCGCAACCTTGGGCCCTGAAGCCAGGAGCGCCGTGACCGGCGTGGGCGCGCCTTCATAGACGTCGGGCGCGTAAATCTGAAAGGGGGAGACGACGACCTTGAATCCAAGACCGACCAAAATCAATCCTACCCCCAGAATCGCAAGCGCGGGAACGTGCCCGCCTGCCGTCACGGCCTGCTCGAGCGCCGCCTGGACGTCTTGGATATGCGTCGTGCCGGTGACGCCGTAGACCATGGCAATGCCATACAGGAAGAACGCCGTCGCAAACGAACCCAGCAGGAAGTATTTGAGTGATGCCTCGTTTGAGGCCGGCGAGCGGCGGCGGAATCCCACCAGAACGTAACTGGCGATCGAGCTAATTTCCAGGCCTACGAATGCGGTAACCAGTTCATTGGCGCCGGCGAGAACGCCCATGCCGGCCGCTGCAAACAGTACCAGCGCGTAGTATTCGCTACGCTGGATGTTCTCCTGATCCAGGTAATCGAGCGAACCGAAAATGGCCATCACCACGGCCGAAAGTATGACCACGTGCAGGAACATGCTGAAAGAATCGGTGTGGATCAGATCGCTATAGGCCGGGCCGGGAAAATGATTCGCGATATGCACCGAAGCGAGCGCAACCAGCGCGCCAACCAGCGCGAGCCACCCAAGCGTGCGCTTGCGCGCGGCAGCGACAAACGGATCGGCAACCATCACGATCATGCCGAACAGGCAGAGCACGACTTCCGGAGCGAGCCGGTACAGATTCATGAGCTGGCCGCCCGGAATCGGAATCATGGCCGCACCTGGATTTCGGCGACAGCTGTCGGGGCCGGGTGCGGCCTGAGCGCCGCGACACCCGGTGCGTGCGGGGAAGCCACGGGCCGCGACGCGTTGCGCGACCCTGAGGTTTGCTCAAGGATGTTGTTCACAGAGACTTCCATGCGGCGGGTGAACAGCGGGGAGGCGACGCCCAGGAACAGGATTGCAACGGCCATGGTCGCAAGAATGATGCGCTCGCGCGTCGATGCGTCCGGCAAGGTTTTGTTCTTTTCAACGGTTACTTCGCCAAGCGCCACGCGCTGGTAGGCCCACAACAGGTAGATAGCTGAAAGCACCGCTCCGCTCGCAGCCCAGCTGGCCCAGGCGTGGTGGATCTGGAATGTGCCGATCAGGATCAGGAACTCGCCGACGAATCCGTTGAGCGGGGGGAGTGCGAGAGACGACAGGGCGATGAACAGGAAGAACGACATCAGCACCGGCATGGGCGTTGCCAGACCGCCGTATTGCTTGATTTCATGGGTGTGGCGGCGGTCATAGAGCATGCCCACGCCCAAGAACAGTGCGCCGGTTGAAACTCCGTGGCTGAGCATCTGGAAGATCGCGCCCTGAATCGCGACGGTATTGAACGCGAAAATCCCCAGGACCACGAACCCCAAGTGGCTGACCGACGTGTAGGCCACCAGGCGCTTCAAATCGGTTTGCACGGTCGCGACGAGCGCGCCGTAGACGATGCCGATGATTGCCAGAACGGCGATGGGCTGCGCCATCCGGTGCGCGGCCTCAGGAAACAGGGGCAGGCAGAAACGCAGGATGCCGTAGGTGCCGAGTTTCAGCATCACTCCGGCAAGGATCACCGAGCCTGCCGTCGGCGCCTCGGTGTGCGCATCCGGGAGCCAGGTGTGCAGCGGGAACAACGGAACCTTGATCGCAAAGGCGAGGAAAAAAGCGCCGAACATGAGCAACTCGGTCGTGGGCGGGAACACAAGCTGACCGGACTGCATCAGGGCCAGGATATCGGGGAAGTCAAACGTACCCGCCTTGCCATACAGCCACACAATCGCGACCAACATCAGAATCGAGCCGAACATGGTGTACAAAATGAATTTCACGGCTGCGTAGATTCGCCGGTCGTGGCCCCACATGCCGATCATGAAATACATGGGGATCAGCGTGAGCTCCCAGAACACAAAAAACAGGAACAGGTCGAGCGAAACGAACACGCCGATCATGGCCGTCTCGATCAGAAGCAAAGCAACGAAAAAGCCCTTCACGTTTTCGTGGATGGATTCCCAGGAACAGAGAATGGCGATCGGCGTCAGGAACGTGGTCAGAAGGACCAGGAACAAGCTGATGCCATCGACGCCGAGGTGATACTGAATCGATTCACCGATCCAGGCATGCCGTTCGACGAACTGGTATTCTGGGTTCGCGGAATCGAATCCCCGCAGCAACAGCAGCGAAACCGCAAATTCGGCAAGCGAAGCCGCAAGAGCAATCCGGCGGATCCAGATCTGGTCGTCTGAGCGCAGCAACAGAACCGCTCCTACGCTGAAAAGCGGCAGAAACGTGATAACGGTGAGCAAGTATCCCTGTGTTCCCACGTTAGTGCGCCACCCCCAGAAGCCCGAACAGGATCGCCGTGAATCCAACCGCGCCCAGAATCACCCAGGCGGCGTAACTGCGGGTGTTACCGGACTGCAGCTTGCGGGCCTGGGCGCCCGATCCTCGCGCGACGGTGGCCGTGCCGTTGACGGTTCCGTCGATCAGGCCTTCGTCCACCACGTGCCAGAGCACGTTGGTTGAAATCCAGAGCAGCGGCCGGACGATCAACGCAGCGTAAATTTCGTCCACGTAGTATTTATTGAGCAGGAGCGTGTAAAGACCGTGGACGCTTTCGGCCAGGCGCTTGGGAGTGTCGGGTCTCTTGATATAGAACCACCAGGCCACCAGCAGCCCGAGCACGCCCACAATCACCGGCCATCCCGCGAGCGCGTGCAGCAAATCCATCGCAGGACTTGAGGCGCTCTCGGTTGCGACCGCAAACATCGCCTCAGACGGGGGCGCGTACGCTGAAAAAACTGGTGAAAGGAACCTTTCGAAATAGTCGATTCCCCCGACCAGCTTGGGCGCCGCGAACCAGCCGCCGAAGATCGACAGAAACGCAAGAACCATCAAAGGGATGGTCATGTTCTTCGGTGACTCATGGACGTGGACCTTGTGCTCGTCAAAGCGCGGCTCACCAAAGAATGTAAGGAATACCAGACGGAACATGTAGAACGACGTCAGTCCTGCGGCGACGATGCCGAGGCCCCACAGCAGACGGTTGGCGTACGGGCCGGAGTAGGCAGCCTCGAGGATCGCGTCCTTGCTGAAGAACCCGGCAAATCCCGGAATGCCGGCAATCGCAAGAGTGGCAATGAACATCGTCCAAAAGGTAGCCGGAATTTTCTTTCGCAGGCCGCCCATCTTCATCATGTCCTGCTCGCCGCCCATGGCATGGATCACGCTGCCCGCGGCGAGGAACAGCAGGCCTTTGAAAAACGCGTGGGTCATCAGATGGAATATGCCAGCGCCGTAGGCGCCTACGCCGCAAGCCAGGAACATGTAGCCGAGTTGCGAGACCGTTGAGTAGGCCAGGACCTTCTTGATGTCGGTCTGGACCAGGCCGATGGTCGCGGAATAAAACGCGGTCGCCGCGCCTACGATTGCGACCACCAGCATGGCAGCCGGCGCGCGCGAGAACAGCGGATTCATGCGCGCAACCATGTACACGCCTGCGGTGACCATGGTTGCGGCATGGATCAAGGCGCTGACCGGGGTGGGGCCCTCCATCGCGTCCGGGAGCCAGACGTAGAGAGGCAGCTGGGCGGACTTGCCGATGGCGCCGGCGAACAGTAACAGGCAGATCGTGGTCAAAACATCGACGGGCTTGTCCGACACCTTCGAGAAGATCTCACCGAACGCCACGGTGCCGAAGGTCGCAAACACGAGCAGGATGCCGACGGTGAATCCGAAATCGCCGATACGCGTGACGATGAAGGCCTTCTTACCCGCATCGGCGGCGGATTTCTTAAGGAACCAGAAGCCGATCAGCAAATAGCTGCACAGGCCTACGCCCTCCCACCCGACGAACATGACGATGAGGTTTGCGCCCATCACCAGCGTAAGCATGAAAAACATGAACAGATTCAGGTAGCAGAAGAACCGGTAGTAGCCGCCTTCGTGGGCCATGTATCCGGTCGAATAGATGTGGATGAGCATGCCTACGAAAGTCACTACGAGCAACATCACAACGGTGAGCTGGTCAACCTGCAGCGCGAAATCCACACGGAACGGGTGCGGCGTCGCCTCTCCTGCCACCATCCAGGTAAAGTAGTTCCCGATGAAGGGAATCTGGCCAGCCGCAAGACCCAGGAACTCGCGTACGGTTTCCGCAGCGGCAAGAAACGACAAAACGACCGAGCCCAGAGCCACCGAATTCACGGTGAATTGAGGCCAGCGCTTGCCGAATAGGCCATTGATCGCGGCGCCCGCCAGGGGCAACGCCAGAATGATCCACAGATGGTTGAGTAGCAGCATTAGAGCTTGAGCAGATTGATCCGTTCGACGTTCAGCGACTGGCGATTCTGTGCGAGCATGATCACAATCGCGAGCCCCACGGCAGATTCGGCCGCCGCGACGACAATCACGAAGAACACAAAAACAAGACCATCGAGAGAGTCGTGCGCGCGTGCGAAGGCCACGAATGCGAGATTGACGGCGTTGAGCATCAGTTCAATGGACATGAACATCGTGATGATGTTGCGCTTGAACACGAACGCAACCACGCCCAGTCCAAACAGAATCGCGCTCAGAACCAGGTAATAGGAAATGGGAACGGCGCTCATCGTGGTTCCTTCCTGGCCAGCACCAGGGCGCCCAGGATCGCAATCAAAATCAGGATCGAGGTCGCCTCAAACGGGAACAGATACTGCCGGAAAAGCATCTCGGAGAGGTTGCCGGTATCGGCGGCCACACTTGGGGAGCCCGCGCCGTTTGCGATCGCCGTGCCAACGGGTGAATGCGCAAGCCAGTGGGCGATCTCCAGAAGCAAAAGGAAGCCCAGCGGAACACCCGCGAATTTGGCTATTTTGCTGAAGTCGGTGCGCTCCTCCACACCCGCATTGAGCAGCATGATGACGAAAACGAACAGAACCATGACGGCGCCGGCGTACACGATGATCTGCACTGCGGCGATGAACGGTGCGCCCAGCAGCAGGTACAGGACCGCGAGCGCCATCATCACCAGGACCAGCGCAAGCGCGCTGTGAATGGGCTCGTGCGCCAAGATCAGCACCACGGCACCGGCGACGGCCAGCAGTGCGCACACGAAGAACATAATGATGGAGATGTTCATCCGTGCCTCAGCAGTGGCCAGACAATCACCAGCGCCGTGACCACCAGATTCGCAATCGATACCGGCAGCAGCAGCTTCCAGCCGAACGACATCAACTGGTCGTACCGGAAGCGCGGCAGAGTGGCCCGCATCCAGATGTAGAAGAACAGGATCCCGAGGATTTTGGCTGTAAACCAGAACGGTCCCTGAATGGCCTCGGCCAGAGGCGGGTATAGGCACAGCAGGCCGCCGCCACCGGCAAGCAGCGTGACCACACCGAGCTGGAGCCGCGCAAACCCGCGCATTTCCGAAATCGTGTTCCAGGCGCAATAAGCTGCGAGCAGCAAAAGTCCGGCGCCGGGCAAATAGTTCTGCCACGTCCAGCGATCGGGGAACGGCGACAGCCACCCGCCCAGGAAAAGAATGGTAGCGAGACACGATACCGTGATCATGTTCGCGTACTCAGCCATGAAGAACATGGCGAACTTGAAGGCGGAGTATTCGGTGTGGAATCCGGCGACGAGCTCGGTTTCAGCCTCGGGCAAATCGAAGGGAACCCGGTTGGTTTCTGCGATCGCAGCCGTGAGATAGCAAAGAAACCCGATGATCTGCGGAACGATATTCCACCTGGGGATAAAGGGCAGGTACCTGAAATAGCCCCGCTGGGCTTCAATGAGCTGGTTGAAATCAAGTGAACCGGCCAGCAGCAGCACTCCGACGACGGAAATCGTGAGGGAAACCTCATAGCTGATCATCTGCGCCGAGCTGCGCAGCCCCCCCAGCAGGGCATACTTGCTGTTCGAGGACCATCCGGCGAGCGCGACCCCATACACCCCCATCGAGGTGATGGCGAACACGAACAACAACCCGAGATTGATGTCTGAGACGACGAAAATCGGCTGCCCCAGGAACAGCCTGTTGGGAGGTCCGAATGGAATCAGGGCGATGGACGTCAGACCGAGCGAGAGGGCAAGAAACGGCGCAAGGACGTAGATGAGACGATCGGCGACCGTCGGCATCACGTCTTCTTTGAAAAGAAATTTCAGGCCGTCAGCCAAAGGCTGGAGCAATCCGTGCGCGCCTACATTGTAGGGGCCCCAACGCGACTGGATATGCGCGATCACCTTGCGTTCCAGCCAGGTGAGGTACGCCAAGGCCGTCATTACAATAAACAACAGGACGGCGACCTTGACTACCGCTGCCACCAGGACTGGGTGTTGGGAGATGAAACCCACGGCGTCTGTTTTGCCTCGTTCGTCGATGTGAGCCTGGAACAGTACCGGCCCAGGGTGCCGCTCGTAAACAGATAATCCTGTGAAGAGAAAACCGTGCCGGCCGGCACGTCGTACGCAGCCTCGGGCGCCTTGCTCGTGGCCGCGGCAAGTTCGGAACCGCCCGCAAGCAGCGTGGCTGGTGAAAGGTCGTAGCCGGAAACATTCTGCCGGATTTCATCGAGTGCCGCTTCCGGCGTGCGCAGCCGGATCGGCGTGCCAATTCCGAGCATGCTGAGCTGGTGCGAAAGTATGCGCAGCAGGTCGAAATCGCTCCGCGGTCCCTGCGGATCGATCGAGCGATGGGTGAGCTGTACTTCGCCTGCAGTATTGGTGAGCGAACCGTCCTTTTCGTAGGTGGATGCAGCGGGCAGGACGACGTCGGCGCGCTGCGCAGTTTCGGTCAGAAACATGTCGTGAACGACCAGGAGCTCAAGGCCCGCGAGCCTGTCCGGCTGCGCCACGCTGAATGTCTTCAGCGGGTTTGCGCCCACCACGTAGAGAACTTTCAGCTTTCCGGCGACCGCAGCCTCCATCATCGCGCGGGCAGTCAGACCCGGCGTCGCGGAAATCTCACCGCCCCAGAGCTTGCCAAATCTCGCGCGCTCGGCTGAGTCGGAAAGATGCGCGTAGCCGGGCAGGCGGTCGGGCAGAACTCCCATGTCGGCAGCGCCTCGGGAGTTCGCGTAATCGCCCAGGGCCATGAATTTCGTCTTGCCGCCGAATCGCGCGGTGAGCGAAACCAGATCGCGGATCGCCGCGCCCTGGATATCCGCGCCAAAAAGGACGACAACGTCGTTCTCGGCCTCCAGCGCCGCCTTGAGCTGCACCAGCGCTTCAGTCGTCTTCGGGTCGAACTGACCCTTCTCGGTTGCAAGCCAGCGCAGTGCCTGATGCTCCTGACCCTTGGCGACTTCAACTGCGATCTTGGCCTGACGATGGATCTTGCTTGGCAGGCTGTTGATGGCGTACAGCTGCAGGCCATGGTGGCGGACGCCGGTGCGAATCTGCCAGGCCACCAGGGGATTCTGCTGCGTGACGTCGTTGCCGATCAGCAGAACCGCCGGAGCATTGTAGATATCGGCCATGGTCGCAAGCGAATCCTTTGCGCGCGGCCCAAGCGCGGCAGCAAGGCCTGCGTAGTCCGCCGTGCGGTGATGGTCGAGATTGTTGGTGCCCAGTGTGACCCGGGCGAAACGGTTCAGCAGATAGTTTTCTTCGTTTGTGGTGTGGTTTGAGCCCACCACGCCGATGGCACCGGGGCCGTGCGTCGCGTGCACCAGCTTCAGCCTTCGTGCAACTTCCTCAAGCGCATCTTCCCAACTCGCCGGCTCCAGCTTACCGTTGCGGCGAACCAGTGGCTGGCGGATGCGCTCGGCATTCGAGGTGAAATCGTATCCAAAGCGCCCTTTGGCGCACAGGAACTCGCCGTTGACGCCGGAGTGATCGCGGTTGTTGGCGCGCAGGATTTCATTGTTGCGCACGCTCAGCGTGGTCTTGCAGCCGTTGGAACAGTGCGCGCAGGGATTCCCCACGTAGGTCATTTCCCATGGGCGCGTCTGATAGCGGTAGGTTCCGCTGGTAAGCGCGCCGACCGGGCAGATATCGATGCACATGCCGCATTCCTCGCAGGCCAGTTCGTCCGGCTTGTTGGGAAGGATCACCGACAGGACACCGCGCGAGCCGACCCCCAGCGCCTTCACGTCCATCCCTTCGTCGCAAACGCGCACGCAACGGAAGCAGAGAATGCAGCGCGGGGCGTCGTAATAGACCAGAGGCGACCATTTTTGCTCCGGGGTGTGGAGCTTTTCCTCGGTGAAGCGTGTCTTGTCCAGGCCGTAGCGGAAGGTCATGTCCTGCAGTTCGCACTCGCCGCCCTTGTCACACACCGGGCAATCCAGGGGATGGTTTGAAAGCAGGAACTCGATCATGTCCTTGCGCGCCTTGTGGACCTGGTCGGTTGAGGTCTTCACCACCATGCCGTCGGTTGCCACCAGCGTGCAGGCGGTTTGCAGCTTTGGCATCTTTTCGACTTCGACCAGGCACATGCGGCAAGCGGCCTGAAGAGACATGCCCGGGTAGTAACAGAACGACGGGACTTCGATTCCCTGCGTCTTGGCCGCTTCAATCACCAGCGTGCCCGCAGCCGTGGTCACCGGACGGCCGTCAATTGTGAACGCGATCTGTTTTTGATCTGCCATGGCCGCCTTAGTGCGCTCCGGCAATGAGCTCCGCGGCACTGTTATAGGCGCATTTGCCGTGGAGATGATCTTCAAATTCGTTCCGCCACTTCTTCACGATGCTGATGGTTGGCAGCGCTGCGGCGTCGCCCAGCGGGCAGAAAGTACGCCCCAGCATATTCTTGGACAGCTCGTCGATCAGCGGGATGTCTTCTTCGCGGCCCATGCCTTCATGGAAGCGGTCGAGCATCTTTTTCAGCCAGGCGGTGCCTTCGCGGCAGGGAATGCACCAGCCGCAGGACTCGTGAGCATAGAAATGCATGATGCGGCGCGCGACGTCCACCATGCAGGTGTCCTCGTCCATGATCACCGTGCCACCGGAGCCGAGCATCGAGCCGGCCTTGGCGACCGAATCGTAATCCATGGCGATATCGATCTCCTCGGCAGACAGCAACGGGCACGAACTTCCGCCGGGAATCACAGCTTTCAGTTTCTTTCCGCCGCGCATGCCGCCGGCAACCTCTTCAATCAGGCGCCGTAGCGGGAAACCGAGCGGAAGTTCGTAAATTCCCGGGCGATTGACATGCCCTGAGATCGAGTACAGCCGGGTGCCACCGTTTTTCGGCGTGCCCAGACCCGCATACCAATCGCCACCCTTGCGCATGATGGCGGGCACGGTGCTGAGCGTTTCGACATTGTTGATCACCGTGGGACTGCCATAGAGGCCAACCACGGCAGGGAAGGGCGGACGGATGCGCGGGTAGCCGCGCTTGCCTTCCAGTGACTCCATGAGCGCCGATTCCTCGCCACACTCGTAGGCGCCCGCGCCGGTGTGGGTGACAAGGTCAAAATCAAAGCTGCTGCCCTGGATGTTTTTGCCCAGGTAGCCCTGGGCGTAGGCTTCGGCAATTGCCGCGTCCATGATGTCGATAATGTAGCGGTATTCGCCGCGTATATAGATGTAGCCCTGGTGCGAGCCGACCGCGCGGCCGGCGATGATCATGCCTTCGATCAGCTGGTGCGGGTCCATTTCCATCAGCGGACGGTCCTTGCAGGTTCCCGGTTCGCTTTCATCGGCGTTCGCCAGGATATATTTTGGTTTGGAGGTGTCTTTGGGAACGAAACTCCACTTCAGTCCGGCGGGAAAGCCCGCGCCGCCGCGTCCGCGCAGGTTCGACTTCTTCACTTCGTCGATGATCTGATCAGGCGTCATCTTCAGGGCTTTCTCAAGGCCCCGGTAGCCCTCGTACTTGCGGTAGACATCCAGTTTGTGGGCGCCGGGGATCCCGAACCGCTCGCTGATCACCAGCACTTCAGCCGGCAGCCGTTCGTGCACGGATCCGGCGGTGACGGCCGACGGCTTGGGCTTCTTGCCGTCCTGAAGTTGCTCGAAAATCACGTCCACTTTGTCGGAGTCAAGATTTTCGTAGAAATCGTAATTGACCTGCATGGCCGGAGCGCCCGTGCAGGCGCCGATGCATTCGACTTCCTCAAGCGAGAAGGTGCCGCTTGCAGAGACTTCCTTGTGGCCGATGCCGAGCCGCTTCTGAACGTGCTTGAACAGCTCGTTGCCGCCGCGAAGCATGCAGGAAATGTTGGTGCAGACCTGAATGTGATTGCGCCCGGCGGGTTTGCGCCGCAGCATCGAGTAATAGGAGAGGGTTTCCTCGACCTGAATCATGTTCAGGTCCAGGCGCCTGGCGATCTCCTGAAGGATCTCGTCGCTCAGCGACCCGAACTGGTCCTGAGCGTAGAGCATCATAGGAATCAGCGCCGAGCGCTTGATCGGGTAGCGACCGGCAAGCTCGTTGAACTTTGTTTCCAGCGGTGGCGGCAGTTGCATGGTCCGGTTTTCGGTTGCGAAAGCTAGCGGTCCACTTCTCCCAGAACAATGTCGGTTGTGCCGATGCAGGCGACCACATCGGCGATCAGACGGCCTTCGCACAGCTTCGGCAACGATTGCAAATTCACGAACGACGGCGTGCGGAATTTCACGCGGTACGGCTTGGCCGATCCGTCGCTGGCCATGAATACGCCGAGCTCGCCGCGCGGCGATTCAATGGCCTGATAGACTTCGCCGGGCGGCGCGGCAAATCCCTCGGTGAAAATCTTGAAGTGATAGATCAGCCCTTCGATCGAGGTTTTCATTTCCTCGCGGGAAGGCGGGATGATCCCGGGCGTTTCGGCGCGGAAGGGCCCGGTGGGCGTAACTCGGTCGATCGCCTGGCGGACGATCTTGATGCTCTCGCGAATTTCGGCTACGCGCACCTGGTATCGCGCGTAACAATCCCCGGCCGTCTGCGTCTGCACGTTGAAATCGAATTCGTCGTAGCTGGAGTACGGGAACGCCTTGCGGACATCGTAGGCCACGCCGCTGCCGCGAAGCATCGGACCGGAAGCGCCCATGGCAATGGCATCTGCGGCGCTCAGATATCCGACACCCTTGGTTCGGCCCCACCAGATGCGGTTTTGTGTCAGCAAAGTCTCGTATTCGTCGATGTGGCCGGGCAGGGAGTCGATAATGCGGCGGACTCGATCGAGCCAGTCCGGAGGCGGTTCCAGCGCGAGCCCGCCGATGCGGAAGTAGCTGGTCATCATCCGCTGGCCCGAGACGTACTCGTAGATCTTCATGATCTCTTCGCGCTCGCGGAAGCTGTACAGGAAAACAGTCATCGCGCCGAGATCGATGGCATGCGTTCCCAGCCAAACCAAGTGCGAAGTGATGCGGGTCAGCTCGGTGAGCAGCACGCGGATGTACTGGGCGCGCTTGGGAACTTCGATCCCGATCAGGCGTTCGGCGGCGAGGCAGAAAGCGAGATTGTTGGACAGCGGCGCCAGGTAGTCGATGCGGTCGGTCAGCGTAATGCACTGGGAGTACGTCTTTGATTCGCAGGATTTTTCGATTCCGGTATGCAGGTAGCCGATCTCCGGCTTGGCCGACAGGACGATTTCCCCGTCCAGCTCCAGGACCACGCGCAGAACGCCGTGCGTGGAGGGGTGCTGAGGACCCATATTGAGGACCATCGCCTGGGCGGGCCCGGCTGGCGTCTCGATCAGTGTCGTTTTTGTGTTCATGAGATCCGTCTTCGCCCGGCGCGCCTAGCGGAATCCTTCGACGGGATAGTCCTTGCGGAGCGGATATCCCTCCCAATCGTCCGGCATCAAGATGCGGCGAAGGTCGGGGTGCCCCTGAAATCGAATGCCAAAAAGATCGAAATTCTCGCGCTCGTGCCAGTTGGCCGTGGGCCAGACCGGCGTCAATGTCGGCACCGACGGTTCGGCGCCGGCAAGCCGCACCCGCAAACGCAAGCGCAGGCCGCGGTCGATCGAGAGCAGGTGATAATTCAGCTCAAAGCGCGGCTCCATCGGGAAACGGTCGACCGCCGTAATGTCGGAAAGGAAGGTGAACTGCAGGGAAGGCTCGGTTGAAAGAAATTCAGCCGCGCGCGCAAGGTGTTGCGGGGGGACAACAACCGTCGTTTCGCCTCGAAATTCAATTACCTCGGCGACGGCCTGCTTGTCCCAGTCCCTCAGCTTCTGTACGGCGGCGTTGCCGCCGACTTCTTGCGATTCCACGATGGACCCGATCCCGGACGGGCGACTAGCTGTCCCAGTTGAGCGCGCCCTTCTTCCACAGGAAAATATAACCAACCAGCAGGATGACAATGTAGAGCAACATCTCCACAAAGCCAAACACATTCAGCTTGTGGTAAACGAGCGCCCAAGGATACAGAAAGATGGCTTCGATATCGAACAGAATGAAAACCAGGGCGACCATGTAGAAATGAACCGAAAAAGGCTGGCGCGCGTCGCCCGTCGGAACGATTCCGCATTCATACGACTGGTCTTTTTCTCGCGATGGCTTGTGCTTGCCGACCACGGCGGAAAGCGTGATCAACAGGGCGGCGAGTCCGGCCGCCAGTATAAACATGAGCAAAAGCGGGCCGTAGCTGTCGAGGTAGTTGCTGTTCATTTTAAAGCCGCTGCTATAATAGCGTTCGAGAGTACACCGGTCAAATGAACTCCCCAATATTTTATCTGCAGGGGCGGCTCGCTCGGCGCGCCAAAAGGGGATCGGCAGGCGATGAGTTCCGGATTTAACACCGACGTCCACGTCGGAGATCAGGTCTTCCACGTGCAAACCGAGGACCGGGGTCCGAGCCATCCGGTCATCGATACGGCCGTGTACCAGCATGGGCGAATTCTGCACCGTCTGGCCTCGAGCTATCGGGAATTCGCGCAATCGCCCGATTTCAGCGCGGATGGTCTCGGCGAGCGGGTCGAGGAGCAGCATCGGAAGGTCATCGGGGATCTGCGCGCGGGCGCGTTTGCGGCCGAGATCGCAGCGGCGATGGAGCTTGCCGTGCGCACCGGCGGAATTCAGGTGCAGCTGCTGAACCCGACCTCATGGCTGGAAGGGGGCAACGTGTCGCTCGACTTGGAAATTGTGCGGCGAGCCGATCGCCAGCCCCAGGCGGGCGCCCAGGTGGAAGCCGCAATCGAAGGCGCGTCGGAAGCGTCGCATCACGCAGGAACCAGCGACGATCGGGGCCGCGTGCGGATTGAATTTCCGCTGCCCCCGCTCGGAAAAGGCGACCTCGCACTCGTGATTCACGCGCATGCCGATGGCGGCAAGGACGAGATTCGCTTCGCGATGCGCTCGCGCAACAAGTGACGAGCAGATAGGGATCCAGCTTCGGATCTGTTCTCGACTGCCTCAGGCGGGGTGGTTTTCAGCAGTTTCGCACGGAACGATGACCGTCACAATTAACGGCGAACGCAGCGACATTCCCGACGGCCTGAACGTGTCCGCACTGCTGGATCACCTGGGGATGTCCTCCGGGCGCGTGGCCATCGAGCGCAACCTGGACATCCTGCCGCGCGCTCGCTGGCAGCAAACTCTGGTCGAATCAGGCGACAGCTTCGAGATCGTGCAGTTCGTCGGCGGGGGCTAACGGCGGCTGGATTTTGCCGCAATGTACTTCTTCCAGGGCCTCCAGTAGTAATGCGGCCACCCCCGCGTAACGCCTTTGTGGTCGTACTCGGGGACATTCACATGCACCAGATCGATCTGCCCGCCGCCGCGAACCCCGGTAAACCGCAAAATCAGGATGGAATCAGGGTCGCCTGCCTTCCAGTGCCGAGCGCGCCAGGACTGGACGATCAGGCGTTTGGGCACGATCAATAAATTCCGCCCCCGCAGCTGGCCGTTCCAGGCCGTAAATGTGCCGCCCACCTTGCGAGTCATAGTCGCTTTGCCGCCGGTCGCGGCAGAGTGTTTTCGTGAGTCCAGATAAATGTCAAATAGCGTCTCTGGCGGAGCTGAGAACCTCACCGACTGCTCGATCACCTTGGTCATGATCGTGCCCCCCGGCGACGCTAGGACTTCCGCCGGGTGAAATGAAACGACGCATGCTCCTGGTCCTTGCCGTTCGCGTGGAGCGTCCAGGTCTCGTTGAAATGGTCGTTGTCGGCAATCTGCAGGAACATGTGGTGCATGTGCATGTCCTCCGGGCTTGCCAGGTTCGTCGCGCCGGTAAACGAAAAGTCGAAGTCGTTCGCACCGGCCGCAATCGAAGGTGTCTCCATGCGCGGCTGATTCCCGATTTCGCACAAATGAACCAGGGCGACCTTGTCGCCGTCGCGCGAGTAGAGCGTGACCATTTGATGGGCTTCGGTGGATTGAAACGTTTCCTCGATCGCCGTTCCGTTGGATACCAGTCGGATGGTGCTGGTCATGGGCGCGCCTTGCGGGGTCACGGCGTCCCAGGTGCCTACCAGAGTCTTCAGCCGGTCAAATCCGCTGGTGGCCGCAGACTGTGAGCCCGCGCGCGCGGCGCACAAAACAAGTATCAGGATCCCTGCTGCCAATACACGTATCGCCATTTTCATCGTAGCCTCCGGAAAAGAATTTGTGCTTCTACTACGCCTGCAAGAAACGCTCAAGAGTTTCAAAGCAACCCTTCCAGCCCAGTTCGTGGCGATCGCGGAGCGCGGTCGCCAGAAATCCTTCGTGCGTGAGAACCACCTCGGTTGACTCGCCTTGCGCGAAAAACTCGACAGTCACGATCGTTGGGCCGCACGCGTTCGCCTCACCTTGTCGCGCCGGGGTCTTCGTCCATGCCCACGTGAAGACCAGCTTCTCAGGCGGGCGAATCTCCCGATACTCGCCTGCCCCCCAAAAGATGTCTCCGGAAGGTGAAATCGTCTTCATACGATACCGCCCGCCGGGCCTGACATCGAGTTCCAGGTATTCGGTTTTGTGGTCGGCGCTCGCTCGACCCATCCAGCGTTTGAGAGACTCCGCCTCGGTCCATGCCGCGAAAACCCTTTCCCGCGGCACTCGGAGGGTCCGCTTGACCTGGACCTTCAGCTCCCCGGTGGTGGGAGAGGTCGTCACTTGGTTTGTTCTCTTCTCCCGGTTGTGGCGAGGTATTTTGCCAGGACATCGAAACAGCCGTTCCATCCGTTGTTGGTCTCGTCAAATTCCGTTGTCGTCTGGAAGCCTCGGTGGGTCAGGACAACCTCAGTCGACGCGCCGCGCTCCAGGAACTCTACGGTGACTTCGGTTTCCGGGTGAAGGGCGGTTTCACCGCCCCCTGCGCGCTTCAAGGTCCATCTCCAGGTGAATACGATTTTCTCCGGCGGCCTCACCTCGCGGTAAATGCCTTTGCCGATGTATTCGGCACCGGTCTTGGAGTCGGTTACTTCGATCACGTAGCCGCTGCCCGGCTGTGCATTGAATTGCGGAAAACTTACCCGGTGGCTGGGCACATCTCGGCACATCCACTGCTCTACGGCTTGGAGTTCGGTCCACGCCGCGAAGACTCTTTCCCGCGGCGCCTGGAAGATGCGCCGGATCTGGAGCGTTGTCCCGGCGCTGGGATCGGAAGTTGCCATTTCGGATTCTCCTTGTTGCTCGACTCCTCCAGATACAGGGCCAGAGCATCGAGCTGCTCCTCCCAAAACCGGCGGTACCGCTCGATCCACTCCGCTGCGTTCTTCATAGGATCGGCCACGAAGCGGCAACGGTGTACGCGACCGTCCTTCTGGCGCGCAATCAGTCCTGCGCTTTCCAGCACGCGCAAGTGCTTGGACACGGCGGGCAGGGACATCCGGTAGGGCGCGGCTAGCTCGCTTACAGACGACTCGCCTTCGGCCAGCCGGGCAAGAATCCCCCGCCGGGTCGCGTCCGACAAGGCCGCGAATGTGGCGTCGAGGACCGCGCTTGAATAGTTAACCATATGGTTTAGTATTGTCCCGCGGGAGCCAGCTGTCAAGAAAATTCTGGAGCGAGGCGGCCCTAGATCCCGGGAAGGAGGTGACCCATCTTGTCCTGCTTCGTGCGCAGGTAGGCGCGCGAGTGGTGATTGGTGCGCGGACGGCAGGGAATTCGCTCAACGACGCGGATGCCGGCGCGCTCCAGCTGCTCGATTTTGTCAGGATTATTCGATAGTAGGCGCACGGACCGGACTCCGAGCGCCTTCAGAGCTGCGGCCGCGAAATCGTAATCGCGCGAATCGGCTGCGAATCCAAGCTTGCGGTTCGCCTCGACCGTATCGAGCCCTTCGTCTTGCAACTCGTAGGCTTTCACCTTGTTGATCAGGCCGATGCCTCGCCCTTCCTGCGGTAAATAGAGCACGATGCCGGAAGCGGACTTGGCGATCCTGCGGAGCGACTGCTCCAGCTGGGCGCGGCAGTCACAGCGTTCCGAGGTGAAGACGTCTCCGGTCAGGCATTGGGAATGAATTCGCACCACGGGAGCCCGTCCGGGCTTCAGCCTTCCGTGTCGGATCGCCACGGCCTCCTGCTCCGGTCCCCGCCCTTTGATGGCAGCAATGGTAAAATGGCCGAATCGTGTGGGCAGGCTGGCAGTCGCCACCACCCGCACTTTCCTGGGCTGTTTTCGGTGCTTCATGGGAGCCCGTCAGTATAGCAGGGTTGCAGGACCGGTCTTCCCGTCGGCCAGTGGTTCGAGCCAAGATTGGCGAGTGCCTCGCCAGTCGCCGGCGGAAAGGAACTCTGATGGGTTCGATAGATTCTTTTCGCAAGACCCGCCCGCAGGCTGTTGATAGAGTTAGGCTATGGGAGTAGCTCCGGCGCATATGGTGAACCCTGGACTGTTCGAGGGTTACGAGACGGGTGCGTTTTACGACGAGATGTTTTCCTCGCCCGGACAGCCTCGCGCCCAATACACCAAGCTCTTCCAGAAGCTCGGATCGATGGCTCCTGAGCAGTTCGAGGAGCGCAGGAAACTCGCCGACCTCTCGTTTCTGATTCAGGGGATTACATTTACGGTCTATAGCGACGGTCGCGGCACCGAGCGCTTGTTCCCGTTCGACCTGATTCCCCGCATCCTGCCACACTCGGAATGGGAGCACATCGACCGGGGACTGTCGCAGCGGGTGCGGGCGCTGAATCTGTTCCTGCAGGATGTCTACGGGAAGCAGTCCATCCTGAAGGACAAAAAACTTCCGCGGTGGCTCGTCTACTCGTGCCCGAACTTCCGGCGAGAGGTCATCGGCGTCGAAGTGTCTCGCGGCATCTACACCCACATCTGCGGGATCGACCTGGTGCGCGACTCCAAGAGCGGGGATTTCTATGTGCTCGAAGACAACGTCCGCACACCGAGCGGTATCTCCTACGTTCTGGAAAACCGGCTGGTGATGACCCGCACGCTGCCGGATGCTTTCCAGGCCTGCGAGGTCCTTCCCGTCAATCATTATCCGGCGGAGCTGTCGCGGATTCTCCGCAGCCTTTCGCCGCGGGGCGAGGCCGATGCGCAGATTGTCCTGCTGACGCCCGGGATCCATAACAGCGCCTACTTCGAGCACAGTTTCCTTGCACAACAGATGGGGATCGAACTGGTCGAGGGGCGAGACCTGATCGTCGACGGCGGCATCGTCTACATGAAGACGATCCGCGGGTTGCAGCGCGTGGACGTGATCTACCGCCGCGTAGACGACGAATATCTGGACCCGCTGACGTTCCGTGCGGACTCCGTGCTCGGCGTACCCGGTCTGATGGGCGCGTACCGTGCCGGCAACGTGGCCCTTGCGAATGCCGTCGGAAACGGGGTCGCCGACGACAAGGCGATTTACGCCTATGTTCCGGAGTTTATCCGCTACTACCTGGGGGAGGAGCCGATCCTGAAGACAGTTGAGACGTTTCTGTGCGCGAATCCAACCGACCTCGCCTATGTGCTCGATCATCTACCTCAACTGGTCGTGAAGGCGGTCGGTGAATCGGGCGGCTACGGAATGCTCATGGGGCCGACTGCCGATCGCGCCAAGCTCGTGGATTTCGCCGATCGCCTGCGCGCGAATCCGCGAAACTACATCGCGCAACCCGTCGTAGGGCTCTCGCGCGTGCCTTCCTACGATCCGTCGACCGGCAACGTCGCGGGCCGCCACGTCGATCTGCGTCCCTATTGCCTATACGACGGAGAGAACGTGACGATTGTGCCCGGTGGGTTGACGCGTGTTGCCCTGCAACCGAATTCGCTGGTGGTGAATTCCTCGCAGGGCGGCGGAAGCAAAGATACCTGGGTTCTGCGGGGAGAGAGCTAGATGCTCTCGCGGATCGCTGAATCGCTGTTCTGGCTGGCGCGTTATATCGAGCGCGCCGAGGACACCGCGCGAATTCTGGACGTGAACTACCACATGCTGCTTGAACAATCGCAGCAAGCCTACCGCTTGCGGTGGGAGCCGCTGATCATCATGGCCGGCGAGGAAAAACTGTTCGGCAAGCTCTACGACGAAGTGAACGCCGAAAACGTATTCGAGTTTCTGGCTTTCAGCGAGAAAAATCCCAGCTCCATCGTGCAATGCGTTTCCAAGGCCCGCGAAAATGCCCGCACCATCCGTGACAGGATCTCCCGGGAGATGTGGGAGGACATCAACGGCTTGTACTACACCGTCACCCGCTTCCATGCCCGGGAAGAGATCGCGGCGGGCCCGCACCGTTTTTGCGACAAGATCAAGTTTGGAGCGCACCGCTTTCACGGCGTGACCGACGCAACCTTGCCGCACGATGAAGGCTGGGAGTTCCTGCGGATCGGATGGTCGCTGGAGCGCGCAGAAATGACCGCGCGGCTGGTGGACGTCCAATACCACAACCTGCTCGACGCGCTGCCTTCGGTCGGCGCCCCCGACAATCATCAGTGGATGGCGGTACTGAGGTCGGTAGGCGCATATGAAACCTATCACCGTCAGTATCACTCGGCGATCGAACCCGAGAAGGTGGCTGAGATGCTGATCCTGCACCATCAGCATCCCCGCTCGATCCGGTTCAGCGCTTCCGAGGTGCAGGCGGGGCTGCGAGCCGTCAGCGGAAGCGGCCCGGGTGCCTACGGCAACGAGGCGGAACGACTGGCAGGCAGGGTGGTCGAGCGGCTGCGCTATGACCGGGTGAGTGAAATTTTCAAGCAGGGCCTGCACAGTTATCTGGATGAACTGCTGCGGATGTGCGGAGCGATTGGAGAAGATATCGCCCGAACCTACTTCTACTATGCGGTGGTGGCATGAATCGATATCGACTGGTGCATACGACTGACTTTGTCTATGACGGGCCCGTCTCAGAGAGCTACAACGAAGTCCGGTTGCGGCCGCTTCACGACGAGCGGCAGAGCTGCCTCTCGTTCCGTCT
>DATBXX010000021.1:0-5918 GCA_036514055.1 Candidatus Acidiferrales bacterium
AGGACTTGCAGATCGAAGGACGAAACCTCCCAACCCAATCAAACCCAAATACCATGTGCCTGCCAATCACCCTTGGAGAAAACCGTGGAGGCGGACACTTCTATCTGGCACAAATCCGGACATTTCTACTTTGCGTTGACATCAGAGGTGGACGCTCCGGTATCGAGCCAATTTGAATTCTGGGGCCGTCAGTTCTAGAATCGATGGCGTATCAAGATTCTGCGGGATACGGTCCTCAAGACGATGAGAACCACCAAAATTCTGGCCTTGTCCTGGGTACTGATCATTCTGGCTGCTCCGGTCTCGTTTGCGAAAAACGGCAACATCGGCATCTACGGGATCGTGGATAGGGTTGTGCTGGAACCAAACGATCACTCACCTCAGCGGATTCAAATCTGGGGCCTGTTCGTCGTGCCCGTTCAGATGTCAAGCGGCGCCTACAGGGCTCCCCAGCGAGGGGTTCTGTATTTCAAGCTTCCGCCCGGCCGTGAAAGTGTAGTCAGGAAAGAATGGGCCGAGATAAAGAGACTGGCTGGAACCGGCAAGCCAATTGGTTTTGCACAGTACTGGGTAGCTGACCGGGACGATCCGCAAGGAAACCCCCATACGTCGCTAGAAGTTCATGTCCACGACACCGGAGATTTCGGTTCGCCAGACCTCTACCCGCAGGAACGAGGAATTGTAAGGACGAACGACGGGAACAACCCGGATTTTGAGTGCATCGTTACCCAACTCAAGCACGACGCGAGCCGTCCAGCTGTGACAGGCGGTTGCCGGGAAGTTTCCAACTGACTGGGGTTCGGGTGCGTGATTCTGCAATTTCAGGTGGGCAATGTTATCCTCTCGAGTTCGTTTCCACGGAGAGGACATGCTGCTCACCGGAGAAGTAGCCATCGTAACCGGCGGAGGACGCGGAATCGGGCGAGCCATCGCCCGCAGATTCGCCGCACAAGGTGCAGCGGTGGTCGTCGCCGCCCGGAGCGAGGGCGAACTCCGGCAGGTCGCAGCGGAAATTCAGGCAACGGGCGGAAAGGCGGCAGTCGTGCAGGCTGATCTCGCGCGGGAAGCGGACTGCAAGAAAATCGTGGATGCCGCCCACACGGCGTTCGGCGCGGTCCACATACTGGTCAACAACGCTGCGATCTACGGGCCGATCCAGCCGGTTGAGAATTTTCCACTCGGCGACTGGGACGAAGTGATGGCCGTGAACCTGCGCGCCCCTCTGATACTTTCGCAACTCGTGCTCCCGGAGATGTACGCACGCAAATCGGGTTCGATTCTGAACATTTCAACCGTAGGAGCCAAAGCCGCCTATGCGCTGAGCGCCGCCTATACGGCGTCGAAATCGGCACTGATCGGGCTGACACGCACCACGGCCGCCGAAGCGGCACGGCAAGGAGTGCGTGTGAACGCCATCTGCCCGGGGCCGGTGACGGAAACCAAGATGTCGAAGGATCTGACGCGCGAATTCTCGGCTAGCACCAACGCGGACGGAAACGCGGTGCTTGATCGGATGATCCAGGGAATCCTGCAAGGGAGGCCGCAGACGGCGGATGAAATTGCGTCCGCGGCCCTGTTTCTGGTTTCCGATCAGGCCAGTGCGATTACCGGGCAGACTCTGAATGTGGATGGCGGAATGGCTTTTTACTGATCTCTTCAAACGTGCTGTAGGTGCGGCGCGCTGAATTTGCCACCACGCGGACTCCGGCTTCGGCCCAGTCGAGGCTGTTTACGCCGATCGTGCCGACTGCATAGAAAAGTACGGCAAGCGAAATCAGGAAGGCGAACATCAATCCGAAAAGTAGTTCTGCGGCGAGCAATTCGCGCACGAAGTAAAGCTGCAGGACTACAAAGATCGCCAGTCCCCAGCCCACGCGGTTTCTGACTTTCTTGTTCTGCCAGAAGCTGCCTGCCAACTCCTTCAGTTCTGTTGAATACTTTTTCATCGATCCTCTCGTGACCACACCCCATTAGATGCACGGGTAATTCCAAAGGAACCACGAGCTAAGTGCTTGAAATTTCGGAGATTTGCCGGACGATCGGTGCAGATAATGGAAAATCGTTTCTGCTTTTCAGGAAGTGCCGAGGGCGGCGCTTGTCACATTTCGATACACACCGGTGCGACAGTTTATGTCAGGACCGGAGAAGTGATTCGGTTTTGTTTCGCGCGACGCAGTCGACAGAACGACTAGCGGCCCTCAAACGGATAGCGGTCTTGCGCAAGAACCGCATCGGCCACGCGACTCCTGAGCGCAATCGTGTCGAGCGGAGCGTGTTTGGCAAGACGCCGGAGCGCGGCAAGCTGCGTGACCAGTGTGTCGCCTTCCGATGTTGCAGCCAGCGCCGTTCGCGCTTCCTTCTCGATGCGATCCATGGCGTCGTAGCCGAACGAGCGAGCTGCATCGGCCATCGGCGAGACCGGCGCGGCAGACCTTTGCGCGCGCCGCAAACTGGATTCCATCGCGTACAAGTCCATCACGATATTCGAGAGTGAAGCGACGATTTCCTGGTGATCGGCAAGCTTTTCGCGGAACTTCTCGACGGCCGCCCCAGCAGCCAGCAGAAATACTTTTTTCGCTTGCGCGAGCGCGCGTTCCTGCTCGGCAAACGGGCCCGGAGAGGTCTCATCGAATGCGGGCGGCGAGAGCAACTCGCTTGCGAGCTTCTTAGCCGCCGGAATGAGCGGCAGAGTACCGGCCATCGCGCGCTTCATGAGCATCTGGACGATGAGCATGCGATTGATTTCGTTTGTGCCCTCGAAGATCCGGTTGATGCGGCTGTCGCGATAGGCGCGGGCCATCGGATAGTCCTCGTGGAAGCCGTAGCCGCCAAAAATCTGTAGGCCTTCGTCCACGCAATAGTCGAGCGTCTCGCTACCGACGACCTTGCTGATGGAACTTTCAATCGCGTACTCCTCGAGCACCTGCATGGATTGCTTCACTTTGTCGGCGCCGCCGGTCGAGATGGCTGCTTCCATCATTCCCGCCGTGCGGTAGACCATGGACTCAAGCGCGTAAATCCGGATGGCCATTTCGCCCAGCTTGGCCTTGATCAGGCCGAATTCACTGATCGACTTCCCGAATGCTGTCCGCTCCCTGGCATACTTCGAGGCGTCCTGGAGCGCTCGCTTGGAACCGCCCATGCAGGAGACACCCAGCGTGTACCGACCGGCGTTGAGCGTATTGAACGCCACGATATGGCCCCGGCCAATTTCGTGGAGAAGGTTTTCCTTCGGTACCGGCGCGTTTTCAAAAAACAGCGGCACCGTAGAACTGCCGCGGATGCCCATCTTGTTTTCCTCGGCGCCTACGGTGAAACCGGGCGTGCCCCGCTCGACAATGAAAGCTGAAAATTGCGTGCCGTCCACCTTGGCGAAAACGATGTAGACGTCGGCGAATCCGCCGTTGGTGATCCACATCTTCTGCCCGTTCAAAATCCAGTTCTTGCCGTCTGGCGACAGCACCGCGCGCGTGCGCGCCGCAAGGGAATCGGACCCGGCCTGCGGCTCCGACAGGCAATAGGCTGCCAGCAGCTCGCCGGACGCAATCTTTGGCAGGTATTTCTTTTTTTGCTCCTCGGTGCCGAAACTCGCAATGGGAATCGTGCCGATACCGGAGGTTCCCCCGAAGGCAACCGCAAAAGAGGCATACACGCTGATTTTTTCGGTGAGCACGGTCGCGGAGATCTTGTCGAGCTCCGAGCCGCCGTACGCCTCAGGGATCCCCGCGCCCAGAAGCCCGATCGCGCCTGCCTTCTTCAGCGCCTTGGCCATCAGGCCCTCTGCGTGCTTTTCAAGGTCCGGGATCAGCGGCACAATTTCTTTGGCGACGAATTCCGCGGCGGTTTGGCCGATCAGACGCTGATCGTCGGTGACATCGGCTGGTGTAAAAATCTCCGCAGGTGTGATGGGCGTCACCAGGAATGCACCACCGCGATTCACCGATTGCGAAACGGTTGTCGTCGCCATGAACTGTTCTCCCTTGGAGCCGCCAGATTAGGCGGCGCGTTCAAAAATGCCGGCTGCTCCCATGCCCCCGCCGATGCACATGGTCACCAGGCCGTAACGCGCGTTGCGCCGCGCAAGCTCTCGCAGGATCGTAGCCGTGAGCTTTGCGCCCGTGCAGCCAAGCGGATGGCCAAGCGCCACTGCCCCGCCGTTCACGTTGACCCGCGCGGGATCAAGACCTGCGACCTTGATCACCGAGAGCGCCTGGGCGGCAAAGGCTTCGTTCAGTTCGATCACGTCAATCTGATCGAGCGTCAATCCTGCAATCTTGAGCGCCTTCGGAATTGCGGATACCGGACCAATACCCATTTCTTCGGGAAGAACGCCGGCAGTGGCATAGGCAACGAAGCGCGCCAGCGGCTTCAGACCCAGCTCGCGGGCACGTTCGGCGCTCATCACCACCACCGCCGCCGCGCCATCGCTCATCTGCGAGCTGTTCCCCGCAGTCACCACGCCGTGTGCGTGAAACACGGGTTTCAGTTTACCCAGAGCCTCAACCGAAGTATCGCTGCGCGGGCCTTCGTCGGTGTCGAAGGTAACGTTCACCGTTTTCGGCTTCGCGCCCGATCCCGAGCCGCTCGCGCTTGCTTCCAGAACCTCATAGCTCACCGCGACCGGCACGATCTCGTCCTTAAACTTCCCTGCAGCGATCGCCGCGAGGGCCTTTTGGTGGCTGGCAAAGGAGAATTCATCCGCCTGCTGGCGGGTAATTCCATATTTTTTCGCCAGGTTTTCCGCCGTCAAGCCCATGTTGATGTACGCGTCAGGATAGTTCTCCATCAGCCAGGGATTCGGCGCGATTTTGTGGCCCCCCATGGGGACCATGCTCATCGACTCGGCACCGCCCGCGACAGCGACGTCGCCTTGTCCCGACATGATTCGCTCGGCGGCGATGGCAATGGCCTGCAGCCCGGAGGAACAAAACCGGTTGATCGTCATGGCCGACACGCCGACCGGCAACCCCGCACGCAGCGACGCAATCCGCGCAAGATTCATGCCCTGCTCCGCCTCCGGCGTCGCGCAGCCGATAATTACGTCCTCGATGTCCTCGGCAGCGACTCCCTTGGCGCGAGCCAGCGCTTCCTTGATCGCAAGCGCAGCCAGATCGTCGGGGCGCGTCGTGCGCAGCGTTCCCTTCGGCGCCTTGCCCACCGCTGTCCGCACCGAGCTCACAACGACCGCTTCTCGCATGACTCACCTCAGAGGGAATCTAGGCTTCGCCGCCGCAAACTACCCCATTGGATGCCACCGGGCAAGAAAAAGCAACCGGACGTGAGGGCCTGCTGGATCGGGCACTCGATCGCAGACCGCAGGGAAATGAATTCTGCTGAGGAGAGCAAAGGCGTCAGGCGCCCTTCGGTTCCAGGGACAAGGTTGGGATCTTTTCACAAAGCGGCGTCCGCGCCATGGAAGATCGAAGGCACCGAGCGCTACTTGTGAAACTGGATCGTCACGGTGATCTGCGCGGCTACCGGCTGTCCATTCAACAGCCCTGGCTGATACTTCCAGCGACGAAGTGCGTCGAGAGCAGCCTGGCGTAGTACCGGCGGACCCGAGATTACTTTCGTGGATACAACATTACCGGCCGGGCCTATCGAGGTATCGACCACGACATTGCCCTCGATTCCGTTGGTTCTGGCGATCGGCGGATATATCGGCAAAACGGAGGAGATCAACTTCGGCGGCCTCACCATGCCGCCCAGGCGGAGCGGGGGCGCCGCCGGCGGCGGGGGAGGAACCACGTCGGAATTCGCCGCAATTCCCTGCAAATCGCCGTTCGGGGACGCCGCGCCAGCTTCGACAGACGGCGCAGGCTCTGCGTCATCCGAGGCCGAGCGCTGTGCGGAAACCGGATGCGCGGTCAGCGTGGCGGACATATCCGGCATGACCTTGGCCGCTTTCTCGGCAACCG
>DATBXX010000022.1:0-49731 GCA_036514055.1 Candidatus Acidiferrales bacterium
CCATGAAATCCTGATCCGCTATCACGGCCAGCCGAAGAAGGGCCTGTATTTTGTGCTCCCGGATAAGAACTATCCGCAGCAGCCCCGGGAGATCTGGACGCAGGGCGAGGCCGAGGATACGCGTTACTACATCCCCGTGTATGACTACCCCAACGATCGCACCACTTCGGAGATGGTCGTCACGGTCCCTGCGGCCTGGATCACCGTTTCAAACGGCCGGCTCATCGGCGTGAAGAACGAACCAGACGGTATGAAGACCTGGGACTGGAAGCAATCCGAGACACTTTCAACCTATCTGATTTCGATGGTCGCCGGAGAATTCGTGGAGCGCGACGATTCATGGCACGGCATTCCGCTGCGCTATGTGGTGCCGCGGGGCGAGGAAACCACGATCGAGCCAACTTTTGAACGCACCAAACAGATGCTTGATCTTTTTACGAGCAAGCTCGGCATAGCCTATCCCTGGGCGCAGTACGCCCAGACCTCCGTCGACGATTTCGTGGCCACAGGAATGGAGAACACCAGCGCGACAACGTTAACCACGCACTCGCTGGTAAACCCCACTCTTGCGCTCGAGGATCACGACGGAGCCGACGAAGTGACTTCGCACGAACTCGCCCATCAGTGGTTCGGAGATTTGGTCACTTGTAAGGATTGGGCCAATCTTTGGCTGAATGAGGGCTTCGCCGATTATTTCCAGCGTGTCTGGAACGAGCGGCGTTTCGGCGACGACGATGCCGACTTTGAATACTGGCGGGACCAGAACGAATGGCTCCGCCAGCCGCGGCTCTATCCGATGCCTATTGTGAGCCGCGAGTTCGACGACTCGACCGAATATCAGGACAACATCTACGACAAGGCCGGCTGGGTTCTCCGAATGTTGCACGAAAAGCTCGGTGACGAGGAATTCTTCCGCGCCCTGCACCATTATCTCGAGCTGAACCACGGTCAGAACGTCGTCACTGCCGATCTGCAGAAAGCCATCGAACAGGCCACGTCAATCAACGTCGACAAATTTTTCGATCAATGGATTTATGGCGCCGGCGCGCCGAAATTCGACGTAAGTTATGCGCACGATCCGGGGGCGCGTGAGGTGAAGCTCAGCGTGCAGCAGACGCAAAAGGTCGAAGGGCGCGTGGGGCTGTTCGATGTGCCAGTCGACGTCGAGATCGCAACTGCGAATCGTCGCGAAACCCATTCGATCGAAGTCAACCAGGCCAGCCAGACCTTTACTTTCCCTGCCGACGGGCCTCCACTCATGGTGATCTTCGACAAAGGTGACCGGATTCTGAAGGCGGTCAATTTCAAGAGGGATCCGGCGGCGCTGATCTATCAATTGAAGAACGCCGAGACAACTCCGGACCGCTCGGAAGCGGCCGTGGCGCTGGGGAATCTCAAGAGTGATCCGAATGCCGTTGCGGCTCTGGGCGATGCGGCGCAACACGACACGTTCTGGGGAGTTCGCGTCGAGGCCCTCGAGGGTCTGGGTCGGATTGGCGGCCCGGATGCGGAGAGGCAAATTCTCGCGGTCATACGTGATCCCACGCCTTGGGTCCGCGACGTCGCGGTGCGCGAGTTGGGAAATTTCCAGGAGGACGCGTCGCTCCCCTCCAAGCTCTCCGACATAGCATCGAACGACGCGGCGTATCGCGTGCGGACGGCGGCGCTGGGGGCGCTGGCGAGAATCCAGGCGCCCAATGCGTTCGATACGCTGGCCGCAGCGGTGAAGTCGGTCTCGCCTGACGACACGCTGCGCGAGGCGTCGCTGCGCGCATTCGGCAGGCTCGGCGACACTCGGGCCGTGCCAATCTTGGTGGAGTGGTCAGCTGTTGGGAAGCCCATGGGCAGCAGGCAGGCAGCCATCGGAGCGATCGCCGAACTCGACAAATCCAACAAGGCCATTACGCGCATGCTGATTTCCTTTCTAGGTGAGCCCTATTTTGACGTGAGGATCGCGGCGATTTTTGCGCTCGCCGCGCGCGGCGATCCAGACGCGATCGCTCCGCTGGAGGAATTGCTGCGCAATGGTGCACTCACCGTGGCGATCGGGCCTTATGTCGAGTTGGCGCTCCGGCTGCTAAAGGCGCAGCCTGCGCCAAAATAACCTGGTTCTACGCGTCCGGCTCCGCCAGAAGGATACGCAGATCGCGCAGATTGTTGCCTGTCGGTCCGGTTAAGACCGCGTCACCCAGCCTCGCAAAGAAACTGTTGGAGTCGCAGCGCCGTGAGAAGTCGCCCAGATCAAGGCCTGTCTCGCGTGCCCGCCTGAGCGTCTGGCCGTCGGCCACAGCGCCTGCCGCGCTGCTCGAGCCGTCAATTCCGTCAGTACCGGCGCTCAGGATCGTGATTCTTCGTTCGGCAATTTTTTCAACGCAGGCCAGAACAAACGCCGAGTTGCGTCCGCCAATTCCATCGCCAGTGGCCGGACTGCTCAGTTCACCATCGCACAGAACAGCTACGGGCCGATTCGGATTTGCGCGGGCATGAGCTGCAAGCTGTGCCAGCAAGTAGTCGACCGCTTTCTGGATCGGCCAATTGTCCGCCGCATTGTCGCAAAGGCAAACGAACCCCTCAGCTTCACACGCGTGATGCGTTGCGTGGAGCAGCTCACGCGGGCCCAGCAGGAGAACAAAATGGGAATGCGCGAAGGCCGCGTCGCCCACCTTCGGTGTTTCACCGAGCGAGTGAGTCTTGAAGGCTTTGCGGATCGCCGGAGGTAGCTTTTCCATCAGTTTGTATTCCTGGATGATGCGCTCGGCGTCAGGAATCGTCGTTGGGTCCGGCAAGGTGGGTCCGGACGCCAACACGGATTCCTGCCCCTGGGGCACATCGCTGATGGCGAGCGTGACCTTCATCGAGCGCGGCGCTCGAGCCGCGAGGCGCCCGCCTTTGGTGGCCGACAGGTGCTTGCGGATGCTATTGATCTCTCCGATCGATGCGCCACACGTGACGAGTGACGAATGAAGCCTACGGAAGTCGTCCAGCGTCATGGCAGGATCGAGCGGCTGTTCGACCAGCGCCGACCCTCCTCCGGAAATCAGAAAGAAGATGAGGGTGCGCTCGTCACAACCCGCCAGCACATCCAGGATCGCCCGGCCGGCCGCAAAGCTTCCTTCGTTCGGCACCGGATGCCCACCGGTAAAGGTTCTCCATCCGGTGAGCTCGGTTGCCGGAGCTGTGGGGACCACCAAAATGCCTTCAGGAGCGAACTCAGGACCGAGCACACCCGCCAGTCCGCGCGCCATCGCATAGGCTGCTTTTCCGTAGGCGATGGCGACGATGGTGCGGAATTCGCGAAGATCGATCGATGCAGTTCCTGCCCGGATAACCGATCCCATGCGAGCAAGTTTTCTTTCTATCGCAGCGGGGATATCAATGGCCGCGAGTGTCTCGCGAAAAATGCGTTCGGCTGTCTGTTTCACTCTTTTTCAATCGCGGCTGCGCCGGCGCGCGCCACATCCAGGTCTTGATCTTCCGTTCCCGCACTCGCGCCAATCGCACCGATCACCTGGCCATCCACGACCAGTGGCACTCCGCCGCGAATCGGTGTCTGATGTGCCGGATTCGCAATCGCTAGACCCAGCACGAGCGGCACATTGGTCTGGTCGCCTGCGATGGCAGGACCCGTGGCCGCGCGTCGCAGTGCGGCGGCCTGCGCCTTGACAAGTGAAATCGCAATCGACGAAGGTTTCGCACCGTCCATCCGCTCAAACGCAAGCAGGTGGCCCCCATCATCCACTACGGCGACATCCATGGGTACGCGAATTTCCTCGGCTCGCCGCTGCGCCGCGGCAAGCACGGCGCGTGCGCCTTCAAGGGTCAGCTTCGGATGGTTGCGGGTAACGAGGGTCATGATGAATTCCTCCGTATGTCAGAGACCGAGCGCGTCTGCATTTAGTGCGTTCGGCGCGCGGCGACCTGCCAAGACCGCTGCGGCATTGGTCGCCGCCATCACGGCCATCTTGGTGCGCGTTTCGATCGTTGCACTGGCGATGTGAGGCGCCAGAATTACGTCCTTGCGCGCGATCAACGCCGAGCTTACTTTCGGCTCGTGTTCGTAGACGTCAAGCGCCGCGCCGGCGATTTTCTCGCCCTCGAGCGCCGCGGAAAGCGCCGCCTCATCAACCACCGGCCCGCGCGAGGTGTTGATCAGATACGCGGTGCGTTTCATCTTTTCAAACTCCGCCGTCGAAATCAGGTGGCGCGTCTCCGGAAGCAGCGGGACGTGCAGCGAAATGAAATCGGATTCACCGAGCAGCCGCTCAAGAGCCACAAACTCCGCGTTCAATTCCCTCTCGACGCCCGGCGCGGCACGGATTCCGTCGTAATAGAGTACTCGCATCTGAAAACCCTGCGCGCGGCGCGCGAGGCCGCGGCCGATACGGCCAAATCCCACGATGCCGAGCGTCTTCCCCCAGACATCGCCGCCGAGAAGCTGATCGAGGTCCCATCCAGGCCATGTGCCGGAGCGCATCCACGCATCGCCTTCCACCAGGCGCCGCGCGACCGCCATCAGCAGGGTCCACGCAAAGTCAGCGGTGGTCTCATCGAGCACACCGGGCGTATTGGTCGCCACAACCTTGTGGCGCGTGCAGGCCGGCACATCAATGTTGTCATAGCCGACCGAGACGGTAGAGGCGACCCGAAGCTGCGGCGCAAGCGCGAGCAGCTCTTCGTCCACTTTTTCCGTGAGCAGGCAGACGAGCGCGTGCTTGTTCGCAACGCGCTTCAGGAGTTCCGCGCGGGGGATGCGCTCGGGCGCCGTCCAGTAGTCCACTTCGAAATGCTCATCCAGGATCGCACGCGCCGCAGGAAAAAGCGGCCGGGTCACAAGAGCTCTTGGCTTGCTCACCATGCGCCTCACGGCAAATTTGATTCGTACCGGCCCAGTAGAATACACCAGTGCGCAGCAGTTCAAGCAACGCGCGCCAGAGTGCGACCCAGTCCGCGGTGCCTGAGTCCCGGCCACACCGCGCGAGTCACGTTGACGGTTGCCGCAGCGCGCGACTATAGTTGCCTCAGGCGAGAGACCAACGACGCTCTCGCGCACCGCCGATGGATCCACGACTCCTCCACCAGCTGACAAAACTGCTCGGCCCACGCGGCGTCCTGCACCGGCCCGAGGACCTGCTGCTGTACGAGTACGATGGCTCGGTCGATGTCGGGCGACCGGATTGCGTGGTCTTCCCTCGTACCGCTACGGACGTGGTCGAAGTCGTCCGTCTCGCCAATCGCCACAAGGTTCCACTGGTCGGCCGAGGCACGGGAACGGGGCTATCGGGCGGCGCAATCGCGCGTCACGGTGGAGTCATCGTTTCATTTTCGCGCATGACCCGGATCGTTGAAATCGACGCTGAAAACCAGCGCGCGACGGTCCAACCCGGCGTCGTAAATGCCGACCTCAGCGTGGCCGTCGAGCACCTTGGCCTGCATTTCGCTCCCGACCCTTCAAGCCAAAAAGCCTGCACGATCGGCGGAAATGTTTCTGAAAACTCCGGCGGCCCTCACACACTTGCCTATGGCGTGACGACGAACCACGTCCTGTCACTCGAAATTGTGCTCCCGAGCGCCGAACGGATGCGTCTTGGCAGCGCCGCACTGGACCCGCCCGGCTACGATCTGACGGGTCTTTTCGTCGGCTCGGAAGGAACGTTCGGCCTGGTCACTGAAATTACCGTGAAGCTGACGCGCCTTCCGGAGGCGGTGAAGACGCTTCTCGCCATTTTTGACTCGGTTGACGATGCGACTGAAACGGTTGCTGAAATTACGGCGCGCGGGATCACGCCGGCGGCCTGCGAGATGCTTGACGGTTGGACGATTCGCGCCGTCGAAGACTATGTTCACGCCGGCTTTCCCCTGGATTGCGCGGCCATACTGCTGATCGAGGTGGACGGCTTGCGCGAGGTCGCAGAACTCGAGGCGAAAGACGTCGCCGATGTTTGCGGGCTGCATCACGCGCGCGAAGTGCGCGTGGCTCGCGATGCGCGTGAACGCGATCTGCTCTGGAAGGGCCGAAAGAACGCGTTTGGCGCCGCCGGTCGACTTTCACCGAGCTACTACACCCAGGACGGCGTAATACCGCGGACAAAACTTCCCGCCACGCTACGGCGCATCGGTGAAATCAGCAGGAAATACGGCCTGCAGATCGGCAATGTGTTCCATGCGGGAGATGGCAATTTGCACCCCATTATTCTTTTCGACCAGCGCAACGAGCAACAATTCCGCGACACGATTCGCGCAGGCGATGAAATCATAGAGTTCTGCATCCAGATGGGAGGCTCAATCACAGGCGAGCATGGCGTCGGGATGGAAAAGGACCGCCTCATGCCGCTGCTTTTCAGCGATGCCGATCTCGGGCTGATGCGCCGCGTCCGCGATGTGTTCAATCCGGAGGGACTGCTCAATCCCGGAAAGATTCTCCCTACCTCGAAAGGCTGCGGAGAAATCTACGTGCGCCCGCGCCCGGCAATGGCCGCGCCTCGGGCATGAGCATCAGCGGCGCAAGTGTTTTGTCGGGCACCGCCAAGATCGTCGGAAATTCGAATGTCGCGACAGACCCGGCGCGAATTGCCGCCTTCGAGATTGACGGCAGCTCGCCTGCGGCGGTGGTGCAGCCCGGCTCGAGCGACGAGGTCGTCGAACTCGCAAGATTTGCGACACACGAGAAGCTCGCGATCGTGGCGACGGGCGCGCAAACGAAACTCGGAATCGGGATGCCACCCCGGCAATACGATCTGGCTCTCGAGATGACGCGGTTGGATCGCGTCATCGCTTACGATCCCGGTGACCTGACCCTCAGCGTCGAACCGGGGATCACCCTGCACAAAATCGCGAGCGTACTTTCTGAACACCGGCAGTTTCTTCCGCTTGCTGCGGCGTTCGGAGACCGCGCAACCGCCGGTGGTACGGTCGCTTCCGGTGTGGACTCACCAATGCGCCACATGTACGGCACAGCGCGAGATTTTGTTCTCGGAATGGAGTTCGTCACCGGAGATGGAGTCGCGGTGAAGAGCGGCGGGCGCGTCGTAAAAAATGTCACCGGCTACGACATCCATAAGTTGATGATCGGCTCACTCGGCACCTTGGGGATCATCACCCGGATCAATTTCCGGACTTTTCCCCAGCCGCAGACCGCGCGGACCTGCATCGCTACGTTTCGCGGCTCGACGGGCGCATGCGAATTGCGCCGAATGATCGCCCATTCCTCTCTTCGTCCGCAGAGCCTGGAGATTCTCGCGGCAAGCGCAGACTGTGCGCCAGAACTTAGCCGGCGTGCTGGACTTTCGTTCGAAAACAGTCGCTGGTCGGTCGTAGCTACCTTCGCGGGTGACGCGAGGGTTCTCGATCGCAATCGTCACGACCTGGAGGCCTTCGCGCAGGCGGCGGATCCCAAGTCGCTGGAATCGTTTGCCGAGTTGCGCGATGCGGCAGCGGAAAACGTCGCCCGCTACATCGCCGGCTTCCCCGGCGTGATCCTGCAATACCGTCCCGCTGCGGCGATCTTCAAAATCAGCGCGCTCCCAACGGACCTGGCAGGACTTGCGGCCGGCATTTTGTCGAGCGAGATCGGGTGGACGGCTGTGATGCGAGGGCTCGGCGTGACCTATCTGGCGTTGCTGGCTCCCGATGACAGCGAGCGATCGCTGCAACTGCTAAAACCAGTCTGTGCGCGGATTTTCAGCCTTGCCGAAAAAGCCCCCTGGGGACCCAGCGTCATGCTCTGGTGCCCGTCGAAACTGAAAAGCGAAATCAACATCTGGGGCGCACCGCGCGGCGATTTTTCGCTGATGAAGAAACTGAAGGGCGTCTTCGATCCCGGCGGTGTTCTCAGCCCCGGCAGGTATGTGGGAGGACTCTGAAGAAATGGCTGTCCCCGGTCAAGTGAGCGGATTCACAGGTGCTGACAAGCCGGAGTACGCGGATTATTCGCGGTGCGTTCATTGCGGGCTTTGCCTGAATCATTGTCCGACCTACCGCTTGTGGGGCCAGGAAGCGGACTCGCCACGCGGGCGCATTCGCCAGATGCAGCTGGTCGACGAGGGAC
Organism: Candidatus Acidiferrales bacterium; assembly: GCA_036514055.1. Classification (GTDB taxonomy): domain Bacteria; phylum Acidobacteriota; class Terriglobia; order Acidiferrales; family UBA7541; genus Palsa-295. The sequence continues at coordinate 8,045 of DATBXX010000022.1, forward strand.
GGATCGCGCTCGGTAAAGGGTTCGTCACGCACATCGATCGCTGCCTGGATTGCCGCGCATGCGAAACCGCGTGCCCTTCCGGCGTCGAGTACGGCAAGCTCGTGGAGGCGGCGCGCGCGCAGATCGAACAGGGATACAGCCGTCCGCTTGCCTCACGCCTCGCGCGCGATTTCGTATATCGGCGCCTGCTCCCTTATCCACGACGAATCGCTCGAGCGGCGCGGATGCTGCGGATCTATCAGCGGTCCGGACTTGCTGCTCTCGTGCGAAGCGCAGGAATTCTGAACGTGCTTGGGTTGGCGGACCGCGAGGGCCTGCTTCCCAAGATTGACTCCGAGTTTTTCTTCGACCATCTCGGGAAGACCTTCCAGGCCAGTGGTCCCCGGCGCGCGCGCGTTGCCTTCTTCGCCGGATGCGTCGCGCAGGTGACCTTCAGCGACCTGAATCGCGCCACGATCCGAGTGCTGCAGGCCAACGGCTGCGACGTCGTCGTGCCTGCCGGGCAAGTCTGCTGCGGCGCGCTTTCGGCACATGCTGGCGTGCGGGATGTGGCGCGCGATCTCGCGCGCACAAATTTCGCTGCGTTCCAGGCAAAAGACTTTGACGCGATCATTACAAACGCAGCCGGCTGCGGCTCGACTCTAAAGGAATACACGCACCTGTTCGCGCCGGGCATTGCGGAGCACGAAAAAGCCGCGGAATTTACCGCCAAAATGCGCGATGTCAGTGAATTTCTCGTGAGCCTCGGTTTAACTGCCACACTGCAGGAGCTTCCGGTACGGGTCACGTATCAGGACTCCTGCCATCTGGTTCACGGTCAGAAAATCCGCGAGGCTCCGCGTGAATTGATTCGGGCCGTGCCGGGAGTCCAATTCGTCGAAATGCAATCGGCGGATCAATGCTGTGGTTCGGCAGGCGTCTACAACGTGACCCAAACCGAAGCGTCGCTCGAAATACTTGCCCTGAAAATGCAATCCGCAGGCGCAACGAATGCCGAGATCATCGTCACCGCAAATCCCGGCTGCATCCTGCAACTTCGCGCCGGCGTGGCGATCCACAAAACCGGCCAGGAAGTCCTGCACGTAGTCGAATTTCTGGATCGCGCGATCCACGGCAGCAATTGATTATTGCTCTCCGACCAGATAACGACAGCCCTTGGGACCCATTTTCGCCGAGTGAGTGGCCCCGGCTGGAACATCGCAGCGGTCCCCCGCGCGAAATGTCCTTGATTTGCCATCCATCGTCAAGGTCATCTCACCTTCGAGAATAACGTGCGCAGTGAGGCCTGGGTGTGTGTGATCAGGATAGTGCGCCTGCGGGCCGTCCTGCCAAACAAACGTGTGCGAGAATCCCTCCGCAGCCAGCTGTTTCCGCAATTCGCCTTCGGAGATTGGTCGCGCCATGATCCTGGCGAAAGTATAGCAGCGGCTTCACGGGTCCTGAAGGGGGGAGCGCTCGCGAGCGGGGCGTGTGTGGGAAACCCGTTCGCGAGCACTTTGTCTTCGGGGTGAGATCAATTTTGTGGCGGTGCCGTCTGGCCGCTGCCGTCACCCGCTGCGGGCGGAGGTGGTGGTCCCCCGCCGCGCCTGAAGCGTCCCTGTCCGCGTTGCTTCACCGTGTAGTCGGACGGCACCTGGAACAACGACGCATCTGGCTCCTGCCTCTGAATATTCGTCAACTGGAACGTCGTAGTGCCCATGCGCGGATCGCTGCGTTTGATCATGACGACGGTCTGCAATTCCGATGAGTACCATCGCTCGTTCGTTATCACGATGGGATTGGCGTTGCCGATTGCGCCCGCAGGAATCGTGTGCGTAACACGCGTGCCCTCCGCCTGCACTCCGTTGACCGTCTGGGTGCCGAGCGAAACCGTGGCCATGTTGGCACGCCTGTTCGTGCTCTCTGGGCCAGGCGGGGGTTCAGCCGCGTCCGGTGATGCGCCTCCGGGGTGCCTGCCACCGCGAAAGCGCAGCATCTTGCGTGCTACCTTCCTGTCCGGCTCCAAAATGTATTGCGTGTTGGCGACGTTGTCGCTGATGAACACCATGTGGGGAGCAGCCCGACCCGACGTGCTCCAGGGACCGATTGCCGGCAAGGTCATGTCGCGGCGGGTACGCCCCTGGCTGTCGCGCGCGAAGGTTCCAGTCGCGCTGTGCTGGATTTGATTGCCATCAGCAAGGGCCTGGGTCGTCTGCGTCGAAAACGTCGCGCTGAAAGGAGCGCCGGTCACAGTCTTACCCGCCAGGCCGGCCTCAAATCCCACAAACGCCATCGCGTCATCTGACATCGGTCCGAACCCACCGTGGCGTCCGGGGGGCGGCGGAGGCGGGGCGGCGTCGGACTGAGCATGCACGACCCCGCAAACTGCGAGCAACGCAACCGCCGCAAGCGCCCAACTGATCCGCGCGAATCTGCTTCTGCGTGTCATTTCATCTGCTCCTTCCGCTACTGCTGCAGATCCAGAATGCAAACGTCAGCTCCTCGCCTATTTACTCGTCAAGGCGTGTCTGCGAAACCAACCGAATCGCCTGAGGTGAGCCGTCCTCACTCAGCAATAGATCGGCGGGAATCTGGTCCGTTGCGCCCGGATCCGTCACGGGCACGCCGAGCGACGCAAGCGCCGGCCGCGAGAGAATCACGCGAACCACGGTGCCACCGTCAATTCCGGTAGGGTCGTCGGCGTATGGCAGCGGCACAAACGCGGTCGCGTACTCGGAATCATCTGCCTGGCTCCCGGAATCCTGATCCTGTACCTGCGAGTTCGGCGATGTCGCAACCGGCGGGGCCACGGGCGAAGACAGCGTTTCCCCGTCGCCCTTGGTTACCGGCGCGAGATCCGGATTCTGCGCAATCCGGTGGTGCAACGAGAAACCCAACGCGAGCGCAATCGCTGCGGCGATACCGAGCGCCACGATTTGACGCTGCAATCTTCGGCCGGACGAACGAGCCTTCTGCCGCCGGAATTCCTCCATCACTGCGGCTCCCACGCGAGCTGGCGCCTGCTGGCCGGCTTCCCGGCGAGCCACTTCGCGCAACGCAGCATCGAGCGATTCGGCATCGGTCATCAGCCGCGCACACTGGCTGCACGACTCGGCATGCGCAAGCGCACTGTCGCGCAACGCGAACCCCTCGGTTTCCGGGCGTTCCAGATCGTGAACGATTTCCTCGAATTGAGCGCAATCCATAAGACCCACCTCTTTGTTCATTCACCTACTGCCGAAACCGGGCGCGCCGGATGCGATTCGCGAAGCTTTTCAACCAGCATCGCTCGAGCCCGATGCAGCCGGGATCGAACCGTCCCGACCGGGCACCCTAGCGCCGCAGCCGCATCCTCGTAGCTCATTTCCTGGAGCTCGCACAGAACCACCACCTCGCGGTAGTTTTCAGGCAGCGTCCCAACCGCCTGCCGGACGCGGCCTACGGTCTCGATGGAAGCAACTTCGTCCCAGCTCGGTGCGGCTGTATAGGCGCCGCGGCCATTTCCATTACCATTGGCGCCGTTTCCGCCAGTCGCACCCCGAGACCGTGCCCCAGCCGATGCCGTAGCGCACAGGTCGTCTGGGTCGCCGTCAAACGGCACGAGTCGCCGGTCCCGCTCCCAGCGTTTCCGCAGATGATTTCGCGCAACACCGAACAGAAACCCGCCCAAAGACCCGCGAGTGGGATCGAATCGTTTGGGATCGCGAATCAGCGCCATGAAGACCTCTTGGGTCACGTCCTCGGCCGCCGCTGAATTCCCGGTCATATGCAGGGCGAAGCGGTAGATCCCGGCCTGCTTCTGCCGGTAGACTTCCGTGAAAGCCTCTTCATCTCCGCCGGCGATCCGTCGTAGCAGAAGGGCGTCCGCAAGGTCGGTCGTCTGAGTCATCTTTATAATGGACGGCCCGTTTTGCTTCTCGTTACATATTACGGAATAGGGGTATAAAGGTTCCCAAATTATACTCCGGCGAACGTATACAGTCCGGGCGAAGGCAATCGATCTGGCTACGCCTCGGAATTCGGGTTCTTGACCAAAGCTCCTCAGTCCCATAACGTAGGGGCGCTGCTACCAGGAGGCGTCATGCTGGAGTTTGATCCTCACGTTCTCGACGAGAAGGCCGTCCCGCCGCCGGAGGATTTCGTCAAGCGGGCCGCCGTACGCTCGCTCGCTGAGTACCGCAAGATGTGCGACGCCGCCGAGCGCGATCCCGAAGCTTTCTGGGGAGAGCAATCCGAGCTGCTCGACTGGTTCACGCCGCCCACCAAGGTGTTGGAATGGGACCCTCCGCACGCGAAGTGGTTTTCTGACGGAAAGCTGAACGTCTCGCACAACTGCATCGACCGCCATCTCATGCAAAACCGCAACAAGCCTGCCCTGATCTGGGAAGCCGAGGACGGACCCACGCTCCAGTTCACATACGCCGAACTCCACGAACGGGTATGCAGGTTTGCGAATGTGCTTCTATCGGTTGGCGTCAGTCCGGGCGATTGTGTCGCCATTTATCTGCCAATGGTTCCCGAGCTGCCTATCGCCATGCTCGCGTGCGCGCGAATCGGCGCGGTCCACTCCGTGATCTTCGGGGGATTCAGCGCCTCGGCCCTGGTCGACCGGATCGCGGATGCAAAATCGAAAGTGCTCATCACCGCCGACGGCGGATATCGCCGCGGAAAAATCGTTCCGCTGAAAGAAACGGCGGATGCAGCGCTGAAGAATTGTCCCACCATCGAGAAGTCCATCGTCGTCAAACGCACCGGACTCGACGTGGACTGGCACCAAGGGCGCGATCTCTGGTGGCACGAGGTGGAGAAAGCGGCATCGAAGGACTGTCCCGCGGCGCGCCTGGAGGCCGAGCATCCGCTGTTCATCCTCTATACCAGCGGCACCACGGGAAAACCGAAGGGCGTGCTGCACAGCACCGCGGGCTACCTGTTGCAATGCACCTGGACGGCCCGGCTGGTTTTCGACCTGAAGGACGAGGACGTATACTGGTGCACTGCCGACATCGGCTGGGTAACGGGCCACAGCTACATCGTTTATGGTCCGCTGTCGAACGGCGCGACGGTGGTTATGTACGAAGGCGCGCCAGACCAGCCAGCCAAGGACCGCTTCTGGCAGATCGTCGAACGATACAAGGTCACAATTTTCTACAGTTCCGCCACGGCCGTCCGCTCCTTCATGTCCTGGGGAATGGAGTGGATCGACAAGCACGACATCAGCAGCCTGCGCCTTCTCGGCACGGTCGGTGAACCCATCAATCCAGCCGCCTGGAAATGGTATTTCGAGGCCATCGGGAAAAACCGCTGCCCGATCGTGGATACCTGGTGGCAGACCGAAACCGGTGCGATGATGATTTCTCCGCTTCCCGGCGCCACCCCCACAAAACCGGGCTCGGCCACGTTGCCGCTCCCGGGCATCGTCGCGCGAGTGGTCAACATGAAAAACGAACCGGTGCCGCCGGGAGAAACCGGCTTCCTTACGATTCAGAGGCCCTGGCCTTCCATGCTGCGAACGATCTATGGCGACGACGAACGTTACGCCCGCGAATACTGGTCCAAGATTCCCGGCGTCTATTTCGCCGGTGATGCCGCCCAGTGCGACAAAGACGGCTACTTCTGGGTGCTGGGCCGCGTGGACGATGTCATCAAAGTCGCCGGACACCGCCTGAGCTCGATGGAAATCGAAAGTGCGCTGGTGAGCCATCCTGCGGTGGCCGAAGCCGCAGTCGTCGCGCGTCCGGACGATATCAAGGGTGAGGCTATCGTCTGCTTCGTCACCTTGCGTTCCGGTCATTCGCCGTCGCGCGATTTGCGCAGTGCCCTGATGGAGCACGTCTCGGTAACCATTGGGTCGATCGCACGTCCTACGGATGTGCGGTTCTGCGATGTCCTGCCGAAGACGCGGAGCGGGAAGATCATGCGGCGCTTGTTGCGCGAAGTCGCAACCAAGGGCGCGATCTCCGGAGACACAACCACGCTGGAAGACATGGCGGTCGTCGAGCGCATCGCCAAAGCTCAGGGTGTCGCGGAAGAAGAGGAATAGCCTTTCTCGGTTGAGATCCAGCAATACAATTCACAAAGTTGGGGGACTCGCGGATGCGTTTGGCCCGGATGAAGGTAATGGCGCTATTAGCAATGCTCGCATTAGGTCCCGTGCTCCAGACCCGGGCGCAGTCTGGTTCCGATTGGCCGATGTACGGCCACGATCTGGCTTCGACGCGCTTCTCGCCTCTTTCGCAGATCAACCCCGAGAATGTCGCGCAGTTGAAAGTCGCCTGGTCCTATCCGATGCGTCCGGGAGGTTCTGGACCAGCAGGCGGCGCCTTCAGTCAGGTGACACCGATTGTGGTAGGCGACGTGATGTTTTTGCCAGCCGGCAATCGTGTGGTTGCGCTTGAGCCCGAAACCGGCAAGGAAGTTTGGAGCTACCAGCGCCCGACCGGTCTGGTCTCCGCGCGCGGCGTGGCGTATTGGCCCGGAGATCGCGAAAACTCTCCGCGGATCTTTTTCACCAGCGGCCACAAACTGGTCGCCCTCAGTGCCAAAACCGGGCAGCCCGATCCGAGCTTCGGCCAGGGCGGAGAAATCGCGATGGACGTGCCATTCGCGGAGGTTCCGACGATCTACAAAAACGTGATCATCGTCGGAGCCAATGTGTACGGGCCGGGCGAAACCAACCTTCACCCCCAGGACGAGGTCGCAGCCGGAGTTCCCGGTGATTCGCGCGCCTATGATGCCCGCACCGGAAAAAAACTCTGGGATTTTCACGCGATCGCCCAGCCTGGCGAGGTCGGCCACAACACCTGGGGAGGCGATAGCTGGAAGGGTCGCGGCGGCACCAACGTCTGGTCCATCACTTCGACCGTAGACGAAAGTCGGGGCATTGTTTACATGCCTTTCGGCGGACCTGCTGCGAACTACTACGGCGGTGATCGCCCCGGCGACAATCTTTTCTCCAACACGCTGGTAGCGGCCGATGCAACGACCGGCAAGCTGAAATGGTATTTCCAAACTGTCCACCATGAGTTGTGGGATTTCGATTTGCCGCCTGAGCCGGTGCTGATGGACGTGATGCACGACGGGAAAAAGGTTCCGGCGCTGGTGCAGACCGGAAAAATCGGCTACGTCTTTGTCTTTGACCGCGTGACAGGCAAACCTGTCTTCCCCATTGAAGAGCGCCCGGTTCCGAAGGGTGACGCGCCTGGCGAGCAATACTCTCCGACGCAGCCGTTTCCCGTGAAGCCGCCGCCAGTTGCGCGCGTCACCATAAGCCGCGACGATATCGTGACCGCCGACGACACAACACCGGAGCATGCCCAGGCCTGCCACGAACTGTGGGACAAGAGCAATTTTTACAACGCGGGACCTTACACTCCGTGGGTCGTACATTCATCGCCCTCCGATACCAAGATGACTTTGATTTTCCCCGGCGCCACTGGAGGCGCCAACTGGGGAGGCGCGGCATCTGACCCGCGCATGGGATACGTGTTCGTCAATATGCAGAACTCGGGTTCGAGCGGATTTCTTGAAAAGAATCCGAAATACAACGCGCAAACCGCAGGTACAGAGGTTGAATACCATCGCGGCGGTGCCGGCCAGTACGGCGGGTTCAGCGCGCCCGCAAAAGACGCGAAAGGCAAGGTCATTGGCAACTTGCCGTGTCAGAAACCGCCCTGGGAGTCCTTGTCCGCCGTCAACATCAACACCGGCGAGATTGCCTGGACAGTGCCGCTGGGAATTACCGAAGAACTTCCCGAATCGAAGCAGCGTACCGGGCGGGCAGGCGCGTTCGCAGGTCCAATCGCAACCGCAGGCGGACTTGTCTTCATCGGAGCCACCAACGACAACCGCTTCCGCGCCTTTGATTCAAGAACCGGCAAGGAGCTCTGGTCGACCAAGCTCGAGTACACCGCGACCGCCGTGCCGATCACCTATCGGGGCAGGAATGGAAAGCAGTACGTCGCCATCATGGTAGCGGGCGGAGGCCAGGGCAGCGATCAGGCCCTTATGGTCTATGCGCTCCCGTAACTTCCGCGCTTTACCTTGTCCAGTAACCGGCTCGATCCACCCTGAAGCGGCTCAGACTTGACGGCCTATCGAGCTTGCCCAAAGAGGTTTGTTTTCAAGATCCGGGGTCTTTGATTGCGGCTGAGGGCCTAGGAGCCGGTTCGCAGGCGTTCGCGTAATCCTGCGTTGCCGGCCATTTCGATGGCCGTCCAGGCCATGGCAAGAGCGCCTTCCCTCACTGCCCGATCGGCCTCGTGGGTGACGCAGTGCGCCGTAAATTCCGGCTGGTGATTCACCGCCGGCAAGGAGTTGATTCCAATCATGGGATGGATTGAAGCAATCGCATGCGAGACGTTGCCCATGTCGGTTGACGCGGTCACTTTCTGCATTGCCGGACCGAGTTCGGGAAATGTGCGGCCCGCAGCTTCCGCGTTCCGTTTGTAGATCCGATTTATTTCCTGGTCGAATCGCATTTCCGCGTACGGTTTGTCGCCACCCCGAATTTCGAGCTTCGCTCCGGTGGCTATCGCCCCGGCTTCAAAGCAGCGGTAGACTTTCGCCCGCACATCCTCGAGATCCTTCAAATTCTCGCCGCGCACAATGTATTTCGCCGACGTGTGCGCCGGAACCACGTTGGGTGCGTCGCCTCCGTGGGTAACAATGCCATGAACGCGGTCGCTCCGCCTCAAATGCTGACGCAGCAGGCCAATGGCGGTCTGCGCAACGGTGAGCGCGTCGGCGGCGTTGATCCCCTGCTCCGGGAACGCGGCCGCGTGCGCTTCCTTGCCGGTGTAGTAGACGTCGAACATGGCCGCGGCGATGATGTGCGACTCGAGCATTTCCATGGGCGCCGGATGCACCATCATGGCCGCATGGACCCCGGCAAAGGCGCCTCTTTCAAGCATCAGTATCTTTCCCCCGGCGTTGCCGGTTTCCTCCGCCGGCGTGCCGATCACGCTGACGGTCAACCCTACGTCGTCAGCCACTTTTCCGGCCGCTATACCGGCTCCCGCTGCCATCGCCGCGATCAGGTTGTGCCCGCAGGCGTGGCCGATCCCGGGCAGGCTGTCATACTCGGCGCATATAGCAATGTGCAGGGGGCCATTCCCTGTCCGGGCCACAAAGGCGGTGGGCAGGTCGCAGACCCCCAGCGTGACGGCCATCCCGGCGTCCGCCAGCATTTCGGCAAGCCAGGTCGACGCCTTCACCTCTTCGAAACCGAGTTCGGGGTTGGCATGGATCCGGTGGCTGAGACCGAGGATGTCGTTCTGAATTACCTGAAGTTGTTCCTGAGCGCCCGATTTAGCGTTCATGGCTCTTCTTTCCGTGCGCACCACGCCTTGCCGCACATTCGATCACGGATCATACGCCTCAAGGAAGCATCGGCGATAGCCGGTCTCGGGTCTGCCGCCCAAGCGGTCAGGACTCATCACCAGTCGAGGAACCTGGGACAAGGGGGCGCTTGCCGGATCCCACATGGGAACGGGAGTTGCGCGCCCGAGGCGCACCTTCGAAATTTGTAACGTCAGTCGTCCTGTGCGGCTTTTCCCGCTCACACGCCCGGCATCGAAGGCTTAAGACTTTGATGGGATGCTCCAGCGCGGAATCCGGACCGCTGCCTACGAGCTTTGAGCCCATCCTGAACAATATCGCCGGCCGGGGAATTGGCTGGCGGCAGGACAAGCAGCGGACTCCGCGGTAGGACTGCGGAAAAGCTTCTACGGTCATTCGAACGATCTCCTCAGAAGTAAGAATTGCCCAACGTAGGGACCGGGATCGTACACTGTGCCATTGCCGGAGTCCACCGGAACTCCTGCTTGCAGAATTGACCGGTTCGTGCGAGTTTCGTATCGGCATGCCGGTCCCAAGAGTCTTGCTATCCGCTCCGGTATGCCGCTTGTTCAGTCACAAACTAAACGGATTGGCGACCACGCTATCTGCATCAGAGCAGGGCGCAGCGAACGTCTTTGATCACTACATTTCAGGGGTCTCGGCTTTTCCCGGGCCTGCGGTACTCGCCACTGCCCCGACCTCGAGAGAACGAGTGAGCCAGGCATGACCGACAGCTCGCGACGCGAGTTCCTGAAGATCACGACTGCTGGTATTGCGGTTGCGAGCCTGGAGCTTTCGACGCGAGGCGCAGGCGAGCCCGTCCTGGGCATGATCTTCCCGCCCGCCAACACGCCGGTTCCACCAGAGGCATACCTCATGTATCCGTCAGGTATTCGATTCCTGGCGACGGGCGTGGGACTGGAGCGAATGACCCCGGAAGGTTACGATCAGGTCGTCGGCCGAATCGTCCCGGCTGCGCGTGACCTGGCCGCCGGCGGAGCTAGCGCGATCGCGGTCATGGGCACATCTCTGACCTTCTACAGGGGCTGGGCCTTTAATCAGCAATTGCAGGACAGTATTTCCAAGGCCACCGGGCTACCCTCGACAACGATGAGCACAGCGATTGTCGAAGGCCTGAAAGCGGTAGGCGGGCACCGACTCGCAGTTGCCACCGCTTATAACGATGACGTGAGCCACCGCCTGCGCCTTTTTCTTAAGGAGTCAGGATTCGAGGTACTGGTAATTAAAGGCATGGGTATCGAGAGATTCCAAGACAGGCCTCCGGTAACGTCCGAGGAGCTGTTGAATTTCAGCGCCGGGGTTTGGCAAACGGCCCCGAAGGCAGACGCCCTGCTGGTGTCCTGCGGCGCACTAAAAACTCTGGAGCTGCTCGCGCCACTCGAAGAGCGCTGCAAGGTACCTGTCGTTTCAAGCCTGCCGCACGCCCTATGGGCAGGTGTTCGCCTGCTCGGACTCAGCGGGCGCGCGCCGGGCTTTGGCAGGTTGCTCTCAAAGGGATAGATCCTTGGGTCGCGAGATTGAAGCCTGGGGCATTACTACGATTCAGAAGGGCGCATCATCTTCGCGGCCATCCTGGCAATGAATCGCCGCGGTGCAAGTCTTTCTCCTTCCAGCATCAGCCGGTTCTTTGCTCCTGAAATCACGCAGCTTTTGCCCTGCGCGAGCCCGGCGAGACCCACGCGGGCGACCTTTTCCGCCGTTTCGGCACTGCGGAACACGCGATCCGGCTGCTGCGCCACGCTCTGGAACTCTGTGGTCGTCGAGCCGGGACACAACGCGCAGACATGGACCCCGAATTCGCGGAGCTCCTCGGCGATTCCCTCGGCGAAGATCAGATCGAACGCCTTTGTCGCCGCGTACACCGAATTGAATGGAACGGCCTGGAAACCAGCGATCGATGCAACGATCAGGACATCGCCGTGCCTTCGACCAACCATGGCCGGAACGTACAAACGGGTGAGTTCTACGACGGCAGAGCAGTTCACCTGGATCATCTCAAGCATGCGCGGTTCCGGGATCTCATGGAGATACCCGAAGGCGCCAAATCCGGCATTGTTCACCAGTAGCTCGACTTCGATACCCTTCCCGTTCGTAAATCCCAGAATTTCTGACGGCGCTTCGGACCGGGTGAGATCCGATGCGAAGACTTCGACCTTGATTCCGTGCTTCGCCGACAGATCAGCAGCCATCCTTTGCAGCCGATCGATCCTGCGAGCCGTGAGAACCAGATGCGTACCTCCGGCGGCCAGCTCTTCAGCCAATGCCAGGCCAATTCCGGCGCTCGCCCCGGTGACCAATGCCCACTTCCCGGCCCATTTGTTGGGAGAGTTGCCGCTCACGGACGCCTCCTTAGAACCACGGGGCATGAAACCACAGTTGGGAATCGTTCGAAAGCAGGAAATGGAGCTCAGAGACGAATCAGGCGGCGCGATCGGTACTATCGTTTCGAGGGAAAACGGAGTCGCGAATGCGACCACCCTGCTGTTTCAGCCTGTCAAGCAGGCGGCGCGCCCAGACGAACTCTGCTGCCAGGACTCCCAATCCCAGCAAGATCGTCAGCCAGCCCGGACCGGGCGTCACGATCATCACGACGCCCAGGGCAAGCAGCGTGAATCCGAACAGAATCTTCAGAAAACGTTTCGCCTGCTGCAGACTCCTGACAAACATGCGTTTGACCCACTCCACCCGGTTGGATGCATCATCCGTAGTTCGGACGCTGGAAATTTTCTAGCACGTAGACTGCCAATAACGGGGTGCGCGGCGGCTCACGAATTCGCTTTTAAAAAGCGGGATTCTTGAAGTGACGGACGAGACGGCGCTTTGGGCCGATTCCAATAGTGGGAATTTTTTTCATGCGAGGGATGAAAATATGGATTTGCTAAGCGTTCGGCTAGAAATTCCGAAGGACGCTAATCTGATCCTCGGACAATCGCACTTCATTAAAACCGCGGAGGATCTCTACGAGGTGGCGGTCAACACAGTGCCCGGCGCCAAATTTGCAGTGGCATTCAACGAAGCTTCCGGACCGTGTCTAGTGCGCGTGGAATCCAATGATGAGGAGTTGCGGAGCGCGGCCGTGAGGAACGCTCAAGCGATTGGCGCAGGCCACGTCTTCGTCCTCCTGCTCCGGGAGGCGTTTCCGATTAACTTACTCGGGCGCGTCCGGGACTGCTTTGAGGTGTGTACGATCTTCTGCGCCACGGCAAACCCTGTGGAAGTGATCGTCGCACAAACCGAACAGGGGCGCGCCGTGCTGGGAGTCGTGGATGGCAGCCCGCCCCAGGGCGTCGAGAGCGCGCAGCAAGCAGCGCAGCGCCGCGAGTTCGTCCGCAAGATCGGGTACAAGCTCTAAGGGGAATCGAAGGCGCTCGCATGCTGCCGGGCCCGTTTCGGCGTTCGGCTAGAACTTGTAAACGACGCCGACCGAGACCTTTGGGTTGTACTGGTGAGTGCCGAAGAACCGAGTGCCTACCATGTCCCCCTGCAGCCGAAAGCCGAGTCGCTTGTGGTGGGGGCTGAAATCAACTCCGCCGCCGGCCGCGAAGGCGAAGGCTCCCTCGCTGCCAAACGGTGTTTGTGGCAGAAACTTCGCCCCGCCCACCATGCCGTGCGCCCATATCTCCACCTCTTGAGAGAGCTCGATGCGGTAGCGCACCCCACCCAATCCCATCTCGATTCTCGTATTCACTGCGCTATTGGGCGCGAACGCGGCCGCAAACTCACCATCACCCGCGAAATGGCCTCCGTGAGGATAGTAGGCGAGGGACATGTTGAAACCATTTAGATTGCCGGTAACGCCAGGGAGCTCGTAAAACACGAAGTGCGTAAATCCGACGTAGGCTTGCCAGTTGTAGTTCTGGATAACTCCGTACACGCCTTGCGGTTCAGGCTCGGGCGGAGCACCCAGCGCCAGGGGATCGGCACCGGGCACCGGCTCGGCCGCCGGTGTGGGAGTCGCAAGCTCGAATGCGGGCATGGGCGATCCCAACAGCAGCGAAGGCCCCGAATTCACCTGGGCTCCGGCCGTGAACGCAAGAATCAGGAAAATCCCGCACAGAAACGCAACGTGTCTCATCACCTATCTCCCTCAGACACCGCTCCGCTGTTCCCGCCCATTTCATTAGATCGAGGCGCCGGGGGACTGTCCACTGATTTGATGAGGTCCGACGCGAGGGAATTACCGCCCCCGGGGACAGCCGGCGCGCTAGGGAGCTCCTGGCGGGGGTCAGGCTGCCGGTGTAGGTCGATATCGCACCAATAGGAGGGTGATGTCATCAGCCTGGGCTGCCCCGCGCGTGAAGGTTTCAATGGATGCCAAAATGGTCTTCTGCACATGACTCAGGGAGGCTTCATGCAGGTCGGCAAGGACTTCACGAAGACGGGGACCACCATACATGTTGAGGTCCGGATCCATGGCTTCGGTGACGCCATCGCTGAAAAGGACCAGCGTATCGCCCGGCCGGAGCTTCAGACGGGCCGCGGAGTACTGAGTTCCCGGCATCAGGCCAACTGGATAGGAGCCCTCGGTGAAAGGCTCGTCGATCTCTCCGCGGCGGAGAAGAAACGGAGAGGGATGGCCGGCGTTGATGAATTCCAGCTCGCCGTCCAGGCCGAGGATCCCGAAAAACATGGTGGCGTAGCGGGCCAGTTCAACGTGCTCGCACAGAAACTGATTAATGTGATCGACGACTCGCGCCGGTTCAATACCGATTCGCATCGCCGAAAGCGCCCCCTGGAGCATGGTCGTAAGGAGCGCGGCACCAAGACCTTTTCCGGAAACGTCGGCGATGATGAAGGCGGTGCGGTCCTCCCCCATGGGGAAAACGTCAAAATAGTCGCCTCCGACTGTCAGGCAGGGGAGATTGATGCCGGTAACGCCCAGATGAGGGTAATCGGCGAAGCCACGCGGAAGTAGCGCCTGCTGGATGTCACGGGCGATGCCGATTTGCTGCTCCATGCGCTCGCGTTCGCGTTCGTGCTCGACCAGGCGCGCGTTATCGAGAATGCTGGCGGCTTCAACGGCAAGAGCATCCAGAATCCTCCGATCGAGCTTCGAAAAAGCGGCCGGACGGCGGGAATCCAGATAGACGACGCCAAGAAAATCTCCACGCTTATTATGAACGGCGGAGTCCGAGGAGCTGGCCCGAGACATCGCGTAGAGCGGAATCACAACGACGGCGCGAAGGCGCTGCGCGATGATGCTTTCTGCCGCCTTCAGGGCCTGATCCGCCTGAGCTAAGTCCTCGGTGATGATGGCCGCTTGCTCTTCAAGCGCCTGGCGCAATGCCGTCTGGCTGGGAGACGCCTCGGCCGGCGACAGACGCGCGCCGCCGCGGCCGCGAGCCAGCCTCACGCGAAGCGGCCCCGTGGAGTGAGCCTCGAGCAGGAACCCCCGATCGGCATCGGTGATCGCGACGGCATGGTCCAGCATGGTGCCGAGCACAGCCTCGAGCGGAAGCCGGGAGTGAAGAAGCGCGGTCGCCTCAAGCAAGAGATTGAGTTTGTGGAGGCCGCCCTGGGGTGCGTCGGAACTGGATAGACCATCGATCCGGCTCAGGAGCTCGGGGAGGGTGGTGTCGTGCAGCGAGGACCGGAAAATTAGTTCGTAGAAATTCTCAACACCGAAGCTGATGACGTCGCCGTCTTCCAGGATGCGGCGGGTGACCTTTTCGCCGTTGACGAAGATCCCGTGACGCTGGCCGCGATCTTCGAGGTGGCAGCGGCCATCCTCGGAAACAAGGGCAGCACATCGCCGCGAAATGCGCGGGTCCCGGAGCTGGAGATGCGTGGCGGTCTCGCCGGCTCGCCCGATGAGAAACGGTGTCTCGGCGACGCGAACGAAGCGGCGAGATCCGTCGGGAGCGACGACCTCGAGGCCAGTTTCGCCGTTGGACGAAATGTCAGACATTTAAGCGACTCAAATCGGAGATTGTAACACGCGAAGTCGGACCGAAAACGCGGCGCCGGCCGGGACCGGGCGCCCCGACGGCCGACCGTTTCGCTTCAGCCTATCCGGCGGGAGCCAGCGCTACTTCGAAAAGCTGCGGATGCCGTCGGCCTCCGTGTCGGAGACATCGAATACCGTGAGCAGTTTGGTAACTTGGAGCACTTCCTGGAATTTCGATCCCAGATGGCAAAGACGGACCGATGCACCTCGGGAAGCAGCGCTGTGATGTGCGGATACCAGCGTACCTAGGCCGGTGCTGTCAATCAGCGTAATATTCTCCAGGTTCAACAGGATCTTCTTCTTTCCCTCGGCAAGGAATCCCTTGATCCTTTCCCGAAAGGCGCTGGTCTCTTCCCCGAGTACGATGCGGCCGTCAAGAGCGACAACGGTCACGCCATCCACGTCTCGGTCGGTCATCGTCAAAGACATGTTTGTTATCTCCCATTCTTGAAAATGTCCCAGCAATCGGGACAGAGCGTATCTCGAGCGCTGCTGAGCCGGGATTCCCGCGTGGCAGCAGCAGCGGGGCGGAGTATATACCCGTTCTCGCGATGCCCGCCACCACTTGCGGCGACATTGCATGGCCTGGTATTGACGGAAATGCTCGCGTTTTGCTACGATTTCCCCGCTGCCTTACCAGCAGCGCTTATCCAGAGTGGCTGAGGGGACAGGCCCTGCGAAGCCACAGCAACCTGGTCCTCGTGCCAAGGTGCTAATTCCTGCCCAGTGGGGAGAGATAAGATCCTCAGTTGACCGGAACCCCGGTCGATTGAAGATTCAACTCCCAAACTGTATCTCAGAACAGTACGGGCCCTGCTTTGCGGGGCTGTCGTGCTTTTCTATTGCGGCGCACCGATTGACCGCTGGGCCTTGCCACACGCGCACGGCCCGGTTTGCACGGGCGCAAAGGGAGTAACACCATGAAATTCGCTACAAGAACGATTCACGCGGGCCAGCCTTCGGAACCGGAAACGGGCGCGCTGGTTGCCCCGATTTTTCAGACGTCGACCTACGAACAGGAAGCGCCCGGACAGGACAAGGGCTTTTCCTACTCGCGAACCAACAATCCCACACGCCAGAGGCTGGAGACGGTGCTGGCGGAGCTGGAGGGTGTGCCGTTTGCGGCTGCTTTCGCTTCCGGATTGGCTGCCGAGAACGCCGTGCTGCAGGCCTATCTACGCCCCGGCGACGAAATTATCATTCCGCTCGACGTATACGGTGGCACGTATCGAATCTTGAACAAGGTGTATCAGCCGATTGGCGTGGTGACAAAGCAGATCGACACATCGGATTTGAAGGCCGTTGAGGCCGCACTTTCAAACAAGACGCGAATGGTATGGATCGAGACTCCGACAAATCCGCGGCTGTTGATCAATGACATCGCGGCGATCAGCAAGCTGGCGCACGCGCGCGGTGCACTGGTGGCGGTGGACAATACGTTTGCAACCCCCTGCTTCCAGCAGCCGTTTGAGCTGGGCGCCGACATCGTGGTCCACAGCGTAACGAAGTATCTCGCGGGCCATTCCGATACGGTGCAAGGCGCGGCTCTGGCAAAAGAAGCGGCCGTGTTCGAGCCGATCAAGTTTCTTCAGAACGCCACCGGCGCGGTTCCTTCACCGTTTGACTGCTGGCTTACCATGCGCGGATTGAAGACGCTGGAACTCAGAATGCTGCGCCACCAGGAAAATGCGACCGCCATCGCCAAGGCCCTGGATGGACATGAGCTCGTGCGCCGAGTGTACTTCCCTGGCCTTGCGAGTCATCCCGGCCACGACGTTGCCCGGCGGCAGATGACCGGCTTCGGCGGAATGGTGTCGTTTGAGCTGGAAGGCACCGCCGAGGAAGTGGTCGCATTCGCGTCGTCGCGGCGTTATTTCACGCTCGCCGAAAGCCTCGGCGGAGTGAAATCGCTGCTGTGCCATCCGGCGACCATGACACATGCCTCGATTCCCCCGGAGGCGCGCGCACAGCTTGGCCTGTCCGATACCCTGCTCCGGTTGTCGCCGGGCTGCGAGAACGCGGAGGACCTGGTGGAGGATCTGCTCGCGGGGCTCGCGGATGTGGCAGGCGCCCGGGCTTCGAAAAAACCAGTTACTGCGGCGGCTCGCTAGCTTGGCGCTCGGTGCGGTTCTCCGCAGTCGGGCTCGTGGAATGGAATGAGTTGGGCGGCGGATCTTGCAACAATCCTCCGCCGGGTCCGCTGCAGCTCGCGACGCCACGTCCACCAGCTCTTGATCTGATTTCTCCAAGAATGAGTCACGGGCGGGCTGCGCCCCGTGCGAAATTGGGCAAACAAATCTCGACGATCAGTCCGCTGGCAGTACGACGACGTAAGATTCAAGCCGCGCGAATCAGACCGGGAATCGAGCGCATTACAGAAGTCCGCGATAGAATCGCCCTGCCATTCCAAGCAGGAGGAAAGCGGTGCCTCGCAAGGTTCGATGGGGAGTGCTGGGCGCAGCCTCGATTGCGCTTCGCCGGGTGATCCCGGCGATGCAAAACAGTGCTTGGAGCGAAATCGCGGCGATCGCATCGCGCAAACCAAGCGGCGCCGAACAAGCGGCCAAAACCCTCGGCATTCCAAAAGCATACGGGTCATACGAAGAGCTTTTGGCCGATCCGGAAATCGAAGCAATCTACAATCCCCTGCCCAACAACCTTCACGTTCCCTGGTCGGTCCGCGCTGCTCAGGCCGGCAAACACGTACTGTGCGAAAAGCCCATCGGCATGAACGCGGCCGAAGCGCGAACCCTCGCCAGCGCGCGCGATCGCGCCGGAGTCAAGATCGGCGAGGCTTTCATGGTGCGGACGCATCCTCGATGGCTCCGCGCGCGGGAGCTGATCCGCACAGGGCGCATCGGCCAATTGCGGCTCGTATCGGGATTTTTCGGGTACTTCAACCGGGATCCGAAAAACATTCGCAACCGGCTCGAATACGGAGGAGGCGCGCTGCTTGACATCGGGTGCTATCCGATCACGATTTCCCGCTTCATCTTCGGCGACGAGCCCTCCCGGGTGATGGGCCTGATCGAACGCGACCCGGAAATGAAGACCGACCGCCTGACTTCGGCGATACTTGAATTCCCCTCGGGACAGTGCGTCTTCACCTGTAGCACACAGCTGGTCTATCATCAGCGAATGCATTTCCTCGGCACGCAAGGCCGCATCGGCATCGAGCGGCCGTTCAACCCGTCAACCGAAGAGCCGACGCAGATATTGTTTGATGACGGCGGCGATCCGTCAGGGTCGGGAGCGGCAATCGAAACGATCCAGACGTGCGATCAGTTTACGATTCAAGGTGACCTGTTTTCGAAAGCGATACGCGAGGCCGGCGAGGTTCCCGTTCCGCTGGAAGATGCGATTCTCAACATGGCGGTGATTGATGCCGTGTTTCGCTCCGCTGAAACTGGGAAGTGGGAGAAGCCCTAACCCGAAACAGGAAGCTGTCTATGTCGGCTTGCGCGCTGTCAGGATGCTGTAATCCAGCAGGACGTCGCGATACTCGGGGGCTGCAAAGCCGACGGTGACAAGAAACTCCTCCATCTCCGCGATCGAGTAATACCTCCCTTCGGTGCCCGCCATGAGGAAGACCGAATGTGCAGCAATGCGCAACGGTCCGGTTTTCGAGCGATTCAGATGCCGGTCGTGTACCACGACGAGCCCGCCGGGCGGAAGCGCCTCATAGGACTTCTCCAACAGCAGCTTCACGGTCGCTTCGTTCCAATCGTGCAAGGCGTTTGACCACAGATGGACGTCGTAGCCCGTAGGGAGTGGCTCGCGAAGCATGTCCCCCGAGGCCACGCTGACGCGCTCGGCGAAGCCGCGTTTGGCGATGCACTTCCGGGTGACGCGGTCGACCGGCGGCTTTTCAAATACGGCGGCTTTCAAGTGAGGGTGCCTGGCGGCAATGCAGCAGGCGTAAATGCCTGATCCGCCGGCAATGTCAAGCAGCCCGCGGTTAGGCTTCAGATCAAGCTGCGCTGCCAGAGCCGGGCCGACATACCTTCCGCGTGAATCCATGGTGCCGGTGAACTGCTCGGCAAATAGGTCGTCTTCCATTGCCTCGGCCCAAGGCTTTCGGTCAACCGCACCGGACCATCCGGGCTTGTCCGTGCGCAGCGTTTCGAGCAGTCCCTTGTAAACGGGACGTTCGACGAACTGCGCGAAATACGGCCCGACGAACCAAGGCGAGTCCCGCAGCAGAAACTCGCGCGAGAGTTCCGTGAGGTCGAACCTTCCGTTTTTGTTGTCGATGTAGCCCATCGCGCAAAACAGCGTGAGCATTACGTCGGCCGCCCTCTGCGCAAGTCCCAGTGCAGTGCAGATCGTCGGTGCGTCTGCGGGCGATTTCGCGAGCCAGGAAAAGAAATCCAGGTCGACGATCGCGGCAGCGACAAGCTCTGGCGCGTAGATTCCGTCGCGTTGGCGGAATATTTCGGTCGGGTCGGTCTTCGGTGTGCGAGTCAGGTCGTCCATGTACCGCATGGTAAGACAGATCCAGCGATTTGACTCCCGGCTTCTGACTTTTTGCCCCGCGCGAGGTTCCGAGTTTGATATCTTTGACGGCGAAAAGAGGTCTAAAGCCGATGGGATTGCGCCATGACTGGACGCGAGAGGAAATACGCCAGATCTACCATCTTTCCCTTCCCGAACTGATCTTTCAAGCGCAGGTGGCCCACCGCCAATTTCATCGCCCTGAAGAAGTCCAGCTTTGCAGCCTGCTTTCAATCAAGACCGGCGGCTGCCCGGAGGACTGCGCCTACTGTTCCCAGAGCGCCCACTACAAGGCGGGTGTTCCGCGGCAGGAACTGATGGACCAGAACGACGTGATGCATGCCGCAAAACGCGCGAAGGCCCAAGGCTCGACGCGATTCTGTATGGGAGCGGCATGGAGGCAGGTTTCCGACGGCAAGGAATTCGATCGCGTGCTTGAGATGGTGCGTGGAGTCGCGGCGCTCGACATGGAGGTTTGCTGCACGCTAGGCATGCTGACGGAATCCCAGGCCCAACGGTTAAAGGAAGCGGGCCTGAGCGCCTACAACCACAATCTCGATACGTCACCGGAATTCTATGGCGAAATCATCACAACCAGGGTCTACGAGGATCGCCTGCGGACGATAGCACACGTGCGCAAGGCCGGTATCACAGTTTGCTGCGGCGGAATTCTGGGAATGGGTGAGACCGATGAGGACCGTGTGAGCCTGCTTGAACAGCTTTCGCGTCTCGATCCACATCCGGAAAGCGTTCCAATCAACATGCTGGTTGCGAACAAAGGAACTCCGCTCGGTGACGCAGAAGAATTAGATCCGCTCGTGATGGTTCGCACCATCGCGACCGCGCGGATTCTGATGCCTGCTTCAAGGGTCCGTCTCGCGGCCGGGCGCCGGGCGCTCTCGCAGGAAGGGGTCACATTGTGCTTTCTCGCGGGAGCAAATTCCATTTTCTCGGGCGAAAAGCTTTTGACAACGCCAAATCCCAGCGCGGACGCCGATCACCGGCTGCTCGAGACTCTCGGCATGCGGGCCATGCAGGGCGCGTGAGATGACCCCCCGCGCGGTCACCGACACACCTCATGAGGCGGATTTGGCCAGACCCCTCGTGGTAGGCATTGGGGGCACGACCAGAGCTTCGTCATCGACCGATCGTGCACTCCGGATTTCACTGCAGGCGGCTGAGGTAGCGGGTGCGCGTACATTCCTTTTCGACGGGGTGTTCCTGTCACGGCTTCCGCATTACGCGCCGGAAAATCCAGAGCGAAACGACGAGCAGCGTCAGCTCGTGGAAATGGTGAGGAAGGCCGACGGAGTGATCGTCGCAAGTCCGGGTTATCACGGCGGCGTTTCCGGGCTGGTGAAGAACGCGCTGGATCTTCTCGATGATCTGCGAGACGACGAGCGATGCTACCTTGACGGGCGTGCCGTCGGCTGTATCGTCACCGCCGCTGGGTGGCAAGCCTGCGTGAGTACGCTTGCGGCTCTGCGATCGATCGTGCATGCCCTTCGGGGATGGCCGACGCCGTTCGGTGCAACCCTGAATTCAACCGAACCGGTCTTTGACACCTCAGGTGCGTGCAGTGATGGGAAGGTCGGGCTACAACTGGCTACGGTCGGCCGGCAAGTCGTGGAATTCGCTCACAAGTTTCGCGGAAGTGGCGGAGAGGGTGGGATTCGAACCCACGGTTGAGTTTCCCCAACACACGCTTTCCAAGCGTGCTCCTTAAACCGCTCGGACACCTCTCCGCACGATCGGGCTTCAGAAGCCTAACAAATTGGCGGCAGCGCAGCAAACGGCAGAGCCGGTGCGCTCCGGCGCCGGCTACAGAACGCTAAAATCTCTGCTACACTTTCTTGCGCTAATCCGGGGTAGTGCAATTGGTAGCACGCCAGCCTTTGGAGCTGGTTATCCTGGTTCGAGTCCAGGCCCCGGAGCCATTCCCCCGTTTCAATCACCTGCGAGCGTATTGCAATAACGCTCGCGCGCGCATACTATCGCCGACAGGCAGGATTCGCGCTGTTCGGCGTGACCTGCTGACAATTTCGATTCCACCAGGGAGATGTCACCATGTCCGATGCTATTGCCAAGCTTTCCGCCGAAGATCGGCTTGATATTATGGAGCTTTTCGCCAAGTACGCCTGGGCGATTGATTCCGGCGATGCCGACGGAGTGTTGCAATGCTTCGCTGAGGACGCGCTGCTTGATCACCTGTGGCAAGGAAAGTTGGTCGGGCACGAGAAAATTCGCCGCGCCTTCGAAGAGCTTTGGTATGACCGACCAAGCTGGTGGATCGGACGGCAGCACCTGGCAAACCACTTCGTCATTCAAGCTGAAGGAGAGGGCGCGCGTGTGAAGGCGTTTTTCTCGATCTTGCAATACAACGTGGAGTACCGCACGAACTTCGTTTTCGGCATCGGCACGTGGGACAACTTCTGCGTCAAGCGCAACGGCCGGTGGGTGTTCCAGTCACTCAAGGTCAATGCGTGGATGGACAGGAACACGGTGCTGTGGGTCGGCGATTCTCGCGCAGCCACCGCTGGACCCAAGATCGCAGCGAGCGCGTCTCCGGCATATACGGCGCAGACGTCTAGCAGAACTTAAGCGGCCGAACGGGAGGATCTTCGAACCGGCCGGAGAACTGGTTTCGACTGCTTCACCAAGCGGAGCGGGCTTCCCTTAGCGCATTCTGAAGCGCGCAGGAGCAGGACTTCGATCTCGCGTTCTGAAAGTGCGATCCGTGTGACCCCCACATCGGGTTTCAGGTTCATGCTGCCCTCCCAGCTCAAAATCCCAATAAAAGGGCCTTCGACTCAACGGAGCGTATTCCCGGTGTAAGGTGGTGTCAACGTAAATTCGGAGGCCAACAACCCGTGGCCGTGATTCGTTGACTCTCTCTCGGGAGACGGTTTAGCTCAATGGAATCGAGGAAAGGAACGCGGGGAGCGCAAGGACAATGAGAAATCCGCTAAGCGCATAGGTGCAGATGGAAACTAGTCCGAGGGGAAGTATCGCGATCAGTATGGGATCGCGGCCGTTTCGGTACATATCGAACATCATGCCAATCGCCCGAATCTGCATCCACATCGCCAGGGGTGCGTAGAGCAGAACCGGCCAAACCCTCGCCGGTCCGGAGGGTCCGAAATGGGCCGCGGCGAGCATCGGAAACACCATGAGCATCGGGAGCAGCGTGAGTCCGGCCGCCATCAACCCCAACTTTTTTCTGTCTTGCATGTATGGCAGCGTACCTCATGGCTCCAGCACCCAGCAGAGGCTTCATCGAGCCCTGTAGCGAAATCGTAAACCTGACCTCTGCGGCGCTGCCCGTCCACGTACCAGGAACGTGAAACGCCAGTTTGCGACGCATGCCCGGGTCGCGCTTCAAGGCGTTTGCCACCCGGGCCGGCGGGGATGTCGAACTACGAAACCCCCTTGATTTTTCGAGCAACCGCTCCGGCAGTTGATGTATCTTATCTGCCGGGTGCATCCTCCGCACCCAAACCGCTGCGCCAGCGGCAATCCCCACGACACGGGGCCCTCCGGAGGCAACGCTGGAGATTCTCCCGCGCCGCTATTCCGGAATTTCACCCTAAGCAACAGGTTCGTTCACTCTTGCCACGGGTCCATCCCTGCGGAAACTTATGCGTTTCTCCACGGGACACAGGAGGATTCAATGAAACGATTCGTTACTCTATGCGCCGTGGCCTCACTCGCTCTATGGTTGAGCCCGGCGGTTTACGCGCAGGCCAATCAAGTAATCCCCGGTACCCAGGTGCGTCTTACGCTGGTAAACGGACTGAGCAGCAGCGTCGCCCACGACGGCGATCCGTTCACTGCGATCGTTGCGGAACCGGTGTTCTCGGGCAACCAGTTGATCCTTCCCGCCGGAGCCAAGGTTCACGGCACAATCAGGACTGTCGATCGCCCCAAATTGTTCTCCATGTTCCGAGGCGGGGCCTCGATGAATCTGGCATTTAGCTCCATCGAGGTAGAGAGCCGGATCTTCCCGGCAAAGTTGAGTATTCTTTCCATCTATAGCGGCGGAACAGAAACGACCAAGGAACGGAAGGACCTGAAGACCGTCGAGGGCGAGGTCGTGCAGGAGAATCGCGGTATCAAAGGCGATGTCGAGGACGTAGCGATCGGAACCGCGGGCGGTTCAACCGTAGGACTGATCTTTAGTCACGTCTTGCGCGGCACAGTGTTTGGACTAGTTGGCGGCACCGCCTACGTCGTCGCAAAGAAAGGGAAGGACGTTGATCTACCGGCGCAGACGGGGTTCTTGGTGCGCATGGACTCGACCTTGTCACTTCCCGAATCGCTCCTTCATAACGCTTCATACACTTCAGGCGGCAACTGAACACCGGCGCACTCGCCCATATTCGCCGATGCTCGTTGCTCTCGCATGACTCTCACGCGGGAGCAATCGTACGCCGTTTTGCGCTCCAGCCCGAACGGCGGCATGCTTAACATCACTTGTGGGGCAGCGGTAGAGGCTTGTCCGGCCGGTGCCGCGGATGCGCGCGGTGAGCACGCCGTTGCGGGTCTGTGCGCCTGCAGGTCCCTGCCCGATGCGGGGACCCGCGGGAACCGCAACGCGTTTCCCCGCAAGAAGTTCGATTCCGCAAGACCGGATTACTCTGTGAACCGCAATTCTACGTGGGGCGCCTGCGGAAGACTCACTCGGCAACGCCCCTGGCGCGCCGAATCCCGAGTTTGTACCCATCAACCCCAGCGCGACCCCGGATAAAGAAGTGCGAGCGCGATGCGGAAAATCCCCGCGAAGATTCGGTCATACAGGACCCAGGCCAGCACGATTCCTATCAGTCCAAAATTCTGATTGTTGGTCCAGTCCAGGAATCGCACGGCTGCGGCTTGACTCATGAATAGCGTGACACCGGTGTGACCATCAAGCGGCGGGACCGGCAAGAGATTGAATGTCCCCAGGAGCACATTTAGAACGAAAAGAATGC
Source organism: Candidatus Acidiferrales bacterium (assembly GCA_036514055.1). Taxonomy (GTDB): domain Bacteria; phylum Acidobacteriota; class Terriglobia; order Acidiferrales; family UBA7541; genus Palsa-295. Next base: position 32,792 of record DATBXX010000022.1, read on the forward strand.
TCAAAAACGTCGCGACAAACTGTGCTGCCCCCGGGCCGGTGGCATCTGCGATGTGCGCGAAGCCGACCGACTGCGGAACGCGCAGGTATCCGAGCGCCACGCCCACGCGAATGCCGACGGCCGCAAGCGCTGTCAGTGTGAAATTTGCCCCGGGGCCAGCCAGCGCCATCCACGCCGCGCGGTGAGGATACTGTCGCTGCCACGCGGGATCGTAGGGCGCACTCGCCCAGCCGAACATCCAGTGCGGCGGGAGAACGTATGTGAGGAGCGGCACCACAACCATCCCGAACGGGGAGCGGCGAATGTGCGGCAGGGGATTTAAGCTTGCCTGGCCTCCGTGAAAGGCGGTGGGATCCCCGCCCAGGCGCGCGGCGAGTGAATGTGCGCCTTCATGACACGTAGTTGAAAATAGAAAAACGATATACCAAATAATTCCGAGGGCAATGAAATCCGGAGCCATGATCCCCGAAAGACTAGAACGGTGACGCGCAATGTGCAAGCGCTGATCGAGCGAAGTTCGATCGGTGGGTCGACGAATTTCCGAAGCGGCCATCTTCTTTCGCGGTGCAGGTCGGTATGCTAGACTCCGCGAAGCGGTCGTATCGCAAGAAAAATTGCGACGAAGACCGGCGATCGGTGGAACTTCGGGCTCTGTGCAACGATTCCCCGCAAACCCCGCCAGGCCCGGAAGGGAGCAACGGTAGCGGGTCAGCTTCGTGTGCCGCGGATCACCCGAAGTTCCTCTTATTGCTGCCGGCCGGAGGCAACCGGGTGGCCGAAGACAGGACCAAATGAGCTACAAAGTCATCGCGCGAAAATATCGCCCGCAAACGTTCTCTGAAATTGTCGGGCAACAGCATGTCACGCGGACGCTTGCGAATGCGATCGAATCGAATCGCGTCGCACACGCCTACATTTTCTCAGGCGTGCGCGGCGTAGGCAAAACCACGGCCGCGCGAATCCTGGCCAAAGCTCTGAACTGCGTGAACGGACCAACGGCGCAGCCCGACGGCACGTGCGACTCCTGCCGCGAGATCTCCGCCGGGACGTCGCTTGACGTTCTCGAGATTGATGCGGCGTCGAACCGCGGCATTGATCAGATCCGCGAGCTGCGTGAAATGGTGCGCTACGCTCCCGCCTCGAGCCGCTACAAGGTGGTGATTCTCGACGAAGCGCATCAACTTACCGATGAAGCGTCGAACGCCTTGCTTAAGACCCTTGAGGAACCTCCCGAGCGAGTCGTGTTTATTCTGGCGACTACTCGCGCAGAGGATCTGGTCGAGACGATCAAATCGCGCGCGCAGCTCTTTCAGTTTCGCTCGCTGACTTTTCAGGAAATCTCCGGTCAAATCGAGCGGATCGTGCAGTCAGAGAACCTCAAGATCGAATCCGCTGCCGTGGCTGTGCTTGCGCGCGCCGCCGAAGGCAGTTTGCGCGACGGACTCTCCCTGTTGGAACAGGCCATGGCCTATGCCGGCGACGATATTTCCGACGCGCAGGTGCGCGAACTGCTGGGCGTTGTCGCCGAAAGTGTACTGGACGATCTCGTGGAGGCAATTGCAGAACAATCCTCCGAACGCGCGCTGGGCCTTGTCCACCGGCTCATCGGCGACGGCCAAAATTTGCAGCATTTCTGCCGCGAGGCCATTCGGCACTTCCGAAATCTGCTCGTGGCCCGGGTGTGTGGCGCCGAGTCCGAGCTTGTCGCAGCGCCGAAGGACGAGCGCCCGCGCTTGGCTGAACATGCCGCAAAGTTCAGCGAAGAGGATTTGACGCGCTTCTTCAACATTCTGCTCGAAACCGATGACGACCTGCGCCGCAAGCCGGACCCGCGCTTGCATCTCGAGTTGGGCCTGCTGCGACTGGTTAACGCGCGACGGCTCGCGCCGCTCGAGGAGATTCTTGGAGATCTGCGAGCGGATCGCGTCCCACCGAAACCGGCCCAATCAACGTCGGGTGCGCCTCCCCGAACGGCCGCTTCGGCACAAGCGGTTTCGGTTTCCTCTTCAGGAGGCGCCGCTGCGAGGATGGCTCCGGCACCGGAATCAAAGCTTTCGATCGCACCGGCACCGGGGCGCCCCGCATCAAATGTTCCGGTTCCGGCGTCGGCACCTCGCATCGTCGCTCGCACGGCGGAGGACGCCGCCGGCGGATTGGCTTCGGCACAGCTGGATGCGGTGAAAGCAATGCTTCAGAGCTCTCGATTGTTGTCGTCTTTCCTGGAACATGCCACTCGCTGCGAGATAGAGGCCAGCGAGTTTCGGCTTTTCTTTTCGTCTGAGAATCGCACTCTGACGGAAATGCTGCCGCGCGAAGCGATGGAGAGATTGCGCACAGCTGTGCAGGAAGTCGTGGGCCAGCCTTTGCGCGTCTGTGTTAAACTGGATTCCGGGCGAGCGGGAATGGGACGCACTTCGGAATTGCGCGCCCGGTTTGAAGAAGATCCGATCGTTAGGGCGATGCTGGAAAAATTCGGCGGCCAGATTTCAAGAGTCAAACGCCCGGGCGAGGAATAACCCATGGAAGTAAAAGCACTGCAACAGATGCTCTCGCAGTTCCGGCAGGTGCAAGAGACGCTTGAGAAGCGTATCGACGGACTCAGCGTCGAAGCGTCCGCCGGGGGCGGCATGGTGTCGGTGAAGATGAACGGACAAAAGCAGCTAACCGAAGTGCGCATCGAGCCGGAAATCTTCAAGGCCAAAGATCAGGAGATGTTGCAAGAGCTGGTTCTCTCCGCGGTGAATGAAGCCACGCGGCGGGTCGATGAAGAGTTGTCCAAACAAATGAAGGATTTAACCGGCGCCGTGCCCGGAATCATGGGCCTGAAAATCCCGGGACTGTTCTAGCCAACGGAATCTCTCCGCAGCACCACGAGCCGCATCTGTCGTATCGATTTCTTCCTCTTGCGGTCGTCTCAGTAAGGAATCAGACAAAAAAAGAGGCGCAGGTTTCGCTGCGCCTCTGTCGGATCCGTTTTCGACAACGGTTACCGCGGCGGTGGTCCCATCTGGAAACCGGGCTGATGGTGGAACAACCCGATTAGTACGGTCCCGGTCAGAACGTGGCCTTCCATCGCCTTCTGTACGTCGTCGCGGCTCGCGCCCTTTTGAAGATCGAGTTTCGTATCCAGAGCGAAGAGCTCAAACGTGTAGTGGTGCACCGGTCCCGGAGGCGCGCAGGGTCCGAAGAACACCGGCTGGCCCGTGATATTCGCGGCCTGAACACCGACCGTCGAATCCGCCTTCACTCCCTCTGGCAGCGACGTAGCATCGCCCGGGATATTAAAGATCATCCAGTGCGTGATGTCGTCGAACGACTTGCGAGCGTGTGCGTCGGGATCATGCAGGAGCAGGACAAAGCTTTGCGTCCCGGCCGGCGGGTTTGCCCAGGCAAGCGGCGGCGAGGTCATATTCGCCGGCTGCGTCATCGTTTTTCCATCTGGCGAGCACGTATATTTGTCCGGAATCGTCCCGCCGTCGGTGAGCGCCGTGCTTGAAAGTTGCAGCGGCGGTCCCATCGCCGGACGTCCGCCACCGCCGCCACCCGGCGGAGGGCCCTGTTGCGCCAGAGCCGGAGCTGCGCCGGCTACCAGCAAAAGTGACATGATTGTGAGCGGTCGCATGATTCTCGTTTGCATTCCGTCTTTCCTCCCTTATCCGCTGCTGGAAGCATTCCAGAGTCGGTTCCCCAGATTCCCACCACAAAGCGCACGATTGTAACTCCCGCAGAGTCGTGCGCGCAATCAATGATCCGAATCTGGTACGCCGAGCCAGTCGTTTTCCGTTCTGGCGAAAGCAGACGCGACTCTGCGATAATGTCTCCCGCATGCCTGATTTTGCTCCTTCCGTAACACGATTGATCGACGAGCTGAAGCGCCTGCCCGGAATCGGGCAGAAAACAGCGCAGCGCCTCGCCTTCTACCTGTTGCGCGTGGACGCGGGACAAGCGCTCGCGCTTTCCGACGCAATCCGCGAAGCCAAGGAAAAAATCCGTGAGTGTTCGATCTGCAATAACCTCACCGATAGCAATCCCTGTCTTTTTTGCAGCAGCTCGACGCGCAACAAGAACGTGATCTGTGTGGTCGAAGAGGCCACCAATATACAGGCCGTCGAGAAAACCCGACAGTTCAACGGGCTGTATCACGTGCTCGGCGGCGCGCTTTCGCCTCTGCAGGGCGTCGGACCGGACCAGCTGAAGATTAAGAGCCTCATCGAGCGGCTTAAAGGCGGTACGGTCGAGGAAATCATCGTGGCCACGAATCCAACTGCGGAAGGCGAAGCGACGTCGGTGTATCTCTCAAAATTAATCAAGCCACTGGGCGTACGTGTCACGCGCATCGCCATGGGCATCCCCGTTGGTTCCGATCTCGAGTATGCCGACGAAGTCACGATGATGAAAGCCATGGAAGGCCGCCGGGACGTCTAGCCTTTCCAGGGGTGCTTGCTTCGCCGACTCGACAGACGTATATCAGGGCCATTGACTGGCGGAGGATCGAAATGCCCTCATTTGACCGCTACATGGCGCAGTACGACCACGAACACACGAACACCTGGAATAAGATCCTGCACGGCATCGGAATTCCGCTCATCATCGCCGGAATTGTGCTGGCGCTGTTGACATTCTGGCGGACCGGCCTAGGGCTCTTCATTGCGGGCTGGATCCTGCTGCTTGCCGGGCACCGGATCGAAGGCAACAAGCCTGCTTTTTTTCAAGGCCTGATCTATTTCCTGGTCGGGCCGATCTGGATCGCCAAGGAAATCAAGGACGCTCTGCGGGGTTCGTCGCGGAGCTCCACCCCGTCCCATTAGCGACTGGAACGCCGAATCACTACGAATCTAAAGTTACCCTTTCGCACCACCTCGGCAGCCCGCGGCGCCGAGCCTTAGCCTAGGTGCTACCCTTAGTTCCTACCCTCCGGAGGATCAAAGTGGTCGAGTCGCTGCCATTGGATGACGTCAGCCCGCAGAAGCGCCGCAGCACGCGCATTGTGCAGGCCGTGCCGATTACCGTGGCGGGTGTGGACGCGCTCGGTCAGCCCTTCAAGGAACGCACAACGACCGTGATGGTCAACTGTCACGGGTGCAAGTACCAGTCGAAACATTACGTCCCGAAGAATTCGACAATCAAGCTCGAGATTCCCCACCCCAACCCTTCCCTTCCCGCACGTTCGGTCCTGGGGCGGGTGGTATGGGTTCAGCGTCCGAGAGCTGTCCGAGAGCTGTTTCAAATCGGCCTGGAGTTCGAGGTGGCGGGGAACATCTGGGGAATTGCCTTCCCACCGGAAGATTGGTTTCCGCTTCCGGGCGAAGAAGCGCCGGCCGCTGCGTCTCCCGCTGAATTTGCCGTCGCCCCGGAGCCAAAGCCGTCCGCGCCACCGGCGACCAGACTTCCGGAAACGATTGCACCCCCAGCCGCGCAGGCAGCCAGCCCGGTCCAGCCGGATACGATCCCCTCGGCCGAAAGCAGAATGCATGTAATCCCCGTACCGTCGCAGGCGCCTTCCTCGTCGCCCGCGCCATCGCCGGAGGCGCAACTTGCGAGCGCTCGACAGATGGCCAAGATGGTCGAGGACGCCAAAGAGACGCTCGACAAGACACTGAAGAGGGGTGCTCAGTCTGCCATCAACGACGAGATGACGATTGTGCGGCAACAGCTTGACGTCCAGCTCCACGAAGCTGTCGAGCGTGCCATCAAGGTTTCGATGGAGCGCGTCTCGGAATCGGCGGTGAAGAAAGTTGTTCAGCAGGCAGCCGATCGCACGGCAGCCATCGTGGACGAAGCCCGCAGAGCGAGCGATACGAACGCCGAGAATCTAGACCTGAAGGTTCGCCAGGCGGTCGAGCAAGCAGTAAGCAGCGTGGCCGACCAGGCAGCCAAACAGGCTGCAGAGAACGCAGCCGCACACAACCTGAAAAGCGCCGTCGAGGACGCGGTCGAGCGCGTGATTTCACAGCGCGAGGCATCCACGCCTTCCCTCGGGATTCTTTCGTCGCCTGAAGCTGCGCAGCAGCACCTTGATCAGTGGAAAAAGGGCCTCGAGGAAGCGGCGCATAGCGTTCGCGCACGGACAATCGACGATGTGCAAGCTGAGGCCGCAGCCGCCAAACTTCGATGGAAAGAAGAGTTTGAAGCCGCCGTCAATGGGGCTTCCCAAAACCTGGGCCAGAAGCTCGGCGAAGCATCGCAAGCCGCGCTGGCACAGGCCGACAGGGATCTCGCCGAGCGTCAATCGGGAGTCCGAACGTCGCTCGATGAAGCGGTGGCCAGTGCGCAGGCGACCATTCAATCGTTGGGCTCGGGCCTGGAACAGGAACGCGCGCGCACGGAAACGGCAAAGGCAGAGCTAGGCCAGAGGCTCGGCGAAATATCGCAAGCCGCGTTGGCCCAGGCCGACAGGGATCTCGCCGAGCGTCAATCGGGAGTTCGCGCGTCACTCGATGAAGCAGTAGCCAGTGCACAGGCGACCATTCAGTCCTTGGGCTCGGGCCTAGAACAGGAACGCGCACGCACGGAAACGGCAAAGGCGCAGCTCGAACAGGCGGCGCGGGCCACGCTTGACGAGACACGTCGCAATCTGGACGACATCGCCGCAGCGCAACATAAGGAAGCCGTGCGTCGCGCCGATCAGGCCATCGCCGAACGGGCGCAACAGATTGAACCGTTGCTCAGGGCTTCCGCACAGCAGATCCATGAGCGACTTTCAAACGAGCTCGACCAGACCCTGACACCAAAGATCGCAGAAGCCCAGAAGGCCGCCTCCGGACTCACAGAGGCAGGCGAGCAGGCTGCGCGGCTCCAGACCTCTATTCGCGAACAAGTCCAGCATGCATCGGAGCAAGCGGCAGAAATCGAGGCGATGGTCCGCGAGCACGCACGCAAGGCCGCCGAGCAGGCTTCTCAGATTCAGTCGACCGCACGGGAGCAGGTTCAGCGGGAGACCCAACAGGCCGTAGAGGAATCGCTTGGACGTCTCCGCCAAGAGTCCGCAAAAATCCCGGAAGAGCTCGAACGGTCTGTTCGCGCCACTCTTTCCAAAGTCGAAGAAGAGTTCGAGCAGAAAAGCGTGGGCGCACAGCACGAAACGTACGAAGCGCTTTCCAAGGCGGCGGACTGGTATCAAAAGAAAGCTCAGACTACGATGCAATCCGCGCTTGAGAAGGCGGTCGAGCAATCGACGTCCGCCCTGCGAGGGCGCGCGGCGGAGATTTCAAGCCTGGTGGCATCCGAGCTCGACCACTATCGCCGGTCCTACGTCCAGCACAGCCAAGCGGAAATTGAAGAGGCAGCAAAGGATATCGTGGACCGTGAACGCGCCAAGCTTGGCGAAAGCGCCGAAATGGCTCACGCCGGTTTCTCGGATCGCATCCAGCAGGTGTCTGGCGAATCGCTTCGCCGGTTGGAAGAGTCCTCGCGGCAAGCGCTTGAAAAAGCACGTTCGGACATGGAATACACTCGCGAGGGCTCGCTCACCGCATTTCAAGAGAGGATCGAGGAAAAGATGTTGCAGAGCGTCGATCAGGCCCAGGTACACCTGCAGTCGCAGATCGGTCCCATGATCGAAGCGCTCGAAGCAAGCCGTCAGAAGCAAAACCAGGAATGGATGGAGCAGCTGAAGAGATCCACGAACGAGTCAATCGAACAATACAAAACTCGTCTTGAGAATGCCTCCAACTCCTGGTTGCTTGCCTCCGCCACCACCCTGGGACAACATTCGCAAACGGTTCTCGACACGCTCGCGAAGGCCGCCGAAAAGCGCATGCGAGAAAGCATCGCTGGGGTACTAGCCGGAATGGGCGACACTCTCAAGGACCGGCTGATGGGAATTTCAGAGAATATTAGCGCCGAAGACAGCGACGACGACGAATCTCCCGCAGCGAAGTAACATCCCCCGGGTTACCCTCGGAATGCATGACATTCAATCGGGCTTGAGGCGCAGCGAGATCGAGCACCAGGTGTGGCTTACGTTCGGCGCTTCGAGCGTGCTTTCCGTACGGACACCGATCGCAGTCGCCGAGGCGCGCGGGTCTTCAATGACTTCCGTCTTCGCGGCGCGCTCTTTGGCGACTTGTGAATCTTGGAAGCGATCGTGCCCAACGCCGAACCGATCGTGCGAGCGACGGTTACCAGGGTGTCACTTTCCGTCCTGCCGGCCCGCCTGCGCGATTGCGATTTCATTCTATCCTCCCTTGAATCGTCTGCGAGTCTGATTTCGAGCGTCCTATCGCCTGCCTGCCGTCTTAGGTGCTTTTCGCGGTGCTGTAAGCCTGCTTCGCTGCATTGGTTGCGTCCATCATGCGCTCGGCTGCCTCATTCACAGTTTCCGTGGCGCGCGTCTTGTACTTTCTGCTCGTAGCGACAACATCGTCGAAAGCGTCTCGTGCGCCCGAGGAGAGATACTCACGAACCTCTTCGCCGGATTTCGGAGCGAACAAGACCCCCAAAGCCGCTCCAATCGCGATGCCAACTGCGAAACCAACCAATGCGTGTGGCGACCTAACGTCTCTCATCTCATGCCTCCCGTTGCAATTCCGGTCCACATCTGCCGTGGGACTCTTGTTGCGCGTGTGTTCGTTCAGCGAGAACGATAAGCCCAGTCCTACTGAGAGGCCATACTGCGAAGCACCCACATTCGCGGGAAGAATCTGGCAGAAGCCGGATCTCGTCCCGGTTTCGAATTTCGGCCGCCACCCCGGTATAATGTCCGGTATGGCGAATCATTCCTATCTGAGCGTCTGGTGCAAAGATTTCCCGGAAGAGTCGATTCTGGAGCGTTTGGGCGCGTTTCTTGAGACGGTTCCCTTCCCTGCGACCCGGCCGGGATTCACCTACCTCGCTATCCGCGCAGTGGACGCGACCGAGTCTCCGATTCTCGAGCAGGACTTGCGCGCCGTACCGCTTGATTCAGCGGGAATCCTCGAAATCGCACGGGATCAGGTTCACAGTGATTGTTCCTACGAAGTCGGCTGCGACTGGGATCTTGCGGTTTTTGACGCGCTCACCGGGAAATCGAAGGTCGAGCCGCGGAGGCTTGAAATCCTGTGTCGGGGCGAAGACTACGACGGCGGCTTTTGGCGCGAAAGTGGCCACTTCGAAGTGAATCTCGGCTTCGAGCATCTCTACACAGGCCACGCCGGCTTGCTGGGCATCCGGCCCGGCCCGAGGACGCCTCCCCAGGGCCCGGAGGAGGTGCGTTTTCTGGAAGCGATGGCGTGGCCGGAAAACCTTGAAAGATATCAGCAAAAGACGCGTGAAAATATCCGAAAGCTTCTTGATTGGGTACGCCGAATCGAAAATGCATTGCCCGTGGAAAAGCTGCGGCTGTGGTCGGAGGGCGAGGAGAATTTCGAAGCCAGGCTCGATGAGATTGTGGCCGCTCGCTGACCGGGAACAGATTCAGAACAACTCTTCCGCGAAGGGAATCAAAACGCTAGAATCTAGATTATACAATCTGAATTCGAGCGGGCCAGAGGGTGCCACAGGGAATGCAGGCTAACTGTCGACGTGCGGTCGCAAGAAAAGCCAATCGCGGTCCCGCTGCGTCCAATACTCGCCGATGAGCGCCATCGCACAGCCCGTTCCCGCCTCCGCCGCTCGGCCCGCTGCCAAGCCCGCCACGGGATGGCAAAACCTGAAGCCGCTGCTCCCCTACGTCGCGCGCTACAAGGGCATGGTGGCGCTCGGCCTGATTCTCGACATGCTGATGGGAATCGTCGGCGCGCTGCCGCAATTGCTCCAAGGCATTATCACCGACTCGCTCAGCGGACTTCCGCGTCCGCTCAGCACACTAAGCGGATCGGCGCGGCGTATCCTGTGGCCGCTGCTAAAATATTACGCGCCGCTCAGCACTCACGCTCTTGCGATCTATTGCCTCGCCATCGTCGCGGCGATGCTCGTAAAGGGCACGTTTTCCTTCTGGACGCGGTGGATCCTGATCGGCGTCTCGCGCGAAATCGAATTCGACCTGCGGAATGATCTGCTGCACAAGCTGGTTCGAATGGATCCCGAGTTTTATGTCCGAAATCGCACGGGCGATTTGATGTCCCGCGCGACGAATGACCTCAACGCAGTCCGCATGGTTCTCGGGCCAGGGATCATGTACACCGCGACGACGGTTGCGACCTCTGTTGTATCGCTGTTTTTCATGTTGAAACTGTCGCCGGGGCTGACAGCCTGGGTCTTGTTGCCCGTGCCGTTTGTGGTCTTCGCGGTCTATTATTTCGGACGGATCATCCACCGCCTTTCCGAACGGATTCAGGCGGCACTGGGCCTGCTTTCTACCCGCGCTCAGGAGAACTTGACCGGCGTGCGCGTGATTCGCGCCTATGCCCAGGAAAAATCTGAAATCGCGCTCTTTGACCAGGCCAATCGCGATTACGTCGATCGCAACATCCAGCTGATCAGCTCCTGGAGCCTGTTCTTCCCGGCTCTGACGGCGCTGATCGGGATCAGCTTCGTTATTTTGCTGGGCAAGGGCGGCGTACTGGTGATCGACCAGAACGTCTCGCTTGGGACGCTCTGGTCCTTCTTTACGTTCCTGATGATTCTCGTGTTTCCGATTATCGCGCTCGGCTGGGTGACGAACATCTTTCAGCGAGGCGCGGCTTCCATGGGCCGGCTGGGCCATATCATGAAGGCCGAGCCGAATCTGGTCGAAGCACCTGGCGTGGCAAATGCAGCCGAAGACAACGGCGGCCCGCCAAAGCCAGAGCCTTCCATCCGTGGCGATATCGAGTTTCGGCACCTGACGTTCGCCTATCCAACCGGCCCCGGGGGGCTCCCGGGACCGGTCGTGCTCGACGACATCAACCTGCACATTCCCGCGGGCACCACGGTTGCGATTATCGGGCCTACAGGTAGCGGGAAATCCACTCTGGTCACCCTGATCGCCCGCCTCTGGGACGCACCGAGTGGAACTCTGTTGATCGACGGGCGCTCGATTCGCGATTACCCCATTGATGACGTTCGCCGGGCGATCGGCTACGTGCCCCAGGATACGTTCCTGTTTAGCGAAACACTGGGGGAAAATATCGCCTTCGGTCTGGAGGAATCGACCGAAGATGTCATTTCCGCCGCCGCGGATGTCGCCTGCATTTCCGGCGACATTAGCGGCTTCCCTCAACGCTACGCCACGATGGTCGGGGAACGCGGCATCACTCTATCGGGCGGACAGAAGCAGCGCACCTCGATTGCGCGCGCGATCGCCCGCAATCCCCGCGTTCTGATCCTGGATGATTCCCTTTCAAGCGTTGACACGGAAACCGAGGAGCGAATTCTGCGCGGCCTGCGTACCGTAATTCGCGGGCGCACCACGATCCTGGTGGCCCATCGCGTGTCGACCGTCAAGGACGCGGATCAAATCATCGTTCTGCGCGGAGGCCGCATCACCGAGCGCGGAACGCACGAAGAACTTCTCGCGCTGGGCGGTTACTACGCCGACCTTCATCAAAAGCAGTTGCTCGAGGAAGAGCTGGCACGAGAATGAGCGATTTTCGCGAAGAAGAGAAACTCGGAAAGCTCTACGACACCCGGCTGACCCACCGGCTGACCAAATACCTGAGGCCCTATGCCTGGCTGGTGTTTGTCGCCGTGGTGATGAGCCTGGCCGTCGCGGCTATGGACATCCTGGGGCCATTTCTTTTCGGTCGCGGCGTCGACCGCTTCGTCGTTCCCGGCATGCACGGCGAAATTGAGCGACATGCAGCGATCTACGGCCTGACGATCATTGCGCTGGCCTACCTTGGCTCGATCCTGGCGAGCTTCGCGTTGCAGTATGTTCAAGTGCGCATTATGCAATGGGTCGGCCAGCAGACGATGTACGACCTCCGCAAGGAAATCTTCGAGCATCTCCAGCGGCTGCCCATGAGCTTTTTCGATCGCACGCCGGTTGGCCGCCTGGTAACCCGTTCCACGACTGACGTCGACGCTCTGAACGATCTTTTCGCCACGGGCGTGGCGGCGATGCTCAACGATTTCGTCTTTATTTTCGGCTTGGCCATCTTCCTGATCCGATGGCGGCCGTTCCTGGGGCTCGTGACCCTTTCGCCGCTGCCGTTCATGATCCTGGTCACCTATTTTTTCCGCAATCACGTTCGCGATGCGAACCGCCGTATTCGCACCGCGATCGCGCGGATCAACGGTTTCCTGCAGGAGCACATCAGCGGCATGTCCGTAGTGCAGTTGTTTAATCGCGAACGCAAATCACGGGCGCAGTTTGCCGAGCTCAACCGCATCCATATGGAGGCCTACAAGGACGCGATCGACGCGTTCTCATACTTCTTTCCTGCGGTCGAATTCCTGAGCATGTCCGGCGTCGCGCTCCTGTATTGGACCGGCGGTGCACGCGTAATTGCCACTTCCACGTTTACCATTGGCATGCTGATCTCTTTTATTCAGTATGCGCAGCGATTCTTCCGACCGATTCAGGACTTGAGCGACAAATTCAATATCTTGCAGGCCGCCATGGCCGCCTCCGAGCGCATCTTTTCGCTGCTCGATGAACCCGTGACCATTACATCCGCCGAGCATACGCACAGGCTCGCCGAACCCCGCGGGGAAATCGAGTTCCGCAACGTCTGGTTCGCCTATTCCGGCGGCGCAAATCCGAAAGACGAAGACTGGGTCTTGCGGGACGTTTCCTTCCGTGTCGAACCCGGCCAGACGTTAGCAATCGTCGGACACACGGGCGCGGGCAAGACGACCATCATTCAGCTTCTGTTGCGCTTTTACGACATCCAGCGCGGCAGTGTTCTGCTGGACGGCGTGGATATTCGCGAATTGGATCTGCAGGACCTTCGCCGCATGTTCGGAATCGTGCTTCAGGATCCGTTTCTGTTCACCGGGACTCTTGAATCCAACGTCAAGCTCGGAACCCCGACAATCGACCGCGCGGGCACCGAGCGGGCGCTAAAGGAGGTCGGACTCGGTCCCTTCGTCGAGTCACTGGCACTGGGGGTGGAAACCCCAGTCACAGAACGAGGCGGCACGCTGTCAGTCGGCCAGCGCCAGCTCGTGAGTTTCGCACGCGCCCTGGCGCACGACCCGAAGTTTTTGATTCTCGATGAGGCCACCTCGAGCGTAGACACCAAGACCGAACTGCTGATCCGCGAAGCTCTGGACCGACTGCTCACCGGACGAACTTCGGTGGTCATCGCACACCGGCTGAGCACAATCCAGCACGCTCATCGCATCCTTGTATTCCACAAGGGCCGCCTGCGCGAGCAGGGATCCCACCAGGAATTGCTCGCAGTTCGCGGGATCTACTATCGCCTATACCAGCTCCAATACAAAGAACAGGAGCTGGGGGAACCCGTATCGGACGCCGCGGTGTCGGGTTTCCGGCAGCCGCCCCAGCCACTGTCAGCCGACGACTGACGCGGTGTCGCTCGCATGACGCCACCTCAGATCCTGATCTCAGCCGGTGAAGCTTCAAGCGACATGTACGCCGCCCGCCTCGCCATCGCCTTGCGGGATCGCACCGGAGCGAGCTTCTTTGGAATGGGCGGTCCGCGGATGGCTGAGGCAGGAGTCGAGCTGCTTGCCGACTATCACGAAGTCGCCGTTGTCGGCATCGCGGAAGTCTTGCATAAAATTCCATCTGTGGTGCGCGTGCAGCGCAGGCTCGCGCGCGAAGCCGTTCGCAGGAAGGCATCGCTTGCAATTCTGGTTGATTCTCCGGGAACCCACTTGGGTGTCGCCCGTCGCCTGAAAAAACACGGAATTCGGGTCGGCTATTTCATTGGACCGCAAGTCTGGGCCTGGCGCTCGGGCCGTGTTCGGGTCGTGAAACGGCGTGTCGATCGTATGGTCGTTATCTTTCCCTTCGAAGAAAAGATTTACCGCGACGCGGGAGTCCCCGTGGATTTTGTGGGGCATCCCCTGGCCGATGTTGTCAAACCCTCGATGACCCGCCTGAAATTCTTGGAACGTCACGGTTTAGCCGCCGATCGGCCCATTGTCGCGCTGCTGCCAGGCAGCCGCGCAGGCGAAGTGCGCCGGAACTTTCCAGCCATCCTTGCGGCGTGCAAACTCCTGTCTGTCAAAACAGGAAAGGGCTCCCAGCCCCAATTCGTGCATGCAGCAGCGCCTGGGCTCGGCCTTGACCCGTCAATTGCGGCAGCAGTCTCCGATTTCACAGTAAAGAGAATCGAGGGCGAGACCTATAACACGCTTGCGGCGGCCGATTGCGCGATCGTCGCCAGTGGCACGGCTACGGTCGAGGCGGCGCTGTTGGGGACTCCCATGGTCGTGGTCTACCGTGTGGCCCCGCTGACTGCCTTTATCCTCCGCCGCATGGTGCACACGCCTTTTTTCAGCATGGTAAACCTGGTTGCCGGCCGCCGTGTTGTTCCTGAGCTTATTCAGAACGATTTCACCGCCGGCGCTGTTGCGGCTGAAGTCGGTCGGCTGCTGGAATATCCAGCCGCTCGTGAAGAAATGAAGCTGGCGCTGGCCGGGGTGCGGAGGAGCCTGGGGGCTGGCGGCGCAATCGAGCGGGCCGCCGACGTCTTTGCCAGCATGCTATAGGCTGGGAGGCACGGGCAACTGTGCGCGAATATCTGGTATCTTAGCTAAGCGAAAGGTACTCGTCCTGTTCGGGAGAGGTTCCTCTTTTGCTCAAGATCTGTCGATTGCCTGCGGTTCTGGTCCTGTCGCTTCTGGCAGCAGCGTGCGCGCTGGGGCAGGCGCCACATACCTTCCCTTTCCGCGCAACGAATTACGATGTCGAAGTGATTCTCCATCCGGAGGATCAGACGATCCAAGGACAGGCCAAGGTGGATTTTGTGGCCGACCAGGTCGCAAAAACCGTGCTGGTCGAGCTGCATCCGGATTTGCACGTGACCTCGGTGAAGATGGGCGGGCAGCCCGTAACGTTTGCACGCGACAATAATTCCCCACTGCTTCTCACCGTGGCGCTGCCAAGCACGGCAACACCGGGCAAACAGATTGCCCTGACATTCGAATATTCTGGTCCGGTCTCAAGCGAAGAAGACAGCCCCACGAGAGGAATTCGCTTCGCTTCGGTCGAAAAAACCGCCGCATACCTGCTGCTGCCCGCCCGGTGGTTTCCGTTGACCAATTACCCGTCGAACCGCTATACCGGCAAATTCAATCTGATCGTGCCAGCGGCGATGGCCGTTGCCGGAACGGGCAAGGCCGATCCGCCGACCATGCAGCCTGGAATCGGCGCAGGAGCCCCGAACCAGGCATCCTACGTTTTCCACTGCGACCAACCGGGCCCGGTCGGATCTTTCGTAGCGGGCAGTTTGCAGCTTTCCCCGGCCCCGACCGAAGGTTATCAGTTCTCGTTCTTCACGCCACCGGCGCAGGCCTCCAGCGTCGCGTCCTATGCAGGGTCGCTCGCACAGATCATGAGCTACTTTACGGACACGTTTGGCCCGCTCGCCGGACAGCAGGCTGCACCGCCCAGTCTGACCGTGGCGGAGTTGCCGGACGGATCGCTCGCCGGCTACTCTGCTCCGGGTCTGCTTCTGATTAGCGCGCGCCAATGGACGCCTAAAGCCAACGATCGGCTGCTCTCCCAGCTTGCCGCAGGCCAGTGGTGGGGCGATCGGGTCCTGCCCGCGACCGGCGCGGACGTCTGGATCACCGACGGGCTGGCGCGTTACGCCGAAGCCATGTACGCGGAACAGTCCGGCGGTGTCGCCGCGCTCAACAAGGCACTCGAGGATTTTGCGGTGGGCGCTCTGATGTTCGAGGACGCGACTCCGATTTCGCAGGCCGACCGCATCGGGGCGTATTCCGACCCGTACTTGTCCATCGTCGCAGACAAAGGCGCCATGGTTTTCCACATGCTGCGCGCTCAATTGGGAGATGACGGCTTCACGGCGCTGCTTCGTGAATTCTACAAGCAGCACCAAGGCAAGACCGCCACGATTGAAAGCTTCGAACGAATGACGGCCACCAAGGTTCCGGCCGCGAAGGCCGGGGAGCCGCCGCTGAATCTGGTTTCTTTTTTCTCGCAGTGGCTGAATTCGACCGGCGTGCCGGAATTTGCGCTCCAGTACATCGTGTACCGGACTCCGAAAGGCTTTCAGGTTATCGGCACTGTGCACCAGGAACTCGATACGTTTCGTATGCCGGTCGAAGTTAAAGTTGAGACCGAGGGCAATCCCGAGTTTAAAAAGATCCTGGTCACAGGCACCACCTCGCAGTTCAAGCTCGAGACCTTTGGCCGACCCAAACCCAACGGGATTTCGATTGACCCGAACAACAACCTGCTGAAGTCGAGCCCGCGCCTGCGTGTTCACGCAACCATTGCTCGAGGAGAGGGGCTGGCGACGCTCGGCAAGTATTACGAGGCTATTCAGGAGTACCAGCGCGCCTTGGACGTCCAGCCGACCAATTCGCTTGCGCACTTTCGCATGGGCGAGGCGATGTTCTATCAGAAAAACTATCAGGCCGCGGCCAACGCCTTCCGCGCCGCGCTGGGCGGAGATCTGGATCCGAAGTGGACCGAAGTCTGGGGTCACATTTACATGGGCAAGATTTACGACGTGCTCGGCCAGCGCGAGCGCGCGGTCAACGAATACAATCTGGCGCAACATTCCAAGGACGATACCGCTGGCGCGCAGTCCGAAGCAGCCCGGTATATGCGGGCGCCCTACAACCCGGACAACTCGGCGCCTCCGGCTACCGCAACAGCGAGTGGCAACCCTGCTCAGGTTCCCGCCGCAGCAACGGCCGATCCCGCATCGGATAAGACACCCACCCTGAAGAAACGCACCGACAACAATTAGCTAGTTCGCACCCGCCGGTTTTTCCTGAAGATCGCGAAAGGCCCCCTCAAAGGCAGCGAGCGCCTCCTGGTCAAACAGCACAAAGCAAACGCGCTCGATGGGTGTCGGATTCTCGAAGTGTCTGGCTGTCTCGCGCAACATGATTTCGGCGCACTCGCGCAACGGAAATCCGCCGATCCCGGT
>DATBXX010000023.1:0-43534 GCA_036514055.1 Candidatus Acidiferrales bacterium
CATCCCCAGCGCCGAAGGCAGCGTGCTGATCGAAGCGGGCCACACCCGGGTCATCGTCACGGCTACGGTGAACGACGGCGTGCCTTCGTTTCTGAAGGGCACCGGAAAGGGCTGGGTGACCGGAGAGTATGGGATGCTTCCGCGCGCAACCGAACAGCGCACGCCGCGGGAGTCCACCCGCGGCCGCCAATCCGGGCGGACCCTTGAAATCCAGCGGATGATTGGCCGCACGCTGCGCGCGGCAACCGACCTCAAAGCCCTGGGCGAACGAACCGTGTGGATTGATTGCGATGTCATCGAGGCCGACGGCGGCACGCGAACGGCATCGGTCACCGGGGCGTTCGTGGCCCTCGCCCTTGCTCTGGAGCGCATGGTAGCCGCGGGCATGCTCCGCGGGGTTCCACTTCTTGATTCTGTTGCGGCAACCAGCGTCGGGATCGTGGATGACCAGGCTCTGCTCGACCTCGCCTACGAGGAAGATTCCCGCGCTCAGGTGGACATGAATGTCGTGATGACCGGGGACGGCCGGTTCGTCGAGGTGCAGGCCAGTGCCGAGGGGCGCCCGTACACGACCGAGGAGTTGCACCAGCTTCTCGATCTTGCCTCCGGTGGCATTCGCGAGCTCTCGAAGCTGCAACAGAATCTTGTGCGTGTGAATTTCCGCAGCCGGGCTCGGTAGCCGGACTGAAAAAAATGCCCGTGCGGATACTGCTTGCGACTTCCAATCCCGGGAAACTCGCCGAGTATCGCGAACTTGCCGCCGGTACGACGCTCGGAATCGAGCTGCTTCCGAACTTTCACAATCTTCCAGTCTTTGAGGAATCTGCGCCCACGTTTGCGGAAAACAGCGCTGGCAAGGCGCTCCATTACAGTCCATTCACATCCGAGATGGTGCTTGCCGATGACTCGGGACTGGTGGTGCCCGCTCTCGGCGGGGCGCCCGGAGTTCTTTCCGCGCGCTACGCCGGACCGAACGCAACCAGCGCAGAACGCGCGACAAAGCTGCTCGGCGAAATGGCAGGGAAAACCGGACAGCAACGCCGCGCACGATTCGTGTGCGTCATTACACTTGCCCGCGAGGGTCGAGCGCTGGCTGTAGTTTCTGACGCTGCCGAAGGGCTGATTGCCGACGAGCCATGCGGAATTCACGGATTCGGATACGATCCGATATTCCGTTTTCCGGATGGCCGCCGCACCTACGCCGAGGCCACCGCCGAGGAAAAGAACCTGGCAAGCCATCGGGGCCAAGCATTTCGCAGGCTCATGGCGCTGCTGGCCCCGGTTGATTAGCCGACACTTTCCCCCCCGCTGTGGCATCCAATGTTCGGTGACAATATCCCTTGCCCGGGGCTCTCTGCAGGAGTACAAAGAGACCCCCCACCTCCGAGGTGACAAATGGCGACGTCCAGGTTAGCGCCGCAGCTTCACCCGATCTTGCTCTCTCGCATGGCCGAAGCTCGCGCGCGCACCGATGCCGTGCTCGAGATGCTGCCGGCCGGCTCCCTCTACGATCGCCCGGTTCCCGAACGCCATCGGCTGATCTTCTATCTCGGCCATTTGGAGGCGTTTGACTGGAATCTATTCGGCCCTGTGCTGGATCTGAAATCGTGCGAGCCGGAATTCGACAAGCTGTTCGCGTTCGGGATCGATCCGATCGGCGACGGCTTGCCGACCGACAGGCCCGCCGATTGGCCCAGCATTGCACGAGTGCACAACTACAACCAGGGCGTGCGAACCGCGCTCGACGATGCGCTGTGCGCCGCGGGCGAACGAGGATCCTCGGTGCCCGAGATCGCCGACGGAACCCTGTTGAATGTAGCAATCGAGCACCGCCTGATGCACGCAGAGACGCTTGCGTATCTGTTGCACAACCTGCCGGTCGACAGAAAGATCTCCCAAGCGGGGCCCGTCGCCGACCTGCGTCCCGCTCCGAGCCCTCGCCACATAGCGATTCCTGCCGGAGTTGCTACGCTCGGTCAACCGCGCCGGTTGCCGGACGCCTTCGGTTGGGACAACGAATTCGGCGTACAAGAGGTCGAGGTGCCGGGTTTTTCGGTGGACGCTTTTCCGGTGACCAATCATGAGTATCTGAAGTTTGTGCGCGCCGGCGGCTATCTCGATCCCGGCTGTTGGAAGCCCCAGGACTGGGAATGGAAGCAGCGAAACGGGATCGCGCATCCACATTTCTGGACACCGAGATTGAATTCCTTCCTCACTGATCCGGCGACGGAGTGGGACTACAGAGGGATGTTTGGGACGATCCCGTTGCCGCCTTCCTGTCCGGTCTATGTGACCTACGCAGAGGCAAGCGCCTTCGCGCGCTGGTCTGGACGGAAACTCCCAACCGAAGCGCAGTGGCATCGCGCCGCCTACGGCGCACCGGATGGCACGGAGCGCCCGTTTCCGTGGGGCGAGTCGCTGCCGGACTGGACACGCGGGAATTTCCACCATGAACGCTGGGATCCAACACCGGTCGCAGCGCATCCTTCGGGCGCGAGCGCATTTGGCGTCTCGGATCTGATCGGCAATGGATGGGAGTGGACCTCGACTGAGTTCGGGCCCTTGCCGGGGTTCGAGCGGTTCTCGTTTTATCCGGGTTATTCGGCCGATTTCTTCGACGGAAAGCACTTTGTCATGAAGGGCGGATCGCCGCGAACCGACCGATCGATGCTGCGCCGATCCTTCCGCAACTGGTTCCAGCCGCACTACCCGCACGTATACGCGACATTCCGCTGCGTGGAGGAATAACTCATGGCTTCGGCTCCGCGAATGGCATCGGCCGTCTCCCCCAGTCAGGTCGGGGCGGAATTCTGCTCCGACGTCGTGGTGGGACTGAGCCACCCGGGACAGAAGGAACTCCCCTCCAAGTATCTGTACGATGAAGTGGGTTCGGCGCTGTTCGACGTCATCTGTCTTTTGCCGGAGTATGGCTTGAGCCGCGCCGGAATGCGCATGCTCGAGCGTTACTCCGGCGAAATCGTCAACCGCGTGCCGGGCTCGGTGGTGGTCGCAGAACTGGGCAGCGGAAGCGGCCAGCAGACGCGCTGGGTCCTTGAAGCACTCGCCCGGCGACAACGCGTCAACTACTACCCGATTGACATCTCCGGCAGCGCCTTGTTCCGCTGCCAGCAGGAACTGGGACACATGGATCTGGTCAGCCTGGTAGGTTTTGAGCGCGCATACCTGGACGGCCTGCAGGAAGTCGCCGCTAGGCGAAAGGACGAAGAGCGCCTGTTCGTCCTGTTTCTGGGCAGCACGATTGGAAACTTCGACCGCCCGGCGGGCGACCAGTTCCTGCGCGAGGTCCGATCGATTCTGCGTGAAGGCGACGCACTGCTGCTCGCAACCGATCTGGAAAAACCGGTTCCGGCGCTGGTTCTGGCCTACGATGATCCAGCCGGCGTCACTGCCGCATTCAACAAGAACCTGCTGGCGCGCATCAACCGGGAACTCGGCGGGGATTTCGATCTCCGGCATTTCGAGCACGTGGTTCGGTGGGATCAGGCCGAGCGACGGATCGAAATGCACTTGCGCTCGACCATCTGGCAGCGCGTGACCATTCGCCAGGCAGGTTTCCGGTTTCACCTTCGCGAGGGCGAAACGATCTGGACAGAAAGCTCGCACAAATACGACCCGAAGGCAGTCGTCCAGATGGGCGAACGCTCCGGGTATCGTTGCGCGGGGCAGTGGTTCGACGCCGAGTGGCCGCTTGCTCAAAATCTCTTCTTCGCGGTCTGAGACAAACCGGAGGTCAATAGTGGCCAAAGCCTTGTGGAACGGAGCGATTCTCGCCGAAAGCAATCGCACCGTGGTTGTCGAGGGGAACCAGTACTTTCCGCCGGATTCGTTGCGCGCCGAATATTTTCGGTCAAGTGAAACCCACACGGTGTGTCCCTGGAAGGGAACCGCCAGCTACCATGACCTGGAGGTGAACGGCGAACGGAACGCCGACGCCGCCTGGTATTACCCCGATCCCAAGCCGGCCGCCTCTCAGATCAAGGACTATGTCGCATTCTGGAAGGGCGTGCAGATCGAGCTGTAGTCCGAGCTGTGCTATTATTTTCGTTCGATGGGTCCCAGGAAAAACAGAAGATTGCCACGCGCCGCCCGGGCGACTTCGCGGAAATCCGCCAGAGTGGGTCGAGTGCAGGCCTCCGGGAAGGGAACTCGTCCTGCGCGCGTCCGGGCAATCCTCGAGGGACTCGATGAGGCGTATCCGGCCGTTACCTGCGCGTTACGGCACGATAATCCCTTTCAACTGCTGATCTCGACGATCCTGTCGGCCCAGTGCACGGACGAGCGCGTGAATATCGTCACCGCAACGCTGTTTCCGAAATATCCAAAGCCGGATGCCTTCGCCTATGCGAATCCGCAGGAACTCGAGCAGGACATCCGCCCCACGGGTTTTTTCCGGAACAAGACGAAATCCATCATGGGGGCCAGCAGAAAGATCGTTGAGGAATTTCGCGGCGAGGTGCCACGGACGATGCCGGAGCTTCTCACCCTTCCGGGAGTTGCGCGAAAGACGGCGAATGTCGTGCTCGGCACAGCGTTTGGCATTGCTTCCGGGGTCGTCGTCGATACCCATGTGCAGCGGCTCAGCCGGCGCCTGGATTTGTCGAAGAACACCGACCCAAAGAAGATCGAGCAGGACCTGATCAAGATTATTCCCCAGGAAAAATGGATACTGTTCTCCCACCAGTTGATCTGGCACGGGCGCCGAATCTGTCAGGCGCGCAAGCCGAAATGCCTGGAGTGCAACCTGGAACGGCTCTGTTACTCGAAGGACAAAACTGTTTGAGGCACACACAGTCGGGATAGCTCTAAGCCGCGTGAGGTTTTTCAGGTGTGGTTTTCTCTTTTTGTTCTAGATAGAAATTGCTTTGAGCGTGAAAAAAATCGTGGTTACCCGAAGTTCGATCGAAGATAAGTCGTGTATTACGAATTGGTTACAACCTGTTCAATATGGTACCTCGAGTGCTACAGAGCTTGTGTAGCATGATCGGGCGAAGCGTGGGGGCGGGCAGCTACTTGGGGTGAAACGAGCGATGGACGCAAAAGTTCTAATCCAGCAACCAAAGCCGGAAGCAAAATGGAGTGAACGCCTGCAGGCGCTCCGGAAGATTCCTCCCGTTCTGAGAATGGTGTGGACCTGCGCGCCCGAGGTTGTGGTTCTGGGCAGTGCCGCGCGCGTGGTCGTCTCGGTGATTCCCGTCTGTCTGTTGAGGGTCACCCAGATCATCATCGACGCAATCGATCGTCACATCTGGTATCACACCGCGCTGCCCCACGCATTCTGGTGGCTGGTGGCCCTGGAGTTTGTGCTGGCGGGCATGTCCGCGATGTTGGGACGCGTGCTCGGCTACTTTGACACCGTGCTCGCCGACAAGTTCACGCGGCACATCAGCACGCGCATAATGGAACATGCCTCGCGCCTGGATCTGACCCGCTACGAGGATCCGCTGTTTTACGACAAGATGGAGCGCGCGCGTGCACAGGGCACCGATCGCGTCATGTTGGTGCAGATGATGGGTCGCTTCATCCAGGACCTGATCGGCGCAGTCAGCTTGGCAGTCGGTATCGGTTTCTTTTCTCCCCTGTTGCTGATCTTTTTGATTATTTGCGTCGTGCCGGCCTTCCTGGGCGAGACGCACTTTGCCTTCCTGGGGTATTCGCTGAGCTTTGAACAGACCCCGGCGCGACGGCAGATGGAGTATCTCCGCATCCTCGGCGGCAGCAGGGAAAGCGCCAAGGAGCTGAAATTATTCGGGCTCGGTCCGTTCCTGGTCGGCCGCTACAAGGTTCTGTCCGATGAGCTGCACCGCCAGAACGTGGGGCTCGCGCGGCGCAAACTCATCTTCGGGGCATTGCTGACCGTGCTCGGCACGGTTGGCTATTACGGCGGATATGCGTTCGTGATCTACCAGACGGTCATCGGCGCGCTGACCATCGGCCAGTTGACTTTCCTTGCCGGCGCGATTGCCGGCGCAAGCGCCGGGATTCAGGCTGTGTTCACCACGTTCTCCGGGATCGCCGATCAGGCGCTGTTCCTGACCGACCTGGTGGACTTCTTTGCGGTCGAGCCGACGATTCGATCCAAACCCGGAGCCCTTGTGGCGCCGCGTCCGATCCGTCAGGGCATCGAATTCAAGAACGTCTCGTTCTCCTACCCCGGAAGTCGCCGGAAGATTCTGTCCGGGATCAACCTGCGAATCGAACCGCAGGAGCGGGTGGCGCTGGTTGGCGAGAACGGCCAGGGAAAGACCACGGTCGTCAAGCTTCTCACGCGCCTCTACGACCCGACCGAAGGCCAGATTCTGCTCGATGGAGTCGATCTCCGCGAATATAACCTTGAAGACTTGTGGAAGGAAATCGGCGTCATATTTCAGGATTTCGTCCACTATGAAATGACCGTGTCGGAAAACATCGGGGTTGGCAGGATCGAGGATGCCCACAATCCGTTTCGCATCCGCGCCGCAGCGATCAAGACGTTTGCAGAGAGCGTGATTCAGAAGCTGCCGAAGGGTTACGACCAGCCGCTGGGCTGCCGGTTTGCAGGCGGCGTTGATCTCTCCGGCGGCGAGTGGCAGAAAATCGCGCTCGCCAGGGCCTACCTGCGAGACGCCCAATTGCTGGTCCTTGACGAACCGACGGCGGCTCTGGACGCCCGCGCCGAAAACGAGGTGTTCGAGCGTTTCTCAGAACTCACCACGGGCAAGATGGCGTTGCTGATTTCTCACCGGTTCTCGACAGTTCGCATGGCTGATCGGATTCTCGTGCTGCAAAAAGGCGGGATCGCCGAACAGGGCCAACACGATCAGCTCGTGAAAGAAGGCGGGCTCTATGCCGAGATGTTCGCACTGCAGGCCGCGAGCTATCGCTAGCAGTCTCTGCCGCCTGGCGCGCGCGTCCGCCAGGCGGCTGCCCACCTGTCACCAGGATATACAGTAATCTCCTCTATCAGTTACAGCGCGACACCGATGGCTGGATCGGGCGGATTTGGGTAACCTCCAAGGCGATTGGGAGCACGAAGTTAGGGGCAACCGCTCGATTTTACTAGACGAATCATTTGCCGACTGCCACCCCGGATGGGCCCGTTAGGCGACTCCATTTATACCCGCGGTGGCGGCGGCAGTTCTGATAACCGGTTCATACTCCAGGAAATGTGAGGTACATCCGTGAAAGCCGACCAGATGGCTCAGGCATCAGACCCGGGAACCGGGGAGCAACGGAATTTGAGTGACCGAGCAGTGACCCAGACGCAGTCTCTTGTGAAGCGGGCCCAGGCGGGGGATCAAGCGGCGTTTGCGCGACTGGTTGAACCCCACATGCGCAAGACTTTCCACGTCGCGTTGAGGATCACCCGCAACCGGGAGGATGCCGAGGACGCATCTCAGCAGACCCTGCTAAAGGCCTTTGCCAATATCAAGCAGTTCCAGGGCGCGTCCCAGTTCTCGACCTGGCTCACTCGAATCGCCATGAATGAAGCCTTGATGGTGATGCGTAAGAGGCGCTCGGAGGACGCACACCTCACCTACGACTGCGATTCCGGACACCGGCCCACCCCCATTGAGCGGATTTGTGCCGCAGAAACGGCACAACCGGAAGTTCAGTATGCAAAACGCGAGCATTACGAGGCCCTGCGGGAGGCGATTGGAGGTCTTCGCGAAACACTTCGCGTAGTGGTATGGATGCTGGGAATCGAGGAACATAAGAGCAAGGACGCCGCGAAAATCCTGAATCTGTCTCAGTCGGCTGTGAAGATCCGGTTCTCGCGAGCGCGGCAGGAATTGCGGGAATGCCTGGCGGATCGCATCTAGGCCATTTCTGGCGCAAGATCGCGTCGGAAATGCACTATCATCGGCAGTAGCTGCCGCAAGAGCCTCTAGCCCAAAACGACCCGAATGACGTGACTTGCGCCGTCATCCACAAGAGAGATGCTGGCCGAGCCGGGCAGTATCTTGCCGTCCACTTCTGTAAGAGCGACTCCGCGAGTGACATTCGAGGGGTTCTCCACTTGAATGCTGTAGAGCGATGAATGATAGCGGAATTTCATCGAGTACCTGGGCCAGTTTCGGGGAATACACGGGTCGATACTGAGCGTCATGCCACGCACGCGAAACCCCAGAATCCACTCCATGCCCGCGCGGTAGAGCCAGCCGGCTGACCCGGTGTACCAAGTCCACCCCCCGCGCCCCACGTGCGGCGGTTCCGCGTAAATGTCGCCGGCAACGACGTATGGCTCAACCTTGTACCGCTGGATGCTCGCGCGCGAGCTGGATCGGTTGATCGGGTTCAGCGCTTGAAACAGTTCGCTCGCCTTGTCGCCTTCCCCCAATTCGGCGAAAGCGATCAGCGTCCAAACCGCGGCGTGCGAGTACTGGCCGCCGTTTTCCCGGATTCCTGGAACGTAACCCTTGATGTATCCCGGATCGTGAGATGTCTGATCAAACGGAGGCGTCAGGAGCAGGATGAGCCCGGCAGCTCGCCGAATGAGATGGTGGTCGACAGCCGCCATAGCCCGCACTCCGCGCGCCGGCTCGGCCGCACCGCTGATGATTCCCCAGGACTGGGCGATCGAGTCGATGCGACACTCCGAGTCGGTGGCAGATCCCAGCGGTGTTCCATCGTCGTAGTACGCGCGACGGTACCACTCGCCATCCCAGCCATCGCGTTCGAGCGCGGCCTTTAGCGCGCTGACGTGAAGCCGCCAGGTTTCCGCCCGCTTGTGTTCACCTCGGGCATCTGCGATCTTCGAAAACTCCCACAGAATGATGTGCAGAAACCACCCGAGCCATACGCTCTCGCCTTTGCCTTGCTGACCAACGCGGTTCATGCCGTCGTTCCAGTCTCCGGTGCCCATCAATGGGAGGCCGTGTTCGCCGACAGCGAGACTGTAATCCAGCGTGCGCGCGCAGTGTTCAAACAAGGTCGCCCGCGCCTCGGAAACGCGCGGCTCGAAGTACGACTCGTTTTGTCCTTCCGACAGCACACTGCCTTCCAGGAAGGGAACGCTCTCCTCCAGCACGGACATATCTCCGGTGGCCTCGATGAACTGAATGACGGCGTAGGGCAGCCACAAAAGATCGTCCGATATCCGCGTCCGTATGCCGCGGCCGGAAGGCGGGTGCCACCAGTGCTGTACGTCGCCTTCCCGGAACTGGCGGCCGGCCGAACGCAGCAGGTGCTCGCGCGGAACCGCTCGTTTGGAAACGGTCAATGCCAACACGTCCTGAAGCTGATCGCGGAAACCGTACGCTCCGCTCAACTGATAGAACGCCGCGCGCGCCCATACGCGGCAGGCGAGCGTCTGATAGAGCAGCCAGCGATTCAAAAGCAGGTCCATCGTGGGATCAGGCGTGGTGACCTGGACGGCGCCAAGAATGTCGTCCCATTGACGGGCGACTTCCTGCAGCGTTTGATCCAGGTCGGCGTTGCGATAGCGGATGACGAGTTTACTGGCCTGATCCTGGTTTTCCGCCTGGCCCAGAAGGAACCTGAGTTCCACGCTGGCTCCGGGCTGCAGTTCTATACCGGCCTGCAGTGCGGCGCAGGGATCCAGGCCCGCACCCAGCTTTTCAGAAAGGGGCCGGCCATGCTCCAGCGCCGCCGGGCGCTCGGGCGATCCGTTGCGACCAAGAAATTCCGTGCGGTCGCAGGTGAACGAACTCTGACGGCCTCCGAGATCGGCAAAGCTGACGCGCCCTCCGAATTCTCCTGTCCACATGCTGCGAGCCAGCACTGCGCCTGACTTTGGGTCGATCTCGGTGACGACGTAGGGAGCCGAGGCTGAGCGGGAGCTGCCCAGAAGCCACTCCACATATGCGGTGACGGAGAGGCGCCGAACAGACCCGGACTCATTCCGCAATGTCAGCCGGGAAATCTTTACCGGGTCGCTTGAGGGCACAAATTGGACCAGCTCTGCGGAGATGCCGTGAGAGGCGTGCGAGAAACGGCTGTAGCCTTGGCCGTGCCGCGCGATGTAGGTGGCTTCTTCCAATCGGATGGGCAGTGCCGTGGGAGTCCAGATCTCGCCCGTGCTTTGGTCGCGCAGATAGATCGTCTCGCCCGGCGGATCGATCACGTGGTCGTTGGACCACGGCGTGATCTGATTTTCATGGCTGTTGAGCGACCAGGTGGTCCCGGAGCCGGACTCCGAGACCAGGAATCCGAAGTCCGGATTTGCGATCACATTGATCCAGGGCTCGGGGGTCCGCAGCCCTTCGCTGAGAATGACCAAGTACTCCCGGCCATTTTCGGAAAAGCCGCCGAGCCCGTTGAAATAGTGAAGGGTCTGTTGCGGCACCGAAGGGCCGACGCGCTTGGTTACACGAACCGGTTTCGCAGGCAATAGGGCCGGAGCGGGCGCCTCCGGATACTGCGATCGCGCAATCTGCTCGGAAAGAGTTCCTCGCCAGCTCAGCAGCACGACCCGCGCCACGCCCTGCAGCTGCGCCCGTGTCTCGGCCGTGATCAGGTCTCCTCGAAGCAGGAAGATCTTCCCGCTCGCCGCCTGTGTGTCGGGTGAGAGGCGCAATTGACTGCCGCGGACCAGAGCTTCCAGTGATCCCTGAAGCTCTTGCACGTAGGAAGTGGCCTTTTCGTTGATGATCACGACGTCGGCCGACAGCTGCTTCATGCGCCAGTACTCGTGGGCTCGGAGCAGCTGCCGGATCATCTCGAAATTGTCGGCATCATCGATGCGCGCGACGACGATGGGCAGGTCACCTGAAATTCCCTGAGCCCAGAGGGAGGATCGATCCAGAGTGACGCCGCTCAGATCGGCCGGGCTCGGACGCAGCGTCACATCAGAATACAAAACGGCATTGGCGAGCCGCTGGAATAACTGCGCTTCTTCGGCGCTGATGCCCAGGTGGTGCAACTGTACTTGGGCCTGGGTCCACGCCAGCGTTCGGGTGCGCTCATAGGTTTGGGCGTCACGGTATTTGTCGGCAAGGTTCAGTACCTCTTCCCGGGTCGAGGCTACGATCGTCGAAAAGACCAGCTCGACGGTCGTGCCCGGCGGAATGTGCACCGTGCGGCGCAGGCTCATGATCGGGTCGAGTACCGAACCAACGGTATTGGAAAGCGGCCTGCCGTCGATGATGGAGATCGGATTCCGCAGATCGCGGGCGCGCCCGATGAATCGCGCCCGATCTGTTTCGTACTGCAGCTCGCCCGGCGAATTACCTTCGACGACCAGTACGTGCGCCGCCCATACCGAGGTCTCATCCGGAGAGCGCTTCCGTCGCGTCGCGAGCAAAACCCCGACATCGGGGACAAACTCGGTCTGAACGAACAGGTTTGCAAACGCGGGATGCGCCGAATCACTGGCCTGGGTAGTCAGCGAGAGTTCCGCATAGGACGTTACCTGGATATCCCGCGCTCGCATTCCTGAATTTGTGATCGAGACGCGTCGAATCTCCGCATCATCCTCAGACGACACCAGGACTTCCAGCGCCGTCGTCAACGCACGGGTGCGACGGGTAATCTCCACGTGGTCTTCGTAGAAGGCCGCCTCGTAGGAAGTCGGCTCGACTCCGGTTGGTTGATACCCGGCCGACCACACGCTTCCGGTCTGCTCGTCGCGCAAGAAGATGTACATCCCCCAACAATCCCTGGTCAGATCCTCTCGCCAGCGCGTGATGGCGATATCGCGCCAGCGACTGTACCCGGAACCCGCCGACGTCAGCATCACCGCGTAGCGGCCATTGGAGAGAAGAGCTGTGCGCGGGGTGAGATCGTGGGGTGTTTCAAACCGACGCGCCGCCGGAGGTACGGGCTCGCGCACACGCGCGGCGGCCGATACTTCCTCCGCTCGAGGTCGTGCCACCAGGACGTCGCGCGGCGTGCGCTCCTGAAGAAGCAGCTCGGTCGCCTGCACCATCGGCACGGCATGAAAGCGACTGTACATCGCGCCGCCCAGCAGGGCATTGGCGAGCGCGACCACAGACATCCCCTGATGGTGAGCCATATAGGCGCGGACCACTGCGACGCGCTGTCCTTCGGCCAGCCGGGAGCTTGTAAAATCCAGCGACTCATAGAAGCCGTAGATTCCCCGGCCTCCCTCCTCGGTCAGCCGGTCCAGGTTCTGAAGCGCGATCGACGGATCTACGATGGCTGCAAGAGCCGTCGCGTAGGGCGCGATCACCAAGTCCTCGCTCAGGCCTCGTTTCAGGCCCAAGCCCGGTACGCCGAAGCTGGAATACTGGTACGTGAAATCAAGATCGCGAGCGGCGTAGGCTGATTCGGAGATCCCCCAAGGTACACCGCGCTCCCGTCCATACTCGATCTGCCGGGCAACCACCTGCTGATAGGTTTGGGTCAACAGGCTGTTCGCTGGCGAGCGCATGACCAGCGCCGGCATCACGTACTCAAACATGGAGCCCGACCAGGAGATCAGCGCTGAGCCTCGTCCCACGGGCGTCAGTGCGCGCCCCAGCCGGAACCAGTGTGAAGAGGGAACGTCGCCCTTGGCGATGGCAATGAAGCTCGCAAGCCGCGCTTCCGAGGCGAGCAGGTCGTAGCAGTTCGCATCCAGGTGCCCGTCCGCGGCGCGATACCCGATCGCAAACAGCTTGCGGGATTCGTCAAACAGAAATCCGAATTCCATAGCCTCGAACATCTCCTCGGTCCGCTCCGCGATTGCAAGCAACCGGCGACGCAAGGCCAATGCCTCCACAGCCGATTGCCTGATGGATTGGATGAGTGCGTCGATCTGCGCCTGTCGTTCCAGGCGGGACGCCGGATCCCCGAGCAATCCCGCGCGAAGGGCCGCAAGTTCGGCGATCGCGCCTTCGAATCGCTCCGGGGCATCCGCAAGAGCCGCATTGTTGGGGAAGAATCGCTCGATTGCTTTCCATTCAGCCACGCCTAAGGCGCGGTTTCCGGAAATCGTCGCTGTGTTCTTGAGGCTGGGCCGGAGCCACGGCAGGAACATCGTTGCATCCCGCATGTGGCTGTCGGCGCACGCCTTTGCGGCCGCAGACCAGGTAAGCACTTCGTAGCTTGCGGCATCGCCGAGTTCTTGCGCGAGAGTTTGGCCAATGTCGGCAACGGTATGGGCGCGGTCACGGGTGTCGGCGATTCTCAATCCCAACTCGGAGCTATCTCGAGGCACCGGATGAATCGACGCAGCCAGAATATCCACCGCGTTGCTGAGTTGTTTCCGCGTCACTGAATGGACTCGCGGCGCATCGGCAATTTTCGTCAAGGCTTCGCGCAACAGACCGAGTGCATCCTCGATTCCGGCAAACGGATTCGGCTCGACCCCTGGTTTTTGAATCAAATCGCGGCAGCCCCTGGCAAGGGCCAGCAGATGCCCGGCGATATTTCCGCTATCGACGGTGGAGACGTACTTGGGATCCAGCGGATGAAGATCGCGGGTGTCGTACCAGTTGAACAGGTGGCCGTTGAATTGTTCGAGTTTTCCGATGGTGTCAAGCGTAGCCTGGATGCGCTCTGCCGCCTCTGTCGTTCCCACCCATGCAAAGTCGCGGGCCGACAGGGTCGCAAGAAGGTAGAGACCGATGTTGGTCGGCGAAGTGCGATGAGCCACGACGGGCTTGGGGTCTTCTTGAAAATTGTCTGGCGGCAGGAAATGCTCCTCCGCCGTGACAAAGGTCTCGAAGAAGCGCCAGGTGCGCCTTGAAATTCCGCGCAACGCTTGCGTCTGCGCCTCCGACAGCTGTTCAAGGTCGGAGGGTCGAGCCGGGAGACTGATCCAATAGGCGATTGCGGGCGACACGATCCAAAGCGCCACGAAAGGCGTTGCCGCGAGAAGGGCGTGAGGTGCTTCTAACCAGACGGCCGCAATGGTTGCGACCGCCAGCACCACACCGCCAGCCATTCGTGTGAAAACTCCGACTGGGTTCAGATCGACCCGGTGTTTGGCTTGCGCCGCGGTGACCCATTCGAGCAGGTGCTTGTGCGTGACGAGCAATCGAACCAGTGTTCGTCCGATGGCGTCGGCCATTTGGGAGGCCTGGAAGGCGAGAAACGAAATCGTCAGACCCGCCTGGGTCAGGCCGAGGGAGAAATCGGAAGCGAGGCCGCGGAAGTGACTCCTTTTGGAAATTCCCTCCCAGTGCGCATTGATTCCCGCCAGGAAAGGAATCAGGGCAGGAAACACGATCATTGCGAGAACGAATCGAGTCCAGAGCCAGGGCGAGATTCCCGGCATCAGCCATCCCGCGAGCAACGTCAGATACATGCACGGGGCCAACAGTGACCGACGGAGGTTGTCGAGCATTTTCCAACGGCCGATCACCGGAATCTTGAACGAGCGGCCTTTGCGGGAACCGGCGCGCCCGCCCAGAATCCAGGCCAAGAGTTGCCAATCGCCTCGCGCCCAGCGGTATTGTCTGGCGGCCGCGGCCTCATAATGAGAAGGGAATTCATCGAAGAGTTCGATGTCAGTTGCCAGCGCGCTGCGCGCGAAAATTCCCTCAAACAGGTCGTGACTCAGCAGAATGTTTTCCGGGGCCTTGTCAGCGAGTGCCGCTTCGAAAATGTCGAGGTCGTAGATTCCCTTGCCGGTGTAGGAGCCTTCGTGAAACAGGTCCTGATACACATCGGAAACCGATGAAGCGTAGGGATCGATTCCGCCGGGCCCGGAAAAAACTCTCTGAAACAGCGATCCTTCCCGGTCGGTCGGCAGCGAAGGCGTGATTCGCGGTTGCACGATGCCGTAGCCGTCGGTGACTCGCCCCTGCTCGGCGCTGAACGTTGGCCGATTTAGCGGATGGGCCATGGTGCCGATCAAGCGGGCCGCCGCACCCAGGGGCAATCGCGTGTCCGCATCGAGTGTGATGACATAACGGACGTCGGGAATCGGATCCGGCCCGAGACCTGCGGTGGTGATGAACGAGGTCTTCGTTGAGCCTCGGAGCAGGGAGTTCAGCTCGTGGAGCTTGCCCCGCTTGCGTTCCCAGCCCATCCACTTTTCTTCCGATTCGTTCCACATCCGGCGACGATGGAACAGAAAGAAACGATCGCCGCCGCTCGGCGCTGGGCCGTGGCGCTTGTTTAGATCGGCGATACCCTTGCTTGCGGCGGTCAGCAAGGCGTCATCGTTCGGCAAGGATTCCGTCGCGGCGTCGACCCAGTCCGAGAGCAGCGCAAATCGCAGTTCACCGTCGGAATTCGCCAGGTAGTGAATTTCAAGCCGTTCCACCTGTTCACGGATGACATCCTCGGAGGTCAGCAAGGTGGGAACGACCACGATGGTCCGGTACTGCGCGGGTACGGAGCGAATCTCAAGTCGCGCTAGAGTGCGCGGGCCGAATAGGTCCGTGACACTCCGGTTGATGAGCGCAAGTGCCAGGTCCGATGCCGGAATCACCGCCAGCAGACCAAAAAGCACCAGTTGCAGTGTGCTCGCTCCGAACTCCCAAGAACGCAACAGGGGCAGAGCCAGGATGATTGCGGTCAGCACCGCGATGGTGCCGAGATAGCCTGGCACGGCATCGCGAACGTACCACCGCAGAAACCTGCGTTTCCAGGAGACTTGAAAACCGATCTCGCGCTCGAACTCGTCTCGCCCATGGGAGATCAGGTAATAGCCCGGGTCCGAGCGCCTATCGTCTTGCCGGCCAGACGGAGCATCACGTAGGGACTGCTGGGCGCGATTCACAGCGCGCTGGGCGACTTCGGTCTCCGAATGGTCTGATCCGAGTGAAAGGTCCTCGATCGCGTGGCGATAGGCGTCGCGCGTGGTGAAGTCCATAGCGCCGAAATCACTTCCCTCGCGCAAAACCTTGTCGACCAGGCTGACTTCCTCGAAGAACACTTGCCAGTCGAACGAGGAAGCCAGTCGCATGCTGGTGATGACATTTCGCACGGTCACGCTCATGGCCGCCTGCAGTTGGTGTTCGGCGCGCACAATCTCGTCGGCGCTGGTGCCCTGTGCCGCCAGACGGTCATCGAGCCAGACCAGGATCGGACCGACTTTCGGATCCAGATCGCGGAGACGCTGGATGAGTTGAACGGCGAACGCCCGGTCGAATGGTTTTTTTTCGAACTGACGAAGCACTGTCGCGGGCGACACCAGCGCCTGGCCTCCCGTGCCCAGAAGCCGGTCGGCCAGAACGTCGGCCTCGTTGCGTGCGTCGCGACTGAGCACAATCCGCGCGGCAAGCCTACGCAGGTTTTCGACCAGCACGACTCGCAGCGTGATCGCCACGGCCCAAAGTTCCCCGATCGACAGCGATTGCACGCGCTGGTAGGCGATCACAAAGCGGCGTAACACGTCGGGATCAAATCGGCTGTCCGTGTGCGCCACAAAGGCCCAGGCAACGCCGTATACCCGCGGGTAGCCTTTCAAGTGACCGGAGGCAAGCTTGGGCAACTTCCGGTGGAATCCGGGGGGCAAATGGTCGTGGATCTCGCGGAGCTGCTCCTCCACGATGTAGAAATTTTCAAGCAGCCACTGCGCCGCAGGTGTGATGGCCTGATCTTGGTGGACGGCAGTGGCGATCGCGCGGTAGTAGTCCAGCAGCAATCGGCCGTTTTCAGCCACATCTTCAATCAACGGCTTGCCGGTATCAGGGCCGATCGTGACCACCTGCGCGGCAGCCAGGCTCTCGGCGTGCTGCTCCAGTCGATCGACGCTGAACAGCTCGCCTACAATGGGCTCGTCATTTTCGGCGAAGACGCTAATCGGTGGCGCAGCGCTCATCCATGCCTCAAAGGGTTAGCCAAGTCGCGATTGGCTCGCTCGGTGAACATACTATCTTCGCATAACGCGAGGTAAACCCGCGGGTACCGATCGAACTCTGCCAGGGGGGCGCATGGTTCAGTCCTCTGGCGCAAGACAGGCGCTCGACCCGAACCGTGGCGGGTTCTTGGGCGGGTTGTTTGTTTCTCGATTCTAGCTGGCTTGACGAAGCCCGGAGATATCAACAGAACGGTGGGTAGAATGCGTCGCAGATGTCCCGGGCCGAACGGGCCCTTTGCGGAACGCCATCGCGGAATCCAGTATCCGCTCCAAATCGATTCGGCGATACGGATGGCAGATGAAATCGAACGCACGAATATTCAGGGCGGCCAGGTAGTCACGGTATTCTTGCGGGCACTCCGGCGCACAGACAATGATTACCGGGATTTCCGCGCGCTGATGCTTCAGATGCCGTACGACATCCCGATAGGTGCCATCCACCAGCCAAAACCCACAGAAACAGGCCAGGATATCTTCCTGTCCAAGCCCGGATCGAACTTCCTCGATGCCCGTCGCCCACACGGTATTGATCGTGTAGCCCTCTAAGAGCTCGCCCATGGCCTGGCGGATCTGCGGATCGACCGTTGCCAGCAGGATGCTTGGCCGCCCAGGGACCTGTCCGACGCGCGATCGGGAGTGGGCCTCGCCTCGAGGTCTAAATAGAGGTTGGCCGGAGGGAGTCATTGATTTTTGCCCTTTCTGCTCGCCTCAACAACGAGTACGAGTTGCCACATTCCGGAGAACAGGTCCTAACGCAAGTGCATATTCTTCCATCCGCTGCGGGCGAACAATACAGTCAACTTGGTATGGGTATCCGGAATTTCGTGGAGGCTCTAGGTGCCTGCAGCTAGACTCGATTTAGGCGATGCCGGCCTGCCCTTTGGGGCACAGTCCACTGGGAATCTATCTTCGTTCGTCCGGACCAGATACTCGACCCGGCAGGATGCGAACCGGGTTTTGCCAAAGTTGGGATCAATCACTCCGGATCAACGATCGTGGTTGATTGAAAATGGGAGATCGTCATCCGCCCGTTTTCCTTTGACAGGATTGCGAGTTGCCTGGCGTGGGCTTTAATTTCTACGCCGTCTCGAATCGCCGTGCTCCGGACAGCAGCCGTCAGAATGCCAATGTATCCTTTGACCCGGATGAGGACGTCGCTCACTTCAAAGGAAGCAAACCTCATGGAATGATGGCGCAAGTCGGCCAGGATCTCCTTTTTTCCAAGAGTGTCTCCGTTCGGGCGCACAAGCAGATAGTCATCGGCATAGATCCGCTCAAGGGACGGTATATCCCCGGACTTTAGCGCCTGCAGAAACCCTTCATAAAATGCCCGGACTTCGTCTTTACTGATCACGGGGATCGAGTTTTCGCTCATGAAGGCTCCTGTGCACCTGTACGATCGAAGGCGTTTATGACCCTCGGCCAAGCGTCTTGTAGTCCGTGTACCCGTGTTCTCCGCCGCCGTAGAAGGTGGACCGGTCATAGGCGTTCAGCGGCTGGTTCTCCTTGATTCGCCTCACGAGATCCGGATTCGCGATGAACAGACGGCCAAACGCAATCGCATCCGCATGGTTGTTTTCGATGGCCTGAGCCGCACTTTCTGGCGTGTATGCCGCTGCCGAAAGCAGAGGGCCGCGGAATACCCCGCGAAAGAGCGCCAGATTGTTCACTGCGCCCTCGTGGAGTTCGTCCGTCAACCCCATTTCGGAGCCCTTTGCCTCGATCAGGTGCAAATACGAGATGCTGTGTTTGTCGAGTGCCTGAATTACAAACGTAAACAGTTCCAGAGGATTGCTGTCACGTATGCCGCCGTATTGTCCAAAGGGCGACAAGCGCACGCCAACTCGATCCGGCCCGACCGCAGCCGAAACCGCTTCGACGATCTCCAAAAGAAAGCGAACGCGATTTTCTTTTGACCCACCGTAGGCGTCGCTCCGCTGATTGGTGCCATCTTCCAGGAACTCTTCAATCAGGTGGCTGTTTGCTCCCTGAATTTCGACTCCGTCGAATCCGGCTTCGATTGCGTTGAGAGCAGCCTGGTGAAACGTATTGACAATAGCCGGAATCTCTGCGGTTTCCAGAGCGCGCGGGACCTCAATGGGCACTTGCCGGAAGTCCTTGGTAAACCCCGGTAGGTTCGGAGGAATCGAGGAAGGCGCTACGGGTAGCGACCCGTCGGGCAGCAGCGAGGAATGCGAGTTGCGCCCGTTGTGTTCAATCTGCATTACCATGCGGCCGCCGCGGGCATGCACGGCGTCGGTCACTGTGCGCCAGCCGGCAACCTGCTCAGCTGTATAGATCCCGGGAGAACTGGGATAGCCCTGCGCCTGGGTGCTGACCGCCGTTCCCTCCGAAATGATGAGGCCGGCTGAGGATCGCTGTGCATAATATTCAGCGTTCAATGCGGTGGGCACGTTGTTTGCGCCCGCGCGCATGCGCGTGAGAGGAGCCATCACGATGCGATTCGGAAGTTCGATCGCACCGAGGCGTAATGGAGTGAACAGGATGTCCGTGGACATGTGAGCCTTTTAGATCGATTTGCACCAAGAAACACGAACCACTAAGCGAGAGTGACTTCCCCCAGGTCGATCGCGACCAGCAGAGGATCCTTCACAAGCTGGTAGTCCCCCTCATAGGCATAAACCCGGCGCCGTGTCGGCACGATGATCCCGTCGACATCCCGGTATTCCGAGGCATAGTTGAGGCCGGTTGCTCCGCCGAGGATATCGACGGTGTAGTCGTGCCTGCGTAGCAAACCATCCGGCCCAAAGCATGAGATCTGTTCGCGGCTGTGACTCTTCACGCTATCCGGGAAAGTAACCTTCAACCGCCGCCAGGTTTCGCCTTCTGCCTGGATCGGCGGAATCTCCTCGGTAGCGAAGCCTTCGTGCGTGTACAGAAAGGGGGTGTTGAGGTATGTCCACAGAGCTTCGCCACTGAAGTAGGCCACGTGGATGTCATCCCATGGCGTGGACCTTTGATGCCCTTCAAAAGACTTTTCAGGGTCGTTGCGTGCGTCAATCAGTGTCCCGTCCCTCTTTTCCATGACAATTCGGGCCGGCTCGAAGATCGAGCGTTTGTCCTGGCCGACGAAGTCCATCACCAGGCGCTCCTGGTTCGTCTCTACCGTCACGATGACATCCTTCAAAGCGTCGCCCTTGCCCTTCACGAACCAGATCGTTCCAGTGATCGATGCCGCAACGGTGATCGATCTCACTTTGTTCCAGCGATCAAGTCCGCCGTGCGCCCTGACCGCCAAGTCCAATAAATTGCTCACCGAGACTCCTCGCATGCGGTCAGATTGGTTTTTGGTAGCGCTGAGTATGTTTGAGCGACCGATGGTGGCGCTGTACTGTTTTGGACAAGTCAACCGTGACGCAAACAAGCACATCGGATTGGGTTGGTGGATTCGCTGGCCGAACAGGCTGGAACGACAATTGCGGAATCCTCGTCGCCCACGGCGCGAGTGGTCCCAAAACCCACGAGCGCAACGCCGGAATGGTACGATAAATCCAAGCCTTGACAAAATCTCACATTAGATATATTCAAGACTAGTCATGGGCGCCGAGGCGATCAAAAAGTCCCTGGAGGGCACCGGGTTGCGGTGCACGGCGCAGCGCTATTCCGTGATGGCATTCTTGATGGAGCACAACAGCCATCCCACGGCGGCTGAAATCTTCGAAGCCGTGAATCGAGTGGATCCGCGATCTTCAAGGGCCACAACGTATAACAATCTCCGGGACTTGGTGCAGGCGGGTCTGGTGCGTGAAGTGGCCGTCGAGGGCCGCGCCGCGCGGTACGATGCCAAAGGTCTGCAGCACCACCACTTCGTCTGCGACCGCTGCGGCAACGTTGAGGACATCGAGTGGTACGACGTGCCGAAGCCTGCCTCGCGTTCGCTCGGCAGGCGGATTCTTCGCGAATGCGAACTTATCTTCAGGGGGCTCTGCACCAAGTGCGCTCCTCGGTATGCTTCCCGTTAAGTGTCGCAAGCGCGGGGATGCTCGATGACTCGCGCGTAAGCAAGTGCGGCCGCAAGCGACTGCGCGAACACAAAAGCCGGGATGGATTCGCAGTACGCGGCAGTTCTGTTCATTATAAATTTTGACTGACCCGAGGGAGGGAGCAAGCGATGTCAACCGAAGCGAAGTGCCCGTTCCATCACAGCAGTGGCGCAAGCACAACAAACAATCACTGGTGGCCCAACCAACTGAACCTGAACCTCCTGCATCAGCACTCGTCGCTGTCCGACCCCATGGGCGAGAGTTTCAACTACGCTGAGGCATTCAAGAGCCTCGACTTTCCGGCCCTGAAAAAGGATCTTGCGGCGTTAATGACCGACTCGCAAGACTGGTGGCCTGCTGACTTCGGGCATTACGGACCGCTGTTCATTCGCATGGCCTGGCACAGTGCGGGTACGTACCGTACCGGTGACGGCCGCGGAGGCGGCGGCAGAGGCCAGCAGCGTTTCGCTCCACTGAACAGCTGGCCCGACAATGTCAATCTCGATCGAGCTCGCCGTCTGCTTTGGCCAATCAAGCAGAAATACGGAAAGAAGATCTCCTGGGCCGACCTGATGATCCTGGCAGGCAATGTCGCTCTTGAAACGATGGGCTTTAAGACTTTTGGTTTCGCCGGCGGACGTGCGGACGTTTGGGAACCGGACCTCGACGTCAACTGGGGAATTGAAACAACCTGGCTCGGGACGGACAAACGCTATTCCGGTGAGCGCAATCTGGCGAATCCGTTCGGTGCTACCACGATGGGTCTCATTTATGTCAATCCGGAAGGGCCGGAAGGCGTTCCCGATCCACTTGCAGCAGCCAAGGATATTCGCGAGACGTTTGCGCGCATGGCTATGAACGATGAAGAGACCGTTGCCTTGATCGCCGGCGGTCACACTTTTGGCAAGACTCACGGAGCCGGTCCCTCCAAGCAGCACGTGGGAGCTGAGCCCGAAGGCGGCGCAATTGAGGAGCAGGGCCTCGGCTGGACAAACGCCTACGCCTCCGGCATCGCCGGTGACGCAATTACCAGCGGCCTGGAAGTCACCTGGACAAGCACACCGACCAAGTGGAGCAATGACTTCTTCGATCACCTGTTCAAATACGAATGGGAACTGACCAAGAGTCCGGGAGGCGCGCACCAGTGGAAGCCTAGAGGTAATGCAGGCGCAGCCACGATACCGGATGCTCACAACTCCTCCAAGCGCCACGCGCCGGCCATGCTGACGACCGATCTGTCTTTGCGATTCGATCCGGTCTACGAAAAGATCTCAAGACGCTTCCACCAGAATCCGGCTGCGCTTGCCGATGCCTTTGCCCGTGCCTGGTTCAAGCTCACGCATCGCGACATGGGACCTCGGGCGCGCTACCTGGGTCCGGAAGTCCCGAAGGAAGAACTCCTCTGGCAGGACCCTATCCCCGCAGCGGACCATGCGCTGGTCGACGACCGGGATGTCGTCTCGCTCAAAGAGAAAATCCACGCCTCGGGCTTGACCGTCTCGCAGCTCGTCTCTACCGCTTGGGCGTCGGCGTCCACCTACCGTGGATCGGACAAGCGTGGCGGAGCAAACGGCGGGCGCATTCGCCTTACTCCGCAAAAGGATTGGAAGGTCAATCAGCCAGAACAGCTGCAGAAGGTGCTGAAGGCACTGGAAAAGGTTCAAAGTGACTTCGACAACTCGCAGTCAGGCGGCAAGAAAATCTCTCTGGCGGATTTGATCGTCCTGGCTGGCTCTGCAGGTGTCGAGAAGGCCGCGAAAAACGCTGGCATCACCGTAACCGTTCCATTCCGCCCAGGGCGCATGGATGCTTCGCAGGAGCAGACTGATGTGCAATCCTTCGCGGTGCTCGAACCCGCCGCGGACGGTTTCCGCTCCTACTCGAATGGAAACGCGGAAGCAACTGCCGAGGTCGAGCTGTTGGACAAGGCACAGTTGCTCACGCTGACTGCACCAGAAATGACCGTACTCATCGGTGGCATGCGGATGCTGAATACCAACTTTGGGCAGACCAAGTTCGGCGTCTTCACCGAGCGGCCCGAAGCTCTGACCAACGACTTTTTTATCAACCTGCTCGATATGGGTACGGTGTGGAAGGCGACCTCGGACGCGAATAACACGTTTGAAGGACGAGATCGCAAGACCGGGAAAGTTCGGTGGACGGCGACGCGAGCTGATCTCATCTTTGGTTCAAACGCCCAACTCCGCGCGCTCGCCGAGGTCTATGCATGCGCCGACTCGAAGGAGAAGTTTGTAAAGGACTTCGTGGCGGCATGGAACAAGGTCATGAACCTCGATCGCTATGACCGTGCCTGAGCCCGGAGGAAATACAGAGCCGTCGACGTCAGGTTAATCCCGCTCCATATACTTGGACAGGCAAAACCGAAGTCCGTGGCTTTTGTTCGCTCGCGCGGGCGGGATTGCGCGTCCTGGGAATCTGCGAGGGTCATCTACTCCGAAGAGAGGTTCTGTTCAGCATGGGGTTTCAGACAATCTATCGGCTCCATTCTGTCGAAATCCATTTGGCAGAGCGTTGGCCCGGCCAGAAACCACATTGGTCCGAAGGGGGTAAGCGCTAGTTTGGGAAGTGCTTTATGATTCTTCGCGTACTTCGGTTGGTGCGTAGCGCAGCCATGTAGCGCGCCTGCTTTGGGCGCGCACCATCCGACTCCAGCAGCTCCATCAACTACTTTGACTTCCCTGTGTTTTCAGCAATTTGGGGAATCTGCTTTTCGCTCAAAGCTAACCCCACTGGCATGAAAAAGATCGCATTCTGGCAAAGCGATAGTTCAGTGAAATCTTTTGGCACAGTTCGAGGCGAAATTGGTCAGATGGAGCAACAGTTCTGTTGGGAAGTCCTTTATAATCTTTACGTACTTCATGTCGGGGCGTAGCGCAGCCTGGTAGCGCGCCTGCCTTGGGCGCAGGAGGTCCGCGGTTCAAATCCGCGCGCCCCGACCACTTACCTCTTTGTTTTCAATTTACTCGGCCTCACGGTGTCTGCGTAGGAGCCTGAACTTGGGTCCATTTGGGTCCAAATACAAGCCGCTCGACGCTCTCCACTGCGCGACGTAGCTCTCCCGGGATCGCGTGCAAATAAATTCCGCAAGTGATCTCCGGTGTGGGACGCGCTAGGAGCGATCGCATCCCCGCTAGAATCAGTTATGACCCTCGCACTTCCCCATGACAGTTCACGTGACCCGAGCCTCAATTCTGTCGTGCTTAGCCACCGCGAATGGCTCGTTTTGGGAGTTCGGTGCCCCGGTTGAGAATTTCCCGAGGCGGCTATTGGGTTTGGTTGGTGTCGGCATCACAAAAGCATTGTTTCGTTAGAAATTTACTAACGAAACTAAATGCCATTTTAGTTTCGTTATCCGCAGGAAGCACTAATCCGCTCGAAGAGGTCCGCCGGATCTCGAATTCCCGCTCCCTAAGAGGTTTTTGGGCCTTCGGCGGCGAGGTAGCCAAGCGCTGAGTAACCGGTTAACCGCCTCTTGTACGTCCGACCGAGCATGGGCACCAGCAAATCAGAGTAGTCGTATACGAGCACTTCCTTCTCGTTCTCGTCGAGACGATGCAGTCGGCTTACGTACTGCTGGAGTGTTCCTTTCCATGAGATCGGCATCGCAAGAAACAACGTGTCAAGACGGACACCGTAGGGGCATTCGCCGAGATAGCTCCCTGTCGCCAGAATTATTCGTGGCTATCTGGGGGGAGAAGTGCGAGAGACTCGGCGACTTGCTTCATTTGCCTTGCCCCTATACCGCCTTCTAGGACACATAGGTGCTGCTATATCCCGTGGAGGCGTCCAGCACGGTAATCCAGATGCTCTTTGCGGCTCGTCAAGACAAGCTAATCCTCTCGTCTAGTTGGTGAAGGCGCGCGAGCAGTGCCGCCTACATACTTATGCGTGCGTCGCAGGCTTCGAGCGGAAGATGCCCCTGAAGCTTTCAC
The DNA here is from genome assembly GCA_036514055.1 of Candidatus Acidiferrales bacterium. Classification (GTDB taxonomy): domain Bacteria; phylum Acidobacteriota; class Terriglobia; order Acidiferrales; family UBA7541; genus Palsa-295. Next base: position 24,675 of record DATBXX010000023.1, read on the forward strand.
GGTATTGAACGAAGACCAGTACCCAAAGTACAGCGGCAACCAGAGCCGGAGGGATGCTCGCCGGCGCCAGTGTCAGATGAAACGCAAGGATGTTGTAAAGCTCCGCCGCCAACAGCGTCAGCGCGAGTGGCACGAAGTAGCCCGAAAGCAACAGCAGTCCACCGAGCAATTGAATCGCGAAGAAGAACGCCGCGAAATGCGATTCGCTGACAGAGACAAGAAACTGAATCGCGAGCGGATTCGTCGGGGGCGGCTGGTGGATGAAGTTGAGAAATCCATTCAGCGAAAAGACCGTAAAGATCAGTCCGAGCAGGTAACGTGCAACAATTGAAGTAATTTTCATGCGTGATCTCCTTGAGAAGTCTGCGCGTGCGTTTGCACGGCCTGAAGGTGTGGCGCAAGAAACGCGTTTCGGTCATGACCTTGGTTTAGCACGCCGGTCCCCCCGGCGGTGAGAAAGGTGAGGTCCTCGACGCCAAGAAACCCAAATACGGACCGCAGATACGGCTCCACAAAATTGAACGAGGCCATTTGTGTGTGGGCGCCGTATATGCCTCCGGTTGCAATGAGGAAGATCGCCCTCTTGCCGAAAAGCAGGCCCTTGGGCGTTCCGCCCGCGTAGGAAAAGGTCCTGCCGACACGCGCAATCTGGTCGATCCATAGCTTGAGCACGGAAGGCACACCAAAATTGTGCATCGGCACTCCGATGACGTACTCGTCGGCCTGCTCCAACTCGGCGAGCAGGCAATCTGAGAGCGAAAGCAATTCCTTCTGCTGCGGAGTGCGGGCCCTTTCCGGCGTGTAGACGGCAGCGACCCATTCCGCGGTAATTGGCGGTATTGCGGTTGCGTTGAGATCACGGTCAAGGACCCGTCCATCCGGATGCGAAGCCATCCATTGGGTGACGTAGGCGGTGGTGAGCTCTCGGGAGACTGACCGCCCGTAGACTGGACTGGAGTCGATGTGCAATAGCGTTGGCATCAGAAAAACCTCCTATACAACATATGATGTTTAATAGGCATATGTCGATTCATCATAATAGACAATCGTCGCATTAGCATCGATTATTAAGGAGAATGGAGGTATCATTTAACTGGCTGCAATGGTCCCAGCGTTCCAATCCGCGACCGAGACAACGGATCCACGTATTGTGCGCAGCCGCCGCATGCTCATGGAGGCATTAGCCAGGTTACTGATTAAAAAGGAGTTCGAAGATATCTCTATCCAGGAGATCGCAGACGAGGCGACCCTGAACCGGGCTACCTTCTACCTCCACTACCCGGACAAGAACGCACTGCTGCAGTCCATGACGGACGTCCGTTTCCGCGACCTGTTAGAGCACCGCGGCATCACTTTTGCCGACTGCAGGGGAGCATTGCGCGCCGTTGCACTCGGCGTCTGCGACTATCTCGCTGAGAACACAAGCTGCCCCGGTCAGCTAGCCCGGATACCGCTTGAAGGCTCCATCATCCCGGTCGTCGAGGCCATGTTAAAGGAAGGCATTTCCCGTCATGCGCTGGCACCCGGTGCCGACGCGGCATTGCTCGCAACCACGGCGGCCTGGGCCGTCTTCGGGGCCGCGCGCCGTTGGTTTCAGACGCCGGACCGCATCCCCGCCGACGAGATGGCCGCCAAGATTGAAATCATGGTGATGCCGGTCATTCTCGGCGGCTACCAATAGCCGAATCCGGCAAAGGCGGTCGTCCTAGCTGGCCGAAGCTCACAGGTGATTTGTTGAACTTTGCCGATCCTGCAGGAAACAATGGGGAGAGGTTCCGGTCGGTGACGGGAAACGAAAGTCTGATCAGTCCCCGTCACAGACGCGTCGGCCGCACGTCATCTGCTATCCCGGCGACCTAGCGGGCTGCTGGATGATCTGGACCAGTTGACCGTCAGAGTGGCGCGGCTTCGGCTTCTTGCAAAGTCGGGTAAATGGCGAACATGGCGCGGATGCGCGTCATTTCCAGCAGCGTGATTGCCTGCGAGTTCATCGCCGCGAGCAATATCTTGCGCCTCGACTTCTGCGCCGACAGGTGAGCGCCCACGAGTGCACCGAGACCGGCGGAATCGATATACGGCACGCCGCTGAAATCGATAATCACGTTGGGCGAGGTCTCCGCGCGCACGACATTCTGAAACTCAAAGACCGTGTGAATGCTCAGCGGGCCCTTCATGCTCACGATCCGCTGGCCTGCACGCGCACCGTCAGCGACCACCATCTGGAGGTTTTCCAAAGCCATCGGCCGGCATTGTAACGGAAGATTAAAGGTCCAAGAATGAATATTTGGTTACATTCATGGCCGACAGGGAGCCGGTCTCGCTGCGAGTGCTGAGGTGGCTGCGCCGAAGTGAAGGCGAGTCCACGACATGGGTAGTATGTGTGTGCGGATCTACATGAAGATGTGACGGGACTGCAAGTCTGTGCTAGAGGGTGGTTTGTGGCAGGCTTACGAAGTTCCCTTGTACTGAATGACGAGGATCGTGACATCGTCAGACTGCGCCGCTCCTTCGGTAAAGGCCTTTACGCCCTCGCGGATGGTTTCAGCGAGCTCCTCTACGGTTTGCCCCTTGAAATTCTCAAGCAGGCCCCGCAGGCGCTCTTCTTCGAACATTTCCGCCTGGACGTTGGCTGCCTCGGAAACGCCATCGGTGTAAATTACCAGAAAGTCGTCTTTTTCTAGCTTTACCGAGGCGCTTTCATACTCTGCCTCGGGGAACATTCCAACGGGAAAACTCGCCAGGTCGAGTCTGTCAATCACCCCTGAGCCGCGGCGGATCAGTGGAGGAACATGGCCGGCGTTCACATACTCAAATTTGCCTGCCTTGTCGAGCACGCCGTAGAACACGGTCGCGTAGCGGTCTCCGCCGCTGCGATCGCACAGATAGCGGTTCACGCGGGAAAAGATTCCGGTAAGCGGAAGATCCATCGAGGCTGTAGTAAAAAATATCCCCTGGAGCAGGGTCGCAAGCAGCGCCGCCGATATCCCCTTGCCGGAAATATCGCCTACGAAAAACCCATGGCGCTCGCCATCCAGCTCGATCACGTCGAAACAATCTCCCCCCACCGAATAACAGGCGAGCGTGGAACCGGTCATCGCGACGTGGGGCAGGTTTGGCAACGCCTTGGGCAGCAGCCCCTGCTGAATCTTGCTGGCGATTTCAATTTCGTGGTCCAGCCGCGCCTTGACCCGCGCGGCCGCAAACAGACGCGCGTTCTCAATCAAGGTCGCAGCTTCGTGGGCTAGGGTTCGCACGACTTCCCGGTCCAGTGCCGAGAAAGTGCTGGAGGGAGCGCGACTGTCCAGATAGAGGATGCCCAATAGTTCGCTCTGACGCGCCGCGACGGTCGCGTCAACCGCTTCGATCACGGCCATTTTATCAATCGGAATCGCAACCACTGTATGCAGATCCAGGCGAGCGATGCTCTCCCCCTGATTCATGCGTCCGGCGGCCGCCGCGTCGGCAACCGTATCGCCGACGATCAATTCGCGCCGCGAGCTCGATACGCGCTTCAGCACGCCTTGGGAAATCTGCATCTCTTCGGGGCGAAGAGTTCCGCGCTGGGCGTTACGCGCTACGGCCGTCTCGAGCTTGCCTCCCGGGCTCGTCAGCAACAGAACGCCTCGCTCGGTGCGCGTCACGGCAATGGCCGCATCAACGACTGTCGTGAGAATGTCCTCCAGCGCAACCCCGGAGCTGAGAGTTCGGGCGACGTCCAGCAGGACCCCCAGATGGTGGAGCTCGCGCGGGCCGGCCTGGGAAGGCGCCGGAGCCTCGATGCGTTCGACCAGCTCTTCGATCGTGGCTCCCTCGCCGACGAAGATGACGCGGTAGGAATCCGGAACGCCGAAGTCGATCTGATCGCTCACCTTGAGTTCGTGGCGGACGATCTTCTCGCCGTTCACGAACGTGCCATGGCTGCTGCCCATGTCTTCAAGTACCATGGTGCCGTTCACGTCGGTAATCTGGGCCTGTTGCCGGCTCACGCGACTATCCCGAAGCGTGAGTTCATTTCCGGCTTGGCGACCGATGCGGAACGGAAACACGCTAAGGGCGACGTCGCGGCGCGTGCCATTCGGGTCAACCACGACAAGTCTTGGGCCGTTAGACATGGTTCCTTGCCGCCTCGTCGGATGAGGCCATGAATCTTTGTTATGCGCGACCGGGATCACCTAATGGTAGGGAATATCGCGAACGAAGTAAACAGGAAGGACCCACGATGAGATTTGACGCGATTGTGATTGGGTCGGGGCAGGGCGGCAACCCCATGGCGTACGCGCTGGCGGACCATGGTTGGACCGTGGCGTTGATCGAGAAGGCCTACCTGGGCGGGACGTGCGTGAACACAGGCTGCACTCCGACCAAGACGATGGTTGCCTCCGCACAAATTGCACACTACGCGCGGAATGGCGCGCGTTGGGGCGTGAAAGTCGGCAGCGTTCAGGTGGATCTTCCCGCTATCGTCTCGCGCAAGAATTCGGTCGTCGAGCATTTTCGCAGCGGTAACGAGCGCAAGGTGGAAGAGCGTCCCAACCTGCATCTGTACCGCGGACATGCCCGCTTTATCGCCCCGCGAAAGCTTCAAATCGCGGACGACGTCATCGAGGGAGAGCGAATATTCATTGACGTGGGGACGCGACCTGATCCGCCCAAGGTCGAGGGACTCGATACGACCGGGTATCTGACCAACGAATCGCTGATGGAACTGCAGGAAGTTCCCGAACACTTGATTGTGCTGGGTGGTGGCTACATCGGCCTGGAGTTCGGCCAGATGTTTCGGCGCTTCGGCAGCCGCGTTACCGTCGTTCACCGGGGGAGTCAATTGCTCGCGCGCGAGGACCCTGATGTTGCCGAGGCGTTGCAGAAAGCGCTCGAAGCGGAGGGCGTTGAATTTTGTATGAACTCGAATGTCATCAAGGTTGAAGGCCAGCAGGGACGTATCACGGTCGCGATCGTGACAGGCGATAGGACGCAGACGATTACCGGCACTCACCTGCTTGCGGCTACCGGACGGCGGCCCAATACCGACGACCTCGGCCTCGACAACGCAGGAGTGGCGCTTGATTCACGGGGATACGTCAAGGTGAACGATCGGCTGGAGACCGGCGCGCCGGGGATATGGGCGCTGGGTGATGTGAAAGGCGGCCCCGCGTTCACGCATATTTCTTACAACGACTATCAGATTGCGTACGCCAATATTGTCGAGGGCAAGAACCTGAGCATCGAAAACCGCTATGTTCCTTATTCGCTGTTCACTGATCCGCAGCTCGGCCGGGTCGGCATGACGGAGAAACAAGCTCGCGCCACCGGCCGCAGACTGAAGATCGGTACGTTTCCGATGGCCAGCGTCTCACGGGCGATCGAGCGCGACGAAACAATCGGATTCATGAAGATCATCGTGGATGCGGAAACCGATCGAATCCTAGGTGCTTCGATCCTGGGAACGGAAGGCGGGGAAATAGTGCAGATCGTCGGCGCGATGATTCTTGCGAATGCGCCCGCTAAGATCCTCAAGGGCGCCGTGTACATCCATCCGACTCTCGCCGAAGGTTTGTTCGGTCTGATGGAATCCGTTGCCCCCGCAAACTAGCACCGCGGACAGAACACGGCCAGGCTAGGGTAGTGAGGATTCCTGCTTCAGAGGCCGCACCAGGAGCGTGAGGAGGAAGCCTCCCACCAAAAGGATCGCAAGCACGCGCAGCGGTTGATCGTAGATGTGGACGCGGCTTTCCCCGGGAGCGAGACTGGCCCTGGCGCGCTCGGAAAGCTGCGTAATGATGACCGGTCCGGCAACCGCAGCCGCGCTCCATGCCGTCAGCAGCGCGCCGTGGATCGCGCCCACGTTGTCCTCACCGAAAATGTCGGCGAGAAACGCCGGTACGGTGGCAAAGCCGCCGCCGTACATCGTAAATACGGTGAAGATTGCCGCTTCAAATATCAGCCACTGACCCTTTGCTGCAAATCCAGGGATTAGCAGGAAGAGCACGAACTGAACAACGAAAAAGGTTACATAGGTGCTGCGCCGGCCGATGTAGTCCGACAATGAGGCCCAGAAGAATCGTCCACCGGCGTTGAATAGGCTGATCAGAGAAACTACCACGCCAGCTTCGAGCGCCGTCTTGCGGAACATGTCCTGCATCATCGGCGAGGCCTGCGCGAGTATTCCAATGCCGGCCGTAACGTTGATGAACAGAATTCCCCACAACAGGTAGAACTGCACCGTGCCGAGCGCCTGGTTGCGGCTCACGCTGTGCGCGGTAATCATCCTGTTGGTCCGCACGGCGGGAGTCCAACCGGCGGGTCTCCAGCCCTGGGGAGGGCGTCGAATCATCCGGGCGCCGAGCATCATGATGATGAAGTAGGTGACGCCGAGAATCATGATCGTACGGGCCACGCCAAATAGGCCCATGAAATATACGTTGAGATACCCTGCCAGAAACGCTCCGCCGCCGAATCCCATGATGGCCATTCCTGTGGCCATCCCCCGCCGGTCCGGAAACCATTTCACGAGCGTGCTGACCGGAGAAATGTAGCCCAGGCCGGCGCCAATCCCGCCGATGATACCCATTCCAATCCACACCAGAACGGGTTGTCGTAGCTCGAGACCTACGCCTCCGATCAGAAGCCCGCTGCCGAAAAAGATTGCCGCAGCGGTGGCCGCCACGCGCGGGCCCCGCCGTTCCACCCACGGTCCGCCAAAGGCCGCGCTCAATCCCAGCAGCACTAGCGCCGTCGTGAACGTCGTATAGGGCGGACTGAACCACCAGGGCGACCCCGGGAACAGGGCCTTGATCGGGCGGTTAAAGGTGCTCCACGCATAGACCGAACCGATGCAAACGTGAATCGCAACGGCCGCAACTGGGATTAACCAACGATTGAAAACAGGGGCCGCGTCGGCTCGTTCGAGCCCGGTCGCCGGTGAGGTCGCCATCGAACCTGCTCCTGGTATTTCGTGTCTGGACCCAGAGCGCAAATACTTCGCGGAATCGGCGACGCCCGCGCCGATGTATGGGCAACTCATAACACGAAACCCGCGCAGGGAACAGATGCGAATTGAGGCGTGGAACCAGCCCGCGAGGTCGCGAAATGTTCATCACGCTCGAGCGCGCGTGCAAACTGCTGCGCCAGGCCGTCCAGGGCGTCTTGCGCACATGAAAGTGGAGCAGAGCGGGCGGGTGACGGTCGCGGCGCGCCGGCACGTTTTCCGGGCCTGCTGCTCGCCCCTCCGTATACAATGGCAGGGTTGCGCCGGAGGCGTCGGGCGCTGACTCCTTATGGTTACACTCCAAACGATCCAGGCCGCTGCAGGCCGGATTCGCGACTCGATATTCCTGTCGCCGTTCGTGCGTTCGGAGACATTTTCGAAGCTGACCGGCAACACGATTTTCTTCAAACTCGAAAACCTCCAGGTCACCGGCTCCTACAAGGAGCGGGGAGCGCTTAACAAGATTCTGCTGCTGACCGCGGAGGAGCGCCTCAAGGGCGTGATCGCCGCCTCGGCCGGTAACCATGCCCAGGCCGTCGCCTATCACGCAGCCAGGCGGGGAATTGCTGCGCAGATTTGCATGCCGCTTACGACGCCCATCGTAAAGGTAACCGCCACGCGCGGATACGGTGCGGAAGTGATCCTTTCGGGCACGAACTACGACGAAACCTGTCAGGAAGCGTTGCGCCGCTGCGAGCGCCTGGGTCTGACGTTTATTCATCCGTTCGACGATGAGGCGGTAATCTCCGGGCAGGGAACTCTTGGCCTTGAGATGCTCGAACAGCAGCCTGAGATCGAGGTGCTCGTCGTCCCCATCGGCGGCGGTGGTTTGATCGCCGGCGTCGCCTGCGCGGTCAAGGAAACCAATCCGAAAGTCCGCGTGATCGGTGTTGAGACGTCGAAGCTTCCGTCGATGAAAGCGGCCATCGAGCAGGGGGCACCGGTTACGCTGCCTCCGAAAGTAACGATCGCGGATGGAATAGCAGTTCGTTGCGCGGGCGCAGTAACGTTTCCGCTCGTCGAGCGATATGTGGACGATATTGTTACGGTTGACGAAGAAGAGATCGCCAATGCGATTCTCCTGCTCCTTGAGAAGGAAAAGACGCTCACCGAAGGCGCCGGAGCCGTAACGACGGCAGCTGTGCTGCAGCATAAGATCCCGCTAAGTGGCAAGCGAGTCGGTGTGTTCATCGGAGGCGGAAACATTGACGTTTCGCTGCTTTCGCGCATCATCGAGCGCGGTCTGGTGAAAGACGGGCGCCTTGTGCGGTTGCGCATTCACCTTCCGGACCATCCCGGGGCGTTGCAAAAGCTCGCCGGCGTGATTGCCGGGCAAAAAGCGAACATCGTCGAAACAAATTATGACCGGGCCTACTACGGAGTTTTGCTCGGCGACACGGTGATTGATATCACCATGGAGACGCGCGGACCGGAGAACATCGCCGAACTCACATCGGCTCTTGAAACTGCCGGGTACCCCCACGAACGCGTACTGTAATGAGCCAGCGTAAATTGAGTGTCAGCGAAACTCGCCGGGTCCTGACCGACATTCCGTTCAATAGACTCCTGGGAATGCAGGTTTCAAGAACCCATCGCGACGGAGTTACCATCGAGTGCAAAATCGTAGCCCGTCTGTTGAATAAGGCGAGAGTTCTCCACGGCGGAGTCAGTGCGGCTCTGGCCGACGCGGCAGTCGGCATCGCGCTGCATCGCCATTTCGGCGATCACCGCCCGATCACGACGGTTGAGATGAAAATCAATTATTTTCGCCCCGTGAAGCAAGGCCGGATCTTCGCGCGCTCCCGCTTGCTTCGCGTGGGTTCGACTCTGTGCATCGGCCGGGTGGATCTCGCCGATGAGAAGTCTCGGGCGATTGGAACGGCGCTGGTGACCTACATGATTTTGAGCGGCCCGCCACCGAGTCGCTCGTAAGCCATGTTTTCAAAACGAACGGACTGGAAACTCGAGGAAAACGCCTACACGCGCGCACTGCGCCGGCACACCGGAAGCGGCAAATCCGTTCTCGATCTCACCGTCTCGAATCCCACGACCTGCGGTTTCCAGTATGACGAAACCGCGATCCTGTCAGCCCTGTGCGCGAAAGATGCAATGCAGTACGAACCTGAGCCCAAGGGCCTCGCCGCGGCCCGCACGGCCGTACTGGAGTACTACCGGCAAAAGAATCCCTCCGAGGTTCTGGATTGCGACCGCCTTGTTTTGACTACGGGCACAAGCGAAGCATACTCGTTTCTGTTTCGCCTGCTCTGTGAGCCGGGCGACGAAATTGTGATCGCGCAGCCCAGCTATCCCCTGCTGGATTTTCTCGCCACCATTCAGGACGTGAAGCTTCGCCCGTTTCCTCTGATCTACGACCACGGCTGGCAGATTGATTTCGACGCTTTGCACCAGGTGATTGGCGTGCGAACCCGGGCAATTCTGGTGGTGCACCCGAATAATCCGACCGGGAACTTTATTGGATCGGATGAAGCCGAGCAATTGCAGACGATTTGCGGAGATCGCAGTCTCGCGCTCGTAGTTGACGAGGTTTTCCTCGACTACAAAATCCAAGCGGGGCGTTCCCGGCGGCGACGGCACGGCAGTTTTGTTTCCAGCACTCGCGCACTCACATTTGTTCTGAGTGGACTGAGTAAAATCTCCGCTTTGCCGCAGATGAAGGTTGGCTGGATCGCAGCCAGTGGTCCGGGGGAGCTGGTTCGCGACGCAATGGCTCGCCTTGAAATTATTGCCGATACGTTTCTTTCGCTTAGCGCGCCCATGCAACATGCCCTGCCCGTGTTGCTTGGGCAGCGCGAGAAAATGCAGCCGCAGCTTCTGCGTCGAATCGAAACGAATCTGGCGCAATTGGACGTCGCACTCACGCCATATGGTTCGGTTTCCCGTCTTGAAATCGAAGGGGGTTGGTACGCGGTGCTGCGCGTACCCGCCGTCGAGTCAGACGAAGAACTTTCGATACGGCTGCTTCAGGAGCACTCGGTTCTGGTTCAGCCGGGCCACTTTTATGGATTCGCGGATGAGGGATATTTAGTCGTTAGCTTGCTGACTCAGACCGATCCGTTCGCCGAAGGGATTCGCCGGTTACTCGCGTGCGTCGCCAGCAAGTGATCCGGCAACGCACGCTGCGTTCGAGAGTGATCGAATCAACCTACTTTTTCTTGCCGAAAGTGTCGCGAATGTACGTCACCACGCCTTCAATCTGTTCCTTGCTCAACGTGTTCTTGAACGGGGGCATATTGTTCTTGCCGTCAGAGACTTGCGCTTGCATCTGCACCACGGTCATCTTCTGGACGGCATCGGAATGAAGATCGGGCGCTTTGAGCGCCTTGCCCGTGGCCGACCCGGTCCCGTCAGCGGCATGACAAACCACGCAGTTCGACTTATACGTCTGCTCGCCGGCTGCGTCATCCGCTGCCGGTTTGGCACCAGCCCGCGACGCAACACCCAGCACCGAAAGAGCAATCGCAGCACCTAGAACGATCGTAACGGAACGAAGCCGCGCCGCACGTTGGAACGAAGCTTCACCCGCTGAACGTGAACCCGAACCGTCTGAGGAAACGCACTTTTCATTGTCGAGCATCGATCCTCCCAAGGGGTATCTGGCAATCCAATTATGACCGCAGCCTCATGCCGCAGATTCTGTCCGCAGAAGCCCGACTATTCTGCATCAGCGCCTTCCGGTCTGCAAAGGGAAACATGCTCTCCCTGCTTGGCTTAGATGCGCGGCAGGGGCCCGGGGACGATTCGGGCGAGGGTCTTGGGTCGCCCGTTCATGCGGGAAGGGCAGGCGCGAGACGTACGGCAAATCCCCGATTTTAGGGAAGGGGTCGGGCGAGTGGATTTAGACCTCCGACCTCCTGGTCCCGAACCAGATTCCAGGTCCTGTTGAAATCAACCGATTCTTGTTGGTTCTAAGTGAATCCCTTTGAAAGTATTGCGGCCCGTTCGTTGAAACCTGTGGAAACCTGACGAACTCGAAAGTCTTGACCGCTACAAATTGTCTACAGAGGGGAGAATGCTGAATTCGCTCAACTTGGGTGGAGCGAGGTCGCCAGGATTGTGTCGAGCCGCCTCGAAATCGAGCACGGAACTGTCGAAAAGATTCGAAGCTCCGAGTTTTGAAAGGAGTCCGAGCTAATTGCTAGAAGATCACTGCACTGCCACCAAGCTCCAAGTTCATTAGGTTCGTGAGAGTAAAGAAAACGCTGCGCCGCTCCAGCGTAAACTATTATAATCGCCAAAATCTGGGACGCAGACCTCGCCCGGAGACGTGTATGACCTTGAAGAGCTATCTGGTGTTGCTGGCGACCGACGTCGGTCGTTTGGGAGATTTCTTGGCGAATCCCTCGGCTGCGGCCGAAAACGCGGGCGTTTCGAAAGAAGAGCGCGCCATTCTTTTTTCCGGCGACCAGGGTCTGATCTACGCCAATCTGACCAGGCTTGATCCGAAATGATCAAAATGAACGACGAACATTTGATTGTGGTGGGGACAGGAATCCGCACCGTGGGCCAGTTGTCGATGGAATCCCTCGCCTGGATTAAGACGGCCGACAAAGTTCTGTACGTCGCCAGCGATCCGATCGCCGAGGAAGTGATTATGGCGCTCAACCCCGAGGGCGCCGAGTCGATGGCTCACTTTTATGGTGAGAACAAGCAACGCACAGAAACCTATCGGCAGATGGTAGAGCATGTGATGGCCAACCTGCGAGCGGGACGCCGGGTTTGTTTCGCAGTTTATGGACATCCGGGTGTTTTGGTGTCGCCGACCCATGAAGCGATCCGGCGCGCGCGGGCCGAAGGCTTCAAAGCTCGCATGTTGCCGGCGATTTCGACCGAGGATTGTCTATTCGCGGATCTGGGCGTCGATCCGGTGTCTGGTTGCCAATCGCTGGAGGCGACGGACTTCCTCAGCAACCTGCGGTATATCGATCCCCATGGCCACGTCCTTTTGTGGCAAATTGGCGGGCTGGGAGATCCCACCTTCAAGCGGTATAGTTTCGATGTTCGCGGGATGCCACAATTGGTCCGCAAATTGATGCGGTACTATCCTCCGCACCACCTCGTCCACCTATACGAAGCTGCAATCTTTCCGGGAGTCGAGCCCGCGATTCACTCCGGCCCGCTGCACTATCTTGCGCAAATCCGGCCAATGTCGAACTCGACTTTGTACATACCCCCGGTCTCAGCGCCCTTTCCGGACCCGGCAGCGTGGTGGGGGCCGAGCGGAGTTGCCGGAGTGCGCGAATAATTCGTTGCCATGCCAGCAAAAGCCCCCTCCTCTCCACAGACCCTGACCTTGGACCGAATCTACGGGACACCGGATCTTGACGGTGCCGATATTTCGCTGGTCGAGTGGAGCCCCGACGGGAAGTTCCTCACCTACTTGATTAACCGCGGAGAAAGTGTCGAGCTGATCGGTTTTGAGGTGACTACGGGGAAGCGGCGCGTGCTTTTTGATTGGGCGCGAATTCTTGGTCCCACCCTGAGCGGAAGTCTGGGCGAGCGAAATTCGTTGGGTTGGGACGCCGAGGGCGAGCCGCTTCCCTGGCGCGTCAAATCATTTAAGCCGCTGGATGCTCTTTCGCTGAATTACATCTGGTCGCCCAATGGCAAGGTGATGATGCTGGCGGTGTCAGGAAGCGGGCCTTACTACTTGTTCGACCTCGCGTCGGAGACCCTCAGCCCGAAACTGGCGATCGATCCCGCAGCCTCGGACGTCGAGTTTTCGCCCGACGGCCGATGGCTTACCTACGTACTGAACTATAACCTTTTTGTTCTGGACACGACCAACGGCCAGAGCACACCCCTGACTCAAGCAGGAACGGATGCTCTTCGTTACGCGACGTCCGATACACTGGGCGACTTTCCTCCGGTCGGTTACTGGTGGTCGCCGGATTCGGCCCGATTGGCCTGCCTGGTGACCGACGAATCCACGGTTCCTCAATTCGCCATGCAGGTCCTTACGTCGCCCGTGGGGGAGCTAGTTCGAGAGCGTTACCCCGAACCCGGAGACAAAGTCCCGTCGATGACGCTAGTTGTGCTGACGGCGCAAGGCCAGACATGGATCGCCAACGGTTCCTGGCAGGGCTATTACGTGGCGCGGGTTCGGTGGCTGCCTGACTCCAAACACCTGGCGGTCCAACTGTTGAATCGCGAGCAAAATCACCTGGTTCTCGCAATCGCGGACACAGATACCGGACAGTTGTATCCGATCCTTGAAGAGAGAGCGCCGACCTGGATCAATCTCGCTGACGATTTGACATTCCTGGCTGATGGGAAAATGTTTCTCTGGACATCGGAGCGAGAGTCCTACCGATATCTGTATTTGTACAGCATCGACGGGCGCCAGTTGGCGCAACTCACGTCCGGCGAGCTGGCAAGCGTAGGCGTGTACGCGGTTGATGAGAAAAACGGCGCGGTGTATTTCCGCGCGTACCCTTCGCCGTTCGTCGACGCGCATCTGATGCGGGTGACATACCGCGTAGACGGTCCTCAGGTGGTGGTGGGTCCTCTGGAGAGACTCACCCGCGGTCCCGGTACACATGCGGTGACGTTCTCGCCCGACTACTCCTATTTCGCGGAGCAGTTTTCTACGGTCACAACGCCACCCGCACTGAGTCTCTACACGCGCGACGGCACGTTCCACGCGGCCGTCGAGGAAAATGTTGTCGAGGAACTCGCGGGACTGTTGCAACCTGTGGAGTTTCCGCCGCTGCTCCCGGCCGCCAAAACAGGCCACCCGTCCGATGACATGTTGTTGTGCCATCGCATCATTTATCCGCCCGATATGAAGGGCGGCCAACGATACCCCGTGATTGTATATGTTTACGGAGGACCGGTATCCGGCGGCAGCTCGCGAGCGGTCGTAAACAAATGGGTTCACGTCCCGGATCTTTGGGCACAGATGATGGCAGGCCTGGGCTTCATCGTTTACTCGCTCGACAATCGGGGCTCCTGTGAAGCGCCCAGGGGGCATCGCTTTGAAAGCGCGATACGGTACAACCTCGGCCACGTCGAACTCGCCGATCAGTTGGAAGGAGTTAAATACCTGCAGTCACTTCCCTGTGTGGATCCAGCGCGAATCGGGGTTTTTGGGGGTAGCTTTGGCGGATTCATGGCCCTAAACTGCATGACTCGCGCTCCGGAGGTTTTCAAAGCAGGCGTGGCGTTCGCGCCTGTTACCGACTGGAGCAGCTACGACGCGGTGTACACCGAGCAGTACATGGGCCAACCTCGCGAAAACCCCGAGGGTTATCGAAACACCGCAATTCCGGCCGTTGCGAACGATCTGCAGGGAAAGCTGCTGTTGCTGCACGGTGCCGCGGACCAGAACGTTCACGTACATCACACGTTCAGCATGGTGAACGCGTTGGTCTCCGCAGGGAGGTTGGTGGAACTGATGATGTATCCTGGAATGGGCCACGCGGATTTCTTCCGCGTGACCCCGATTGCGCAGCAGTTGTTTGAACGCATCACGAGGTTCTTCGTAGATCATTTGTGAAACATAGGGGCGTTTAAGTCCCCAGAATGTGCAAAGGCGCTTCGCGCCATCGACCTACACCGAGCTATTGATTGGACCAAGCGATGAACGACCCAGGAGATGACCGGACTGTTACCTACGAGGTGACGGGCCAGCTCCCCACAGGCTTGCGGATCCCGCATTACACCGTCCGCAACTTTCTGGGAGCGGGAGGCATGGGCCGGGTTTACGGAGCCGTGGACGAGCGGCTGGGGCGTCGTGTCGCCATCAAGCTTCTTCCATCAGGGACCGACCAAAATTCGGATCGGGTGGAACGGTTCACACGCGAAGCGCGCGCGGCGTCGGCGCTGAATCATCCCAACATCATCACTGTTTACGAAAGCGGCGCATGTGAGGCAGGCCGTTACATCGTGATGGAGATGGTGGAGGGCCGGACGTTGCGCAAGCGCATCGCGGAAGGCCTTTCGCATGAGGATGCCTTAGACTTTGCCGGGCAAATGGCCAAGGCCGTTGCGGTGGCGCACGCGGCCGGAATCGTGCATCGCGATATTAAACCCGACAACGTCATGGTTCGCGAGGATGGTTACGTCAAAGTTCTGGACTTTGGATTGGCCCATTTGCCACTGGAGATGGAAGGTTCGCAGGGCGTGACGGGGCCCGTCATGGGGACGCTTCGCTACATGTCTCCGGAACAAGGCCACGGGCAGCGCGTGGGCACACCCAGCGACATTTTTTCGCTCGGCCTCGTGTTTTATGAAATGGTCACCGGGCTGCACCCGTTTCGATCAGCGACGGCTTTGACCACGTTTCAGACTATGGTGACGGAACCAGCGTCGCCACCGTCGACGCTCAACCCGGCGGTTCCGGCCCTGCTTGACGAATTGATCTTGGGGATGCTGCAGAAGCAGCCGGATCAGCGCCCACCCGCCAGTCGCGTTGCTCGCCTGCTGCAGGATCTACGGAGCGGAAACGTACTCACGGTCGTGCGGCCGATTGGTCCCACGAGCCGGGAACCCGGAAAAACCGTTGGACGGGAACAAGAACTCGCACAACTTGCTCTTGCGGCAGGCACGGCGGCTGACGGCCAAGGAATGCTGGTGTGCGTCGCCGGCGAAGCGGGACTCGGGAAGACCACGCTGGTGGAGGATTTCCTGAACGGCCTGGCCAGAGACGTTCCGATATCGATCGGGCGCGGCCGATGTTCGGAAAACGCCGCTGGAGCAGAGGCCCACCTGCCGGTGCTCGGCGCGCTCCAAAACTTGATTGCTTCCGATACATCCGGATTCGCCGCGCGCAGCATGAGAATGCTGGCTCCCTCCTGGTACGCACGCGTGGCGCCGACGAATGAAACCGGAAGTGGCGTGCCTGCGACGGATGCCGGAGCAGCGTCGCCGGGGCATCTGAAACGCGAACTGACGGCATTGTTTCAGGCGCTGGCGAGACAGAATCGGGTGATCGTTGTGTTTGAGGACATCCACTGGGCGGATGACGCCACCATCGATGTGATGTCCTACTTGTCCAGCCAGTTCGACCAGTTGGGTTTGCTGCTGGTTGTGACGTTCCGGGAATCGGAGTTGCTTCAAAGCAAGCACCCTTTCCTGCGCTTGAAGCTCGATCTGCAAGCGCGACGCCGCTGCCGGGGGATCGTACTGAGCTTCCTGAGCGCGGCGGAGGTGGCGCGCTATGTGGCCCTCGAATTTCCGAAGAATCAATTTCCGGCGGATTTCGCGCACAAAATCCATTCTCGAACCCAGGGGCATCCACTCTTTCTCGCCGACTTGATCCGCTATCTCAAAGATCGCCGCGCAGTGATTCAGGAAAACGGCGTGTGGATCCTGAGCGTCACGTTCGCCGAGACTGAGAATGAACTGCCGGAATCGGTTCGCAGCATGGTGCAACGCAAACTAGAATCCTCAACCGAAGAGGACCGACGCTTGCTGGCCGCCGCCAGTTTGCAGGGCCACGACTTCGATTCGGCGGTGCTCGCAAAAGTGCTGGAGCTGGACCCTCTGGAGGTCGAAGAACGCCTGGTCACGCTCGAGCGAGTCGAGCGCTTCGTCCGATTTAAGGAAGAGCACGACATGCCGAACGGCACTCTATCCTGCCGTTACCAGTTCATCCACAGTCTCTACCAGATGGCGTTCTATGAAACACTTCGACCGACGCGCAGATCAGTGCTGAGTGGTGCGACGGCGCGGGCGCTATCGGATTTCTACGGCGCGCGCAAATCAAAAATCGCCTTGCGGCTAGCTCCTTTGCTCGCGATGGCGCGCGAATGGGCGCAGGCCGCCGAGTATTATCTTCTAGCTTCGAATAATGCGGGCTATTTGTTTGCGTTTAAGGAGGCAGCGGCTCTGGCGCGGAGTGGAATCGAGGCCGCGAAAAAGATGCCGGCATCCCCCGACCGGGACAAGTTGGAACTGGCCCTGCAATTGGCGTTGGGGCGTCCGCTGGCGCTCTCCGGAGGCGCGGACGCGCCGGAAGCGGCGGCCTGTTTCGGGCGCGCCTCGGAGCTCGCAGGAGAGATTGGTGACGATGTCGAAATTTTTCCTGCGATTTTTGGCTTGTATCTGGTGTCTGCTATGGCGGGTGAGTGTCGCAAGACGCTCCCGTTCGCTCGTCAACTGCTAGGGATTGCGACCAAGAGCGGCGATGCCATCCAGTTGGCCCAGGCGAATCACGCAGTCGCATTTGTGCTAGAGCTTACCGGTGAGCTTGCTGAAGCCGAGGGGCATGCAGATCTGGTTCTGGCCGGGGAACGCCGCACCAATGCCGAGTACATAGCGAGCTTCACGGTGGATCCGGTGATTGGCGCGGAATGGATCAAGTGCCGCGTGCTGTGGATGAAGGGCTTTGCGGATCAAGCCAAGAATCAGGTACGGGCCACGCTGAAGCGAATCGATCGGGAGGATACCGACCTTCGCAGCACCTGTTATACGATTCTGATGGCCTGCATCGTTCACCAGTATTGCGGTGACGCCCCAGAGGTGCTGGCGCTGGCCGCCCGAGGGAGCCAGTTCTGCCACAAATACGGATTCGAAGCAGAGTTGCAGTGGTTCATGTTCTTCGAGGGCTGGGCTCTGTTTTCTATCGGAGACACGGCGGGAAATAAGGAGGGCAGCATTCCCGAGGGGTTTTCAGGTGAGAGGGCCGCCGGGATTTCAAAGATGCGAGCTGGTATGGAGTTTCTTGCGGCCAGCGGCGTTCGGATGTGGGCGACCCCTTATTCCGCGGTGCTCGCGGACGTACTGATCCGTCGGGGAGAGCGGGAAGAAGCGTCTCGATGGATCTCGTGGGCCCTGGAATTTGGCGGCCTTTCAGGGATTCGCCATACGGAACCAGAGCTACGCCGGCTGAAGGGGGAGATTCTAGCAGCGGAAGGACGCCTGGAAGAAGCGCAAGCGGGCTTCGAGCGGGCCATGGCGTTGGCGCGAGAACAGGGGGCGCTTTCTCTGGAACTGCGGATCGGAATGAGTCTAGCCCGATTTTGGCAAGCGCGGGGAACGCAGCGCGAAGGCCAAACGTTGGTGTCCGACATTTACGGCAAATTTACCGAAGGGTTTGAGACGGCGGATCTGATCGCTGCCGGAAGCTTGCTCGCATCGCTGCGAGCGCGCGCCGCGGAAAATTGAAACCTCGCTGTGAGCGGTATGTTATTCTTCGCCGGCGGAGGCTTCCTAAATGGCTGAAAACACACGTCCAGATTCGGGGGAAAAGGTCTCCTTCACAGCGAAGAACATTTTTACTGTTGGCGGGAGCTTGTCTGGCGAAGCTTCGCTCAGCGTAGCGCCGGACGCAAGCGACGCTGCCAAAAAGGGACCAGCGGGTATTCTCCTGAGCTTGGTGCAGCACACCTGCGTTTACGAGGATTTTTCAATTGACGGAGTTCAAGTGACGGGAAGTGTTGTCACGGGACTGAGAACGTCCTATCCCGACGGCGGCTGGACGGGCGAAGGTTACGAGTGGGGTTGCCTTGTCAACGGCGACCGCTACCTTGCCGAGATATCCGAAAAAGGAGACGCCACGACCACCGAAGGTAAGTTGAAAATGATCCAGGGAACAGGTTCACTGGAGGGAATCACAGGAGAAGGCACTTACTCGAACTCTCCGAAACCGGGCGAGAAAACGATAGTCTCGGTGCTCAGCGGGTGGTATTGCTTGCCGGCGGCGAAATCGGATGTCGCGGTGGCTTGAGGCGCACAGAAGGAGCGATCACATGTTAGGCGCAAGAATTCCTCCCACTCCATTTGCCGGTTTCACAACTGGCGGAGTTCCCCCGAGTCCGTTTTACGGAGCGGCACCGAGCGGCTTCCCTGCCAGTCCGTTTTACGGAGCAGCACCGAGCGGCTTCCCTGCCAGTCCGTTTTACGGAGCAGCACC
>DATBXX010000024.1:0-2101 GCA_036514055.1 Candidatus Acidiferrales bacterium
AATGAGGCAAAAAACAATGGCAAAGGTTTTCATCTTTGCTTTCCTGGTGATGGCTGCGGCTTGTACCGACCTCAAACCCATGGAAGCGCAAATTGCGGATCTGCAGGAACAGGTCAATAAACTGCAGGCTGACCTCGCGAAATCGTCGAGCACCGCGAGCGCCGCCAACAAGGCGACTGCCGCGTCTGCGTCGGCCGCTGCCGGCGCCGCGAACAAGTCTTTGTCGATCGCCGAGTCGAATACCGCCGCCATCGAGGCGCTCAACGCCAAGATTGATCAGATGTTCAAAAGGCGTCCGGCGGACTAGGCCTAGGCGATAAATCCGCCAGCGCAATTGAACTCACGGTGCAGCCAGTGGCGCGTTCGAAAGCCTTCCAGGAACTTTTTTTGCCTTCCCGCGGCAGCAAGCCGCGGACGCGAAGCGTCGCGCTTCCCGAGGACAATCCGGCGTTTCAGGAGATCTGGGCGGTCGTGGGAGCCATCCCGCGGGGCTCGGTGTCCACTTACGGCGCGGTGGCGCGTGCGGCGGGGCTGCCTGGACGGGCACGCATGGCGGGGCGGGCGCTGCGCGAGTCGCCGAAGGAAATGAAATTGCCGTGGCACCGGGTGGTCGGCGCCGGCGGCAAGATCGTTTTTCCAAGCACCTCAGTGAATCACCGCGAACAGGCGCGGCGTTTGCGGGCGGAGGGGGTTGTGGTCAAGGCGGGAAGAGTGAGCCGCGAGGTGATCGTGGATTTGGAGTCGTTCTGAGTTAGTCGACGCGTTGCGCGGTCACTTCGTGGCCATCATGCCGCAGCACTAGTCCGGTTGCGCGACCCGTTCCGTCCGTTACGAAAGTGATTTGCGCATCCACCGCCTTGTAGAAGAATTTCTTTTCTGATTCCGGATAAATCGGAACCTCGGATGCCCCCCGTGATTGAGCGAAGAGAGCGCCATCCCGATGGGTCACGGTCAGGACGACATTCGGCGCGAGCTCGTACCGTCCGACATAGTTGGCGAGAATATCGGGGTCTACGTGTACGGGTTCACGCGGTCCTTGCCGAAGTGCGGGATCCGATTCCAGGCAAACGTCACTCGTATGCAACCAGCAATTCGGACCCTGTCCGTGCGCATCACGTCGCAATCGACACACCGATGCCCGATCTCCCTCGGCGAAGGCTTTGGCGAGCAGCGCTTCCTCCTCCGCCGATCGAGCTCCCTCGCAATGAAAGATGCCGACTGGGGATGTGAACTTGGCGTTGTACCCGGTCGCGACTCTGGTCACCAGCAGCATTGAGCCGGCGCCAATGCCGGGCATCGTGGGGATCGTAACGGTGAGTGGAATAAGCAGCCGTCCCCCGACTGCCAACTGATCGAGCCAGATCGAATGCGGACGTGTGCCGCCGGCGTTGACGAATATTGCATCGAAGGTACCAAAGCGATCGAGCGCGCCGTTGTTGGTAACGACCTTCACCGTTGCATACGATTGCAGATTCAGATTCGCGCGTGCGGCTAATGCCGGGTCGATCTCGACGGCGACAACGCTGCCATGCGGCCCCACAGCGTGCGCGGCAATCGCGGTGTAGTAACCCACGCCGCAGCCGATATGGAGGAATCGATCGCCCGCGGAGAGATTCAAGCTGTCCAGGAATAGCAGCAGAGCCGATGGCTGGCCGTTGTTCAACATACGTCGCTCGTCCAGCGCGACTAGGACATCGTCGTAGAGATGCCGGGGATTGTCGTCGGGCGTGAGCTGATAGGCCCCGGCTCGCACGATCTTCCAGGGCCCAGGCCCCACGAAGTTCTCGCGCGCGACGGTCGCAAGACCCTCGATGAGCCCCGCGGACTTGATGTGGCCTTGCTGTTGAATCTCCTGCGCGAAACGCGTGCGTGCCTGCTGCAGGTCTTCGCTGGTCATACCGAGTCCCTCCTACGTTGAGTAGGCGCAACAGAAAGGGGTACTCGGACAGGAGGGTGAAAGTATTCTTTCCGGAACTGCTTTCAGGATGGTGTGGACCTTTGTTCGATCCGCAGCTCCATTGCACCGTGCAGGAGAATTTCGCGCCCGCACTCGACCAACTGCGAAAGATCGTCTTCGATGAGGAGAACTGGATTCCCCTCG
>DATBXX010000025.1:0-85342 GCA_036514055.1 Candidatus Acidiferrales bacterium
CGGGATCGGGCGGGACGACCACCGGCGCGCCGCCGATTTCCTTGATGGCCGTTGCGAGCTCGTCTTTTGAAAACGCTTTCCCGTGCCAATGCTCTTTGCCGGCGCAGAAGCTCACTCCATTGCCTTTGATGGTGCGGGCGACAATCGCCTGCGGTCGCCCCTTGGTGGCCTTGGCGCGATCCAGCGCCGCAAGAACCGCGCTCACGTCGTGGCCGTCAATCACTTCGGTTGCAAATCCCTCGGATTCGAATTTGCGCCGGTACGTTTCCATATCGTGCTGGTACATGGTGGGCTCGCTCTGGCCCAGCGCGTTGACGTCGGCGATCACGGTGAGATTTTCCAGTTTGTAGTGGCCCGCGAATTCCGCGGCTTCCCAGATCTGCCCCTCGGCCATTTCGCCGTCGCCCAAAAGGACATACACGCGCGTCGGGCTCCTGTCCATCCGCGCACCGATCGCCAGCCCCGACCCGACGGAAAGTCCCTGGCCGAGCGAGCCGGTGGCGGCATCCACACCGTGAATCAGCGGCGTGGGGTGTCCTTCGAGTTCGCTTGTGAATTCGCGCAGGGTCATCAGCCGCGACAGCGGGAAAACGCCGGATTCTGCAAGCGCCGCGTAGAGAACCGGAGCGGCATGCCCTTTGGACAGGACAAAGCGGTCGGAATCATTCGAGTTCGGATTTTTCACGTCAAATTTCATGGCATAAAAGAAAATCCCGGCCATCAACTCCGCCGCCGACATGCAGGAAGTCGGATGTCCGGAGCCTGCCGCGGTGGTGGCCATGATCGACAGAACCTTAAGCCTGCGCGCCGTCTCCTGGATGGCAGATACGGTTGCGCCCGATGGCCCTGCTGGGGAAGTCACGCTCATGGAATTAGCTCCTTTACCGAGGCGAATCGAAGAATCCAAATCTTACATCGTTCGGGGCGAGTCCGCGAACTGGTTTCGGCGGCTCAGAACAGCTGGACATGTCCGATCAGAACAATGAGCGCGATTGCCACGAAGACGAAAACGAACGACAGCGTGATGATCAGAACCGCGGCCGTCATCTGCTTTCGGGCATCCAGCGCCGCGGCCTTTTCCTTGTCCTCAGGTTCCACGGAAGCATTCTAACTCACTCACTTTCGCAAACGTGAGTCCCAATCGGCGCGCGGCGAATTTGACCGGGTGGGGGACCGGGGAGCCGGGCACTGTTTCACTTGGATGCGATCAGGAACCACCCGAGCCCGCGGGCTTGGTGAGTTCCTTTGCAAGATAGATGATCTGACCGGTGTGATGATAGGCGTGTGCAGCCATCCGCTGGAAGGCGCCGAAGCGCGTGGTGGTCTCAGGATCGGTCGGATCGGAGTAGGCGAGAACCCAATCTCCACTTGACTGCTTGCGAATCGTCGCGACGACCATGGAGATGGCCGCGTCGAAATCAGCCAGAACCTGCTCCTTGGGGCGCCGGGAGGTATCGGAGAACTCAAGCGGCCGGTTGCGAATGTAGCCCGTGTTGGCAATGCGCGCTCCGATGTAGTTATTCAGGTTGCCGGTAAGGTGAAGCAGCAGGTGGCCGATGCTGTTGCCGTAGGGATAGGGACGCGTCCAGAGCTGGGCGGTCGAGATGGGCGCGACGAGTCGGTGGATATTGTCGCGTACTCCTTCGTAGTAGGAGGCGAGGGTATCGGCCACAACCTGGACAAGTTCGGGCACGGCGAATTCCTCCCTTGGTTGAATCCGGCAAGTATAGCAGCGCGCCGGGCAGCCGGCCCCGGTCAGTTCCAGGTCATTTTGACCCCAGATGAGTGTGCTATCCTGCCGTCCGGTATCGAGCGCCTTCCCAGGAGACCGACAGATGGACGTGCGTGTGAATGCGGCGATGGTGACAACGGCATTTGAACTGCCCGGCTACCGCATCGCAAAGAACCTGGGGCTGGTGCGCGGCGTGACGGTGCGCTCGCGCAGCATTTTCGGTACGCTCGGGGCTTCGCTGCAAACCGTCGTCGGCGGGAACATCACCCTGTTTGAAGACATGTGCGAACAGACGCGCGAGCAGGCGCTTGAGCTGATGATGCAGCACGCTGTTGAGCGCGGCGCCAATGCGGTCATTGGAGTGCGCTACGACGCGACCGAGGTAATGCAGGGTGTTACCGAAGTGATCGCCTACGGCACGGCCGTGCAGGCAGACCGCGCGTCCTAACAGGTGGCCGAAGCGCAGCGGAAGCGTTAGAATGCGGCCGGCCGGGACGAGGGGGAGACGACCGATGAAGAATACTTTCAGAGCGGCGCTGGCGATCGTGGTGCTCGGTTTGCTCGCGGCCATCGTGACCGTCCAGGCCGATGCTCCGAAAACCGAGACCGTTCAGTTTCCCGACGGCACCGGGACCGTAAGCGGATTTCTTGCTGTGCCGGAAAAGCCCGGGCGCTACCCGGCTCTGGTGGTCATCCACGAATGGTGGGGGCTGACAGATTGGGTGAAAGAACAAACGCAGAAACTCGCCGAGCAAGGCTACATCGCACTCGCACCTGATCTCTATCGCGGGCAGGTTACCGCTGATCCGGAAGTGGCGCATGAATTGATGCGCGGGTTGCCGCAGGACCGGGCCGTGAGCAACCTGAAAGCCGCTTTCGCCTATCTTGCGACGCGCAAGGATGTGGACCGCGATCACATCGGATCAATCGGGTGGTGCATGGGGGGCGGATTTTCCCTGCAGCTCGCAATTCATGAGCCGCATCTTGCGGCCTGCGTGGTGAACTATGGCGCGCTGCCGACCGATCCAAATGATATGCAACAGATCATTGCGCCCATCCTTGGCAACTTCGGCGCAGACGATCGCGGCATCACGCCAGCCGACGTGGGCGCGTTCCAGAAATCAATGGAAACGATGAGGCGGCGAATTGACGTAAAGATCTACGATGGAGCGGGGCACGGCTTTGAGAACTCGACCAACACGACCGCCTACCGCCCGGAAGCTGCCGCCGATGCCTGGGCCCGCACGATCGCGTTCTTGAACAAGGCCATGCGGTAGCCCGCAGGGCCGGTCAGCGATTAAGTCGCCGCAGCAACTCCTGCAAACGCGCGCGGTCTCCGGTACCCATGCGCGTGAATTCCACACCAATGCCGTTTTTTCCGTCCGCGTAGCGCACGATGCCGTGGATGCGCGCCTCGCCTTCGGGCAGGGCGAACAACATCTCGACCGCCGTACCGACCGGAACGCCCAGTGCGGTTGAGATGAACACCCCTCCGGCGCTGAGGTCGCGCACGCGCGATACGTTGCGTCCTCGGCCCGCCTGCCAGGCCACCCACACTCCCTTTGATACAGCGACCCGGACGGTTCGCCGGTTTTCCTTCCCTGCCGGACGCGTCATCGCGAAAGGTCCAATGTGATCCTTTTATAGTGAATATGGCGACCGAGAACCACAGAATCATCCGGGGGGATGTGCCTTGTTTGCCATGCCGGCCCGCACGTCGGGCACGGCCGGGTATGAGATTCCAGGAGTCCGCCCAAGACCCACGGACCTTCGTTCGCGTGCGGAGCCCGTGACACCAAGGGTCCCGGTTGCAGCATTCCTCACTCATAAGATGTCCAGACGAACCGCCGCGGGACAGCTTAAACTTCTGTAGACGGCTCTCCGATCGGTTACATTTCTACCCCGACGCGCGCGGCCTGCGCGTGAGCAATCCGCGTCATAGCCTCTAAGTTATTCTATACAAATGGATTATAGCCTCCCTTCGGTGGCCTGATACATGCACTATCCTGGCCGATGAGTCTTTAGAAGGCGCAGTTTTTCTCTGGTTCGAGGTGTGAGCGTGAAAAAGACCGAAGCGAGACCGCTAGCAGAAGGCAGCCGCGGGAATTGCCAGAGCGGATTTTCG
Organism: Candidatus Acidiferrales bacterium; assembly: GCA_036514055.1. GTDB lineage: Bacteria > Acidobacteriota > Terriglobia > Acidiferrales > UBA7541 > Palsa-295. The sequence continues at coordinate 3,858 of DATBXX010000025.1, forward strand.
ATTATCGAATTGCTCGTCGTGATCTCGATCATTCTGATCATCACGGGAATCGCGATCACGCAACTGAAGCCGAACCTGCAGACCGCGAAAATCGACGCGGCCATGCGGCAGGTCCTTGAGACCTTCCGGCAGGCTCGCGAGTATTCCATCGCCAACCGCCGCTATGTCCAGATTACGTTTCCCGCCAACAACCAGTTGCAGCTGATCCAGCTGAACACGCTGACCCCCGGGGCAGGAGGACTGAATCCGGTTCTGGACACCGTAACGCTATCGCCTCCGCTGACATTCACCTTGGACGGTATGGTTGATACCCCGGATGGTTACGGCAACAGCGGCGCCATTGAGTTTGAGGGCATCAACAACGGTCCCGTCGGCGGAATGATCTTCCAAAGCGACGGCGAGTTCCTGGACGGGGCAACTTTCCTGCCGATCAATGGGACGGTTTACCTGGGAGTTACCGGGCAAACATCCACCGCCCGCGCGGTCACGGTGCTGGGAACCACAGGCCGGGTACGCGGCTGGAAGAGCAACGGCAACAATGCCTGGTATCAGTTCTAAGGAGACATTGACCATGCGCCACGCAGGCAGGCATTCGGCAAGAGGCTTCACCCTACTGGAAACCATGATCGCTCTGCTGGTATTGGGCGTCGGGATTCTGGGCCTGGCGGCAATGCTCGGCGATGCGCTCGCCTACATGCGCGGCTCGCAGGACGATTTTATCGCGCAGCAGAAAGCCGAAGAAGCCGCCGAAGCCATCTTTACCGCCAAATACACAAACGGCATTACCTGGGCGCAGGTCTCAAATAACTCCGGGGCAAACCCTCTGGGCCTGTTTCTGGTCGGTCCTCAACCCATCCTGCAGCCCGGCCCAACCGACGGACTGGTAGGCACCGTCGTCGACTCGGGCCAGCCGGAGGAGTACATCCTGATGCCGGGACCGGACAACAAACTGGGCACCGCGGACGACGTCCAGTTGCCGCTGAACGAATTCACCCGCACGATCACCATCTCGAACGTCGCCGGCGACACGAACCTTCGCGAAATCGAAATCCAGGTCTTTTACAACACGGGCCGCTTTAAACGTACCTACACGATGTATTCCTATATTTCGGCATTCAATTAGAGCCGCAAGGAGCACGGAATGAAGCGGGAAAACGGGTTCTCACTGATCGAGTTGCTGGTCGCGATGACCATCATGATCGCCGTGGTGGCAGCTGCCACGACCGCAATCATCCAGGCGCAGCATGTGAGCGAGGCAGTGGCGCTGGAAGCGAACGTCCAGGAGAATCTCCGGGCGGGAATGCATTTTCTCGTACGCGACCTGACGCAAGCCGGTGAAGGGATTCCCGCCGCGGGAATTTCGATCCCCAACACTGCCGCGGGAGTTTCAAACGTCGTTCGCCCGGGCACGCCCGTTGCCGGCATATTCCAGAATGCCGGCCTTCCGCCGGCGACTTATACGATTCTGCCGCCGGTAATTCCCGGCAACGGGCTTGGCTCCGTTGTGACCACGGTAAATCCTGCCAGTGGCGCAGTTCTCACCGGCGGTTTCAACACCGACATCGTCACGATTCTTTACGCGGACAACACCCTGGTCTCAAGCGCCGGCGGAGCCGCCGCACCCCTGCTGACGGCCGCACCGGTGACGTCGGCGGCGCTACCGACCTGCGCGGGAGTTATTGCCCCGACGGGCGCAACCGTAACGCTGGATCCGGCTTGCTTCACGATGCCGGGCTCACCGACGCCGATCGCCGTGGGAAACCTGATCATGTTCCACAACATCAACGGGACCGCGCTTGAGTATGTGACCGGCGTTGCCGGGCCCGTCATCACCTTTGGTCCCGGCGATCCCGCCGGCCTGAATGCAACGGGCCTGCCGAATGGAACGGTTGCGAATCTGGCCGTCGCGGTCACGCCGACTACGATCGCGCGGGTCTGGATGGTCACCTACTACCTCGATGTTGTTACCAATCCGGCGAAGCCCCAATTGATCCGCCAGGTCAACTATCCGAACTATCCGGCGGCGGCTCCAGCGAACCCTCCGCAGGCGGTCGCCGAGGTCATTGAAAATCTCGAGATCAGCTACGACATCGTTAACTCCCAGGACGCGGCGGGCACCTATGGCCTCCAGGGCCCCGGGGATGCACCCACGGCAATCCCCCCGGACACGCCGTTCGCATTCCGCGCAGTCAACGTGTATCTGGGCGGACGCTCGGAATACCCCTACACCATGACCGATCCGCCACAGTTCTTGCGCAACAGCATGACCACGCAGGTCAGCATCCGGAGCCTGTCGTTCGGGGTCTTGTTCCCCACTCCAGGGATCCTGCCATAGAGGACGGAGTTCCCTCGGACGATTTCATAAGGAGACTGCTGTGAGAACCAAACGAGAAGACGGAGTCGCTCTGATAACCGCTCTGCTGATTCTTTTCCTGGTTTCCGCGATTGTCGTCGGCATGTCGTGGATGGTGATGTCTGACCAGAAATTGAGCGGAAACAATCAAGACCGCGAGCTTGCGTTCTACGGAGCGGAAGCGGGCATGGAAAAAATGACCGCGGACATGGGGAACACGTTTGCGATCAACGGTTCGATCACTGCGGCGAACCTGCCGGGGATTACCGGCACGCCTCCCCCGATTCCGGGGATCCAGTTCCAGAACGCGCTCGGCGTTTCGACCTATCAGATCGGTTGTCCTACATTCCCGTGCGCCGCGCCGACCCCGTTTAATGCCACGATTCAACCGCCCAGCGCCTATGCGGGCATGCAGGCCCTGATCACTCCGTTTACGCTGCAAGTCGCGGCGCAGACCGGAGACGGAGCCGAGGTGAAGCTCCAGCGCCAGATCGAACTTGTGGCCATCCCGGTTTTCCAGTTCGGAATCTTTTCCAATACCGACCTGTCTTTCTTCAACGGCCCTCCGTTTGACTTCGGCGGCCGCGTTCATACCAACGGCAACCTGTGGCTCTCCGCCAACAACGGCCCCGTCTATTTCCGCGACAAGATTACCGTCTCTGGCCAGGTGCTCCGCTCGAACCTTGAAAACGGTTTGGCAACTGTCAACGGTGGAGCTTACGGCGGCGCAGTAACAATTGCTCTGGCTCCCACTCCCCAGCCTGCCCCGCTACCGCCGGCACCATACACCAACGCACAGTGGCGCGCGCTAGCACTGACCGAAGGCAGCATGATCGGCCCCAACGTGTACGGGAACCTGAGTGGCACTGCAAACGATCCCACCTGGTCCAACGTCGTCGTTCCGGCCTATGACGGCATGTTGACGATCGGTGATCCTCAGCTCAACCTGATTTCAACCGCACTCGGCGGTCTGCAGACGCCGGTCGCGCTGATCCGCCGGCCCGTTGTGGGTGAACTCGGCACCAACCCCGCTCAGTTCGCGCAACGATACTTCACCAACGTGGCGCCGATGACCGTCAGTTTGCGGATCATGCTCGACGACTATCCGGCAGGAAAAGTGCCTCTTCAGGCGAACGCCTGCGCCGGCGCTGACATGACGCTTCTTGACACCGTTTCAGCGACCACTCCGGTTGATCTTGCGACCCTCACGACTGCCGCACCATTTGCGCCTACGTCCGGTGCGAGCAGCCCAACCGCTTACAACGCCGCGAACGGTTACTGGCAAGCCGCCGGCAAGCCGGTTGTGACGGGCTGCCTTAAGATCGAACTTGTGAACGCTGCCGGGGTGGCAACTGACGTCACCACGCAGATCCTGAATTACGGGTATCTGGGACGAAACCTCTATCCCCAGAATGGGGCGGCTTCCCCCAACCTGCTTACGCTTCCGGCGAGCGGAGTGGCCAACCAGTACGGTCCTTCGGGTTGCCCTGACGTAAGCCCGAATGCCGTGATTCGTATCGCGCGGCTTCGCGACAATCCGTCTACGTTGCCGCCAGCCGGGCCCGGAAAATGCGGCTCGGGCGCCGGAGGAACCGATTATTGGCCCAACGTGCTGTTTGACACCAGGGAGGGCATTCCTCGTGAAGCTGCGGCACCACCGAATAACAACGTGCTCACCGATAAAATCACGACGGTCGGGGCGATGTATTACATCGAACTCGACATCGGCAACCTTTCCAAGTGGTTCATGGGCACGCTCGGCGCACCGGACTCCGGCGCGGCAGCGAACAACGTAGGCGGATACTCGGTCTACTTCTCTGATCGCCGAGGCAATCAAGTCGACCCTGTTACCGGCGCGAAGGTAGCATCGCTTGGTTTCAATGACTTCGTGAACCCGGCGAGCCTGAACGCGTGTCCAAACGGCGCCATGGACTCGGGCGAAGACCTGGAAAGCGACGGCAACCTCCGGACATATGGAGGTCCTATTGAGCCGACGCCTCCTGCCAACCCACTGACGAGCATCGTGATTCCCAACATCCAGCAGAACGGGTTGTGCGCAAGCGCCCCGGCCCTGTGGAGTATGTTCAAGGTGACTCAGGAAGCCCGGGAGAATCCGCCATACTTCTTCCGCCACGCTCTGAAGCTCACCGACGGAGCCACGATCAACCTCGGGACGCTCTGCTACGGCGCAGCCCCCAATCCGCCGTGCGGCCTGACCATCGCCTCTGAAAATCCCGTATACATTCAGGGCGACTACAACGCGCCGGGCGGAAACATGGCGGCCGCTAACACTGTGGCCGCATCGGTTGCTGCCGATGCCGTGACACTGCTGTCTGACAACTGGAATGACGTCAACAGCTTCATCTCCCCGTACGATGAGGGCGGTCGCGCCGCAGTCACGACCTCCTACCGGGTCGCGCTCATCGCCGGAAAACAGATTCCATTTGCACTGCCGGCGGGAGAACCTCAACAGGACTTTGGGACCGACGGCGGTCTTCACAACTTCCTTCGCTACATCGAAAACTGGGGCCCCGCAACACTGAACTACGAGGGTTCGCTCGTGAGCTTTTACTATAGTCGCCAGGCGATCGGTCTCTACAAGGGTGCGCCCGTGTACGACCCGCCCAACCGTGTCTATAACTTCGACTCAAACTTTACCCAAGGTCCGCAATGGCTGCCGCCGAGAACACCGACGTTGCGAACGGTCAATACGATCGGCTTCTCGCAGATGCTGATGCCGACGCAGTAGAGGATTTGTAGCCCCGCAACAGCAAGAGCGGCTCTCCGCCCCCCGGAGAGCCGTTTTTGTTCTTGGGTACGCACAGAATCCCCCCACACAACTCCGGACGCGGTGCCGGGCGCTAGCTCCGGACGCGGTGCCGGGCGCTAGCTCCGGCCGGTGAGTGAGGCTCGCAGCGCGGATTCAAAATCCGGGAGGCGAAAGCCGTAACGCGCCGCGAGCAGGCGCTCCGGCATCACCCGCTGGCTTGCGAGCAGCACGGCGCCAGCCATTTCACCCAGCGCAATGCGCAGCGCAAACCCAGGCGCGGCGAATATCGCGGGCCGACCGAGCACGGCTGAAGCGATGCGCGTGAAGTCGGCGTTGGTCAGCGGGTTTGGAGCGACGGCGTTCAGCGGGCCCGAAACAGCATCGCCTGCGATTGCCGAGCAGATAATTCCGACGGCGTCTTCCAGTGCGATCCACGACATCCACTGCTTGCCCGTTCCCAAGCGGCCGCCCAGCCCAAATCTAAACGGCAGGAGCATTTGCGGCAGGGCGCCGCCGTCGCGGGACAGAATCGCGCCGAAGCGAAGCTGTACGGACCGTATTCCGCTCAGTTCGGCGCGAGTCGACTCCGCCTCCCAATCCCGTACCAGCAGCGAGAGAAAGTCCGTCCCGATCGCACTGGATTCGGTCAGGATTTCATCGCCGCGATCCCCGTAGCAGCCGATCCCCGAGGCCGACAGAAATACACGCGGCTTCTGTCGAAGACTTGCGAGCGCGTCGACCAGCACGCGCGTTGTATCGACCCGGCTGCTGCGCAGGATGGCCTTCCGCTCCGGCGTCCAGCGACCCTTGTCGATCCTTGCGCCGCTCAGGTGGACCACCGCGTCTGCGCCTTCGATCGCAGACAACTCGATCGTCGCAGTCATCGGATCCCAGGGGATATCGCCTGCCGACCGCTCGCCGCCAGGCCTCGCCAGTCGCAAGACGCTATGTCCTTGCGCGCGCAGAGTCCCGGTGAGCGCCCGCCCGACAAACCCGGAAGCACCTGATATCAGAACCTTCATCGTGGCTTGAGCCTACCCATCGGCTTGATGCCGCCAGAAGCAACCGTTCGAGTCCCTACCCCTCCCGGTCCAGCGCCCCGATTTTCAATCCTAGGATGGTGTCCTCGGTAAACTGAAATGTCCACGGCAATCCACGCTTGCACTCTGCTGCGGCTCCACTAAGATGGACGCCGTGAAGAACAAAACCAAAATCGGCGCGCCGCCGGCCTGCCGCGTCCTTGCGGCCGCAATTTTCGTCGCCTGCGCCCTGCTGCTTCCAGCTGCGATATCCGGTGGCGCCGACGACGCCGTCCCCATCTCGGGATTCGCGCCGGCACGCGTAGCGGCCCAGCGCGAGCTCGAACAAAAGCTGCGCGCAATTCCCGACGCCGCGCATGCCGAGAGCAACCTCCGGCATCTGACCAGCGAGCCGCACATGGCTGGAACCGAGGCAAGCCATCGCGTCGCCCTGTGGCTTCGCGACCAGTACCGAAGTTTCGGTTTCGACGCCGAGATCGTCAGCTACAGCGTGTGGCTTCCGCAACCGCGGGAGATAACCGTCGAGTTGACCAAGCCCGTGAGCCGGAAACTCGCATCGCCTGAAGAACCTGTTGAGGTGGACAAAGACACGTCCGACAAACGCATCACGCCCGCGTTTAGCATCTACTCGCCTTCCGGAGAAGTGACCGCGCCGGTCGTATATGTGAACTACGGCATGCAGGAGGATTACCGCACACTCGGATCATCGGGCGTGCACGTCGAAGGCAAGATCGTCCTGGCGCGCTATGGCAAGGGATACCGAGGTATCAAAGCAAGACTGGCGCAGGAACACAAAGCCGCCGCGCTGATTCTTTTTTCCGATCCCAAAGACGATGGCAGCGGCGCGGGTCAGACCTACCCGAATGGCCCCTGGCGGCCAATGAGTGGCATCCAGCGTGGCTCGATTGTTTACACCCAACTCTATCCGGGCGATCCGCTCACGCCGGGCGTCGCCGCTACGGCCTCCGCCAAGCGCCTGGCGCCGGCCGTAGCGGCGAGCCTGCCGCAGATTCCGACGATTCCCATCAACGCGCGGGATGCGTCCGTCATTTTGGAAAACCTCGCAGGAGAGGCTGTTCCGACCGACTGGCAGGGCGGACTTCCGTTCCCGTATCATTTCGGACCCGGCGGCGCCGAAGTCCACATGAAGCTCGAGATGGATTACCAGCAGCGACCGATCTACGACGTGATTGCCAAGCTGCACGGAACCTTGGATGACGAGTGGGTCGTGATGGGCAATCACCATGATGCATGGGTCTTTGGAGCGGCCGATCCCGGCAGCGGCACGGCCACGATGCTCGAGACCGGTCGCGCACTCGGAGAACTTGCGCGTTCCGGCTGGAAGCCGCGGCGCACGATCGTGATCTGCCACTGGGATGGAGAGGAACCGGGCATCATCGGCTCAACCGAGTGGGTGGAAGCCAATCGCACCGAGCTGCAGAACAAAGCGATCGTTTACATCAATACGGATGTCGGGGTGAACGGACCCGACTTCGGCGCCTCGGCTACGCCTTCACTGAAAGAACTGGTGCGCGACGCTACGCGGGAAGTCACAGATCCCCGCAGCGGCCGCAGCGTGTACGACGCCTGGCGCGAGCATGCGGCGACCTTCACAGGCGAGATTTCCGGCACCGCGCGGCAAATGCCCACTGCCCAGGGGTCAGGCGAGCCACCGATCAGTGCACTGGGTTCCGGCTCGGATTATTCCGCGTTCTTCGATCATGCCGGAATTCCCTCGATGGACCTGGGATTCACCGGCGAATACGGCGTCTATCACTCCGTCTACGATGATTTCTACTGGATGAAACATTTCGGCGATCCCAAATTCTCCTACCATCCGACGCTTGCCCGCATCCTGGGAACGATCGCGCTGCGCCTTGATGAAGCCGACATTCTGCCATTCGATTTTCCGGCCTACGCACTGGAGATCGAACACATCACCACGGATCGAATTCGCCGCGCGGTCCGCGATGAGGATGAACAGGCCCTGGAACCGGCACTGGACGCCGCAGCAAAACTTTCGATTTCCGCCTCCCAAGCATCGGAAGCCCTCCGCGCCGCCTCCAGTGCGCCGATCGAAACGGCAAAAGCATCCCAGATCAATCACGCCATCGCGGCCGTCGAGCAGGCCTTTCTTGCCCCCGACGGACTGATAGGACGGCCCTGGTTTCAACACGTGCTCTACGCCCCGGGAAGCTACACCGGCTACTCGTCGATCGAGGAGCCCGGCGTGACCGAAGCGCTGGGCCGCAACGATTCGGCCACGCTCAGGCACGAGGCCGAGTCGCTCGCCGCCGCTTTCGTGCGCGCCTCCGCACGGCTGGACGAAGTCACGCGTCTTGCGCAACCGGCTTCGGTCTCGCACCCGTCTGCAGCACGCTGATTGCGGCCAGGAACGCAACAGCGGGGGGCACGCTGGCTCAAATCATTCTCTGTTTCCAGCGTCCGCGCTTGAACAGAATGATGCTCGCCACGGCAATCGATCCTTCGGCAATCACAATCGACCAGTAGACTCCGTTGGAATGCATGCCCTGGCGAATGGCCAGCCAGTAGGCGAGCGGGATCTCGAACATCCAGAACCCGAAGAAGTTCACGATCGTCGGCGTGACCGTGTCTCCGGCACCATTAAATGCCTGGAGCATCACCATCGCGTAGGCGTACCCGATGTTGCCGCAGCTCACGATGCGCAGGCACGATACGGCCAGCGGCACCACCTCGGGATCGCGGCTGAAAATATGCACTACGGGCTCGGCGAAAAGCACAAAGACGATTCCGACAGCCCCCAGAAAGATCATGTTGTAGAAGCCGGTTCGCCAGACCGAAGTTTCAGCACGCTCGGGCTGTTTGGCTCCGAGGTTCTGCCCAACCAGCGTTGCCGCAGCATTGCTGAGCCCCCAGGACGGCAGAATCACGAAGATCACGATGCGGATCGCGATCGTATACCCGGCCACGGCAGAAGCCCCGAAGAAGCTCACGATCCGCACCAGGCCAATCCAGCTTGTCTGCGCGATGGCGAACTGGAAGATGCCCGACAGCGACACCCGGAACAGGCGGAGGAGAACCTCCAGGTTCACGCGAATCTGGCGGCGAAGCACGCGGATGCGCTCGGTGCCTCGCAGCAAGCGGTAAAACTGGTAGAGCACGCCGATGCCCCGGCCGGTGAACGTCGCAAGCGCCGCGCCGGTCACTCCCAGTCGCGGAAACGGCCCCCAACCGAAAATCAGACATGGATCCAGCACCAGGTTAATGATGTTCGACAGCCAGAGCAGGCGCATGGCGATCGCGGCATCGCCTGCGCCTCTGAAAATCGCGTTGTTTAAAAACAGCAGCACCACAACGCCGCTGCCTCCGAGCGCAATCCTTGCGTAGCCGCTGCCGGTCGAGACGATCTCGGGTGATGCGCCCATCAAGCGCAGGAGGTCGGGCGCAAAGTACAGGCACGGCACTCCAATCGCTGCCGAGAATGCCAGGCCGATGAAAATTGCCTGGACCGCCGCTACGGCCGCGCCTTCGGGATCGTGCTCACCGGTTCGCCTGGCAACCATCGCGGTGGTCGACAAGCTCAGACCCATCCCGATGGCAAACACGAGCAGCAAAAGCGATTCCGTGAGGCCGACCGTGGCCACTGCATTCGCGCTTACGCGTCCGACCCAGAACACATCCACGACGGCAAATAGCGATTCCAGCACCATCTCGAGCACCATGGGAATGGCGAGCAGCAGGATGGCGCGGTTCAGGTTTCCTTTGGTGAAGTCCTGGTGCGATCCGCGAACCGCTTCGCGCACCGAGGACCACAGACCCGGCTGAGGCGCTTGTTGGGCGACGACGTCCATTCATCCCTAGCGGCTTTCTGCCTCACGGCGGCCTTCGGTGATCTGAACGCGGCGGCGAGGCTGCAATACAACGAAGGGAAAGCGTTTGACTGCAAGCTACCAGTGTTGCTGGTTTAGGTGAGGATTACCTTGAGGAGTATCATCGGCTTTGAACCACCCATCCGCCCAAGGGCTTTGAAGCGCTCAAGCCGCGGGACAATCGACCAATGCGTGAAATTGTACAGAAGACTGCTGTGTCAGGCAATCGCAATTACCGCCGGCGGCGAGCGCTTCTTGTTCGCGCGGCCTCGCGCTAGAATAACGAGGATGCGCGTCCGCGTTCTGTTCTTCGGCCAGCTCAAGGAAATCACTGGTGTCGCCCAGGAAGACGCCGAGCTCTCCGACGGTGCCCGCGTCGAGGATCTTTTTGAGCGCTACGGACGCCGCTTTCCCAAGCTCGCTGAGTTTCGCGCCTCCGTTGCCGCCTCGGTGAATCAGGAATATGCCGGCTGGCGCGCTCCGCTTGCAACCGGAGACGAAGTTGCCTTTCTTCCACCCGTCAGCGGCGGCCAGCAGACGGCGGTCGGGCAAGACATCTTTCTGCTGGTGCGGGAACCAATCCGCCCCGGCGACTTCGTCGAAGGCCTCAAGGCGCCCGAAGACGGAGCCCTGGTGGTGTTTGACGGCTTCGTGCGCAACAATTTCAAGGGCGGCAGGACACTGTACCTGGAGTATGAAGCCTACGAACCGATGGCGTATGCCAAGATGCGCGAAATCGGCGCCGAGATCCGGTCCAGGTTTTCCATTCGCCGGCTCGCCATTGTCCATCGGCTTGGCCGGCTGGAAGTCGGTGAAACCAGCGTATGGATCGCCGTGAGCTCGGCCCATCGCCCGGCAGCATTTGACGCCTGCCGCTACGCGATTGACACGCTCAAACGCGCCGTGCCGATCTGGAAAAAGGAACACTTTGCCGGCGGCGCCGTCTGGGCCGACGGCGAAGTCCCCTCTCAGGAAGCCATTTCCGGCCCGAACGAATCTAGTTCTTAGATGACCCGAGCTCAAGTGGCGCAAGTGGTTCTGCTCATGGGGACAATGGCGGCCGCGGCCTGGCCCCGGGCTCCGCTGGGCACAGAGCAAAGGCGCGGAAACGAAATTCGCGTGCAGACCGATCTGGTGACGATCCTTGCAAGCGTAACGGACGCAAACGGCCGGCCGCTTCCGGATCTCACCCAGGAAGCATTTCAGGTTTCCGAGGAATCCGTTCCGCAGAAGATCGAGCTCTTTGAAGCGGAGACGAACCGGCCGCTTGATCTGGCGCTGATGGTCGATTCCAGCATCAGCACATTCAAGGATTTGAAGTTCGAGACCGAAGCGGCGGCGCATTTCATCCGCCAGGTGGTGCGTCCCGGCGATACCCTTGGCGTGTTTGAATTCTCCGAAACGGTCACCCGGCTTGCGGACTTTTCCGACAACGTGCCGAAACTGCAGAGCTCGGTGCGGCAGATTGTACCCGGGGCGGGCACCTCCATCTACGACGCCATTGTGCTGGGCTCAAACGCCCTGAAGCGCAGGCCCGAAGGGCGGCGCCGTGCGATCGTGCTGGTGACCGACGGCGGGGAAACAACCAGCATTTCGAAGTTCGACGAGACCAGGCGAACCGCCGTAGCTTCCGGCGCCCTGCTCTATACGGTGCTGATTCGCCCGGTGAAAAACGAGAATGGCCGCAACACCGCCGGAGAACACGCACTGATCACCATTACCGACAGCATGGGCGGCGACATGTTCACGCTCGACGATATGAACCAGATCGACGACATGTTTGACCGCATTGATCGCGAGCTGCGAACGCAGTACCTGCTGGGATATTACCCGCGCCCGGTGCCGCCGCCCTCAAGCGATCGCCACGTCGAGCTGGACGTGAAGGGCGGTTACAGCGTTCGCTACCGGAAGGAGTATTTCACGCCAGCCGCGACGCCGTAGCTGGCCAGTCGGCACAATCCAAATTCCATGAGCCAATTCCTGGATGTCGCTATCGAAAGCGCGCACGAAGCCGGAGCCATCCTCCGCCCGGAATTCGATCGCCCAAAACAGATCTCCTACAAGGGAGAGGTGGATATTGTCACCGAGTCCGATCGCCGTTCCGAGGCTCTGATCGTTGCCCGCCTCAGGAAGCACTTTCCGGACCACGCGATCATTGCCGAGGAGGGCAGCGGCAGCTCTGCCGATGGGGCGAAATATTGCTGGCACGTGGACCCGCTGGACGGCACTACGAATTTCGCGCACGGCTATCCCTGTTTTGCCGTGTCGATCGGCCTCGCAGAACACGGCCGACCTGTCGCGGGCGTCGTATTTAATCCTGTCAGTAGCGAGATGTTTACCGCCGCACGCGGGGAAGGCGCATATCTGAACGGCAAGCGGATTCACGTCTCGCCTGTGGAAAAACTGGCCTACAGCCTGGTGGCCACGGGCTTTCCCACACACCAGCGCAAGCGGAGTGCGAACATCAACTACTACTGGGAGTTCACACTGCGTTCGCACGGCGTCCGGCGCGACGGCTCGGCGGCGCTGGATCTGTGTTCGGTTGCCTGCGGCCGCTTCGAGGCGTTCTGGGAGTTTGGCCTGAACTCCTGGGATACGGCCGCCGGGGTCCTGCTGGTCGAAGAAGCCGGCGGGCGGGTTACCGATATGAACGGCGGCCCCTACCAACTGGGCGGCCCGCAGATGCTCGCAACCAACGGGCGTATCCACGGCGAGATGCAGGAAGTCGCATCGATCGCCGAACGCCCGCAGACGAGTAGCTGACAGGCCGCGGCGAATGAACGCACGCGACTTCGACTACGATCTTCCGCCCGAAAGAATCGCGCAACGCCCGCTTGAGGAGCGCGACAGTTCGCGCCTGCTGGTTCTGGACCGCTCGGGCGGCGCCTGGGACGATTGCAACTTCCGGGAACTCCCCGAACTGCTTCGCGGCGACGAACTCATCGTACTCAACAACACGCGAGTTCTGCCCGCGCGCCTGTTTGGACGGCGAGTGGGGATTCACTCTGAGCCGCCCGGCGGTCAGAATCCCGAGCGCCGTGATTTTCTCAAGGCTCCCATCGAGGTTCTGCTTGTGCGCAGACTGGCCGCAGACACCTGGGAGGCGCTGGTGCGCCCCGGCAGGAAGATACCGGTGGGGGAACGAATCGTTTTCGGGGAAGGCGAACTGGAAGCGCGGGTGGAGGGGCGCGGCGGGTACGGACTTCGTGTGCTGCGCTTTCACTCAACGAGTGACTTCGATCAAACTCTCGCGCGCCTCGGCCACATACCGCTGCCGCCCTACATCAAGCGTGAAGACGAGCCGGCCGACCGTGAGCGCTACCAAACCGTGTATGCTCGGCAAGGAAGCGCGGTTGCGGCGCCCACCGCCGGCCTGCATTTCACGCCCCGGATTTTGGGCCTGTTGCGGGATCGCGGAATCGAAATCGCGGAGGTCACTCTCGATGTGGGACTTGGCACCTTTGAGCCGGTTCGCACCGAGCGTCTGGAAGATCACAAGATACACCCCGAGGCGTATGAGATCCCCGAGCAAACCGTAGCCGCAATCGAGCGTGCGCGAGTCGAGAATCGTCGGGTACTGGCCGTGGGGACCACGGTCGTGCGTGCGCTTGAGGATGCCGCCGAGAAAAGCGCCGGGCGCACGCGAGCGCTCGCACCGGGAAGAGCCGAAGCGGAAATATTCATTTACCCCGGCAAGGGTTTCCGCATCGTAGACCAATTGCTCACGAATTTTCACCTTCCGCAATCGAGCCTGCTTGCGATGGTGGGAGCGTTTGCCGGACAGCAGAACGTCCTGCGCGCGTATCGCCATGCGGTCGACGCCGGATACCGGTTCTACAGCTATGGCGACGCGATGCTGATCCGCTAAATGGGAGAATAGGATCCTGGCGCTCGCGCGTGGTGCAACGGGGCGCGTGTTCGTCTATTATGGTCGTCTTGTCGGGGGGAGCGCGAGCGTGCGGTATCTGATTCTGAGCGACATCCATGCAAACATAACGGCCTTCAACACCGTTCTGGAAGCGGCGCAGGGGAAATGGGACAAGGCTGTCTGCCTCGGCGATCTGGTGGGTTACGGCCCCGATCCGAACGAGGTCATCGAACGCGTACGCGAGCTCGATGCCGTCACGATCCGCGGCAATCACGACAAGGCCGTAACCGGACTGACGAACCCGGAAGACTTCAACCCCGTTGCGCATGCCGCCGTGCTCTGGACGCGCGAACGCATTCACCCTGGAAATCTTGAGTATCTCGAGAAACTTCCGAAAGGCCCAGTTCAGGCCGGCGCTTTTTCCATGGTTCACGGCGCGGTCTATGACGAGGACGAATACGTCTTCGGGGCCGAACAGGCGGCTGACGGCTTGCTGGGCGCTCCCACACCGGTCGTGTTCTTCGGTCACACCCACATTCAGGGCGGGTTCACGCTCCGCGGCCACGACGTGGCCTCGCTGTACCCCAAGCCCGCGTTCCCCAGCGAGTCCTCTACGATCTCGATCGCACGAGGTACGTCCTACCTGCTGAATCCGGGCTCGATCGGCCAGCCGCGGGACGGAGACACGCGCGCGGCATTTGCGATTGCGGATCTGGAGAATGGCTCAGTCGAGTTCTGGCGCGTGCCGTATGATGTCCAGGACGTGCAGCAGCGCATGTTGCAGGCCGGGCTTCCCGAACCGCTGATCCTGCGCCTTTCTTTCGGCCGCTGAGGAAAAACAGAAAACGATGGAACCGGGCGAGGTAGACCAGGAGGAACGAAGCAGGTTTCCGGCGGCGCTCGCAGCCGGCGCCGTGGTCATCCTTTTTGTCGCCGGGGTCATCGTGCTCCTGAGCCATTTCATCACGCCCCCGCGCCAGGCCGCCGACGTCACCCTGCCGTTTGGCGCAGCCGAACAAGCTTATGCCGCGCAGATACACTTTCAGAATCTGCAGTTGTCGCATTCAAACAATTTGCTGAATCAGGAATTCACCTATGTGGCCGGAATCGTTTCCAACAGCGGCCCGCGGGCGGTGGACGCAGTCGAAGTCCTGGTTGAATTTCACGACCCCTTTCACCAGGTCATCCTGCGCGAAACCGAGCGACCTATCCGGCGCACCGACATGCCCCTGCGGGTGGGCGAGCAGCGCGAGTTTCAGATTACGATCGAACAAGGCATTCCCTCGCAGTGGGATCAGCAGTATCCCTCGATTCGTGTCACGGGCCTGTCCCTGGAATAACCAAACAGCAACTGTCGAAGCCGCCGCGCAATTTGCGAGGAAACGTTCCGAAAAAAAAGGAAGGGAAGCGGACCGGCTAAGACCGGTCACGCCTCCCGGGGTGTGTCCTAGAAGCGTTTGATTAATTAGACGCAGGGAACGGGAAAGGGTTGCATGTTTGTTGCAGGGGGTGAGAATTCGCGGTCAGTAGAAAAGGTACTTCCGCCATTTTTCATCGCGGTGTCCGATCAAGCGCATCAACTGCCGCGACGTATGCAGTGTGAACGGACGCGGACGACGCTGGAGCTTCAGGCCGGCCTCCTCGGGCGTGCGGTCACCCTTGCGGTTATTGCAGGAGTAGCAGGAAGCAACCAGATTCTCCCAGGATGAGCGACCGCCGCGCGAGCGCGGCATGACGTGATCAAGGGTCAGCTCGGACGCAGGCAGAGCGGCGCCACAGAACTGGCAGGTGTTCCGATCGCGCAGCAAAATGTTTTTCCGCGAAAGTGCGCGGCTCTGCTGTGGGATATGCCGGTATGACAGCAGGCGGATCACCGATGGTACCTGGATGGCTTTCGAGGTGGAGTGCACCTCGGAGTGATTGGTCTCCTCGGCCTGCGCAACACCTTTCAGCATCAGCACCAGCGCTCGGCGGACGGCCGTGACGTTGATCGGCTCAAAAGTCGCGTTCAGGACCAGAACCGGGGCCTGCATTACCGAAGGCCGGCTGGCAGCAGAAGGTGCCGGTGGCGTTGGAACAGGATCGTGCGCGATTGCTCCGAGCCCGATTGCGGGCCGAGGGCGTAGGCCGATTTTGTGTCGATTCTCCATCGCGTCGTCTCTGCGCCGCTCGACAAAAGCCCTACTGATTTGGATGCTGTTATTGCCCGCGCGGTTTCGGCCGGCCCCACCCGATGCGCTTGCCGCCGCAACGGACCCTGGAACGATCGATGCGGAGCGCACCTCGAGGACCGTAAACCCGAACACTGCGGCCGCTCCTGCTTCCTTCAGGACGCGCGCACGCATCAGGCGCCGCCCCAGTCCTCAATACATCATCTATCAGCAGAACGCAGAGGTTGTCAACCTCGGGACCCTCCCGTGTCGCGTAGGCGCCACGTGGATTTCTAATGTTCGCAAGGAGATAGCGCGCATCAGGGCGGGGCGGCCTTCAAAATGGCGGCAAGAGCCAAGGCGATCTGATCGACTCTGCCGGCAGGCCTCAACCGACCACGGGATCCGCGCGCAGGTCGGTTGGTCTGCGGATCGCGCTATTCGAAATCAAGGATGGAGGTGTGATTTCGAACAGGTGTCGGCAGCGCTCGCCCGAGGATGAAAACCAACACCGCCAAGCGAACGCGGGGCTAGAGCAGGCCCTTTTCCTTCTTTTCCTGGCAGGGCAGGCAGTAGCGCGTCCACGGCACAGCTTCCAGTCTCTTCTGCTGCAACTCCTCGTGGCAGGACACGCATTCTCCAAACGAATTCTCGCGCATGCGCGCAAGTGCGCCTTCCACCAGTTGCAGGAGTGAGCGGTCGTTGTGAGTCTGGCCGAAGAGGAATTCCTTGGTGTAGGAATTCGCAGCCTTGTCGGCGAGATCCACCGTCGGATCCTCATCCGCTTCGCGGCCTTCCTGTTGCGTGCGCGCAATGCCGCGCATCAGTTCTTCGCGCCGTGTGACCAGTTTCTTTTTGTAATATTCCAGACGCTTCTTATCCATCGTTCGGGTCCCCAGTTGAGCTCCACGACCCATTCAAAACCCCTGATACTAACGGCATCCGCGTGTCTTGTCAAACAGAGCAGCGGCGCGGTTTCCTTGCAGCCCAACAGTAGATGCGGTAGCACGGCAAAAGGATTCCAGCAGAGCTCCGGTCAGGTTGACTTCTGTCTTGCGGGGAACAGGAAATGAATGCCGACAGCGCCGAGAACCAGAGCAACAAATACCAACAGACTTCCTTCCGGTCCGACCGATCCGCCCGTGAGCCAGTTCGGGCCATGAAAGACCGAGTTCAGCAAATGACCCTGGGCCATGTTGCCGCTGTCTGGAACGGAATAGAAAAACGTCTCTCCCCAATCCCATGCGGCGTGCATGCCGATCGGAAACCAAAGATTTCCGGTCCGCCACAACGCGAACGCGGCCAGCAAGCCGAAGCTGCCCGCCGAGAACGCGCCGACCCTGGCTTCGCCCGGATTTCCAAGATGCAGACATCCAAACAGAATGGCCAGCAGAATCGCGGCGGGCCAGAATCCGATCCCGGATGCCAGGGTCGCCTGCAGATAGCCCCGAAACGAAAACTCCTCGAAGACCCCCACCAGAATGAATGCGGCGAAATACAGGACACCTGCCCGTACAGCTTCGGCGCCCCCGATCGCAAGCCCTCCGAGTGAAAATCCGTGGAACGCGGCGATAAGCGCCATCAGCACCGTTAGCATCGCAAACCCAAAGGGCACCCCTTGCCAGAAACGCTTGGCAAAGGCTTGCTTCGCGGGCAGGCCGTAGTCGGCGAACGACCGCTTCTCGATAAACGTCATGACGAACGCTGCGAAAATCACCGAAAGCGACGCCAACCCTTCGCCGAGCAGCACCGCGCCCGCGGAGAAGACACCTTTCGGCTGGGCCTGCCGCCACCTCTCAAGCGGGGGAATCTGCTTCAATCCCGCCTGGACCAGACGCGCGAAAACAACAAAAACAGCGAAAAAGATCAGCAGCCGCCATCCGGCGCGGATCCCGTTGGGCCCGAGAAACACCCACCGCACCCGGTGTTGGAATGAGGAACTACCCGGAGTTTCTCCGGTTGGCACCTGCGAATCGAGCGGCGTTGGTCCAGAGGCCATTACCAGTCTCCCACCTCGCACCCAGTCTGAATCCTGGGCGCACGGCTGCGTGTCACCATACGCCGAACGCATCTGTCGCCAAAGCGCTTTCTCGCCCAGCGGGCTCTCCCACTCCCAGACGCGTGTTGCGGCGGCGCACGGTGACTGCTAAAATCCAAGGTCTGCGCGAACAGCTTGGATGCGCCGCCATCGAAACGATCCTTCCATGCAAGGTATCGGCTGGACGATAATTCGTAAGGGAGAACGGGTTTGGCCAAATACGATCTCGTGATCATCGGCAGCGGGCCGGGGGGATACGTTGCCGCGATTCGCGCAAGCCAGTGGGGACTAAAGACTGCTGTGGTTGAGAAGGACCCGTTTCTGGGCGGCACCTGCCTGCATGTCGGTTGTATTCCCACGAAAGTCTTCCTGCATCACGCGGATATCTACGACAACTTCCTGCGAGCCGAGGAGTTCGGCTTCGAAGTGAAGGACGTACGGGTAAACTGGCCTGCGATGCTCGCGCGCAAGGACAAAATCGTAAAGAAGCATGCGGCCGGAATCGGCATGCTGTTCAGGAAGCACAAGGTCGACTCGATTACGGGCTGGGGACGCATTGTCGCACCCGGCCGCGTTTCGGTTGAAAAGGACGGCAAGACCACCGAAATTGAAACGACCTACACGATGCTTGCGACCGGTTCGGAAGCGCGTTCGCTGCCGGGCGTTGAAATCGACGGCACCTCGATCCTCACCAATCGCGAAATATTGCAGCTTCCTGCGATTCCGAAGTCTCTGGTGGTTGTCGGCGCCGGGGCAGTCGGTGTGGAGTTCGCCTCGATCTATCGCACGTTCGGCGCCGAGGTCACCATCCTGGAAGCCCTTCCCCGCATCGTGCCGCTTGAAGACGAAGAGATTTCGCCCGAGCTTGAGCGAGCATTCAAGAAGAAAGGCATCCGTATCGAAACCGAGGCCAAGGTCGAATCCGTGAAGAAAGACGCCAAGGGGGCGACCGTCGCGTTCAAGAACAAGGCCGGCCAGTCGCAATCCATCTCGGCGGAAAAAGTTCTCATCGCCGTGGGCCGGCGCCCGCTGACTGAAAATACCGGCATCGAGAAGACCAAAGCCAAACTCGAGCGCGGCTTCGTGCACGCCAACGCGTACCTGGAAACCGATGAGCCTCGCCTGTATGTCATCGGCGATATTGTCGTCGGACTTCCTCAGCTCGCGCACGCCGCCTCGATGGAAGGAATCATCGCAGTGGGCCGCATGGCCGGCAAAGAGGTGCAACCGTTTGACCGCAAGCGCTGCCCCAGCTGCACCTACTGCGAGCCGCAAATCGGCTCCGTTGGCCTCACCGAAAAGCAGGCCAGGGAAGCGGGATTCGACGTGAAAACAGGCAAATTTCCGTTCGCCGGCAACAGCAAGGCTACGATCCTCGGCCAGCATGAAGGCTTCATCAAAGTGGTGGCGGAGGCAAAATACGGTGAAATCCTCGGCGTCCATGCCATCGGACCGCTCGCGACGGAAATCATCGCCGAGCCGGTTACCGCCCTGGGTCTGGAAGCCACGCTGGACGATATGGCGGCCACAATCCACGCCCACCCGACGGTCTGGGAAGCAATGGGCGATGCCTTCAACTCGGTGCGCGGTCTTACCATCAACTACTGATCGAGCGGCGCGAGACGCCGCCAGTGAATGAGGCGCGTGAAACAGCCTGAAACAACCTGTTGGGTGGTGGACCTGGGGCGAATCCCCTACGAGCCCGCGTGTGAACTGCAGCACCAGCTCGTACGGGCCCGCAAATCCCACACGATTCCAGACGTCCTGCTCCTGTGCGAGCACCCGCACGTGATCACGCTCGGGCGAAACGGGACTCGCGATCATCTGCAGGCCTCCGGGGCCCTGCTCGACCAGATGCACGTGGAATTTCACTCAACCGACCGGGGCGGCGACATCACCTATCATGGTCCGGGGCAGGTTGTCGGCTATCCCATACTGGATCTCACCGAGCATCGCCGGGACATTGCCTGGTACGTCTGGCAGCTGGAAGAGGTCATGATACGCACGAGTGCGGATTTCGGGATTGCCGCAAAGCGCCTGAAAGGCCGGCACGGGGTGTGGACTGAGACACCGGATGGCGAAGAAAAGCTCGGAGCTCTCGGCGTGCACCTGAGCCGCTGGGTCACCTCGCACGGTTTTGCTTACAATGTCTCAACCAACCTGCGCTATTTTGACTTGATCGTCCCGTGCGGGATTGCGGGCAAGCGGGTCACCTCGGTTGAACGCGCGCTGGGCCGCTCTGTCTCAGCGAGCGAAGCACGCGCGCGGCTGATCGGTCACTTTGCATCGGTCTTTGCGCGGCAGGCGAAGAAGATTGAAATCCACGAGCTTTCAGAGATTTTGCAGGGCGCGCCTGAAGCGCTTGAACCCAGCGGCCGGGTAGCAGAAATGAATTGCCTTTAGGAAACCATCGATCCATGTCCAACACTCTGACGCGCGACCAACACCTTGAGCTGTACTACCTCATGCAGCTCAACCGCCAGCTCGAAGACCGTCTGGTAAGGCTCTTCCGGCAGAACAAGATCGTCGGCGGCGTCTATTCCAGCCTGGGCCAGGAGGCGGTATCGATCGGCACATCCTACGCCCTTGAGTCGCGCGACTGGCTGGCCCCGATGATTCGCAATATCGGCGCCCTGCTCGTCAAGGGATTCAAGCCCCGCGACATCTTCACCCAGCATATGGCGAAGTTCACCTCACCCACGCAGGGCAAGGACGGCACCAGCCACTTTGGCGATCTGAAAGTCCGCCACGTGGTGTCGCCGATCTCCATGCTCGGTGATCTGATTCCGGTGATGACGGGGGTTGCTATGGCCGGTCGCTATCTGGGGCAGAACATCGTCGCCATGACCTGGATCGGTGACGGCGGAACCTCTACGGGAGCATTTCACGAGGGCCTGAACCTTGCGGCGCAACAGCGCGCGCCGCTGGTCCTGGTTGTCGAGAACAACCAGTGGGCCTATTCGACGCCCGTGGCGCGCCAGGTGCCGATCAAGAATCTTGCCGACCGCGCGGTGGCGTACGGGATTGCAAGCAAGATCGTGGATGGCAACGACGTTCTGGCCACCTATGAGACAACTAGGAGCGCAGTGGAGGATTGCCGCGCAGGCCGGGGACCCGTTTTGATCGAAGTAAAAACCATGCGCATGAAGGGTCATGCGCAGCACGATCCGGCCGAGTATGTCCCCAAGGCGATGTTCGATTACTGGAAGACGCAGGACCCGATTGTGCGTTATGAAGCCTATCTGACCGAACACAAGCTCTGGGACGCCGGGAAAAAGGCCGAGATCGACGCGCGCATCGAGCAGGAACTCGACGCCGATCAGAAATTTGCCGAAGAATCGCCCCTGCCGCCAGCCGAGCTCGCAGAACAGGGTGTCTATTGCGACGGTTGCCACACGATTGCAGCCGATTGGCGCCGGCCGAAAAAGGAAGTGATGCCGCCGGCATCAAGCGAGGTCGCGGTGTGGAAGGTCGCAGACTTCGGTGCGTTCAAGGGTCCGCTCGCGCCTGTCGCGACTGCCTCGCGACCCGCACCGAGCGGAGGCAATGGCGCCGAATCGCCCGTTGTAGGGCATGAGGAGGCCGAGGTTGCCAAGCAAGCGCCGTTGCGCGTTCCCTTCGGCCGAGGTCCCAAGGACCGGTCCGTCGAGCTCGAGCGCCGGGACAAGGTTGCGGAACGGCCCCCGCGGCACAAGCAGCCGCACAAGCGGAGAAGGCGCTGACGATGCCGGAAATCACCATGCTCGAAGCCATCCGCCAGGCGCTGTTTGAAGAAATGGAGCGCGACCCGGCTGTTGTGGCCATTGGCGAGGATATCGGAGTGTATGGAGGTGCGTTCAAAGCAACCGAGGGGTTGCTCGCCAGGTTCGGCCACCAGCGCGTGATCGAAACGCCGATCAGCGAGACGGCGATTGTCGGCGCCGCCTGCGGCATGAGCTACATGGGATTGCGCCCGGTTGCAGAGATGCAGTTCATTGATTTCATCGCCTGTTGTTTCAATCAGGTCACGAACTTTGTGGCCAAGTCGCATTACCGGTGGGGCGCTCCGGTGCCGATGGTCCTGCGCGGACCCTCCGGCGGCGGCGTTCACGGCGGACCGTTCCATTCGGCGAATCCAGAAATGTATTTCGTGCACACGCCGGGTCTCAAGGTCGTCTATCCGTCGACCGCCTCGGATGCGAAAGGTCTGCTGAAGTCTGCGATTCGTGACAACAACCCGGTCCTGTTTTTCGAGCACAAATTCCTGTACCGCCGCATCAAGGAAGAGGTTCCCGCGGGCGATTACACCGTGCCAATCGGCAAAGCCGTGGTTCGCAGGCAGGGCAGCGACCTTACGATTGTCAGCTACGCGGCCATGGCGCATGTGGCGATGGAGGCCGCAGCCACGCTTGCAAAAGAAGGCATCGAGGCCGACGTGATTGACCTGCGGACGCTGCTGCCTCTGGATAGCGAGACGATCCTCGCTTCGGTAAAGAACACAAACAGGCTCCTGATCGTGCACGAAGACACGCGCACCGGTGGCATTGCGGGCGAGATTGCCGCAATCGTGTGCGAGAGTGCGTTTGAACACCTGGACGCGCCGATCGCGCGCGTCACGGCGCTCGACACGCCCGTGCCCTATGCCCCGCCGCTGGAAGAACGGTTTCTGCCGAACGCCGAAAAAGTTGTCGCCGCCGCGCGCGAACTGGCAAAATACTAATCTGGAAGAAAGCAGGTCTTGCGCCTTGGGAAAAACGAAGGGGTTGAACAAAGCGGAGTTTGAGGTTGGTTCGGAAGTCCGGGTCGCCGATCGCGCCTTTCTGGACGAGTTCCTTGAGGCCGGTCAATACCACAACGAGCTCGAGCCGGAGCAGCTTGACTACGCCGGCCGCGCCGCCAAAGTAAAATCCGTCGAGTTCTTCCATGGCGGAGATGAAATCTACACTCTCGAGGGCGTGCCGGGCGTGTGGCACGAAGAGTGTCTGAGCGCCGCCTAGGTGTTGTTTTGCAGGCCTGCGCGCTGGCAATACGAGTTTCGTATTCTAAGATAAAATGATCCGGGTTGCTGGAGGTACGAGCGATGGCTGTTGACGTCATAATGCCGCAGATGGGCGAAAGCATCTTTGAAGGCACGATCACCAAATGGCTGAAAAAACCGGGCGACAAAATCGAGCGCGACGAACCTCTGTTTGAGATCTCAACCGACAAGGTGGACGCGGAGATTCCGTCTCCCGCAGCCGGGGTGCTGAAGGAGATCAAGGTCAAAGAGGGGCAGACCGTACCAATCCAGACGGTTGTGGCCTCTATCGATGCGGCTGGCTCGGCCGAGGCCTCCCCGGCACCGGCACCCGCGAAAGCAGAACCACCCAAGGCCGCCCCCGCACCTGCAGCGAAGCCGGACGCGCCCAAACCCGCTGCTGCACCCGCCGGGCCGCGCACCGCGCAACCCACGGCCGCCGCAGCGTCGGCGCCGCCACAGAAGACCGATGCGAACGGCGACAAAATTCGCAGCTCTCCGCTGGTCCGCCGCATGGCGCGCGAGAACAATATCGATCTCTCTCAGGTGACCGGCACGGGAGCCGGAGGCCGCATCAGCAAGCAAGACATACTTGCCGCAGCCGAAGGCGGCTCACAGCCGGCGCCGGCCCGCTCGGCCGCTCCACCGCCAGCCGGAGGCCCGCCTGCGCCAGGCGCGACTCCAGCCGCCTTCCCGCGTGAGCGGATGTACTTCGGCCATTACGAAGTCCAGCCGATGTCCAACATGCGCCAGAAGATCGCCGAACACATGGTGCTCTCCAAGAGAATCTCACCCCACGTCTATTCGGTCGAGGAAGTCAATGTGAGCGGCATCGCCGCGCTGCGAGCCAAATCGAAAGCGAAGTTCGAACAGGAGTCCGGCACCAAGCTGACCTTCATGCCGTTTTTCATCCGCGCCGCCGTCGAGGCGCTGCGCGCGTTCCCCACAGTGAATTCGTCGGTTGACGGCACCAATCTGGTCCTGCACAAGGAATGCAACATCGGTATCGCCGTAGCCCTGGATTGGGGATTGATTGTTCCGGTCATTAAAGGGGCGGAAGAAAAGAATTTCTTCGGCCTGGCGCGGGCGGTCACCGATCTTGCCGAGCGTGCGCGATCGAAAAAACTCAAGCCCGATGAAGTGATGGAGAGCACGTTCTCGATCACCAATCCCGGTGTTTTCGGCGGACTGTTCGGGCTGCCGGTGATCAACCAGCCGAACGTCGCAATCCTGGGTCTGGGCACGATCGAAAAGCGCCCGGTTGTAATTGAGGATGCCATCGCCATCCGTTCGATGGTGTATCTCACGCTTTCCTACGACCACCGCGCGGTCGATGGCGCAATCGCCCATCAGTTTATGGGCCACGTCAAACACACGCTCGAGAACTGGACCGAACCGCTTTTCTGAAGCGAGGCGGGCGTTCAGAGTTGAGACCCAAGTTCCGCCAGTCGTGGAGTTTAATCGGGGGTCTCAACTCCTGACTCTTAGTGTTCACTCTGCTATGTCTCCTTCCTTGGTGCAGAACGCGTGGGGCCAACCTCCCTGGGAAATTGATTTCACGCCTGCGCGACAGTCGCTTGCGAACACCGTGGACTTCGCCATCATTGGCGCCGGCTTCACCGGTCTTGCCGCTGCGGCGTGGCTGCGTCTTCATACCCCCGAAAAATCTGTGGTGGTTCTCGAGGCGGGCCGCGTCGGCGCCGGCGCGAGCGGCCGCACGGGCGGAATGGCTCTGGCCGAAAGCGCTGCAGGCGATCTCCCGGGTCTGGGCGATGTGCTGGCAGGGCTTGGCCGCATCCTCGGGGATCTCGGGCGCGCCTGCGGAATTTCTCTGGTCGAGAGTTGTGAACTCGCGCTTCCCGGAGCTTGGGAAATTGCGCGCAAAGGTGGAATTGCGCAATCGCCAATCTCGTGGAACGACTCCGGGATGCTCCGCGTAGTGAACGAAGTTCCTGGAGGCACTGTTCATCCCGGAAAGATGGTTGAGGGACTGGCGCGTGCGGCCCAACAGCTCGGCGCGGTGATTGTAGAGGACGCCCGGGT
Source organism: Candidatus Acidiferrales bacterium (assembly GCA_036514055.1). GTDB lineage: Bacteria > Acidobacteriota > Terriglobia > Acidiferrales > UBA7541 > Palsa-295. The sequence continues at coordinate 28,967 of DATBXX010000025.1, forward strand.
CGAGCGCGTCAACTGGAAGGCGGACGCGGAGTTGGTGTTTGCGGGCGGTACGCTTCGCGCGAGGAAAGTCCTGTTCGCCACAAACGGCCTGTCGCTGGAATTATCGGGGCTGACCGAGCGTACGACTCCGAAGCTGACGCTGGCGGCCTCGACCGCGCCGATCGGTGATGACGAGCTGCAAGCGATCGGGCTCGCCCAGCGAAAGCCTTTTTACACGGTGGATTTCCCGTATCTGTGGGGGCGAGTATGCCGAGACAATTCGATCGTATGGGGCGCCGGGCTGGTCGGCGCGCCGGACTCGGGAAGCGTCGAGCAGATTGACATAGCGGCAGAAGAATCGTCGCGGATGTTCGCTTCGCTCGAGCGGCGCATTCGTCAGCTTCGACCGGGGCTTGAAAAGCTTACCTTCACTCATCGCTGGGGCGGGCCAATTCTTTTCCGCGACGGCTGGGAGCCCGTGTTTGATCGTCACCCGGCAAGCGGGAGCGGAATCGTTCTCGGCGCCTTCGCGGGACACGGAGTGGCGCTTTCGGTTTATCTGGGAACCTGGGCTGCCGAGACCATGCTGGGGCTCCGGAATTTGCCGACTTGGGGAAAAATAATTTGAATACGCCGTCGGAAACTGCGCATCCAATCGATTTCACGGGAATCATCAGGATCGGGCACTCGAAGCAAAAGGGGACATGAGACATGGCCAAGATGAAGGCGGTGCAGGTACCGAAGGCGGGAGCGGACTTCGAGATCGTCGAGCGGGAAATGCCGCAACCCGGACCGGGACAGGTTCGAATCCGCGTGCAGGCGTGCGGGGTCTGTCACAGCGACGTGCTCACCAAGGAAGGCGGCTGGCCGGGCCTCACCTACCCGCGTGTGCCGGGACACGAAGTCGCCGGAGTAATCGACGAAACCGGCGCGGGCGTCACTACCTGGAAGAAAGGCCAGCGCGTCGGCGTGGGCTGGCACGGCGGACAGGACGGATCGTGCCTGGCGTGCCGCCGCGGCGATTTCGCAAACTGCCTCAACGCGAAGGTTTCCGGCATCAGTTTCGACGGCGGCTACCAGGAATACATGGTCGCGCCGGTCGAAGCTGTGGCGCAAATGCCGGAATCGCTCGACGCGGCCGAGGCTGCGCCGTTGATGTGCGCGGGGATCACCACGTTCAACGCCCTGCGGCATAGCGGCGCGATGCCGAGCGATCTGGTGGCCGTGCAAGGCATCGGCGGACTGGGGCATCTCGGAATTCAGTTCGCGCAGAAATTCGGATACAAGGTCGCCGCCGTGGGACGCGGACCGGAAAACGCGGCGCTGGCAAAAAAGCTCGGAGCGAGCGTCTATATTGACAGCGCGGCGACGGATGCCGCCGCAGAATTGCAAAAACTTGGCGGGGCGCGCGTGATTCTGGCCACCGCGCCCAGCGCGAAATCCATGTCCTCCCTGATAGGCGGCCTCGGCGCCAACGGGCGGATGATGGTCGTCGGCGCGACGCCGGATCCAATTGAGGTCAGTCCGATTCAATTGATCGTCGGGATGAAGAGTATTCAGGGCTGGTACTCCGGCATTCCGACCGATTCCGAGGACACGCTGCGGTTTGCGGAGCTGACCGGCGTGCGGCCGATGATTGAGAAGTTTCCGCTTGAGAAGGCCGCCGAGGCCTATGCGCGCATGATGAGCGGAAAAGCGCAGTTTCGCGTTGTGCTGACAATGTAAGCGCGAGGGGCGCCGTCAAACGGCACGCTGAAAACCGAGGCGTTACATTCAAATCTTTTCCAGAATCCGGTGCTTAATCCGCCGTGCCGGATTCCTGCCGGGCCGCCGGAGGGTTCCACCAGCGGGCGGAATACACGATTGCCGCAGCCACCAGCCATCCCGCGGCGTACATCGGCTGGGCGCCCCAGCGCAGGATCGCCGAGTGCATCAGCCCGATCCACGAGAACGCGGATGCGATCAGGCACCAAACCGCGGCGCGGCCGAACTTCCGATCAATCAATTCGGTGACGACGGCGGCAACTACGAGCACGAGAAAGAGAAATCCGTTGCCGAGCCCTTGTAGCGAGGACCAGTAAATCGAACGGTTCAACGCCGCCTGTACAGCCGGATTGGAGGGTGAAAGCTGTAGAGCCGGAAGCGCGGAATTCATCGCTGCGGATACGACCGCTCCGGTGGGCAGCACGAACCCCAAAAGCACTGCGCTCAGATACTTTCGGTCTACGCGGCGCAACGTCGCCGTGCCGACCCCCACGGAGACATAGGCGATCATGGCCGCCAGAATGGCCCATGGAAACAATCCGGCCATGAACGAAATCACTCCGCTCATGATTACCGCCAGGAAGATCACCGGAGTCCACACCGCGTATCCGATGCGTGCACCGAGTGCTTTGTAGGGAGGATGCAGGGCGTAGATTACCGGCGTGACGACGCTCCCCGCCAAGCCGCACAGCAGCGTGCCGACCGCATCGCAGGCCACCACGCTGCGCGCGTCGTAGTTGTCGCCCGCGGCCGAGGCGCCTTCGACCGAGGCGATCGCCTGCAAGATGTGATAAACCGAAATCGGCGCGATCACAGAGAGATACGGCAGGGCAAGCACCATCGAATGCAGCAATTCATGAAAAGTGCCAGTCGTAGGCACGAATGGAAGCACGAAGGCCACTCCTTGCCACACCGGATGTACGTAACCCACGGCGACGCCGAGCGCGAGCGGAACGATCCAGGCAACGAGAAAGGGAGGAAGTTTGTGGCGCGTGATCGGCACGCCCGCGAACACGGCGACGCACACAATCGTGAGTGCGACGATCCCCACCAACGGCTGATCGAAAACACGCTGCAGCAGGACGAGGGCAAGATAGCTATACATCGCCGCCCCGAACACGGTCATGGAAGCCGGCAAAGGAATGAAACGCCGGAAAGTGCCTGCGAAGGGGGCCGCAACCAGCTTGATGATCCCGGTCCAGACAACTGCGGCAGCTCCTATCCGCCAGGCAGCGTACGCATCGTGCGATTGAAGGTACACAGGAAGATAAATCGAGAGCGTGTAGGTGATGATCGCGGGGACGTTATTGCCATAGACCATGGCGGTGACGTCTGTGCGGTTTTCGAGCTTGCTCAGGCGCGTCGCGAGGAACGCGAGACCAGCTGAGCCGACCAGAAATCCCGAAGCAAAGCCCGGCACGATATGTGTGAGGCTGAATCCAAGCGAGACGCCGATCGGCGCCAGTAGCAGAACGGGAATGAACATCTGGGCGATGACGCAGCCGACCTGCGCGATGGTCGCGTCAATGTCGCCGCGACTGAGCGTCCACCACGATTGCGAACGCACGACTGGATCGGCCATTGGTAATCTAGACCACGAACGATTCGAGCGATTCCGGCGCGAATAATTCCACGGGGTTCAGCAAACGTTTCGCGAGACCCTGCTCAAACGAGTAGCGGAGAAACGTCTCCAGAGTGTGGGCGTTGCGCTCGAGTCCGTAGGGCCAGAAGTCCTTGCCCATCAGCGCACGCGTTTCCTCCACGTGGCGAGTCAGCCAAGGCAGCATGCACGCGAGCGCGCCGGAATCGTAAAGCTCGGCATACGCGATCTTTTGTGCTCGGGCAAAAGCCTTGTACAGCGATTGCGCCACCCAGGGCGATGCCTTGTACACGTCGCGGCGGATCGCAACTACGTGCATGATCGGAAATATGTTCGTCGTCGAAAAATATTCCTGTTCCACCTGCTGGTAGTTTTCGAAGAGCCTCCGAACTTTGCCGGAGCCGTTCGCAAAAGTAGAGGGCATTCGCGCGGTGTATAGCGCGTCGATTTTTCCGGATGCGAGCATGGCCGAGAGCGTCTCGCCCGCGGGAATCGTCTCCAGGTGAATTTTCGGTGGGAGCGACAATGCGATTTTCTCCGGGCGCCCGGACTCTTCTTCGCCTCCGCGAAAATAGCGGACGCCCGTGACCGGGACACCGTGGTGGTCGCTCAAAATACCGCGAATCCAGACCGCCGCGGTCATCTGATACTCCGGCACGCCGACGCGCTTGCCAATGAGATCCCTGGGCTCGCGAATTCCGCTGTCGGGGTGAATGAATATGCAGGAATGCCTGAAAAAACGCGACGGAAACACCGGAATCGCGATCAATCGCGGGTTTTCGGAAAACAACGACAGCACATAGGACGACAGTGACATTTCGGCGACGTCAAACTCGTGATGCCGCAACATGCGGAAGAATATTTCTTCAATCGGCAGATCGAGACATCTCAGATTGACGCCCTCCACGGGGACGCGGCCGTCAAACAAGGCGCGGGTGCGGTCGTACGTCGAACACGCCATCGAAAGCCGCAGCTTGCCCATGCCGGATCGCCTCGCCCGGCGCTCACTCTATACCCAACGCGCTGGCGATGAAAGGTCTCGCGGAAACTGTGTGGTCCTGCTTGGGATTTCCAGAGGAGATAATCAATCCAATGTATGACCACAGCACGCCGATTGATCTGGCAGCACTGGCCTTCGACCCGGTCAAAACAGTTCGCCGGGAGCGAAGCCAAAATAGCGAATCGTCGGGAGTTGGTAGCGCTAACGGGAATCGAACCCGTATTTCAGCCTTGAAAGGGCCGCGTGCTAACCGTTGCACCATAGCGCCAGCGGGGGATTCTTGCGTGAGTCCGACAAAATGTAACCAACTCGCGTGGGTTGCACCAGTGGGCCACGCCACCAGCATTGTACTATGGCTTGCCCAGCGCCAGGCTAGGCCACATTGTCGTCGTCCACTTCTTTGCCTGCGCTAACCGCCGAATACATGGGTGTCGACTGACTGCCGGTGGCGCTTGTGTTTGCAGCAGACTTCATGAACTCCGGAAACGCTTCCAAGCTTCTACTCCTAGTTGACGAGATCTCAACATCCAATGTGTGTCACTGTTCCCGTGTTTACCCCATGCGGGCGGCAATGTACTGGCCGCTTTTCCATGACCACCCGCATACGATCCGTATTCATGACCCTATAGGGCGACAACAGTACGCGTACGGGGCTAATTCATTTTGCACTATCGCCGCCTTGATTCTTTTCAACTGCGCACAGTTTAAACAGCAGTGCATCGTCAATATGTGATAAGGTCCGCAGACCCCCAGCCCTCCTAACCATTCGGAAACTTGAGGAGACTCCGTGAATTTGGCCGTACGCAGGGCAATCTATTCTAATGGTGTGGCGAAGCATATGTATTTCGCTGTCCGACAGATCTACCGACGAATCCGAGCGAGAATTGATGCAGGTCGCGTGTTCAAGAATCCCGCCGCCTTCCGCAAGGCTCTCAAGGAGAACGATGGAAAAGTGGTGAAGCTTACAACAATTGACGGCCTTCGGATTCTGGTGAGGCAAAATCGGATGGATGCAACGATTCTTTCAGAAGTCTTCGTTGACGAGTGTTATTCGCGCGGCTTCGATCTCTGCTCGGAACCAATCATCGTCGACGTCGGTGGGTATATTGGCGACTTTGCGTTATTCGCCGCAAAGCGATTGAATGCCTCTCGTGTCATCACTTGCGAGCCATCACCGAGAAACCTGAAGCTTCTGGAAGCGAACGTTGGCGCGAACAAACTTGGCGCGACAATCAAGATCATCGACCGGGCCGTGACGAACGGCGACCCGATTCGGCTCGATGTAGACGCCCCGGACGACGAACAGTGCTGTATATCGGCCTTCAATGCGGGATCGGGAAAGTCCCAAATTGCCGGCATTAGCCTCGCCCAGATCATCGAATTTGAGCGCCTCGATCACATTGATTTACTTAAACTCGATTGTGAAGGTGGAGAGTACGAGATCATTCGGACGGCGCCGAAAGAAGTTCTCAGCAAGGTGAGAAATATTGTGATCGAGGTACACGACATTCCTGGCTGTGAGCAAATGTTGCCTCAGATGATTGAAGTCCTGCGCGAAGCGGGATTCGGAGTTTCCCAGAAACAAGCGCTGGTGTGCGCACGAAGAACGCAGACGGAGCCTTTGAGGAACTCGCCGGCAGTGAACGCCGACGTTCCGATCGGCAGGTCAGCCGTAGCAGGGAGATTATAGGGCGGGTCGGGAAGACAAGCCTATTTCTGTCGCTCCTGATCGAAAGCCGGTCGCCAAAAGTCAGGTTGTAACGGCCCTGAATGACTGCCCTGAACTCGTCACAGTCGAGGACCTGCGGAGTGGATGGGCGGTCTCGTGGCTAGTCCAGAATGCAATTTGACCCCCACCGAAATCGTCATAGACATAGCCTTCAGACTTTGCATCAGACTTCGTGAACCCGGAAAGTCTTCCACGTTTCTACTCCTAATTAAAAACGTTCCAAAATCCAGCGGGTGTCACTGTTCCCGCGTTCCCCCATGCGAGCGGCAACATACTGGCCGCCTTTCCATGGCAGCCCGCATACGAATTCATGAGGTAATATCGCGAAAACACCTTCGGGCCGGGGAGGATGTCAAAAGCCGCGATATGAGCCCCCTCGCCACCCTGACACTTTTTGGCGGCGAAGCTTACCGTTACAGCGCAGGGCCCCCCGCTATTACAGAACTATTACAAAAGCAATCCACTCGTTCTGGTAGCCTGACCTCGTAAACTGAGAGAAAGCACAAACACCTCAGAGGACAAACAGGGACCCATGACACTCGCCGATCTGGAAAAGAAGTCCGCCGGAGCCCACGAAATCAACTGGGTGACAGCTACTTTCATGATGCTGTTTCATGTGGGCGCCATTGCGGCGCTGTTCTTCTTCAGCTGGCCATGTCTTTTTGTCTTGCTGTTCCTGAACTGGGTTTCGGGCAGCCTCGGAATCGGAATGGGATATCACCGGCTGCTCACTCATCGCGGCTACAAGTCGCCAAAGTGGGTCGAATATTTCCTGACGGTTTGCGCCACGCTCGCCCTGGAAGGCGGCCCGATTTTCTGGGTCGCGACCCACCGCATCCACCACCAACACTCCGACAAGGAAGGTGACCCGCATTCGCCCATCGACGGCACCTGGTGGGCGCACATGGGCTGGATCCTGGTCGGCAAGTCGATGCACCACGACACATCCACGCTGGCCCGCTACGTTCCGGACCTGGCCAAGGACAAATTTCACGTCTGGATCACGAAATACCATTACGTTCCGATGATCGTGCTCGGGTTGATTCTGCTGGCCATCGGTGGAATCTCCTTCGTTCTCTGGGGCATATTCCTGCGCACCGTAATTGGACTGCACTCAACGTGGCTTGTGAATTCGGCCACGCACTCCTGGGGCACGCGGCGGTTCAAGACTCGCGATCTTTCGACCAACAGCTGGTGGGTTGCGCTGTTGTCGTTTGGCGAAGGCTGGCACAACAATCACCACGCCCATCCAACGTCGGCGCGCCACGGGCTGGCCTGGTACGAGATTGACTTCAACTGGTACGGCATCTGGACGCTCCAGAAGCTCGGGCTGGCAAAGGACGTCTACCGCATCAAGCTGCCAGAAAAAAACAGCGGCATTGAGACTGTTCCTGACCAGGACATGGCTGCTGTCGCAACTGAACCGGAGCGCGATCTGGTCTCGGCCTAGGCGGCCTTGTTTCGGGGACACGCCCGAGCCGTTCGATTCGCCGTTCCAATCAGAACCCACCTCAGAATATCTGTGCGGGAATCCGCCGGGTGCCCGCTGTACAATCCTCAGAAGAAGCCATGCGAATCACTGGCCGCCGCAAGGCGATCGCTTTATTCCTCATTCTGGGCATCTGTCTGGTCGCCGCTACGGTGGCGCTCACGAGCATCTGGATCATTCTCAACTGGCGTGAACGCGTGCTGCTGTTTTTCGGCCTGGTTATATTGCTCGCCATCATCGTTGGCCTGATCCTCAACACCGTGTTCCTGGTGCGCGAAATTCGGCGAAACGAGCATCACGACAGCTTCATCAACGCGGTGACTCACGAACTGAAGACTCCGATTACGTCCATCCGGCTGTATCTGGAGACCTTGCAACGACGAGAGGTGGACCAGGCCCAGCGCCAGAGTTTCTACAGACTGATGCTGGATGATACCGACCGGCTGCGCAGGACGGTTGAACAGGTGCTGAAGGCCGGCGAAGTCGGTTACAAACGCACCTCGCAGAAATCCCTGGATGTTGACTTGATCGGCCTGGTCGGAGAATGCATGGATCTGGCCCGGACTCGGCACAATCTGCAGCCGGCTGCCCTGCACTGGCAGGAGCCCTCCGCGATCAACGGCGCCAAAATCAAAGTCCCCGGGGATCCCGATGAACTCCGCACGGCGATTTCCAATATTCTGGATAACGCCATCAAGTACTCCCGCGGCGATGTGGACATATCTGTATGGATGGATACGCCCGACGAGAAGCACGTGGCGCTGCGCGTTCGCGACCGCGGCATGGGGATTCCGGCCGGCGAGCTCAAGCGCATCTTCCGCCGTTTCTATCGAGTCTCGAGCCGGTCCGCGTCGCAAGTGAAAGGTACTGGACTGGGCCTGTTCATCGTTCGTGCGATCGCACGTGCACACGGCGGCAGGGTGTTTGCAGAAAGCGCAGGCGAGACCCGCGGCACAACAGTCACTCTGGAACTACCGAGGGTCGAAGCATGAGCCGGGTTCTGGTTGTCGAAGACGAAGCTCATCTGGCCGAGGGGCTGCGCTTCAATCTGGAAGCAGAAGGGCATTCGGTGGATGTTGCAGGCGATGGGGAATCCGCGATCGACCGATTGCTCAAAGGCGCTAACAAATTTGATGCCGTTGTTCTGGACGTGATGCTCCCCGGCATGGACGGTTTCGACGTTGTTTCCGCGTTGCGCAAGGCCAAGAACTACGTCCCCGTGCTCATGCTCACGGCCCGGGGTCGACCCGAAGACGTGCTCGCGGGGTTTGCCGCCGGAACCGACGACTACCTGCCCAAGCCATTCGAGCTGCCCATCTTTCTTGCGCGACTCCAGGGCCTGTTGCGGCGAAGTGCGTGGCTTGCAAATCCGGCGCATTCCGTGACCGAAACAACGGCAAACGGAAAAACCGAATCCGGCGCCGCAAACGACCAGGATGTGATCAAGTTCAACGGGCGCACCATCGATTTTGGGAATCTGGAGTTGCACGCCAAGGACACCACGATCCAGCTCACCCTGATGGAAGCAAAGCTCCTACGCCACCTGATCCGCAGCAACGGGCGAACCGTGTCACGCAAATCCATTCTTGAGGATGTCTGGGGCCTGCGCGAGGATACCGACACGCGTGCCATTGATAATTTCATTGTCCGGCTGCGGCGCTACATCGAGGAAGACCCGTCAGAGCCGCAGCATCTGCTCACCGTCCGGGGCGTAGGCTACCGATTCGTCACCTAGCGCCATGGCCCGGGCGCCTTAGATAGCTTCTGACCCGGTTTTCGCCGTCCCCACAGCTGCCGGTGTAACCAGATTGGCACCCCGCCGTGTTGCTTCCGTTGACACAACAAGGCCCTCTGTCAAGATTGATCCAGGGAAATCAATCGGGAAGCGAGGCGCAAATCCATGAATTTCTTCAAGCGTGTCACCGCCATTGTGCTGTGTTTCATGATTTCTCCTCTGGCCGGTCTGTGTGATCCGCAGGGCGGAACCCAGCGCGCGGGACAGATTGACGCCCTGATTCCCGCGGCCACCCGCAACGCTCAGACGGCCAAGGCGAAGGACGAAGTCGATTGGAACGATTTGCTGAAAACAGCACACAACGGCAGGGTACGCGCAGGCCTCACCGACGGCTCGATCCTGAGCGTCGGTTCCGACAGCGAGCTACGCGTCGTCCAGCATGATGCCGCTTCCCAACAGACATCGCTTGAGCTCGACTACGGCAAGGTACGCAACCAGGTGACCAACATCACCAAGTCCGGCGGCAAATACGAGCTCAAGACCCCGAACGCTGTCATCGGCGTGATCGGCACCGATTTCGTAACGCTGTACCGGAACAACAAGACGACAGTGTGGTGCCTGAAGGGCCGTGTGAGAGTAACCCCGATGGGCAAGGTAGCCAGGAATTCCGGAACGCAGAGTTCGACCGACAATACCGTGACGCTCACCGAAGGCCAGATGGTGGTCATCAGCTCGGTTATTCCTTCGGCGGGTTTTCAGGCGTCCAATACGCCGCCTGCCGAAGCGCAGAATCTCCTGCTTTCAACCGATGTTCCCGACAACAACCTCCCTCCGCCCGGTGACACCAGGTACGCGACCCCGACCCATGCCGCGCGAACACTGCTGCTGGGTGGCGCAATCTCGGTGGGACTCGCGCTCGGACTGGGTCTCGGCACACGCGGCGGCCACAGCGGCGAAACCGTCACTCAGGGTTGCAAGCCTTCACCGGCCGTTGTATGCCCTTCGCCTTGATCAAGCGAGCCGCCATGGCCAGCCTGGGGTCCAGCCCGGACAGTTCCATTCAGATATCTGAGCTTCCATCGCCATCCGTATGAGCTCGCAGGACAAGCCCCGGTCCGGTCGGTTTGCTTGGCTCCGCGTCCTATCTGTTCCCCAGGTGGATCTGGCACTCGCTGTGATCGTGACGCTTGCCGGACTCGGTGTGTTTGCCTACTCCGGGTTTCGGGCGGACACTCGCGCAGGCTTTGCCTTCCTGCAGAATATCGAGCAGCGCTCGCTCGACATGCGGTTTGTCATGCGCGGGGAGCGCGCACACGACAGCCGCATCGTGATCGTCGGAATCGACGAAAGAACTCTTCAGGGAATCGGCTCGTTTCCGCTCCCGCGCAAGAGCTACGCGCTGCTGGTTGACCGGCTAAGCTCCGGCGGAGCCCGGGTCATCGCGTTTGACGCTACGTTTCCGACGCCTGAGAGCAACTCCGCGACGCCCGCCCTGGAACGCCTGGAGGGCGAGCTGGGGGGTTCCGCACCGTCCTCGGTCACCAGGAAAATCAAAGAGCTCGAGGCGGCTACCGACGACGACGCTCTGTTTGCCCAATCCTTGATGCGCGCAGGAAACGTGGTGCTGGGACACCTGTTCCTTGATCCGGAGGCTGCGAAGAACGCCGATCCGAAACTGGAACAGGACTATTTCAACATCGTTTGGGCCAAGAGCTTCCCCCAGGTGCTCAAGGTGAAATCCAAAGACGGGCGCGATTTCGACTTGAGCAAGGCGTGGGTGGACAACGGCGGACGAGTGGCCGCAGGAGCCGAGGCCAACATCAAGGAACTCGCCGAGGCCGCGGCATCCTACGGATTTATTGACATCAACCCGGATCCTGACGGCACCTTGCGTCACGCGCTGCTGATCAAGCGCTACCGCGATCAGGATTTCTTCCCGTCGCTGGCCATGCAGATCGTTCGCGAATACGAGAACATTCCTGATCAGGATATTGCAGCCTACATCGCACAAGACGGCCTTGAGCGGATTCAATTCGGGCATCACTTGCTCCGACAATCGCGCGATGGCAGCGCCTTGATCAATTACGCGGGCCCCTACGGCACCTATCGGCACTATTCCATGTGGGATGTGATGAGCGGACAGATCCCGCCCGAAACATTCAAAGACAAGATTGTTCTGGTGGGTGCGACCGCGCTGGCCATCGGCGATATTCGCAATACGCCCTACCAGGGCGGTGAGCCCTACATGGGCGTGGAGGTGCACGCCAACATCATCGACGACCTGCTGCACAGCGGGGAAAAGGGCCGCAGTTTTCTGACACGGGGATTCGAAGAAGAGATCATTGATGTGGGATTCATCCTTGTCTTCGGGATTGCCTTCGGGATCCTTTTCAGCCGCGTCCCGCCGCTGTATTCCACGATTTCGCTGCTCCTGGCGCTCGCAGGGTTCGCCTGGTTCGTGTATTTCAGCTTTGCGCAGCACGGGCGCTGGCTCAGTTTTGTCATTCCCGCCGGGACGCTGGTCGCCAACTATGCGGCGATCACCAGTTACCGCATGATCTTTGAAGAGCGGCAAAAACGGCAGATCCGCAAGAGCTTCGCGCAATACCTTTCACCGGGCGTGATCGCGCTGATCCAAAAAGACCCGCAAAAGTACATTCATCCGGGCGGAGAGATGAAGGATCTGACCGTAATGTTCAGCGACATCCGCGGCTTCACCACGATATCGGAGGGATTGACACCGGACGAGCTCGTGCGGCTGCTGAATGAATACTTGGGGGCCATGACCGACATCGTTTTTGCAAGCTACGGGACGCTCGACAAATATATCGGCGACGCGATCATGGCGTTCTGGGGGTCGCCCTACCCGCAGACCGATCACGCATTTCGGGGCTGTTACTGCGCACTGGAAATGTCGCGCGGACTGGCAAAGCTGAACGCGAAGTGGAAGCAGGAAGGCCGGGCGCCCATTGCCATCGGGATCGGCCTCAATACGGGACCGGTGAACGTGGGGAACATGGGCTCGGAAAAGCGGCTCGCATGGACCGTCATGGGCGACAACGTCAATCTCGCGTCCCGCCTGGAAGGGATCACCAAGCAATATCAGATACAGATTGTCATCAGCGAAGGCACCTATCGCCAGGTCGGAAATCATTTCGTTTGCCGTGAACTTGACAAAATCAAGGTAAAGGGCAAGAACCAGCCGGTGAACATTTACGAACTGCTGGACGTGGCGGCGGAGCAATGGAAATACGAATCTCTTCTGGCGGGATTCGATCTAGCCATGGCCGCGTATCGAAGCCAGAACTGGCGGGAAGCGGCCGCGCAATTCGGCCAGCTGCTTGGCACATTCCCGGAAGACGGTCCCACACAGGTCTTCCTGCAACGCGCCCTGGAGTACCTGGAAACCGCCCCGGAGTCGGACTGGGACGGCGTGTACGTAATGAAATCGAAATAGGACCTCAGGGTTGTCAACTTGCGCCCGCTTCTTGCCGGCCGTCTAGTTTCCCGGAACGAGACTGGAAAGCGTGAGCTTCCCTTTTACCTCTTTCGCCTTGGTCCAATCGTGATAGGTGTGGCACTCAAAGCAGCGGGATTCAGCCGAATCCTTCCCGGTGTGGTGGCACTTTTCACAAGTGGCGATGCCCGGCAGCAGGACGTCGCCGGTTCCCTGGCTGGTGAGCGCGGCATGGCACTCGGTGCATTTCACCATCTGGTGCCGGTCGTGGTTGAAATTGGAGTGCGCGAGCCAGCGCACAGTGATATTTGATTTCGCGACCGTGGGAAGCTCGCCGGCTGCCGCAGGGCTCAGCGCGTGGCACTGTTTGCAGGTCTTGCCCCAGAGCAGTTGCTCGGATTCCCCCACGCGCTCTGCGACCCACTGCGGAGCCGTGAGTACGCGTACCGGCGCGGGCACAGGCTGTTGCGGCAGATCGCGGTTGGGGCCAGCGACGCGCAGCTCAGCGGGATGGCTTGCGATGTATTGCTGGAATGTCCGGACCAGGAAAGCGTCGACCACGGCGGGCGTATCGTGCGGTACGCTCCCGGTGAAGCGCTTGTCAAATTGCAGGGTGTGGCAGGCGACGCAGTTCTTTGCGTATGTCGCAGGAGCCATATAGGCGCGAGCCAAAACCATCGCCGGGAGATCGGATTTCTGCGCGACAGCCATCCCCTGTGTCGGGGCCGACCCGAACCGCCACGGGTCGGTCGATGTGGCTGGCCGATGGCAATCCTCACATTCGAGCTCGACCGCACCGTTCGGCCCCGCGAGGTTGCGCTTCATATGCACCGCATGGTTGAGCTTGATCGTGCCGGGATCGGTGCTGCCGGGACGCACCGCGGCAAACTCGGGATGTCCGGGTCCAAAGTTCTCGATATCGCGTATGAATTTCGTCGCAGGGCCCGTCGACCGCAGATCGGCGTGGCACTGGGTGCAGGCGGCATCGGAGGTGGCCCCCAGCCGTGCCTGTCCTCGATGCTCCTGGTGGCAGGACGAGCATTTTGGCGTGAACGTCTGGTTCCCATGATGGATCGGGCCATCGTGACAGGCCAGGCAAGCCCGGTCGCTTGCCTTCGCGCTGAAAAATCCGGCCATCTGGAAGTGACAGACGTCGCATTTTGCGGCAAGCACGGAGTGCGCAGGCGACAACTGGCCGGCGCTATAGACTCGTCGGTTACCGGTGAGTCCGTGCCAGAGAAGCCAAAGTGCGGCCAGAAACGGCACCGACACCGACAGCCAAAACCGCCAGCTCCGAAACGCATGCGGGCGCTTGAAGTAGTTCATATCAATGCGCTGCGCGCGCTTCTTGGTTGTCCGCTCTTCGCCCGGCAAGACTCCTCGCTTCTTCGCTCAGTAACGCAACGCCACGATCGCGTGCACGCAACCAAGCAACAGCAACGCAAACGACAACGGGATGTGCAGCATCAACCAGCCATGCAGCCAGTGATGCAAAAGCGACTGACGCGCGAGCTGGCGCTCCTCCTCGCAGATCTGCTCCAGCCGCCGGGTGGCTTCCTGCAATTCGGCGGGCACGAGCGTGCGAAGCCCCTCGAAAGCACTGCGCGCTCGATCGCGGTTGGATAGGATCGAGTGCCGAGCGCCGTGACCCTCAAGGAAAGGGCGCATCTCGCGTCGATAGAAACTGGTCAGTGGCGCGGCCCCCTGTTCGCCCGACGCCGTAGATAGCGAGGCCGCGACCACGCCGTCGGCGTCTTCCACGAACTGGGCGCGGACATGGTCAATCTGCTCGAAAATGGTCTCCGATGGGACCTGAAGCGTCATCACATTAGGCAGGTAGTGCTGCAGCAGCGCGCCAAAAATGCCGCTTGAGACGACAAGGATCAGCAACACCATCAGCACAGTCGTGAGTGGACCGCCGAACCGGAATCCCGCATGAAAAAAAATGATCGGCAGGCTCAGAAGCCCCAGCCACAAATGGCCGCGCATCCAGGTCTGGGCGCGGCCCAGGCGCCAGACCGGAACTTTCTTGCGCCCGGCCAACAGCCCGGCAAACACCATGAAAACCGAGCCAACGATTCCGAACGTGAGTCCGATCGGGCTGCCACCACTGGGGCCCGACCCAGAATGCAGGGCATACGGGATGTAGACCGCGGTCGCGACTCCCAAAATGATGAGCGAGGCGGCCAGCCATTTCCTGTGTGTGTGGTCTATGCGCACGTTTCCGGAAGTGTCGTACGAAACGTTCCCTTATTCAGGTTTCTGGGCGATGCCCGGAGCCTGCCCGAGCAGACCCGCGAAGAACTTGCGCGGGTCAACGCGGTGAGCCGCATCGTGAGGGCACGCATACACGCAACTCGGCTCTGCGTGGTCGGTGCACAAATCGCACGATGTGGCCTTCTGTCTCACCATCGCAACCTTACGGCCAGCCTCGGCCGGATCATCCACCATCACGTTGAACGGATGGAGATTGATATTGCCGTACGGGCAGTTTTCCGCGCACAGCCCGCAGCCGATACACCAGTCCTCGATGATCACTTCCAGCGAATTGCGCCGGCGAATCGACCCCACCGGGCAGCCGACCATGCACAGCGGATCCAGGCACTGGCGGCAGGAAGTCGCAACCAGATAGTGGTCAAAGCGCAGCCCCTCGCGGACCAGCCGCGTGATGCCGTCGTGCGAATCGGCGCAGGCCCGAACGCACGCGTCGCACCGGGTGCAGCTGTTCAGATCCAGCAGGAGCAGGCTTTGCGCTTCCATTAAACCCTGCGCGAGAAAGTTATCCAGTGGAACGCTCTGGGCCACCAAGAGGCGCTCGCGATTCATTTGCATGCGGTCCTGTTCCACGGACTCGAGCTTCCGCCGCACGGCGGGAAACTCACCCATCATGCGATTGAAGTCTTCGGCACCGATGCGAACCAGTTCCACATGGTCGAGCGCCGTGCACGTGGCCGTGCGGATGTCGCCGGCAAGCAATCCGGTTTCCCCGAAATAATCCCCGCGCGAAAGATAGGCGAGCACCATATCCCCGCCCAGATGCGCCTGCGACACCTTCACGAAACCGATGCGGACGAGATAAAAGCTGTCGGCAGGGTCGCCCTGCCGGCAAATCACCTGGCCGGGCGAGTAACGGACAAGTTCCACACTCTCGCGCAGGCTGCTGATGAACTCGTTGGTCAGCTCGGCAAATACTGGAACCGACCGCAGGTGGCTGTCGAGAGCACGCTTGCGGTAGGACTTGTCGAGCTCGGCGCGGAAATTCTTGTTGCGCTGCATGATGTCGAGTACGTTGCGCAGCATTTCGAGCATCGTGCAATCGGTTTGGGCACGGACGGTCGCCGAGCGCGGATACAGGCTCATGCAGGTCATCTCGCCGAACAGGTCGCCCGGCCCCAGCTCCGCGACGGGATCGTCGTAGTTCAAATCCATGGGAGCATCGATCGGGATCCAGCGCTGATCCGCCTCTTCCTCCCGGCGGTCCTGCCCGCGCTCGGCCAGCTTGCTGGAAAGCTTGCCGATGAACTTCTTGATCCCGCCCTGGGTTTTCACGTGCGCCATGGGCGTCGAGATGGAAACCTGCGCCTTGCCTTCCAGCAGGTAGAACGCGGTCGATCCGTAATCGCCCTCGCGGCAAATCGTCTCCCCGGCCTTGAAATGGCGCTTTACCACGGCACCCCGGTTCAAACTCAGGAAGGTTCCCGAGACGCCCTTGAACACCGGAAGATGCTGCAGCTCGTCGGGTGAGACAGACTCGAACCCGGCTCCTGTGCCCAGAGCGGTCCTGGTCACGCCTTTGTTTGTGAGCGCTCCGGTGGGGCAGGAAACCATGCACTCCCCGCAGGAAACGCAGGATGACTCGCCCATGGGCTCGTTGTCATCAAAGGCGATTCCCGCATGCGTGCCCTTTCCCATGCGGCCCAGCACGAAATTCTCGCGAATCTCGCTGCACCCGCGGATGCAACGATCGCACAGGATGCAGGCGTCAAAATCAACCGCGATACTTAGCGAAGAGTCGTCCTTCGCGCGGCCGGTCGCGCGCCGTGCGAATCGCGGCTGGCGAATGTTTTCCTGCCGGGCGAGGCTCTCGAGTTCGCAATCTCCGGAATGCTGCTCGCGGGCGCACGGCGAGGGGTGGTCAGCCATCAGTATCTCGACCAGCGTGTGACGTGCGCGCCGCACTCGCTCGGACGCCGTGTCTACGACCATGCCGGGTTCGGCTGGTCGCACGCAGGACGCCGTAAATACGCGCGCGCCTACATCCACCACACACAGGCGGCAGACGCCCACGGGCGTTTCGTTCTGCTGATGGCACAGAGTGGGAATCGGGATGTCGTTCATTCGCGCGGCGTCGAACACGGTCGTGCCGGGCGGAACGGCAACTTTCTTGCCGTCAATCGTCAGTTCGATGAGACCGGCTCGACTCATGCGTGTCTCGAAGCCTGGTGAATTTCCCCGGAAGGCGCGCCCGAGAAACAAATTCCCGACGGGCATTCACGGCGCGAAATGTGCGCTTCCACTTCGTCACGAAAATGTTTCAAAACGGACGCAATGGGGGCGGGCACCACCTGTCCGAGGCCACAGATCGACGTCAGTCGCAGCGCTTCGGAAAGCTCGTCGATGAGCGCCAGATCGCCGTCCGAGCCCTGGCCTTGGGTCCAGCCAGTGAGCAGATCAACCATCTTCTCGGACCCGACTCGACACGGAACGCATTTCCCGCACGATTCGTTGCGGAAAAATTTCGTCGCGTTCAGGGCCATGTCCAGCATGCAGGTGCCCTCGGCGCAGACGACCAGCGCGCCGGAGCCAAGCATCGAGCCGGCCTCGGCAAGCGCCTTGAAATCCAGCTTCACCCCCGCCATCGACGCGGGCAGGTAACCGGAAGAGGGCCCCGAGGGCGCAAACGCCTTCAGTTTCTTGCCTCCCAGAACGCCTCCAGCTTCGCCGAAGATCAGCTCGGAGACCGGCGTTCCCATCGGCACCTCGTAGACACCCGGCCGGACGACGTCTCCGCTGACGCCGATGAATTTCAGTCCGTAACTTCCACCAGTTCCCTGCGCTTTGTACCAATCCACCCCCCGTATGAGAATCGGCGGAACATTGGCAAACGTCTCGACGTTGTTGATTACCGTGGGTTTGTTCCACAGCCCCTGCTGGACCGGGAACGGCGGCTTGTTGCGCGGCTCGGCGCGTTTGCCTTCGATCGCTTCCAGAAGAGCGCTCTCCTCGCCGCAGATGTAACCGCCGGGACTGACAAACAGCTCGAGCTCGAACTCCAGCTCGGTGCCGAGGATGCCTGGTCCCACCAGGCGCTCCTGCCTGCACCGCAGAATTTCCTGGTCGAGTATTTTTTCTTGCTCCTGGTATTCGTGGCGAATGTAGAGGATGCCCTTGCGCGCGCCAGTCAGCAGTCCCGCCAGAATCATGCCTTCGATGACCAGATGGGGAACATGCGTCAGGATGAACCGATCCTTGAATGTGCCCGGCTCGCTCTCATCCGCATTGCACACGATGTACTTTTCAGGTCCCGCCGCCTGGCGGACCAACTGCCACTTGGACTCGGTGGGAAATCCTGCGCCACCCAGACCTCGAAGACCGGAGGACTTCAGCAACTCAAGTGTGGAGTTCCAGTCGCGCGACTGGACCAGCCGCCGCACAACGCCGTACTGCTCGCCGCCGGCGTACGGGTCTGAGGCGCAGGCAATGCCACGGCGCGATCGCGCAGGTTCCGGCAGCACGCCTTGAGTGACTGCATCGCGGACCATCTCTTCGATCTGGGCCTCACTCAGCAGGGTATAGATGTGGTCGTTTACCGCGATTGCTGGCGCCTGATCGCAACGTCCCAGGCACGACACGCCTCTCACGGTCACCTCCGAACTGCTCAGATTCTGAAGGCGCTCCTGCAGGCGTGATCGCACACCGCCTGCATCGCGAAGGTGACAGGACATGTCCTGGCAGACGCAGACGTCGGCCTTCGGTGGCGGCGTGAGGCGAAAGTGCGGGTAAAAGCTCGCGACTCCGTGCAGACGATACAGGGGAACGTCGATCTTTCTGGCCAGTTCCTTCAATTCTTCAGCAGGCAGGTAGCCGAAGCGGTGCTGGATCTCCCGCAATCCGTCGAAGATCAACGTGACTCTCCCACACAGAGGGTCGTTCATTCCTTGGGCGGAATCAATCTCGGTTACGAATCTCGGTGACCCATAAGGATATAGCAGGACGGGTTGGGCAAATCCGTCACGCGCGAGAAATGAAAAAAACTGTGGCGCCGACAGTTACGGTTAGTACCAAAAGCGCCGAGTTCCGGGCTTCCTCGTTCTGGTTTTGCGGTAGAGTACTCCTGCCAAACAGGAAATGAACACGAAGCTCGCAACCCAACCCTTGCGCCTGTTCCTGATGTCGGCTGCGGCGATCCTTTTTGCGGCCTTTTTTTCATCCCCTGGCTCGGCACAAACGCGCACCGCTGCCTACGATGGCGCGGGCAAATACACCGGGCCGGGATCGTGCGCCTCCACCAGTTGCCACGGAAGTATTACGCCGCGCACGGAAAACGACGTCCTGCAGAACGAATACAGCACTTGGATCGTCAAGGATAAGCACGCGCAATCCTACAAGGCTCTCACCGGCAATATTGGAGAGCGAATGGCGGGCATTCTGGGACTGGGCAAGGCCGAGACCGCGCCGCGGTGCCTGGCATGCCACGCCCTGAATCCGCTTCCGGCTGAACGTTCGCGCACCTTTGACGTGAGCGAGGGCGTGAGCTGCGAAAGTTGCCACGGACCTGCGTCCGGGTGGCTGGGGCCGCACACCGAAAGGGACTGGACGCATCAAAAGTCTGTCGAGCTGGGCATGTTTGATGTGCGTAGCGCGGCCAAGCGAACGGAGAAATGCCTGAGTTGCCATCTTGGCGGCGAACAGAAATTCGTGGATCACGAGATGATCGCAGCCGGGCATCCCGATCTGTTCTTTGAGCTGGATTCGTTCTCCGCCGTCATGCCGCGTCACTGGAAAGAGCCGGCAGAGGCCGGCCAGAGCGACCCCTGGTACGAAGTGCGGGAGCTCACAACAGGCGAGGCGGTTCAGCTGCGCGAATCCATGCTGCGGCTGGCCTCACGCTCGCGCGGCAAAATCTGGCCGGAATACTCCGAGATGCAATGCTATGCGTGCCACCACAGCCTGACGGCTCCGGAACAGAGCTGGCGGCAGGCGCGGGGCTACCCGGACCGGCGTCCCGGCGACCCTCCCTGGAACGCTTCCCGCTACTCCGTGTTTCGAGAAGTGGTTCACGAGCTCGACGGCCAGGACGCCGGACAGCTGGATACCCAGATTTCGCAGCTCACCAGGCTGATGAGCCAGCTGAATCCGGACCGCGATGCGGTTGCCAGTGCGGCAAAGAAATCCTCGCAGCTCGCCGACCTGCTGGTAGCAAAGATCGGTCTAGCGGCCTACGACCGGGCGTCCACGCTGCGCCTGTTGCAGAAGATTTCATCCGATGCCGACGACATTTCCGGCCAGGGCGAGCAGTCGGCGGCGCAGGCGGCCATGGCCATCCAGTCTTTGTTCGTCGCCTGCGACCGGGACTCGAAATTGCAAAACTCCGCCGAGCTGCGCACAGCGATTAGTGCTCTGTTTCAGCAGCTTGAAAACCCATCGGCCTACGACCCGGCGCGATTTGCGCGTCAAATGCAGCAGGTCAGCGCCCTCCTGAGGTGATGCGTGCAGCAATTTGATCTGATAGTCATCGGCTCGGGCCCGGCCGGCGAGAAGGCAGCGGCGCAAGCTGCCTATTTTGGCAAGCGCGTGGCCGTGGTTGAATCTGGCCCCGATCTGGGCGGGGCATGTATCAATACGGGCACGCTTCCCAGCAAGATTCTTCGCGAATCCGCGCTCTATTTCTCGGGCCTGAAGCAGCGCGGGCTTTACGGAATCGACTATTCGCTTCGCGAAGGCCTGACGGTCAAGAATTTCACACACCGCAAGGACGTGCTGGTCGCGATGGAGCGCGAAAAGATCCGTGCAAAT
Organism: Candidatus Acidiferrales bacterium; assembly: GCA_036514055.1. Taxonomy (GTDB): domain Bacteria; phylum Acidobacteriota; class Terriglobia; order Acidiferrales; family UBA7541; genus Palsa-295. The sequence continues at coordinate 49,736 of DATBXX010000025.1, forward strand.
CTGGCGGCGCACGGGATCGAGCTGATTCAAGGCGTTGCGTCATTTGAGGATGCGCACACCGTCGCCGTGAGGACATCGAAAAATGAAATCATTCAACTTCGCGGCGAGGTGATCCTGATCGCAACCGGTTCGCGCCCCCACCGGCCTGCGGAGATACCGTTTGACGACACGACCATCTTCGATTCCGACTCCATTTTAACGATGGGCCGCATCCCGCGAAGCCTCGTTGTGGTGGGCGGGGGAGTGATCGGTTGCGAGTATGCTTCCATCTTCACCGCGCTGGGAGTCGAAGTCGCGCTGGTGGACGGGCGCGACCGCGTGCTCCCGTTTCTCGATGCTGAATTGTCCGATTCGCTTCGCGAGCGGCTCGCGGGCCTGGGAGTCAAGTTCTTCCTGGGCGAGCGCATGGGGCCGATCGAGCGCACAAAACACGGCGTGCGCATCCAGATGCCGTCCGGACAATCGATCGAGATGGAATCGGCTCTGTTTGCAGCCGGCCGGCGCGGCGCCGTAGATGAGTTGCATCTGGAAAAGGCTGGCCTTGCGGTCAACAAGCGCGGCTACGTGGAAGTCAACCAGTCCTATCAGACGGCGGTTGCCTCGGTCTACGCCGCCGGAGACGTGATCGGTTTTCCGGCGCTTGCCTCGACTTCGATGGAGCAGGGGCGCGTGGCGGTATGCCACGCTTTCGGTTTCCAGTACAAGAAGCGGCTGGCCTCGATGCTTCCCATGGGCGTGTACACCATTCCGGAGATCTCGGCTGTCGGCGAATCGGAGGAAACCTGCAGGGAAAAGCACATCGAATACGAGGTCGGGCGCGCCCGCTACGCGAACAATGCGCGCGGCCTGATCTCAGGAGACGCCGCTGGACTGCTGAAACTGCTTTTCCGGCGCAAGGATCGGGAGCTGCTCGGCGTGCACATCATCGGCGAAAACGCCACCGAGCTCATCCATCTGGGAATGATGGTCCTTGAATCGGGAGGGACGCTTGATCTGTTCATTGACTTCGTTTTCAACTACCCGACGCTTTCGGAAATGTACAAATACGCCGCCTACGACGGTCTGGGAAATCTCGCCGGCCACAAACTCCGCCAGGGATAGTTCTCGGCCGAAGGGAGTTCACTGCGTGGGGTTGCGGGGGAAATGCAGAAAGGGCAGCCGCACGCCGTCGATCACGATCTGGTCGGCGCGAATCGCTTCGGGAGCCTCAAATCCCGCAGCGCCGCCCGCAGTCACGTAATCGTCCTGGTCCACACCATCCCCGCTCACTCCCAGGCCGCCGACAAGCACTCCGTTCACGTAAAGCGGCTCGGATCCCGGAAAGAACACCACTCCGCTCTGATTCACCGCCGGCCACGCCGGCCCCGGCGTCTGATCTCCCTGCGTGCAAGGATTGGCCACATCCTGGACGAAAACGTTGTAAAACGGCCCCGCAGACGATGCGTTAATTCCAGGCGGGAAAAACGGCTGAGCCCCAAAACCGATCGTGCGATTGGTCACCGCCGTTCCCAAAGGCACGTCGTTCAGGTCGATCGACTGTCGCGTCATGCCGCTGAAATAGATTACGTTGCGCGCCTTTGTTGCGGCCACGTCAATGCTGAACACCGTGGCGTCGGTCATGCGATAGAGCCCGATCAGGGTGCCGTCCAGATCGCTTACGGCAATCGTCATTTTCGTTTTCGACCCCAACGGGAGCCGAATAAGCGCTCGCGTCTGGTTCGCCGTGGCGACGGCACTCGAGATCATCCCAGTAACCTGTGCGGCCGTGAGGCCGCCGATCGGCCCGGCGACAGCCGGCAGCAGGTATCCTTCTGGCGGTGCACCGGGGCTTGCCACCGGGCCGACCGCAAACAGGCCGGGGCTGAATGTTCCCGGTGTAACACCGGCAGGCGCGGTCGTTTGATTCACGAACGGCAGGGCCACTCCGTCAATCACCACTTCGCCAGGCGGGGGCAGTGCGGAGGGATCGATAAATATTCCATCGGTATTTACGCGCGCCGCCGTGTAGGCAACGTATTCGGCGACGTCGGGTCCTACGCCGGCGATTCCGATTCCTCCGACGACTTCGCCATTCTTGAAAATCGGCACACCTCCCGGGTTGACGGCCGTGGGATCGCTGTCGGCGACGTCAGCCTTTCCCGTCGCGACGCCAAGCCCGGGACTCGCACCGGCAATCGTGGCGGCCGGGGGCACGGTCGCAGACAGGCTGCCAGAAAGCGTGCAGCCGCGATTGGTGTTCTCGATGCCGTAGAGTGCCGCGTTGGGGGCGTTCATGACGCCGGGCGGAAAATGAACTCCGCTGATGAAGCGCACGGTGCGTGATGAGAGCGGTGCCTGGTCGTTGCTGAACAATGCGCCGGTGCGCGCAAGTGACACGGCCAGTTCGCCCGGCGGCACCATGGTTCCGAAATTTCCCGCCACCTGAGCCGGTGCTGACGCCCCTTCATAAACTGCAAGGATGCGGCCCAGCCGGTCTACCACGGCAATGGCCATGGTGTCGGACTGCGCTGCGGTGGCCGCAGCTTCGACCAGCGCCACGACGTCACTCTGCGTGAGCACCTGCGGCGTAGGAGGCGGCGTTGCGGGCGGCGGGGCCGGTGGGGCTGGCACTGTCTGAGTGCCTCCGCCGCATCCGGCGACAGCGGCGCAAAGTGCGGCGGAGAGGCCAAAACACAATAGAAGAAAGCCTGCTGAATTGCGATGGTTAGGCCGGTCCATGCGATCGCACGTTATTCCTACCATAGCTGGCAGCTGTTCTCAATCCGCCCCGGCTCAAACGGCGCGCAGACGCGCGCAGGAATTCATCAAAAACACTTGCTCATCCGGAAACAACCGTGTTAGCTAGACCGAGCACGTCAACAAAACGGGAAATTGCTGACGCTTTCCAGGACACAGCGGATGCTGGCTGCATCCAACGCCCTCTTGAGATTGGTTCCGCTGTTCCTACTCGCTTTGCTGCCCGTTTCGGCCGCCGTGAAACTCCCGTCGGGGGCCCTGTCTCAACAACAACTCCCCGGAAAAACACCTCCCAAGACAGGAGCGCTTGAGGGCGTGGTGCGCGACGAGAACGCCCATGCGGTTGGCGGGGCGAGCGTTGTCCTGCGCAACGTCGGCACAAGCGAGGTTCGCAAGACAACCGCGACCTCCGAGGGCGTGTTCCGCTTGACGGACTTGCCGCCGGGGAAATACGAAATAAGCGTAGCAAGCGATGGCTTCAAGACACTGACGGAATCAGATCTGACCCTGCTGGCAGGCCAGGTTGTGATTCATGACGTCAAGCTCGTGACCCTGCCCGCAGCTGCTCCGCCCGCACCGGGCCTTCCCGAGTTGCCGGCATCCAACGCTTCGACCACGGCCACCGAGTCGTCTGCTCCGGGTTCCTCTGAAGCCAAGCAGAATCCGGACCTTGGTCCTGCCAGCCCGACTCCACCCGCGCCCGCAACGTTTCCACCCGACGGCGACGTCTTTCAAACGGAGCCGAATCGCTGGCGCGTCACCATGCCCAATTGGGATCGCTACGGAACGGGCGGCGAACATCCCTACGTACGGGGAAGCAAGTGGGACCCCTTTGACCGCAACAAATGGAAAGGGGACGTGCCGATTTTCGGTCAGCAGACATTTCTTAATTTCACGGCAATCAGCGACACCCTGATCGATGGCCGACGCTTGCCGGTTCCAAGCGACGTCAGCACGGCACGTCCCGGGACCAGCGATTTCTTCGGCAAAGGCGAGCAGCTTTTCCTGGATCAGCTGTTTCTTTTCTCCTTTGACCTGTTTCATGGCGATGCGGCCTTCCGTCCGGTGGACTGGCGGATTCGAGTGACTCCCGTCGTCAGCCTGAACTATCTCGACGTGCGCGAGCTCGGCATAGTGAATATCGACGTGCGCGATGGCACCACGCGCCTGGACTCGCACCTCGGCTTTCAGGAACTCTTTGGAGAGGTAAAAATCCACGACCTGAGCCCGAACTTCGACTTCGTTTCCGTGCGCGCGGGCATTCAGGAGTTCAACGCCGATTTCAGGGGCTTTCTTTTCGTCGACGAGCAGCCCGGTGTGCGTTTTTTCGGTAACTTCGATTCCAACCGCTGGCAATACAACCTGGCCTACTTCAACTTGCTTGAGAAGAACACCAACAGCGGCCTGAACACCTGGAGCCGAAGAAAACAGCAGGTCATCATCGCCAACGTCTACAAGCAGGATTTCCTTTTCCAGGGCTACACGGCGCAGTTCAGCGTGGACTACAACGACGACGCGCCCAGTATTCACTACGATGACAACGGCTTCCTGGTGCGCCCGTCTCCCATCGGCGTGGTGATCTCCAACAACCAGATCCAACCGCACGCGATTCATGTCGCCTATCTAGGCTGGACGGGCGATGGGCACATCGGGCGCGTGAATCTGACCCACGCCTTTTATCAGGCGCTGGGAACCGACAGCTTCAACCCCTTGGCCGGGCGGCCCGTCACCATCAACGCGCAGATGGCTGCGCTTGAGCTTTCCGTTGACAAGGACTGGATCCGGTTCAAAGGATCGGCCTTCTATGCTTCCGGATCCGCAAATCCGCGGAGCGGCGAGGCGCGCGGTTTTGACGCCATTGAAGACTTCCCGGAGTTCGCCGGCGGTATATTCAGCCTGTGGAATCGCGAGGGGATTCGACTGACCGGCGCCGGCGTGAACCTGACATCGCCTGACAGTCTGCTCCCTAGTCTTCGTTCAGACAAAGATGAAGGGCAGGCCAACTTCGTCAATCCCGGTATTTTTCTCGCCAACCTGGGTACCGATTTCGATCTCACGCCAAAGCTGCGCGGCTTCGTCAACGTCAACTATTTGCGATTTGAGGACACCGAGCCGTTGGAACTTCTCCTGTTCCAGGCGCCGATTCATCATACGATCGGAGTCGATTCGAGCCTCGGCGTGCGGTACCGGCCGCCGCTGACAGAAAATATTTCGATCACCGCCGGTGCCGCTGCGCTGGTACCGGGCCAGGGTCTGCGCGACATTTACACGGGCAAGATGATGTTCAGCGTCTTTACGAACGTAAAGTTTCAGTTCTAGGGAAGAACGAGGAACGCCGAGACATTGTTTGAGCGAGTTTCATCCACGGCGCGGGCGATACATCGGCGAACAGAAAACCGCCAGGGCCAGGCGTCGCGCTGGTTCGCCGTTCTCGGTCTGCTCGTAGTACTGGTGTTTGCGCTCGAGCACGGATCGCCGGCGCAGTCCAGCCAGCAGACCCAAGCGCTCGGGCCAAGCCTGATCACCCAGACGCAGGCCGAGGCCGACGCAAAGAGCACAGGCTGCATCAGCTGCCACATTGGCGTCGATGAGCCCACGATGCACCCGACTCGCACCGTGCGCCTGGGCTGCACGGATTGCCACGGGGGCGATGCCAGAGCCGCCATCTCACCCGGCACGCTCCAGGATTCCGCGGCGTACGGGCAAGCGAAAGCAAAAGCGCATCCCCAACCTCGTGATCCGGCGTTCGCCCACGGTTCGGCCAACGCGCGGCGAGCGTACACGGCGTGGCTGCGCGAAAGCTACGAATACGTGCGTTTTGCCAATCCCGGTGATCTTCGCGTCGCCCCACAAACGTGCGGTGCGGCCGGATGCCATGCAGCGGAGGTTCGCAACGTCAGCACCAGCATGATGACTCACGGCGGGATGCTCTGGGGCGCGGCGCTTTACAACAACGGATCGTTTCCGCTGAAGAACACGCGCTTCGGCGAGAGTTACTCATCCGACGGCCTGCCGCAAGCAATGCACACCGTTCCGCCGCCGTCTCCTGAGGAAACACGCACCCATGGGGTGGTTCCCGAGTTGACGCCTCTGGAACGCTGGGAGACTTCACAACCTGGCAACGTCCTGCGGGTATTTGAGCGCGGCGGCTCAAAGAAAGGCGAAATCGGCAATCCAAACACAGAAGCCGAATCCGGCCGCCCCGACGACCAGCTGGGTGAACGCGGCTTCGGCACTCTGCTGCGCACCGACCCGGTTTTCCTTGGCTTGCAGAAGACGCGGCTGCTCGACCCGCTGCTGTCGCTGCCGGGGACCAACGATCAACCCGGAGATTATCGCGGCAGCGGGTGCACGGCATGTCACGTGATCTATGCAAACGACCGGTCGCCTGCGCATTCCGGTCCGTACGCGTCGTTCGGCCACCTCGGTCGGAGCGCGTCGGGCGATTCCGCGATTGCAAAGAATGAGTCCGGCCATCCCATTCGGCACACATTCACACGTTCCATTCCTTCCAGCCAATGCATGGTCTGCCACATTCACCCGGGCACGAACATGGAGACGACCTATTTCGGCTATACCTGGTGGGACAACGAAGCCGATGGCGAACTCATGTATCCCGCGAAGCAAAGAAACCCTACTGCGGAGGAGCGATATCAAGTCGCGCAAAGAAATCCGGAAGGGGCTGCGCCGCGCGGCTTGTGGTCCGATCCCAAGTTCCTTGAGCAGCTGGGAGACGTGAAATTCAACAGCCAGCTCAAGCAAAGCCAGTTTGCCGATTTCCATAGCCACGGCTGGGTCTTCCGGGCGGTCTACAAGCGGGATCGAGCGGGCAATCTGCTCGACGGTGACAACAAGGTCGTTTCCGCCGACGATGGGAACAAATTCGACAAGGCTGTCCACCTGAAGGACATTCACCTTGAAAAAGGAATGCAGTGCGTGGATTGCCACTTCCAGCAGGACGTTCACGGCAATGGAAAACTTTATGCTGAGCCTCGCGCCGCGATCGAACTCGACTGCACCGATTGCCACGGCACGGTCGCAAAGCGCGCGACTCTGGTCACCTCCGGACCCGCTGCCCCCGACGGTGGCACGCACCTGGACGGGCTCCGTACTCCCTGGAACAGCCGGCGGTTTGAGTGGCGTGAGAACAGGCTCTATCAGCGATCCATGGTCAATCCGGACCAGGAGTGGGAAGTGGTGCAGACGCTGGACACCATCACGCCCGGCAATGCCCATTACAGCGAGCAATCCAGATGGGCCAAGACGGTCCGGCTTGATGGCAAGACATGGGGAGCGCTTCCGGCCGATGAGTCCGAGCTCGCTCATACGAACGGCCGCATGACCTGCTATGCCTGCCACACCTCCTGGACTCCCAATTGCTTTGGCTGCCATCTTTCGATGACCGCAAACCAACGCATGCCCATGCTCCACAACGAAGGCCTGACCACCCGCAACTACACGTCCTATAACTTCCAGGTTCTGCGTGATGACGGCTTCATGCTGGGAGTTGACGGCACGGTCACCGGACATCGTGTGGCTCCGGCGCGCTCTTCGTGCGCCATCGTGGTCAGTTCGCAAAACCAGAATCGCGAATGGCTCTATTACATGCAGCAGACCGTTTCGGCCGAAGGACTGAGCGGGACTGCGTTCAGCACGTTTGTGCCACACACGGTGCGGTCAAAGGAAACCAAGGCCTGCGATGATTGCCACGTTTCCGGCCGCAACGACAACAACGCATGGATGGCGCAAGTCCTGCTGCAGGGCACCAATCTGTTGAATTTCATGGGGCGCTATATTTACGTCGCCGACGGCGCGAAAGGCTTCGATGCCGTAGCCGTCGCCGAACACGACGAGCCTCCTGCGATCATCGGCAGCTACCTTCAACGGCTCGCCTATCCCGACGATTTCCGCCAACACGTCGCGCGCGGCCGCGAGCTTCAGCAAGCGTTCCATCACCCGGGAAATGTGCTCGATGTGCAGCTTCGCGGTGAATACCTGTACGCCGCCCTCGGCAAGGGCGGCTTCCGCGTCTACGATGTCGCAAACATAGACAACAAGGGCTTTTCCGAGCGCCAGACGACCGCCCCGGTCTCTCCCCTGGGACAGCGTCTTTACGTGCATACAAAATACGCGACGGCAATCGCCAGCCCTTCGACGCTCGCGATTGATCCAGCTCGCACGCGGAATCCGGAGAACGAAGAGCAGCCCGTCCACCCGATGTACGCGTATCTTTACGTGGCGGACAGATATGAGGGACTGGTGGTCGTCGGAGATTCCAATCCCAACAGCAAGACTCCCGGGGTCAGCACGCTGCTTGACGGCGATCCGCGGAACAATTTTCTGAAGCGCGCGCTTGCCTTCAACCCCGATGGTATTTTGAACGGAGCCCGCCGCATCACGATCGCCGGCACTTACGCCTACCTGCTTTGCGACCGCGGGCTGGTTGTCGTCGATCTGGACCAGCCGCTCAAGCCGCGGGTCGTAGCCCAAATCGGTTCGCCCGATTTGAACGATCCAAGGGGAATCTCGATTCAGTTCCGCTACGGCTTCGTGGTGGACCGGGACGGTCTCAAGGTGCTGGACGTAACCTCACTGGACCACCCTCGCGTCGTGCCGAATGCCCTGGTGAAGCTCGGGGACGCCCGCAACGTTTACGTCGCGCGCACCTACGCCTACGTCGCCGGCGGCAAACAGGGACTTGCGATTGTCGACGTCGAGCGGCCCGAACAGCCCGAGCTCGATCAGATTTTCTCGGACGGCGGCAAGATCAACGACCTCCGCGATGTGAAAATCGGAATGGTGGACGCCAGTGCCTTTGCTTTTCTGGCCGACGGCCGCAACGGCCTCCGTGTCCTGCAGGTGCTGTCTCCGGAGGATTCACCGAATTCCTACGGGTTCAGCCCGCGTCCGGCCCCGAAACTCATCGCCAGCTACCGGACCGCTGCGCCGGCCCTGGCAATTTCCAAGGGCGTAGATCGCGATCGCGCCGTCGATGAGAGCGGAAACCAACTGGCCGTATTTGGACGCCGCGGGGCTAGGCCGCTGAACCGTGAGGAGGCGGGGCGACTCTATCTCCGGGGTGGGGAAGTCTACCAAGTGACGAACGACCCGCCAGGACCCGCTCGCTAAGCGGAGTTATTCACGTTCGCTTTATCTATCGCAGCGATAGTTGTTTTTGATAGGCATTGACCGACTCCGCCCTAGAAATGGGGTATATAATATGTTGTGAGAACTTTGCGAGCGCATCATTTGAGAATCCAATTGCAGGGGAGTTTAGATCAATATGGTCGTGCGTCCTTTAATTCCTCCATCCGACGTCGATGAACTCGAAGAGATTTGGGAATGGATTGAGTCATTCGACGCGGTCGTAGAGAAGGGCAAGCCTGGGCAGGCGTCCAGGATCCTGCAGGAAATTCGCGACAGAGCCCTGGCGTCCGGTGTACAGGTCCCTTTCACCGCCAACACCCCCTATGTCAATACGATCCATGTAAGCCAGCAGGCCGCCCTGCCGGGCGATCAGGAAATCGAACGAAAGATCAAGAGTCTTGTTCGCTGGAACGCTCTTGCCATGGTCGTCCGGGCCAACCGCGAGGAGCACAATATCGGTGGCCACATCTCCACCTACGGGTCCGTCGCGACCCTGTTCGAGATGGGGTTTGATCATTTCTTCCGGGCGCGCACCGAGCAGTTTGAAGGCGACACAGTTTATTTCCAGGGCCACGCAGCGCCGGGCGTCTACGCGCGCGCATTCGTCGAGGGCCGCCTCTCTGCGGAAAAACTCCAGAATTTCCGCCGCGAACTCAAACCGGGCGGAGGCCTGTCGTCGTATCCGCACCCCTGGCTGATGCCTGATTTCTGGGAATTCCCCACCGTTTCAATGGGCCTGAGTCCGATTATGGCGATCTATCAGGCACGCTTTAATCGCTATCTGGAAGATCGGGGCCTGAAGCCGGCTACAGACGCAAAAGTATGGGCGTTTCTGGGCGACGGCGAAACCGACGAGCCTGAGGCTTTGGGAGCAATCACGCTTGCCTCCCGCGAACACCTGGACAACCTGATCTTTGTCATCAACTGCAATCTCCAGCGCCTGGACGGGCCCGTGCGCGGCAACGGCAATATCATTCAGGAACTGGAGGCGGCCTTCCGGGGCGCCGGATGGAATGTCATCAAGGTCATTTGGGGATCGGACTGGGATACGCTTTTCGAACAGGACGTTGACGGATTGCTCGCCAAGCGCTTGGGTGAAATGGTCGACGGTGAATACCAGAAACTCATCGTCGAGTCCGGCGCCTACATTCGGCAGCACGTCTTTGGCTCCGATCCGCGGCTGCTGAAAATGGTCGAGAACATCCCGGACGAAAAGCTACACGCGCTGCGCGTGGGCGGACACGATCCGAAAAAGGTCTATGCCGCCTACAAGGCTGCGGTCGAACACAAGGGATCACCGACCGTGATCCTGGCCCGTACGATCAAGGGCTACGGCCTGGGTGAAGCCGGAGAGGGCCGCAATGTCACTCACCAGCAGAAGAAAGTAGACGAGGATACGTTGCGCCACTTCGGCGAGCGTTTCGGACTCTCGTTTAGCGAAGAGCAGTTTGCCGAGGTACCGTTTTATCGCCCGCCGGACGACAGTCCTGAAATGCAATACCTCAGCGCGTGCCGCAAGAAACTGGGCGGCTATATGCCGCGGCGCAGCGTCCGATCAAAACCGCTGGTGGGCAACCGGGCGGAACTGTTCGAGGAGTTTCTGACGGGAAGCGAAGGCCGGGAAGTTTCAACGACCATGGCCTTCGTGGGCATGCTGCGAAAAATGCTGCGCGACGCCGAGCTTGGCAAGCTGGTCGTACCCATTGTTCCCGACGAAGCGCGCACGTTTGGCATGGAGTCCCTGTTCCGGCTGGTGGGTATCTATAGCAGCCAGGGGCAGCTCTACGAACCCGTCGACATGAATACGCTCCTGTATTATAAGGAAGCCAAAGACGGTCAGATTCTCGAGGAGGGCATCACCGAAGCTGGCTCGATGTCCTCGTTTATTGCCGCGGGCTCGGCCTACGCCACTCACGGGATCAACACGATTCCGTTTTTCATTTTTTATTCGATGTTCGGACTGCAGCGCGTCGCCGATCTGATCTGGGCGGCAGCAGATACACGGTGCCGGGGGTTTCTGTTGGGAGGCACGGCCGGGCGCACGACGCTGGCCGGAGAAGGTCTGCAGCATCAGGACGGCAATAGTCACGTGCTCGCGCTTCCGATCCCCACGCTGCAAGCATACGATCCCGCGTTTGCCTACGAAATCGCCGTGATCATCGAAGACGGTATCGATCGCATGTATCACAAGGGCGAAAGCATCTTTTATTACATCACCGTGATGAACGAGCCGTACGCGATGCCGGCGATGCCGCCTGGATCGCGCGAGGGCATTTTGAAGGGCATGTATCTCTACAAGGCCGCAAGCGAGGGCAAGTCGAAGCTTCGCGCCCAGCTTTTCGGAAGCGGCTCCATTCTTCGCGAGGTTTTGCGCGCGCAGGAAATCCTGGCTGAGAAATACCACGTAGCAGCCGACGTCTGGAGCGTTACCAGCTACAAAGCCCTGTACAGCGACGGGATCGAGACCGAGCGCTGGAATCTGCTGCACCCGAGCAGCAAACCCCGCGTGCCGTACGTGTCCCAGTGTCTGGCCGAAGCCCCCGGCGTTCTGGTGGCCGCAACAGATTATCTAAAGGCGCTGCCGAATATGGTGAGCCAATGGATGCCCAGGCGGCTGGCCTCGCTTGGAACCGACGGATTCGGCCGCAGCGAGAGCAGGGAATCGCTTCGCAACTTCTTCGAGGTGGACGCGCGATTCATCACGCTCGCGACGCTCCATGAATTGCTGCGGGAAGGGAAAATTCAGGCTTCCGTCGTCCAACAGGCCATCAAAGATCTCGAGATTGATGTCGAAAAGCCCGATCCGCTCACAACGTGAAACGGCGTCCCCGGCCTAGCCCAACCTCGGGATGGTTTCTCTTGACGAAGTCCGCTGCACTCCGCAACAATCATGGTATTGGTTTCGCGCCCACGCGATGCCGTGCGGCATGAGGTTTGGGTACTACCGAAGGACTGAGGCGCGTTCCGAACGACTAGAAAAGAGGTAATTGGCCATGGGTAAAATTGTCTCAGCATTTGCCACCGTGCATGCCCCGCAGCTTTTTGACCGTCCGCCGAGCGAGGACCCCAAGCAACTCGATGCCGACATTGCGGCAATGCGCCAGATAGGTCGCGAACTTGAGGAATCCAAACCAGACGCTGTAATCGTGATCGGCAGCGACCATCTGGAGACATTCTTCCTGAGCTCGGTTCCCACATTCGCGATCCTGTCGGGCGAATTTTCCCATGCTGAATTTGCCGGCCGGAAATATGAACTGCCGATCCACGAAGGTTTGACCGAAGACTTGCTGGACAAACTCATGAAGGCCGGCTTCGACCTGGGGTATTCACAGGACGCCGTTCTGGGGCACGCCTTCGCAGCGGTCTATGAATGGGTGATCGAGAAGCGTCCCATTCCGGTCGTCCCGATTTTCGTCAATGCCTATCTCCCACCCTTGCCGACTGCGCGACGTTGCGCGGAACTGGGGAAGGCCATCGCGAAGGTGATCGCGAACCGCCCCGAGCGAGTTGCAATCGTCGCAAGCGGCGGAATGTCGCATTTTCCCGGAACCTGGAAATACCCCAAGCCGGATTTCGACTTTGACTACTGGGCCATCTCGCAAATGGAAAAGGGAAATCATGAAGTCCTGATCAACCTGACCAATGAGCAGCTGGATGAGGTCGGCAACACGGAGATGCTCTCCTGGATGATCATGTTCGGAGCGATCGGAAATCAGCCCGGCGAGCTGGTCACCTATCAGCCCACGTGGCATCACGGCCATGCAGTCATGCGCTTCCTTCCACTGAAGGGAACCGGCCCGTCCAAGGAAGGCGCCGAGGCAGCCGCTAAGTACCAGTTCAAGGGCGGCTACGAATTCTATAAGCACCCGTCACCGGCGGCGTACAAACTGAACAAAGTGCTCTACGACAGCCGGTTCAAGCGCGAACTGCGACTCCGGCTGGTCCACGACCTGCCGTCGGTCGCAAAGGAGTACGGCATGACTACTGAGGAGGCCAAAGTGCTTGAGACTCTTCAGGACGACGACATCGAGAAATTCAGAGATGGGCAGGTCCATCCGCTTGTGACCGCGGGTGCGCATCCCCTGGGCATGTGGATGGCTGTGATCCGGATGCACGCCGAGTTGCGCAAGCTTCGCGCCGCCAAAGCGGAAGTTGGGCAAGCCGGCGCGGCCCAGTAGACCGCAGAGCAGGCCGCGGTCGGATCGCCAAGTCTTCTTAGCGAGGGAAAACACATGAAGGTTGGTGTCGCTGGACAAGGGGCTTTCGGAGTGAAGCATTTGGAAGCCCTGGGCAATATTCCGGGCATCGAGGTCATCACGCTCACCGGCGGAAACCAAACCGCCACCGAAGAGGTAGCGAAGCGGTTCAAGATCCCTCATTTTACCGGCGAACTCGCCGAGAGCCTGAAACAACCTGGCCTAGAAGCCATGATCCTGGCGACACCCACCGGAATGCACGCGAAGCAAGGCGAGATGTGCATGCGCGCAGGAAAACACGTGCACATCGAGATCCCCATCGCGGACACACTGGCCGATTCCGAGCGCCTGGTGAAAGTTCAGAAGGAAACGGGCGTGGTCTGCATGGGCGGCCACACACGCCGATTCAACCCCAGTCATCAGTACGTTCACAAGAAGATCAAGGCCGGCGAGCTGAAGGTTCAGCAGATGAACGTCCAGACGTACTTTTTCCGGCGCACCAACATGAACGCGGCCGGACAGCCCCGAAGCTGGACCGATCACCTGCTGTGGCATCATTCCTGCCACACGGTCGACCTGTTTCAATATCAGACCGGCGAGTTGATTTCCGATTGCTACGCCGTACAGGGCCCGATGCACCCTGAACTGAAAATCGCCATGGACATGGGAATTGTGCTGAAGGTGCCTTCGGGCGCGATCTGTACGCTCTCGCTGTCGTTCAACAACAAGGGTCCGCTCGGCACGCGCTTCCGCTACATCTGCGACAACGGCACCTTTCAGGCCTATTACGACGACCTGGTGGATGGCGAGGACAAGAAGATCGACCTGTCCCACGTGGATGTGTCGATGAATGGAATCGAGCTGCAGGACCGAGAGTTCTTTGCCGCGATCAAAGAAAAGCGCGAGCCGAACGCCAGCGTAGCGCAATGCTGCGATGCCATGCGGATCCTGGACAAGCTCGAACACATCCTGAACTCGTCCGCAAAGGCCAGCTCCAAAGCCTAACTCTAGGCTGCTGCTTCGGACTTTCCTTCGAGCACCGAGTGAAGCTGTTGTTCGTTGAGCGCGTGCTCCCATTTCGCAACCACGATAGTCGCGACCGCGTTGCCGACCACATTGGTTGGCGTCAGACCTTCCGACATCAGCCGGTGAATTCCGAGCACGAGCGCAATGCTTGCGACCGGTATCGTTCCGGTTGAAGCAATGGTCGCAGCCAGCACCACGAACGCCGCGCCTGCAACACCAGCCGATCCCTTGGACGACAACAGCAATACGGCGAGAAGTCCCAGTTGCTGCCAAAGATCCAACGGTGTATTGGTGGCCTGCGCCAGGAAAACGGCCGTGGTGGCAAGGTACAGGCAAGTCCCGTCCAGATTGAAGGAATAGCTCGTCGGGATCACCAGACCGACGATGCTCTCCTCGCATCCCAGATACTCAAGCTTGGTCATCAATTGCGGCAACACCGTTTCGGAGGAGGTTGTCGCAAAGACAACCAAGAGCTCTTCGCGAATGTAGCGGATCAGCTTGAATATGCTGAAGCCGCAGGCGTGGGCAATCGGCCATAGAACGCCGAAAACGAACAGCAGGCAGGTTACATAAAAGCCGCCGAGCAGCTTGCCGAGTGAAACCAGCGAGCCGGTCCCAAATTTGCCGACAGTAAAAGCGATCGCTCCGAAGGCGCCGATCGGCGCGGCCCACATCAGGATCGCAACCACCTTGAACAGCATTTGCGACGCCGCTTCAATGAAATCCAGGATCGGTTTGCCGCGTACTCCGACTTGCGCAAGCGCAAACGCACAGAGCACGGAAATGAACAGAACCTGCAGCACGTTTCCTTCGGTGAAGGCTCCTACAAACGTGTTTGGGATAATGTTCGTAAGGAACTGAGTGACGCTGGTGCTTTCCGGGTGGGCAACGTAGGTCTGGACGGCGGAGGTGTCGATGTGCGCGAGATTGATGTTCATCCCCCGCCCGGGTTTCCAGATATTGACCGCACCGAGTCCGATAACCAGCGCAACGGTCGTCAGAACCTCAAAATAAATGATCGCCTTCAGAGCAACGCGACCGACTCGAGCCAGGTCGGCCATCCTCGCGATTCCGTGCACCACCGTGCAAAAGATGATTGGCGCGATCATCATGCGGATCAGCTTAATGAAGGCGTCGCCAAGCGGCTGCATGCGCACGCCGAGGCTCGGATCAAACTTGCCCACAGCGATCCCGATGGCCATGGCGACGAACACATGAATCCAAAGTTGTCTGTACCAGCGCTTTGGGCGGACGTGTTTGCCCAATCGCGGGCTTGAGGAATCTATGGCCATCGGGACGAAACACCCTAACCCTTGAAGGGCAAATTGACAAGGTCAGGGCCCCCAAATTATACTGAACCATATGGTTCAGTATCACCGGACAAAGATCGACCGCGTGGCCGCGGCGATTTCAGATCCGACCCGTCGGGCCATCATCGAGCGCCTCGCGCGCGGCCCGGCGCGCGTTTCCGCGATTGCCGCGCCCTTCCCGATGTCGCTAACTGGATTTTGCAAGCACGTGAAGGTGCTCGAACAAGCCGGTCTCATCAAGCGCACACGCTCGGGTCGCGACAATACTCTCGAGTTGTCGCCCCAACCCCTGCGCGTCGTAAGCCGGTGGATCCTGAAATATGAGGAATTTTGGAATGCGCGTCTGGACCAGCTGGAGAAATTCTTCGCCGCAAACAAAGAGAGGTCCCTATGAAGCTCACCGAAGTCACAGTGACCCGCACGATTCCCGCAGCGGCAGAAACAGTTTTCGACGTCTGGATGGACCCGACAAGCCCCGGCGGGCCCTGGTTCGGTGCCGAGCGGCTGATCGTGAATCCGGTTGTGGATGGTTTGTTCTATCTTGCCGTAAAGCACGAGGGCCGCACCTGGCCTCATTTCGGGCGCTTCATTCACATCGACCGGCCAAAACGCGTCGAATACACATGGATGTCGGAGGGTACCAAGGGCGCCGAATCGACCGTCACCGTCACGATGGAAGCACACGGAGACCAAACCGAGGTCACGCTCGTTCATTCCGGGGTGCCCGACGACGAGATGGGGCGCCAGCATCGGGACGGCTGGACCTGGGTTCTGTCCATGCTCGCTAACAGCATCGCTTCAAGAAAGTCGACTTCCTCAGCCGGCTAGGCGGTAGGGCCCTCGGGCTCGCTTGCACCCGAACCGACCCACGGCCAGCAGAGCTGGGGGGCCGAATCCGGACCGTAAAATCGGTGTACACTCTCCCGTTGTTTGAGATCGACGCGGGAGCTCCCATGACTGACGAAATACTCGAACGCTTGACCATTCGCGAGATGGTCGAAAACTGGGTTCTGTGGCGCGACGCCCTTCAATGGAAGGAGTTCCGCGGCCTCTGGCACGACGACGGTCGCATGATGGCCACCTGGACCCAGGGCACTGCGGATGAGTTTATCGAGATGAGCAAGCAAGGCTTTGCCAAGGGCGTGCGCATCCTGCACTTCCTTGGCGGTAGCACGATTGATGTACGAGGCAACCGCGCGATCGCGCAAACCAAGATGACCATCTCCCAGCGCGCTCCGGTGCATGACGTCATCTGCGATGTGGTGTGCACCGGGCGGTTCTATGATTTCCTTGAAAAACGCAGTGGGCGCTGGGGGTTCGTTCTGCGCCAGCCCATTTACGAGAAGGACCGCATCGACCCGGTCGACCCGGCTGCCAAGCTCAGCCTTGACCCGAAGCTACTATCCACATTCCGAGAAGGTTACCGCCATCTCGCCTACCTGCAGACCCAGATCGGATACACGATCAAGATGGATATGCCGGGCTTGACCGGCCCCGAAGTCGAGGCTCTGTACGTGCGCGGCGCCTCGTGGCTTGCGGGCAAACCCCTCTAGAACGGTGAACTCGACCTCGCGCGAGAGCCTTTCGGGCGAAAAAACCCGGGGCGGTAGGGTATATTGTTTGTCGCGCGTGGGATCCCAATGAGGATCCAAAGGACAATGCCATCATGGCTGTAGAAACCGCTGCTGCACCAATCCAAATTACCGACGCCGCCTGGCAGGCAATCGAAGGCGGCTACGATCTTCAGGTTCACGTGGCGCCAGACGTTATTGCCCGGCGCATTGACGATCTGGACCTCGCGAAGGAATTTTTGGCGCACAAGCTGAAGGGATTCGTGCTGAAGTCGCACTACGCTCCCACCTATGAGCGCGCCAAGGTGGTCACGAAGGCGAGCCCCGGCATCACTGCTTTCGGTGCGATCACTTTGAACCACAGCGTGGGCGGGCTGAACCCCGTGGCGATTGAGATCGCAGGACGCTCCGGCAACAAGATTGTATGGATGCCCACGGTCGACGCGGCGAACGAAACCGCAGGCCGTTCCGACGGACCCACCGATAAACTCCCTTTCTGGGCGAAGATTCAACGCGAGCTGTCGGCCACCGGGATTTCGCCACCGCCTCTGACCGTGTTGGGTGACGGTGGAAAGGTGACCGAAACGGCGCGGCGCTGTCTTGAGCTGATTGGCAAGCACGACATGATTCTTGCGACCGGCCATCTGAGTAAGAAAGAAATCCACGCGCTTGTGAAGACTGGGAAAGAAATGGGCCTGAAGCGCATCCTGGTGACGCACGCCGAATTCCCTTCGCAGAATCTGACTGCAGCCGAGCAAGTCGAGGTTGCCGATCTGGGGGCCTCGATCGAGCACTGCTTCACCACGATGTATACCAACAAGGCGCCCTGGGACGCCTACTTCGACAGTGTCCGCAAGGTCGGCCCCGAGCGCGTAGTCCTGTCAACCGATTTAGGACAAACGATCAATCCACCGGTAGCGGATGGCTTCGCGATGTTCGCCCAGAAGATGCTGGAAGCAGGCTTCCGTGCGGCCGATGTACGCCGCATGACCGTCACCAATCCCACGGCGCTGGTCTCCTAGCGGGCGGCAGCCTCGCTGCTGTTCAGCGACTTCGGCCACATGCTAGAATCGTGGCAGTTGTTCGCACGTTAGGCCCGTAGCTCAGTTGGCTAGAGCGCCACCTTGACACGGTGGAGGTCTGCGGTTCGAGCCCGCACGGGCCTACCATTTGCTTGTTGTTGCGGCCCACCTATTTGGCTTTTCGTCGAACTGAAGAACCCCGTAGCTGATTGTGTCACCGCTGTCCTGTCCGGAGCGTCCCAAACGCCTCCTGTTTCTAATCGGCCCCGCGACCAGAGCAAATGAGTCCTGTCGAACCTGGATTTGGTATCTTGGAGTCAGCAGCTTTCATCTCGTCGGAGATTGGTGATGAATCAGTCTGACGCGTTGCGCGTGATGGAGGCTTACCGAGAGTTTGAGGCCGGGGAATGCATCAAGGCCGTGAAGGGGCTCCGGGAGTTTGCTGATCGAATTGACGACCCTTGGACAAAAGCGGAATTACTGTATCACCAGATTGTCTTTCTAGCCCAAATGGATGATGCCGTACACGCCAGGTCTTGCTTTAACGAGCTCAAAACAGCAGTCGGCTTCCTCCTGCGTGATTTGGTTCTCGACACCTCTGATGACACGCCGCCTGCCAACTTGGCTGTAATGGTTCGATATGCTGAATTGAAGACCCTGCTTGCCGAGAGAAACCAGGTCCAAGCCTTAGAGGTATTGGAAGACCTGGTCTCTCAGTATCCTGCTCAACCTTTGGGCCCTGGCTTTGAGATACTTAAGGACATCGACTTACATCACGGGTTTCTTCTGGCTGTTGCTGGCCGATGGAAACAAGCGAAGCCTTTTCTCGAGAAGGCCCATCCGCCGGAAGCGTGGAACAGTGTCGTTTGCTACTACCTCGGTCACTGTCATTATGAGTTTCGTGAGTATGAACGCGCCAAACAGGAGCTGATGCAGGCGCTTCATATGGGTCTCAGCGGTCATTGGGAGGGCGGAGCTCACTACGTCTTAGGCCTGGTGGAATATCATCTTGGCGAGATGAAAGCCGCGAAAGAACAGTTTGAACTGTGCGTCAAAACAGCAGACCCGCGATACCTGGGCGCATCGCGGATTTGGGAGTGGCTTGAAGCAACGTCGCGTGCCCTGGGCCAGGACGCGGACGCTGACAAATACCGCCGATTGCACGCTGCCAGTGAAACGAATTCAAAGCCCCATTGAAAATGAATTGACAACTTACGCTATATGCGTAATTATTTACGTATTATGCGTAAGTCGCCCATCCTGGATGCGCTGTTCCCCGAGATCCGCCAGAAGCTTTTAGCGGCGACGCTCCTTTCTCCAGAAAAATGGTGGTACTTGACTGAACTGGCTACTCACCTCGGGACTTCTCCCTCTAGCCTGCAAAGGGAACTCGATTCACTGACAAAGGGCGGTGTTCTAACGCGGAAACAAGATGGGAGAAGGACCTACTACAAGGCGCAAGTGGAGTCCCCCATTTTTGAGTCTCTTCGAGGGCTGCTCTCAAGAACGGTTGGGCTCATTCCCGCACTGCAATCAGAGCTAGCGAGGTTCCGGGACAAGATTGGGTGGGCCGCCGTCTTTGGCTCGTTTGCACGCGGCGAAGAGACATCGGAAAGCGACATCGATCTCTTGCTGGTCGGCGATGCCGCCACTCCAGACCTGCTCCCCCCCCTGCGGCGGATCGAACGGCGGTTTGGCCGGGAAGTCAATCTCGTCCGCTACTCGGAGAAGGAATTCCGGAATAAGTTGGACGATCGCGATCACTTCCTAACATCGGTCACCGAGGGTCCGCTGATCACGGTCATGGGTTCATCAAAATGAGTTGGAAAAAACTGCTCGCCGAAAATAAGATTCATACACACAGCACCAGCAAGAAGGAGCTGGATGCACTTCGCGCGCTCATCACCCGTGACTTGGCGGATGCAGCGGTGAAGGAATTGTCGGACGATCGCCGATTTGCCACCGCATATAACGCAGCTCTTCAAGCAGCCAAGATGGCCGTCGCCAGCGCCGGCTATCGGCTTGCGGCCACTCCAGGGCATCACCGTTTGATGTTCGAGGCAGCGGGTCTTGCACTGGGCCACTCAGCCGCTCGGTCCCTGGGCTTCTTTGACGCGTGCCGACGGAAACGAAATGTAATCGATTACGATCGCACGCTCGTGGTCACAAAGACAGAGGCGGAAGAGATTGTTGCGGAGGCCCAAGCATTGTTAGAACTCGTCGAGAAATGGATCGCCGTACATCATCCCAAACTCGTTCCGTGACGACTACAGTCTAAAGTGAGGCCCGTAGCGGATTTCGTAGCGGTATCGGTGTGTTTCGTTTTTCACCTGTATTGACTGATTTCCTTAAGTGAAGGCAGGTCAATGGTGTGGCAATCAGATCGGAATTGGTAATAACCGCTAGCCTACCTTGACACGGTGGAGGTCTGCGGTTCGAGCCCGCACGGGCCTACCATTCCCCTCGACTACTTGCGGACATGGCTTCGCCTGCGGAGGGGCTTTTGTGTCGTCGTTTGTGCCAAAACGCCCGGTCGTCAATTTGACTTGGCTGGTTCACGAGGGTCCTGTGTGGCATCCACGTACTGGGTCGAAGACGGGCCGAAGCCGGTGATCTGAACGACAACAGGTTCGTCACCGGTTTCTGCAAAGTGGTTCCGAGATGGCGGTTCGGTGTAGAAACTACCTGGCGGTAGGGCTTTCAGTCTAGTCTCGTCAAACTTATCCCCATACCCAAAATGCCATGTACCGGAGATCACGGTCGCAACCCTATCGTCGCGATGGGAGTGCGCGGCGATGCGTGTATGTGCCGGTACGCGGAGCATGATGGTATATACGCCCGCTTGGTTTGGATTGCCCTTCAGAACAACGGTTTCGATTCCACTAATGCCCGAGCTTCCCGTACCCGGATTGCCCACTTGCGGGAACCTGTATTCCGCAGGAGTCAGTCGCTCTTCGGTTGGGTCGCGATCGACACTGCTTGCAACTGTATGGGCAACCGGCGGCGGACCATCAAGGAACTTACGAATCAGCGCCACCGTGTAGACCGGTTGTTCTTCCATCAGCCAATGTCCTGAACCTGCGACGACCTCTTCCTGCACGTTTATCGCTACATGACGCATGATCACGGCCTGCAGGCCGCCGAAGGACTTCTCACCACCTACCGCCATCACCGGCATGGTCAGCTTCGTTTGTTCGAAGACCTCGTTGTCCTTGGCATCCTGAGAGAACGCCGCAAATTGGGCGAACCCGGCTCGCATTCCACCCGGTTGCGCATAAGTGGCCGCAAAGAAATTTCTCGTAGCCTCATCCGGCTTGCCCGGATCTCCGGTAAAGTCGTTCCATATCCTGTCAAAGTAGATACGCTCCCGGCCCGCGACTAGCCGTTCGGCATCCGGTCCATGGAAGTTGAAGTGCCAAACGCCGGGATTTAGGAGAATTTCATTCCAGGGGTCAATCCCAGGGATAGGTGCGTCCATAACAACCAGCCGCTCGACCTTATCGGGATAGATCGCGGCGTAAGCGTACGCCACCATGTTGCCAATATCGTGAGCAACCACAAATGTCTTGTCGTATCCCAACGAAGTCACAACCGCACGAATGTCCTTGGCTTGAGTTTTTTTATCGTAGCCGTCAGCGGGCTTGGATGAGCGCCCAATGCCGCGGAGATCAGGTACCACGACGGTGTGGTCCTTCATGAGATCCGCCGCTAGGGGAGCCCACGAGTCGCTATTCTCCGCGTACCCATGGAGGAGCACCACTACGGGCCCGCTTCCTCCCCAACGAACAAAAACGTCGGCCCCTTCCGGACTATGTATCGTCTTGGCCTGAAAGCTAGACGGCAAGGAAGGCGGAGTTTGGCCTGAGACTGTTGCCACAGCGAAAAAAGCTATGGCGAGGAAACGTCGAATCATGGATACCTCCGTGCGCGGAAAGAATTTGGTCTCTTCGGATCAGACGAATTGAACTGGATGTGGCGTTTCGGATTGTAGACTACAGGGGGTTGTTTCACCCAGCAGCGCCCGATTTCCAGCCGATGGCGGGCGGCTTGGCTGCGAAATGCATGCCGTTGAACGGCAGGTTCGGGGATGATTCAATTCGGGCGCGCAGATCGGGTGAGCTTTTTTTCCTGGGCCTTGCTATCCAGGTCCTTCAATTGTTCCGGGGCCCGGGCAAAAAACACCAGCGAGACAAGACAGGCTACGATCCTCAACGGCATCGTCGAGCTACTCCCGCTTTATGAGCGTCTTCGTATGCCGAGGTCAGACACTTCGCTCAGCGGCGAAGTCAGCCCGCAGTATAGCCGAAGTGGCAGCGAACACCCTGCGCGACCGGCAGCGGACCCATCTTGAGGCTCGTAGCGGATTTTGTAGCGGAGCGGCGCTCGTAGCGCCGCTCCACCTGAGCTCTGTTCTGCCGTTATCCCAGGGAGAAAACAACCTGCACGGTGGTATCGACTTCGACCGGCTGGCCGTTCAGCATCGTGGGGCGGTACTTCCATTCCTTCACTGCGGTCATCGCCGACGCCATCAGCAGCGGCGGCCCGGAGACGTATTCGAGTCTCTCGATCGAGCCGTCCTTCGAGATGATGGCATGCAAAGTCACCGTACCCGAAACGTGGGCTGACTTGGCTATAGTCGGATAATCCGGTTTCACCTGGTTCACTAGCGACGCAGACTGCACGTCGCCGCCGACCTTAATGCGGTTCGGCGCGGCGGCCGGCGGTGGCGGCGGTGGCGCTACTCCCGTGCCGATTCCGCCCAGCACGTCGCCCGTTCCGCCGGGCACGCCCGCCGTATCAGACGTCGCGACTGAAGGCGGCGCCTCGTCCTTGGCGATTTCCACCTGCTTTGGGATCACCGTCGGCGCAACCATGGGGTTCACCGCGAAGGTCTTCGTCTGCACCTGCTTCACCACAGCCTGTTGCGGCGGAGGGGGCGGCGCGGGCGGCGGCGGCGCGACCAGAAATGTATTCATCATCGCGCTGGGCAGCGTCTGCGTGTAGATCAGCGGTATCAGCAGAATCGTGCCGAGAATCGCCGCTTGAAAGATTACGGACACACCCACCGTCCACGGCTTGTGCGTGTGCGCCATTTGAGTCGTGTGTCCCGAAACCAGCAGTTCGTCAAACATGGCTATCCTCCTGTTTCACTTCCGCTGTGGGGCGCAGCTCAATGAGTAAGGACGCACGTGGCTCTCCAAATTCCGTGGCACTAAGTGCTTAATTTTCAGGAGCGAATGGTACGAGTTCGTACTAGTTCCCCCGAAAGAACTGCATGGTTCGCAGTCGCTCTTACGTACAGACTGGGCTGGCGTTTCTTACAGAGAATTGGGTACCGACCGCGCGGCGCCCGGCCCGCTGGGCGCGGGCGCACTCATGGCCGTAAGTCTTCGTGCCGGAAGTCGTTACGCGGCATGTCCCCATTCCGCGTGTCTAGAGTCCGCACATCCGCGGCGTTAATCGGCAGCCGCTGCGCAGCCATTTCCTCACACCGTGGGGGAACCGTCTTCAAAGCCGGTGGGTG
Source organism: Candidatus Acidiferrales bacterium (assembly GCA_036514055.1). GTDB lineage: Bacteria > Acidobacteriota > Terriglobia > Acidiferrales > UBA7541 > Palsa-295. Next base: position 73,268 of record DATBXX010000025.1, read on the forward strand.
TGATACCGTCGTGTGGCGAATGGCGTGTGGTGATCCTGCAAGATCTCGACGATTGAGCTGCCTCTGGAACCAAGAGGCGGGGAGATAATGCATGAGTAAGGGCAAGATTGCCGGCTTCCTGGCTGATCGCGCAAGGAAGCTGGCTTATTCAGTTGCCCGGCGAACCTTTGGCAACAAGATAATTTTCATAGATTATCCGGTCAATCCAATTCCAAGATGGGGCTACAGCCATCCCCACCAAGAGCTTCACAACATTATTAACAGCAATCGGGACAGCTATGTCGAACACCTGAGGTCCTTCCTGGACTTTACGGAGAATCTTGCAAGAATTCCTAAGAAGGCAAGCGGCTGTTCTCCCTCTGAACCAAATTGGATGAATGGCTGGATCCCTCCTTTAGATGCGGTTGCGCTTTACAGTCTGATCGCAATTAAGCAACCGAAATACTTTCTGGAGGTTGGTTCCGGAAATTCGACGAAATTTGCCCGGAAAGCGATTACAGATCATCGGCTCGACACAAAGATCATCTCCATTGACCCTCACCCCCGGGTCGAGATTGATACGCTTTGCGATCAGGTGATCCGCACACCCGTAGAGGCCGTCAGCTTGGATCTGTTCGATCGATTGGGATCAGGCGATATTCTTTACGTTGACAACTCTCATCGCGTGTTCATGAATTCTGACACAACTGCGATTTTCCTAGACGTTCTGCCACGCCTAAAGCCCGGTGTTCTTGTCGAGATCCACGATGTAACACTTCCGTTTGACTATCCCAACGGTGTGATCGATCGGTACTATTCGGAGCAGTATTTGTTGGCAGCGTATCTGCTGGCCAGAGGGCATCGATTTGACATCGTTTTACCCAACGCATTTATCGACAGCGACAACGGGTTAAGAAGCATTCTCATGCCCGTGTGGCAGAAGGCGGAAATGCAAGATGTCGAAACCTACGGCTGCTCATTCTGGATCCGGATGAACTGAAGGCCAGTGCCAAGCGTGCGGTCCAAAGGCCAAGAGCCTCGGAAACAGCGCCTCGAACTGGGGCGAGCTCCCGAAGGCGCGCTGGGTTGCCCCTGTCTTGCTGCGTCGGATCGTCAGCATCGCACCCCTTGCGACTCAGTCCTGTAATCTTGAGGGAGTCAAGATCTGGGAACTTGCCGAGGCACGATTCGCCGATGCTTCACCGCTCACTTCCTGCGTTATTGCCGTGCGCGTTTCTTTACCGGGTTCGGTTTCGGCATCTCGGGACCCTAACACCTCATTGCCGGGATGCCTCGGCAGTCGCAGCGCCCAAATGAGCGCAATAATCCAGCCAACGCCCGTCAAGCCAACGAAGAACAGTGTGAGCGCGATTGGGGTACTCTTGTCGCTCTTGCGGTGCATCGCGATCAGGTAAGGAGACCAGTAGACGAAAACAAGAAGAAGAAACAGCAACAGCGCTACGAAGTCTGCTGCTGTCAATGCGGAATGTCCTGTCATTTTCGGCTCTCCTTTCAAGTTGATGTACGAAACAGGCCGCGCTACCCGGTTGTCATAGGTATGATGGGCACGGTTGGTGAACCTTCGATGAGAACGCCGTAAACGTTTGGCCCAGTCGTTGAGGGGAGCAAAAACCTCCGCCCCCCAGCAAGGCCATTGGGATGAGCTAGATGCGGTTCGAGCCCGGGCGGAACTGCCATTTCATCCTCTACATTGATGGCGCGGCTGGAAGGCGACGAATCTGTTCTCCGATGGCTTTTTCGCGATTGACGCCCAGGTTCAGGATCAAACAACCCGGCAGAGGCCTAAAATAACCGCATGGAGAAAAAGATCTTCTGGGCCTCCTTTTGCGTCTTAGGTCTGGTGGCCGACCTATACTTGCCTCTCTGGTGGGCACTGGTCGCCACGATTCCGATTGGCCTGGTGAGCTGGTGGATCGCCTATCGCAGCGATTGGTTCTAGTTCCGCCGAGCAAACACGGAACGGCCGGGCCAATTGGTTTCTCCTTAAACGTTCTGACTCCTTCTGGTTCTATCGCGCGAACACTTTTTTTAAACTCCGGCACTCCTTTGAAACTTCATCGCACCAGAGATTATTTGTTGACACCTAGGCGCGAGAGTCGTGTATGATTATGCAGTCGCGTGCATATTCACGCATGACCGGAACATGGGCGTACAAAAACGATTTCGGCAAGGACAGATCCTGAAGGTTCTCACGGGCCAGCCCGTGGCGAGCCAGGACCAGCTTCGCCGCCAGCTCGGGCACCTGGGCGTTCGCGTCACTCAGGCGACTTTGTCCCGTGACCTTCGCGAGCTTCGCCTGGTGAAAACGTCGGCCGGTTACCGGCCGCTCGCCTCCGCAACGGCCGACGAAGCCTCGCCATTGCCGACGCTCGCGCGCGCCTTGAAAGATTTCTTGCTCGATTTGCGCCCAGCGCAGAACATGCTCATCCTGAAAACGCCACCCAGCGGCGCACAACCGCTCGCAGCAGCGGTTGACTCCGAACACTGGAAGGAAGTCGCCGGAACACTCGCCGGTGACGATACCGTCTTGATCATCTGTTCTTCCCGTAGCGCGTGCAGCGCTGTTCAGAAACGTGTGGAGGAAATGCTCCGATGAGCGACCCGGTAAGGGTCGCCGTCGTCGGGGTAACGGGCTACGCGGGATACGAGCTGGCCCGGCTCCTGCTGCGGCACCCACACGTCGAAAAACCGACGTTCTTTGTTCGCGAGGCCCACAAGAACGTTCATTGCCTGACCGATCTTTTCCCCCAACTCCGTGGCTGGGGTGACGCACCCTGCCGCCCTATTTCGGTCGAGGACATCGCGGCCAGCGGCGCCGAGGTTGCCTTCCTTTCCACGCCGCACGAGGCTTCACTCGAGCTGGTTCCGGCGCTACTGGCCGCAAATCCCAAACTTCGCGTTGTGGACCTCAGCGGAGCATTCCGTTTCCGCGATTCCGAGACATTCACGAAGTGGTACAAACTTCCGGCACCGGATGCCGGGACCCTGTCGCAAACGGTGTATGGGCTGCCGGAGCTGTACGCAAAAGCGCTTGCGAAGGCCCGCGTCGTTGGAAATCCGGGCTGCTATCCCACATCGGTGATTCTGGGACTGCGGCCGTTGATCGAAGCCGGCTGGATCAATGCGGCGCGCGGAATCGTATGCGACTGCAAGTCCGGCGTTACCGGCGCCGGGAAGGATCCCAGGCGCGACACACACTTCGTCGAAGTGAACGAGAATTTCCGGGCCTACAACCTGTTCACACATCGCCACACGCCGGAAGTTTCCGAGCATCTCGATCTCGCTTCGGAGAATTTCGTGTTCACGACGCACCTGCTGCCGGTGGATCGCGGAATTCTTTCGACGCTTTACGTATGGCTCGGCCCGTCGCGCAAGGCGGAAGAAGTGGAAGCGCTCTACCGCGCGTTTTACGCGGGGCGGCCGATGATTCGAATCATGCCGGCAGGAAATCTGCCGGAGTTGCAGTATGTGACGCACACGAATTTTTGCGACATCGGCTTCGCGCTCGATCCATCGGGTGAGCGGCTGGTGGTCGTCTCCTGCCTGGACAACCTCGGTAAGGGTGCGGCGGGACAGGCGGTACAAAATCTCAATGGGATGCGCGAGTACCCAGAAACGGCGGGATTGCTATGAGGATGGTTATCAAGGTTGCGGGCGCGCTACTGGAGCGCGACGAGGACGTTCAGACGCTGGCCAGACAGATCACCGAGCTGGCGCGCGCCGGTAACGAGATCCTGGTGATTCACGGCGGCGGCCGAATCTTTACGGCCACGCTTGCGCGTATGGGGATTACCAGCCGCTTCATCAACGGCCTGCGCGTCACCGACCGCGAAACTCGTGACGCGGCCGTGATGGTTTTCGCCGGACTCCTCAATAAGAAGCTCGCGGGAGCGATTTCCCTTGCCGGCCATCCGGCGGTGGGTATCAGCGCCGCCGATGCCGCCTGCTTTCTGGCGGAGCCCCTGCAAGTAGAGGATCGCGAGGGCAGCCTGGGATTTGTCGGCTACCTCACGGAAGTGAACGTGGACTTCCTGCGCTCGCTCTGGCGCGAGGGGATTGTTCCGGTCGCTTCCTGCCTGGGCCTTGGCGCCGATGGCGAGCTTTACAACATTAACGCCGACCACATGGCGGCTGCTGCCGCCGAATTCATACGCGCTGATCGCCTGATTTTTCTTACTGACGTCGCCGGCGTGCTCGATGGCGACAAGGTGCTGAGCGCCCTCCGCGGTACCGATATTGAGGACCTTATTCGCAAGAACAAGGTTTCCGGCGGCATGATTCTCAAGCTGGAAGCCGCCAAACGCGCCCTCGCAGGCGGTGTTTCCGAGGTGCGCATTGTCGGGGGCGCGAAACCACGCGCGCTCGTCGCTGCTGCGAGTACGGGCCGCTCGGGGACCAGGGTTCTGCCGGTCATACGCCTAAACGCGAGAGCCACCCACGGGGCGGCGCACTAGCGATGGCCAAGAAAAAACATACACGGGCAAAGCGGCTTTCGCCTGCGAAGATTCGCGCTGAGGAAGCGCGCTACCTGATGAAAACGTACCGGCGCCCCCCGGAGGTATTCACGCACGGCCGCGGCTGCCGCCTTTACGATTCGCAGGGGCGCGAGTACCTGGATTTCCTGGCGGGTATCGCCGTGAATGCGACCGGATACGCGCATCCGCGCATGGTCCGGGTAATCCGGCGTGAAGCCGGCCGTGCCACGCACGTTTCAAATCTTTTTCATAACCCCTATCAAGCGCCGCTCGCACGGAAACTAGCGGAGTGGTCAGGACTTGACCGCGTATTTTTCTCCAACAGCGGCAGCGAGGCCATCGAAGGCGCAATGAAGCTTGCCCGGGCGTACGCGCATGCCAAGGCCGATGGCGGCGCCCGGCTGAAAACGCGCTTCCTCGCGCTCGAAAATTCGTTTCACGGCCGTACTTTCGGGGCTCTGTCGATCACGCACACGGCCAAATACCGCGAGCCTTTCGCGCCGCTGGTTCCCGGCGCTGAATTCGTCCGGTTCAACGACACCGCAGACCTTGACTCGAAATTTGACGACACGGTTTGCGCGATCGTCATCGAGCCCGTGCAGGGCGAAGGCGGCGTGTTCGTGGTCAGCGAACAGTTCTGGGACAGAGCGCGCGCGCTGGCAACGCAGCACGGTGCCGCGCTGATCGCTGATGAAATTCAGTGCGGCCTGGGTCGCACCGGCCGGCGCTTCGCATGCCAGAAATTCAGCTCGCTTCCGGATATCGTCACGGTTGCCAAGCCCCTCGCCGGCGGCCTCCCGCTCGGGGCGTTTATTGCCAGCGAGGAATTCGCATCCGCCCTGAGCCCAGGAATGCACGGGTCAACGTTTGGCGGCGGCCCGCTGGTCTGCGCTACGGCGCTTGAATTTCTCACCCTCGTCGAAGAAGAAAATCTGCTTGCCAATGTCCGCGAGCGCGGCGCCGAACTTCGCGCGGGACTGGCGAAGCTTGCGGCACGCTTTGATTTCATCCGGGAAGTGCGCGGCGAGGGACTGATCATCGGAATTGATCTCGCGATCGAGGGCGCTCCGTTCGTCGCTGAGGCGTTGCGTCAGGGGCTACTGATCAATTGCACGCACGACCACATTCTTCGGCTTCTCCCGCCGTTTATCATTCGCCAACGGGATGCCGCCGAGTTCCTGCGAAAGTTCGAAAACGTCCTGGCGCGCGTGGCGAGGTCTGCAAACAAGACCTCGATGGCACCCGGGTCGGTGAAATCGGAATCTCAGACGCAGCCGCTGGCTTTGGCTGCGACGAGGTGAATATGAACGCTGTCGCCGCACCGCTTGCACTAAAAAGAGACCTTTTGACCGGAACGGAGTGGAGTCCGGCGCAGTTGCGCGATTTCTTCCGCCTCGCGACGGAAATGAAAGCGCACCCGGATCGTTACCGGTCCGTGCTCGCCGGCAGTGTCTTCGTGCTGATTTTCGAGAAGCCCTCCCTGCGCACGCGCGTCACCTTTGAAACCGGCATCGCCAACCTCGGAGGCACATCCACGTTTCTGGACCACACCGCCGCCCGGCTGAGCGAGCGCGAACCGGTCCGCGATATCGCGAAGAACCTTGAGCGCTGGGTGCAGGGAATCGTCGCGCGCGTCTTCGCGCAGGAAACGCTCGATGAGCTTGCCGCAAACGCAAGCGTTCCGGTAATCAACGCGCTTTCGGACAAGTTTCATCCCTGCCAGGCGCTGGCGGACTTCTTCACGCTCGAGGAACGCTTCGGCGGACTGCGCGGCCTCAAGTTGGCTTACGTGGGCGACGGCAACAATATGTGCCACTCGCTTCTCACCATCGGCGCCCGCTCGGGAGCGCACGTGCGCGTCGCCACACCGGCAGGATACGAACCGGATGCGACCGTCGTTGCTGAAGCCAAGCGGGTTGCTCGCGAAACACGCGGAAAAATCGAAATTCTCCGCGAGCCCCAAGAAGCGGTCGCGGGCGCGCAGGCCGTTTACACCGACGTCTGGGCGAGCATGGGCCAGGAAACTGAGGCCGCCGCCCGCGAAAAGGCCTTCGCCGGATATCAAGTCAACGAGGCGCTCTTTGCCCAAGCCGCGCCCGATGCCGTCTTCCTGCATTGCTTGCCTGCCCACCGCGGTCTGGAGGTCAGCGAAGGCGTCATCGATGCGCCGCGCTCGATCATTTACGATCAAGCAGAAAATCGCCTGCATGTTCAGAAGGCGATCCTGCACACGCTGCTTACCTAAGGAGAATCCGTTGCCCAAGAAGGTCGTTTTGGCCTATTCCGGAGGACTCGATACCTCCATCATTATTCCCTGGCTAAAGGAGAATTACGGCGGCTGCGAAGTGGTTGCGATGATCGGCGACCTTGGCCAGCGCGAGGATCTCGAAGCCGCTCACAAGAAAGCTCTCTCGACCGGCGCAAGCGAGGCCTACGTCGAGGACCTTCGGGAGGAATTCATCACCGGTTACGTCTGGCCTACGTTGCGCGCCGGAGCGGTTTATGAGCACAAATATCTGCTGGGTACGTCTTTTGCCCGCCCGCTGCTTGCGAAAAGGCAAGTCGAGATCGCCAGGAAAGTCGGCGCCGATGCTCTGGCCCACGGCTGCACGGGCAAAGGAAACGATCAGGTTCGTTTCGAGCTGGCTGCGAAGGCCCTGGCCCCCGATTTGACCATCATCGCCCCGTGGCGCGAGTGGAAAATCAACTCCCGCGAGGAAGCGATCGAATACGCCCGCTCGCACAACATCCCCGTGGACCAGACGAAAAAGAATATTTACAGCCGCGATCGCAACATCTGGCACCTCAGCCATGAAGGCGGAGTTCTGGAAGATCCGGCGAACGCGCCGGAAGAGGCAATGTGGCAGTGGATCGTCTCACCCGCCAAGGCGCCCGACCAGCCCGCCTCGGTCGAGATCGGCTTTGAGTCCGGGAATCCTGTCTCGGTGAACGGCAAGAAACTCGCACCGCTCGCACTGGTTGACCAGCTCAACGAAATCGCCGCCGCTAACGGCGTGGGGCGCATGGACATCGTCGAAAACCGGCTGGTGGGCATGAAATCACGCGGCGCGTATGAGACCCCCGGTGGCACGCTGCTCGTTACCGCACATCGCGAGCTTGAATCCTTGTGCCTGGATCGCGAAACGCTGCACTACCAACAGATCCTCTCGCTGCGCTACGCCGAGATGGTGTACTACGGCATGTGGTTTACTCCGCTGCGTGAGGCACTGGACGCGTTCTTTTCAAGCTCGCAGCGTCGCGTCACCGGCTCGGTCACGCTCTCCCTATTCAAGGGCAACCTGAACGCCACGGCGCGCAGCTCGCCCTATTCGCTCTACCGCGCCGGGCTCGCCAGCTTCAGCATGACGGGCTACAACCCGAAGGACGCCGAGGGCTTCATCAACCTGTTTGCCCTGCCCATTACCATTCCGCTTGAGGCCGCGGTTCGATGACCGAACCGGACGGCCAGAAAATGTGGGGGGGCCGGTTCGAGCGCGCTCCCGATGCATCGTTCTACGAATTCGAGCGCTCCTGGCGGTTCGATCGCAGGATGCTGCCTCAGGAGCTTGCGCTTGACCGCGCCTGGGCCCGAGCGATTACGGCCGCGGGGATTCTCACAGACGAAGAGGGCCAGCGCATCGTCGCTGCACTGGATGAGATCGAAGCGCGTGCAAAATCCGACGTCGCTTGGCTTGATGCGTCCCGGGCCGAAGACGTCCACCATTTCGCGGAATCGGCCCTGATCGAGAAACTCGGTCCACTGGGCGCCAAGCTTCACACCGGCCGCAGCCGCAACGAAATGGTGGCGACCGAATTCCGCATGTATGTGAAAGACGCGGCACGCGAACTGCGTAGCGCCCTGGGCTTGCTCGGCCGAGCGATTGCGGGTCAGGCCAAGCAGAATCTCGGCGTTCCCATGCCGGGCACCACGCACCTGCAACACGCCCAGCCGTTGCTGCTCTCGCACTGGCTGCTTGCCCATGGCGAAGCCTTTCAACGTGACGCCGAACGCCTGGCAGCTGCAGCGGCAAGCGCCGACTGGTGCCCGCTCGGCTCCGGAGCACTCGCTGGTTGCGCGTTTCCGCTTGACCGCAAGGCACTGGCGCGCAATCTGGGCTTTTCGCATATCACGGCCAATAGCCTTGATGCCGTCAGCGACCGCGACTTCGCGCTGGAAGCTCTTTTCGCACTCGCCACCCTGGCGATGCATCTGTCCCGCCTCGCCGAGGACATGATTTTGTTTGCTACGCCCGAGTTTGGTTTCATCGAGCTGCCCGACGAGTACTCGACCGGCAGCAGCTTGATGCCGCAGAAGAAAAATCCCGATGCGTGGGAACTGATTCGGGGCAAGACGGGCCGCGTTTACGGCTCACTGTTCTCACTTCTGACCACCTGCAAGGGCCTGCCCTCGAGTTATCAGCGCGATTTGCAGGAGGACAAAGAGCCACTTTTCGCGGCCTGCGATCAGGCGCTCGCGATGGTAAGAATTGCCGCCGCTGCCCTGTCTGCCACGACATTCCTCGAGGCGCATCTGCGCGAAGCGTCCCAGGACCCGGCGCTGGTTGCGACGGAAGTCGCCGACTACCTCGCGGCGCAAGGTGTCCCGTTTCGCGAGGCGCACGAAATCGTGGGCAAAGTGCTGCGCGCGGCCGAGCAGGAAGGAAAATCCATACGCGAGATGCCGCTTGACCGGCTCGTAACATTTTCGCCTGCATTCGGTCGCGACCTCTCGACTGTACTGACGCTGGAATCGGCTCTGGCTCGGCGCGGGGTCGCCGGGGGCACAGCGCCCGGAGCCGTGCGCTCGGCGCTTGAAGATTTCAATGCCCGCCTGGCGAAGCTTGAGGAAAAGCCTTGAACCCGCCTCTTTCTGCGTCTGACATTCCTGGCGGTTTTACCTTCGCGGCTACGCATTGCGGCCTGAAGCGCTCACGGCTCGATTTGGGCATTCTCGTCAGCGATACGGCGGCGACAGCTGCCGCCATGTTCACCATGAACCAGATCGTCGCCGCGCCGGTCGTAGCCTCACGCGAGCACCTGCGCAAGTCGCGGGGCCAGATGCGCGGCCTGATCGTCAACTCCGGCAACGCAAACTGCTGCACCAAGGAAGACGGCTATCCGGCCTCTATCGCCACCGCCTCGAAACTCGCAACGGAGCTGGGCCGTATCGATCCTTCGCAGATACTGGTGTGTTCGACCGGCGTGATCGGCGCGCCGCTTCGTGTGGAGAAAATTCTCGCCGCTGTGCCGCATATCGTGCTTGCTCGCAGCGCCGAAGCCGGGGCCTTCGAGGAGTTCGCCCGCGCCATCATGACCACCGACACGCGCCCGAAATGGGCTACCGCGAAGTGCCGCGTCGGCGGAAAGCAGGTTCGCCTGCTGGGCTGCGCCAAGGGCTCCGGAATGATCGAGCCCAACATGGCGACGATGCTCGCCTTCATCGCCACCGACGCCGCAATCGCACCCGCTCTGCTTGACCGCGCCTTGCGCTCGTCAGTTGAGCGAACCTTCAATTCGATCACCGTCGATGGCGACACCTCTACCAACGACACGGTCGCGGTGTTTGCCAACGGCCACTCAGGCGCTCGGGAAATCAAGGGGGCGTCGGGTGCGGATTACAAGAGTTTCCGCGCGGCGCTTGAAAGTGTCTGCAAGTCGCTCGCGCTTGCGATCATCGAGGATGGCGAAGGCGCCCAGCGCACGATCGAAATCGAGGTTCGCGGCGTGGCTTCGGAGCGCGACGCCCGCCGGATCGCAAAAACGATCGCCAATTCACCGCTCGTGAAGACAGCGTTCGCGGGCGCCGATCCGAACTGGGGACGCATCCTCGCGGCTGCGGGGCGCTCCGGCGTGAAATTCGACGCCCGGCGCGCGAACATTTCAATTGCAGGTGCCGCCGTGTGCCGCAACGGCTGCGAGCATCCCTTCGACGAACGCGAGGTACATCAGAAGATGCTCGCAAAGCACGTGCCGGTCCGTGTCGACCTGCGCTCGGGTGGCGCCTCGGCCCGTGTCTGGACCTGTGATTTCACCATCGAATACGTGCATATCAATTCCAGCTACCGTACCTAGGGCTTCTCGCGCGCGATCACCTTGGTGGAAAAAAGTATCCTTCACCAGAGTCGGACGGCAGCCCTATTTCCACTCCCAGTGTGCATATTGTTCGCGGAGTTTTGTCTTGAGAAATTTTCCGACCGATGTGCGCGGGATTTCGTCTGCGAAAATGAAGGCGTCGGGTAGCTGCCACTTCGCAAATTTGTCCGCCAGAAATGAACGAAGGTCCTCGACGTTCACTGCGGCGCCCTTCTTTGCCACCACCACGGCCAGCGGACGCTCCTGCCACTTCGGATGAGGAACGCCGATCACTGCGGCTTCGCTTACCCCTGGATGGTTCATCAGCGCGTTCTCCAGATCGACCGAGCTGATCCATTCGCCGCCGGACTTGATCAGGTCCTTGCTGCGGTCCACGATTCGAATATAGCCATGGGGATCTATCGTGGCCACGTCTCCGGTGCGGAACCAGCCATCGCTCGACCAGCGGTCACCGGTCTCGGGCGCGTCCAGATAGCTTGCCGCCACCCATGGCCCGCGGACCTCGAGCTCTCCAAATGTTTTGTCGTCCCACGCCGCTTCGCCTTCCGGACACATCACCCGCATCTCAACGAACGGCGCCGGCATCCCTTGCTTGGCTCGGATCCTGTATTCCTGGTCCTGTGAGCATCCCGCGAGGGTGGACTTGATCATGCCCATGCTGGCCATCGGGGCCGTCTCGGTCATTCCCCATATCTGCCGGACATGAATGCCCCAGCGGTCCAGCCCCCGAAACAGAGCCTCGGGCACAGCTGCTCCGCCGGATACGACTCGCAGCGGACGCGCGATCTTCCATCGCCCGGGATTGAGTTCAAGTGCTTCCAGGACGCCAATCCATAGCGTCGGCACGCCCGCCGCCATCGTAACTCCCTCCTGTTCGATCAGGTCGAGCAGGGCTTCGGCATCCAGGTGAGGCCCGGGCAAAACCAGCTTCGCTCCCATCATGGCCGCGGTGTACGGCAAGCCCCAGGCATTGGCATGAAACATCGAGGAACACGCCAGGATCACGTCGTCCTGATGGACTCCGAAAGTGTCGTGCATGCACTCGGCCATACTGTGCAGCACCAGCGCGCGATGCGAGTAGACCACGCCCTTTGCTTTTCCGGTAGTTCCGGAGGTGAAGCAAACGGCCGCTGCTTCGCTCTCGTCCAGCGCGGGATACTGGAAATCGTCATCCGCCGCTGACAAGAAATCTTCGTAATATTCGTACCCCCGGGGTATTGCCGTGCCGCCAAAGGGCACGACGAACACGCGTTCGAAATGCGTCTGCGCCCGGAAGGATTCATAGACCGGCAGCAGAACATCATCCACGATCAGGAAGCGGTCGAGCGCGTGGTTCGCAGTGAACGCGAGTTCGTCCGCATGCAGGCGGAGATTCAGGGTGTGCATCACGCCGCCGGCCGCCGGAATACCGAAATAGCATTCCACATGGGCTCCGTGGTTCCACATCAGCGTCGCCACGCGGTCGCCTCGCCCGATTCCCGCAAGTTCAAGCGCGCAAGCCAACCGC
>DATBXX010000026.1:0-51125 GCA_036514055.1 Candidatus Acidiferrales bacterium
TGCCGCTCGGCTCTATCACGGTTACGAAATCCTGTCGGCCGCCGCCTTCCGCGTCACGCGCAACAGCAACCTCTACCTTGAAGAAGAGGAGTCCCGCAGTCTTCTGGAATCTGTGGACTTGCAGCTTCATCGCCGCCGGAAAGGTTCAGCGGTGCGACTGGAAATTGAGGCGGGAGCAAATCAGGAAATCGTCGAGCGGCTTGAGGCGAATTTTCGGCTGTCGCCCGACCAGGTCTTCCGCGTCAACGGTCCCATCAACCTTTCGCGGCTGTTCCATCTCTATGAGCAGACCCCTCGGCCGGATCTGAAATTCCGTCCCTTCGTGCCGCGCGAATTGAATCTCAAGCCCGGATCCTCCTCGTTGTTTGAGCTGGTTCGAAAGCGCAATGTTCTCTTGCATCACCCCTACGATTCCTATTCGACCGTCGTGCGCTTCATCGAAAGCGCGGCTCAGGATCCCGACGTCTTGTCGATCAAGCAGACGCTCTACCGTACCAGCGAGAATTCGCCGATCGTGCGCGCGCTGATCGATGCCGCTGCCAGGAAAGAAGTTGCGGTCGTGGTTGAGCTGAAGGCCCGCTTTGATGAAGCCTCCAACATTCGCTGGGCGCGGAATCTGCAGGATGCCGGGGTTCAGGTTTTCCACGGCGTGGTTGGGCTGAAGACCCACTGCAAGCTCGCGCTTGTCGCCAGGCGTGAACCCGACGGCCAGATTCGCCGCTACGCTCATCTCGGCACTGGCAACTACAATCCTTCGACGGCGCGTTTCTATACCGATCTAAGCCTGCTCACCAGCGACACGCATCTCACCTCTGCCGTACACCACGTATTCAACTACCTGACGGCCCATTCCGAGCGCGCGCAATACTCGCCTCTGTTTGTCGCGCCGTTGAACCTGGGACGGAACTTCCTCGCCTTGATTGATCGCGAAACCGCTCACGCGCGGGCCGGGCGCCCGGCGTTCATCTTTGCGAAGTTCAATTCGCTCCTGGACGAGAGAATTATTCAGGCGCTCTATCGTGCTTCGCAAGCTGGCGTGCGGATTGAGCTGATTGTCCGCGGCGCGTGCACATTGCGACCAGGGGTCCGCGGGCTCAGCAGCCGGATCCGTGTGCGCAGCGTCATCGGACGATTTCTTGAGCACAGTCGCATCTTCAGCTTCGGCAACGCCGGCAAGACCGAACTGTATCTGGGCAGCGCCGACTGGATGCAGCGGAACATCTACGAGCGCGTCGAGGTGATCTTCCGTCTGCGCGATCCCGTGCTCTGCAACCAGATTTTCACCGAAGTCATTGCGCCCTACCTTGCCGATACTTTAAAGACGCGAATACTGATGCCGGACGGCGAATACGTCCGTCTCCGTGAGGGTCGGCGGCTTGCGCACCTGCGGAACGGCCATCGCTTCAACGTGCAGGAGTTCCTGATCAATTTCATCGAAGGCCGCGATGGTCTGGACTGTGTGCCCGCCGTGCCGAGCGTCGTCAAGTTTCGTCCGGCGCATCGCCCCGGCGCGGAACCCGTATAGCGTTTGACGTCTGCACGTGCGTAGGTACTCCGGACCCGAATTCCCCGCCGGTCTTCGGGAGCTCGCGGCCTATCGGTTGTCCGCTTGGGCACGCCTACGTTTCGAGCCAACCGCCGCGAAAGCCTGCGCGACGAAGGCCCAATGCCACCGCTGCGCAATTCCGCATCGTTTTCCAGATGAACTCGGACTCAAAGTTCTCAATCATCATAATGATCGGACCCTGATTCAAACCAAAGATCCAGGGGGACACCCAGCTGTGGTAGGTTCTGGCTGGCTCCGGATAGGTGGAGTTAAAACTCGCGTCAAATCCGTACGGACTGCGCCCCTTTAAACGGAGACGTTCGATCGCGTGACGTACGGTCTCCAGCACGATCTCGGGAGCAAACGGTAGAGAAGCGGCAACGGCCCACGGAGCGATCGTTCCGTCATCAGGCCCGAACGGCGCACCTCGCGCCGTGTAATCGAAAAATACCCTTTCGACGCCGTTGACTTTGAGGACCGCAGGCCCGGGCCCGTCGCTTGCGGTCAGTCCCCAACCGTATTTGTGATAATGCGAGAACCTCTGGGGATTCTCGATTCCGTATTGCCTGTGGACATAGGTCGCCCGCCGGCTGTTTTCGAAATAATCGATACCCGTTTTCCTGTTGAAGTCGTCCCGGATGCCGCGAAAATCGAGCCACAAATGGGACATTTGATGAATGAACAGAGGGCCGGCGTACAGATACTCGGTGTCGTAAACTTTTCTCCATTCAAACGTGTCTGTCCATTCCCGGTAGCCTTTCGGGTCAACCGGAAACGTAGGGGATGCCAGGGCCAGCACCCAGAGAATCACGGCTTCGCTATAGCCCGTGTCCCACCGGAAAGGAAGAAATCCGGACTCCGGCTTCCAGCCGTGGCAGATGGTCGTCCCGGCGTTCAACGCCCACTGCCAATCAATTCGTCGATACAGAATGTCGGCGAGTTCCCGTATCTCGGTTTCTTCCCCGCTGTTCCCCGTGAAATAGCTCGCAGCTGTGAGCACCCCGGCCATGAGAATGGCGGTATCAACGGTCGAGAGTTCACACTGGTAAGCTCGCAGGCCCGACTGCATATCAAGGAAGTGGTAATAGAACCCCTTGAACCCTGTGGATTGAGCTTCCGAGTTCTGAGGGGCGGAGTGAAAGAACCTTAGGACCTTAACCGTCCTGTCGACTGCCTCGGCTCGCGAGAGCAGGCCGCGTTCCGTCGCTACCGCGTAGCAGCTGAGCGCCATTCCCACAGCCGCTATGCTCGAAGCCGACCCCGGTTGGTTCTTATCCGCTACAAGGCCGTTTTGAGGGTTGATTTCATGCCGAAAGTAGTCAAATGTCTCCCGGCGAAGGCGGTCGAGCATTTCCGCGTCAGTTCCCTCGGTACTGGAAACGTGTAACGGTTGACTCATCGGTCGGGCACCCCGTCACCGCTATTCATACTTCCTCATGATCGCGCGAAACGGTTCGTTGTCAGCGAAGACCTGCCAAATCGCAATCTTTCCGTCCTTCACCACGGCGCGCCAGGCCGCAGGAGTCTTCCAGACATCCTCTTTTCGGAGGTTGCCGTCTTTGGCAAAGGAACCCTGGGCGGAGCCAAACACGGCGACCGTATCTCGGTTCGCAAAAATTTCAGTATGCGAGATCGTGTAGTCGGGAACCATTCTGAAATAGCCCGCCCAGGCAGAACGCAGCTTCGAGGCACCCGCAATGCGATTACCCATCGAATCAACCAGGACAGAATCCGATGTCAGGAGCGAGCAGACCTCCTCGGCACTGCGTGAATTAATGAGCTGTTCGAACTTCAGAACGACATTGATCGGATCTTCCATGGTTGCCTCGAAAGGGTTTCTTTCACTGCCTCTCGCCCATCGGTACACCAGCGGCGCTCGCCCCAATATAACGGTAGCGCTGGATCATCGCGTCAACCGGATCTGTTTTCAAATCTCCGGCGATCCGACTCTGTGTCCGTTTCGGTCGGCGAAGCGGGTTATCTTCGACCCGTTCTGCCTTGTTCGGCATTTTTCGTCAGATGCCAGGCATCACACCAGGAGCAGAAATAGGCTCGAAGTCCCTTGGGCGCGCTCGCGATGGAGATCTGGTGCGCTGCCGTCGCCAGAGCCTCACCTTCACTTGCGTACTTTCTCTTCCCGCTAACAGGACATTTTGACTCGTTGTCCGCCATGAGGCCTTCCTGTGGCTCTTCGTTGCGGTGATGCGGCCATTCCCCCCTACCGTTCCCGGTTCATCGTACCCAATCCCAATCATCTTCTACTGGGGAGCAATCCGGCAAATCGAATGTGATAAACCGGGTGGCCGGAAAAGCCAGACTCTCGCTGCTCCCCGAGCGTACCTCAGCAATTCCGCGAGTTCGATTCCTGTCGCCGCCGCTCGTCGCGTAAACTCCGTCGCTATGCCTTATGATGTTGGCTGAGCTTTGAATTCGGGAGGTTCGACTACATGGATGCGGCGATCGCGGCGGTCTTGACGCAATACGAACAGCGTGGTGCCGAAGAACACAAGCTTCAGTTGAAAGGCACGATGGAGGAATGGCTCGAGCGCCGCGACGAGTTCCTTATTGCCGTTGGCCCCGCGACAGGCCAGCTGCTGAACATCTTGGCCAGGAGCGTGAAGGCGCGAACCATCCTCGAACTGGGAACCTCCTACGGCTACTCCACCGTATGGCTCGCGGAAGCGGCGCGCGCGACCGGCGGAAAGCTGGTCACTGTGGAAAAAGCGGTATACAAGCAGGATTATGCGCGCCAGATGCTCGCCAAGGCTGGCCTGGCCGCGCAGGTTGACTTCCGCCTCGGCGATGTACGCGAGACCATCGCATCTCTGTCGGGCCCGTTTGACTTCGTGCTCGTCGATGTCTGGAAGGAACTTTACGTCGAATGTCTGGATCTGTTCTACCCCAAGCTTGCGCCTGGCGCGTTCATTGCGGCCGACAACATGCTCCTGCCGGTGAATTACCGCGAGGACGCACTCAAATATCGCAAGCATGTGCGGTCGAAACCCAAGATTGATTCGGTGCTGCTGCCAGTGGGGAGCGGCGTCGAACTCAGCCGCTACGGGGATCCTGTCCCTGCGTAGAATTCTGCCGACTACGATCTTGTGAGCATGCGGGATTCGGCCTCGCGCATGGCTGCATAGATCTGATCGAAGCTATCGATAGCGAAAAGCAGCTGGTGGATCTGGTCCACCGTGACCGGCGTGGCCAAGACTTCGTCGAGGCTAAAATCGCGCACTTCGCATCCGCCTTCGATCACGTTTGTGCATTCGCTCTGGGAGCTGATCACGCCGCTTCCGTACACCTTGATTTTTCCGTCCTCGCGAATCAGGCCGAATTCTACGGTGTACCAAAAAAGCCGCCCCAGACGCTCGAGCGTCTCCTTGTCCTTGATCTTGGCGCAGACGTTGCCGTAGTGCTGCAGGAAATCCGCGAACACCGGGTGCGCGTGCATGGGGACGTGGCCAAACACGTCGTGAAAAATATCAGGCTCTGGAGTGTATCCCAGTGACTCGCGGCTGCGGAGCCAGGTCGTCGTGGGAAACATGCGCGCGTTGAGCATCTCGAAAAATGCGTCGCTCGGCAGGAACCCGCTCACCGGCGTCGTACTCCATCCCGTTCGTGGTTTCAGACGCGCCGAGATTGCGCCCAGGTTTGGCAGGCGGTCGTCTTCCAAACCGATGGTTTTATAGCCTTCCAGATACTCGCGGCACGCAAATGCCTCGATTTGCGGGCGCCGCCGGCGCACAAGCTCCGCCCACACCGCGTGCTGTTCGGCGGTGTAATCCTGGTACTTCTGTTCGGTGAGATAAGACGCTGCCGCCACCAGTGTCATCAGAGATTGAACTCCCCATACCGCGCAGACGCGACCAACGCGGCTTTGCGCGAAGAGCGTGCAGCAATGTCGGCCGACAAGTTCACCCAGCGTCCGGGGATCAACAGGCCGCAGGTCGGGCAGCAACCGCCCGCGAGATGGTTTTCCTCCACATCGTGCCAGGAGCGGCGAATCAGCAAGGTCTTACAGGACGGACAGGATGTGTGTGCGCCGTCGCTATAGATGTTCCCTTCATACACGTAGTGAAGTCCGACCTCAAGCGCCGTTGCGCGCGCCCGGTGAAGCGTTTCGGGTGGCGTGCGCGGCTTATCGCGCAATTTGAAATCGGGATGAAACGCCGTGAAGTGCAGCGGAACATCCGGTCCCAAATGCTCGACGATCCACTCGGCCAGCGCGCGCGTCTCCGCAGGTGCGTCGTTGAGAGTCGGAATAATAAGGTTCGTGATCTCGAACCAGACATTGGTTTCCTTCTTCAGCCACTGCAGCGTGTCCAGAACCGGCTGAAGATGCGTCAGCGTGGTGCGGCCGTAAAAGGTCTCGGTGAAAGCCTTCAGGTCGATATTTGCCGCGTCAATGTGGTCGTAGATGTCGTGGAACGCCTCGCGGGTAATGTAACCGTTGGACACCATGACCGTTTTGATGCCGTGCTCCTTCGCAGCGTGACAAATGTCTATGACGTATTCACCCCATATCGTCGGTTCATTGTAAGTGAAGGCGATCGTGGGGCACTCGTTGCGGATCGCGAGCATCACGACGTCCTCCGGCGGCACGTAGGACGACCGCACCTGGTCTGCGCGCGATTTCGATATGTCCCAGTTCTGGCAGAAGAAACAGCCCATATTGCATCCGGCGGTCCCCATGGAAAAGACCCGGGTGCCAGGCAAGAAATGATTCAGCGGTTTTTTCTCGATGGGATCAATCTGTAGCGCCGCAGGATGCGCATAGCCGAGGCTATACAGCTTGCCTCCCTGGTTTGCGCGAATAAAACAAAACCCGGCCTGCCCCTCGCCGATGTGGCAATGCCGCGGGCAGAGATAGCAGTGCACCTTGCCGCCGGGCTCTGGCGACCACCACCGCGCCTGATGGGCGCCCGACGCCTCGAGCCCCAGTGGCGATCTCTGCCGAGTCACCTGTCCCTGGGCGGAGTTCTCGTCGTGGGTTTTCAGCTTTGGCATGGGCGCTTGCGCTACCAAGAATTATACGCCCGTTCCCGACCGGCGGGTCCGCCCGGCCCGCCTGGTGTGATGCGTCCTTCATTCTGAACGAGGTGAGCGGGCCTTTCCCGTCCGCCTGCCCGGTGCGGAGTCGCGGCCGGGTGAGCCTGGGACTTCCTCGCACCCGATGGAATCGAAAGCCAGGCCCTGAGCCGAATCTGCGCGCATCAGTGCTATAAAGAAGGAGAGGAGAGTCCACCATGAGTCCGAGCAATTCTGGCGACCGCCGCGAATCGCAGCCGTTGAGGCCAACCACCAAGGTGCTTACACAGGGATTCGACCCCAGCCTCTCGGTCGGGTCGGCGCGGCCCGCCGTTTTTCGAAGCTCGACATATGTCTTTCCGACCCCGGAAGCGGCAGAGCGTGCCTTCGACATTTCCTCGGGACGCTCGCAGATCGCCGAGGGCGAGACGACCGATCTGATCTATTCGCGCTTCAATCACCCCAACGCACAAATCCTCCAGGACCAGATTGTGAACCTTGAGGCCGATGCAACCGCCGCGCTTGCGTTCAATTCCGGCATGGCCGCAATCATGACCTCGCTGCTCACGTTTCTGCGCCCCGGACACTCCGTGGTTTACACGAATCCGATCTATGGAGGAACCCAGCACTTTATACAGGATCATCTTGAAAAGTGGGGCGTCATCGGGGTTCCGATTCTCGCCGGACGCGGTGATTTGCTTGCGAGCGCGATCCGGTCGGCGCGCGATCTCGGTGCGGTCTTGCTTGAGACGCCCGCGAATCCCACGCTCGTGATGACAGATATTCGGGAGGTCTGCACCGCTGTGGCCGCTTTGAAAATTGCACCCGGCGAGACGCGGCCGCTGGTGATGGTCGACAACACCCTTCTGGGCCCGACATTCCAGCATCCGCTTTCGCTTGGCGCTGATCTGGTGGTCTATTCCGGAACCAAGTATCTTTCCGGCTTCAGCGACATGCTCGCCGGAATCGTGCTTGCGAAGGATCCAACCTTAATCAGGAAGATCGCGCCGAGGCGTGGGCTGTTTGGTTCGATCCTTCAGCCCGATGAGTGCTGGATGCTGACGGGGCGCCTGCCGACGGTCGGGCTGCGAATGACTCGCGCGAGCAAGAACGCCCAGCGAATCGCCGAACAACTGGCGGAACACCCAAAGACCGAACGCGTCTACTACCCGACCCTGTTTACCAGCCCGGAGCAGAAGAGAATCTACGCCGCACAGTGCGACTACCCGGGCGCGATGTTTTCTCTGGAACTGAAGGGCGGAAAGGCCGCCGCCTTCGATTTCCTGCGGCATCTGCAGATCGCCATGAATGCCGTCTCACTCGGCGGTGTCGAGACGCTCGCCTGCCATCCGAAAACCACCACCCAGTCCGGCTTTACCGAACAGGAGTTCGCCGAGGCCGGCGTCACCGATGGCCTGGTGCGGGTCTCGGTGGGCATCGAGCACTGGCGCGACTTGTTGAGCGATTTCGAGCAGGCCCTGGACGCGATTTGAAAAGCGCCTGAACAGGGAAAACGCGCGAGTGCCCGAGGAATCAATGGCAGCAAGAATCGAAGTCGAACGCGTGTCGCCGGGCGAGTTTCGCGTTCGCGTGATCGAGGGCCAGACCGAGACATCGCACCTGGTCACCGCAAACAAGGCAGATTGTGAGCGCATCGCCGCTCGGACGATTGAGCCGGCAGAACTCGTCAAGCGCTCGTTTGAGTTCCTGCTCGAAAATGAGCCCAAAGAGTCGATTCTCGCCCGATTCGATTTGAAGGTCATCGCACGCTATTTCCCTGCCTTCGAGCGGGAGATGAGGGGAAGGCTCGCGGCACAGTAAGTCACTCCGCGCTGTTGCCGCTGCGAGCAAAAAGACTTGGAACTTTTCGACCCCTCGGAGGGAATCTTGAGTGTACGAATAAACACGACAGGCAGGAGGCTCGACAGATGCGACCCCACTTGAAAGCTGCGCTAATTGCTCTCGCACTCGTACTGAGCTGTTCCGCTGTTTTCGCCCAGGGCGACCCTCCAGGTCCGCCACCCGATGGACCGGGCGCAATGGGTCCCCGCGGTGACATGCAGAGGGGTGGCGGGCATGGCCGAGGCGATTGGGAAAGGGAAAACGGCGGGGGGCGCGGCGAGCACGAAGGCTTTGGACGAGGCCGCGGAATGGGCATGCGCGGCGGCGGAATGCGAGGGCGGGAATTCGGTCTCGGAAGACTCTTGAACGACCCGGCCATTCGCGAACAGCTGGGCGTGAGCGCTGATCAAGCCCTAAAGATTCGCCAGCAGGAATCGGAATTCCGCAAGACGGAAATCCGCGGCAGAGCCGATCTCGAGGTGAAGCAGATTGATTTGCGGGACCTTCTGTCAGCGGACAAACCGGACCGTGCGGCAATCGACGCCAAGCTGCAAGACATCAGCACCGCTCGATTGGCGCTTGAGAAATCCGCGATCACCTTCCGGCTGGATTCCCGTGATGCGCTCACGCCCGCGCAGCGCGAGAAGCTCCGCCAAATCATGCATGACCACAATCGTCCAGGAGACGGAGCGCGGGCTCACGGCCCTGCCGGCGCAGGGCGCGGCGGACCGCGCGGATCCGCGCCGCCTGCGAAACCGCAGGCACCTGCTCAACCGAGCCAGTAAACGATCCCATTTTGGCCGGGTGCGAGAGTGCGTCGCAGCCGGCCTTAGCAGGCCCAGCAAGCTTTGTCCTCAGTCGTTCAGGCCGAATGAAATCTACGCAAGTTGCGGGTCGTCGCCTCCTGTCGTCCAGCGGCAGAGGCGCGCCCGGACAAGCCCGCAGAAAATGGGTTGTGCTCTGTCTTTGCCTCGCGCTGATTCCCTTCCTCACCGCGGGCAAGCGGCCGCAGAACCAACCCAAGCCGGATATAACCAGCGTCGTCAAAGTGGTGAACGTGCTTGCCACGGTGAGAAACAAGAAAGGCGAAATCGTTCGCAATCTGACCAAGGATGATTTTGCGCTCGATGAAGATGATCGTCCGCAGACAATCAAGTATTTCGTCCAGGAAAGCGATCTGCCGCTGACGGTCGGCCTGCTGGTGGACACAAGCCTCAGCCAACGGAAGGTTCTCAGTGCGGAGCGCAACGCGAGTTACAGTTTTCTCGACCATATGCTGCACGAGGACAAGGACAGGGCCTGTGTCATTCACTTCGATCACGAGGTGGAAATGCTTCAGGACCTGACCTCCTCGCACAAGAAACTGGAGGCGTCACTCGCATTGCTCGATACGCCGGACGACGACAATGGAAATAACTCCGGTGGCTCGGGACACGGGTCACACGGAAGGGGTGGCGGGGGAACTTTGCTCTACGACGCGGTGTATCTGGCCTCAAACGAAGTGATGAAGAAGGAGCAGGGCCACAAGGCGCTCATTATCCTTTCCGACGGCGTCGATCGCGGCAGCAAAGAATCTCTGGAAAGCGCAATTGAGGCGGCTCAACGCAGCGACGCCCTGGTGTACTCGATTCTATTCTCTGGCGACGAAGGACACGGGGGCGGCGGGGGCTGGGGCGGTCCCCATGGCGGCATGGGCGGCGGGCCGATGGGCGGAGGAGGGCCGATGGGGGGAGGAGGCCCGATGGGAGGCGGCGGTCATCGGCGAAACCCGGAACAGGAACGCCCCGACGGCAAGAAAATCCTGACACAGATCTCCAAGGAAACGGGCGCACGGATGTTCGAAGTATCCAAAAAGCTTCCGATCGATCAAGTCTATGCGCAGATTGAGGAGGAGCTTCGGAATCAATACAGCATCGGCTACACGCCCGAAGGGCTGGATGCCGCGCTCGGTTATCACAAACTCCACCTGACAACCAAACCCAAAGATCTGGTCGTGCAAGCAAGAGACGGGTTTTACGCCGACCGCTAAGCCCCCGAGGCCCGCATGGCGTACTCCCCGTGGGGCAGTACCGCCCACGAAACGGCCGGATCACCTTTCCGGCCAGGTTGAAACATCGTACTTTGCTACGGCTAACCACACCTGTTTACAATAACTTCCGCGCAAGTACCACCAGGCGAATAACCCCGGATAGATCAAAGGTACCTAAGTAAAAGTACCGCTAGGCCATTTGCCGAGGCGGTGGCTGAAGCTACTGTGTGGGTGGGGAATCCAGCGCCAAACAGGGCAGTTCAGGCAAGCCCGGCGCTTCCTCTTACAATGACGCTGACACCAGTCAGAACCTCCAACCTCCGGCTGCGCACCAAGCTCGTGCTTTCGTTCGTGCTCACGCTTGCGGCGCTCAGTTGCGCGACGCTGCTTACCGTTCGTCACGTCGCGAAGAAACACCTGCAGCAGGAGATTGTGGCCGAGACACAGACCTCAACCCTTACGTTCTTGGCCATGATTCATGAGCATCAAATCGCACTGGACCGCAAAGCGGACCTGCTATCGACTCTCGCGGATTTGAGCGCCTGGGACGAGAACTCTTTTCAGCGATCAACCGACGACCCGTTTGAAACCGATGGCAGCGACCTGGTGGTTCTGGCCGACGGCGACCACCAGATCACTACGCTGCACACGACGAATCCCCGTTTCACGCCGGCGATGGCGCAGCACTTGCTTCTTGGCTCACTTGCGAGGAAGTCGGCCTCGGACTGGTGGTATGCGGGGGGCGCTCTGTATCAGGTTTCCGTCCAACCGGTCCACCGGGGTCCGTCGCCTGACAACTCTCAGCTGGCAATGGTGGTCGTCGGCCGCGAAATTGATTACTCCGCCGTCCACAATCTGGATCGCACTCACTCGGCCGATCTCGCTTTTACCTACAACGGCGACATCGTGAACAGCACCCTGGGTCCTCTTGACGAGCACGAGCTGAACCAGCAAGTGCACGAACTGCAGTCAACTGGGGAAGTCCAGATCGGAAACAATCAGTTTTATGCCATCTCTGTGGGACTCACAGATGGTGAGGGCCCGACCGCGCGACTGATCGCTTTGAAATCCTACGCCCGAGCTCAAGAGTTCCTGAGCGAACTGAATCACCTGCTGGTCGGTCTCGGAGTGCTCGCGATACTCATCGGGACATATCTTGCGCTGTTTATCTCCGATACGTTTACCCGTCCACTTGCAAACCTGGATCGCGGCGTGCAGGCCCTGGAACGCGGCGACTTCGCGTTCCCTCTTGAGGCGCGGGGCGGAGACGAAGTCGCAAACGTCACACGCGCCTTCGACCAGATGCGCGGCACGCTTCAGAAAAACGAAGCGCAGAAGCGCCAACTCGAGGAAGACCTCCGGCAGTCCCAGAAGATGGAAGCGCTCGGTCGGCTGGCTGGGGGCGTCGCTCACGACTTCAACAACTTGCTCACGGTCATCAAGGGCCACTCGGAACTCATCATCGAGCGGCTGCCAATGAAGGATCCCCTGCTTGGCAGCGGTCAGCAGATCCGGAAGGCGGCCGATCGCGCCGCTTCCCTCACGCGCCAGATGCTGGCGTTCAGCCGGCGGCAGGCGCTGGAACCGACAGTCTTCGACATGAACTCACTGGTCGCAGACATGTACAAGCTGCTGAAGCGGTTGATCCACGAGGATATCGAGTTCACGTTCCGGGCCGGTGAGTCGCTCGGCCGGATAAAAGCGGACACGGGTCAGATCGAGCAGGTCCTTCTCAATTTGGCCGTCAATGCCTCTGACGCCATGCCGCGGGGCGGCAAACTTGTCATTGAAACGAAAAACGTGCAGGTAGATGCGAACATGGCCAAAACTCTACCGAACGTGGAGCCCGGCTCCTACGTGATGCTGGCCGTAACCGATACCGGCCACGGCATGAACCAGGAGACGAAAGAGCGGATTTTCGAGCCGTTCTTCACCACCAAGGAGCAGGGCAAAGGAACCGGGCTTGGACTGGCGACCGTCTACGGAGTCGTGACGCAGAGCGGCGGCTTTATCTGGGTGGATACGACGGTCGGCAAAGGAAGCCGGTTTGAAGTGTATCTGCCGCGAGTCGAGCAGGACATTACGCTGTATCCGACCGAGGAACTCGAGCCGGTGACGGCCCGAGCGGTCGAGACGGTGCTCCTTGCCGAGGATGAAGAGGCCGTCCGCACACTCGCCTCCGAATTTTTGACTGCGGCCGGCTATCGCGTGTTCGTTGCAAGCGATGGGCAAAAGGCGCTGGAAATTGCAGAATCCCTCGCCGAGCCGATTCATGTGTTGGTCACCGACGTCGTGATGCCTCAGATGCGCGGGCCGGAGCTGGCAAAGCGGCTCAAAAATGTTCGACCTGACCTCAAGGTCGTGTTTATGTCCGGCTACCTTGAGCAAAACGAAGGCGGCGAAGACTTTACCGGCAGCGCAGCGTTCCTGCAAAAACCGTTCTCCAAGGACCTCCTGGTTCGCCAGGTGGGCCAGGCAATCCACGGTGAAGCTTCCAGGGTTTCCGCGCTCCATATCGCCTAACCCGCAGCCACTGCTTGTTTCTCGCCGAATCTGGAATCAAGCGGCCGCCAAAGTGCGGCAGGCGGCAGAGCGATAGCTGGACTTAAACGGTGCGGTCGCACCACACCAAACGATCACGCAGGGCAAATCGACAGTTTCTAATGAACGGTGATATTGACGGTCGCCGTGCTGCGCCCAAAGCTATTGGTCGCATACAGCGTGTAGGTGGTCGACTGCGCGGGAGTCACGACGACGCTGGTGCCGCGCGTCGCGCCGATTTCCGGCGAGACGATCAGATACGACGCGCCTGAGACGGACCAGCTCAGCGTGACGGGAGTTCCTGAGGAAACTGACTGGGAGCTCGCCGTGAAGCTTGCGATGCTCGGCGCAGCGCCGGCGGGAATGCTCGCCGCGGTATAGACCGGGTTCATTTCCACGACATCGAAATCCTCGTTGGTAACGCCGCCCAGATTATGCAGATCAGAGTTGTCCCAGCGATCGTCCGGCGCCCCGCTGATATACATGTTGGAGCCGTTGTCAGCCATGATCATGCCGTACTTCTTCAGGGCCGCCAGAATCACCTGATTTGTCGCGGAAAATCCGGAAATATCGAAGCTGGCCTTGAGGCGCAGGCGCATCCCCATCGGCGCGGCGTTGGGGTTGGAGGATGTGGCCGCCCAATGCGAGGCCGGAGGCGTGAATGCGGCGATACTGGAATTCAGTGTGAATCGAAGCGCGTGGTTGATTGCGCCGGCGGCGACTTCGTCATAGCGCGCAAGACCCGGAAAGATGGGCAGACCTGCCGCATCGGCCGAGGTCCAGGTGTAGGGACGCTGCTCGCTTGCGGTGAGATCCCAGACGGCGCCCGAACCAGCGTTCCAGGCCGAGCCGCTCGGTGAGGCGTTGTACAGTTCGTAGAGCCAGCAATTCGAATTGTCGAGAATCAGGACGTGCTGGTCGCCGCTCGGATTCGGATCGCCCTCAATCGGGGCGTTGAGCGGAATGGGCATCGGACCGGGATCGCTTTCGTCGCCGTAGGCCGTGAAGTTGATTGTGACCGGCCCCTGCGTCGAATCCACGATCTGGTACGGAATTCCGATTATCGATCCGGCGTACAGGCCCGATCCGAAGTCCGGGTGCAGCCCGATGCCTGTGCCGATGAAGGCGATGAGTGCAGCTGAATTCGGATCGACCGCAGCGCCGGAAATATCCTGGTTCCACAAATTGTCCGCAGGGAACGGCACGAAACCCCCGAGGCTTCCCCCTTGCCCTGCCTGCATCACGCTGCACGCTAGAGGCGGTGGTGGCGGAGGAGGATTACCGCCGCCTGATGAGGTCACTTGCAGATTGACGGCGCCCGAGGCGCTGCCGCCGGGATTGGGATTGTCCACGGTCACCGCAAACACGCCCGCGGTCGCTGCATTGCCGGTCGCTTCCAGTTGCGTCGAGGACGAAAAAGTCGTGGTCAACGGCGAAGCCGCCAGCATCACTTGTGCGCCACTTGTGAAATTGCTGCCGGTGAGCGTAATCGAGAAGGTGCCCGCGCTCACAGACACCGGCGAAATTGCGGCGAGCACCGGGACCGGATTCCAGAGCGTGACGGCGCCCTGGCCCATTGCGCTCGGCTGGGGCACGCTGACGGCTTCAACCGTCACTGCGTTCGGGCTCGGTACGCTCCCAGGCGCCGTGTAGACGCCGGACGAACTGATCGTGCCGGTTGAGGCAGCTCCCCCCGTCACACTGTTGACTTGCCAGATGACCGAATGATTCGACGAACCTGTGACCGTAGCAGTGAACTGCTCAACCGCACTCGCGCGCAGCGTAACTGTACTTGGAGAGACGCTGACCGCGACATTTGCTTGCGGCGGTGACGGTGGCGGCGTACCGACGGTGCCAATAGACGAGCCGCCGGTCACACCGGCGCAGTTGGCCTGAAACAACGCGCCGCAGAGCACAAGGAATGGGAGGATTCGTCGCATGTTGGACGTGGCGTGTATCCAAGAACTATCTCGCATGCCGACGCCAACAGCTACTGTACGGAAGTACAGAATCGGGCCGGACAGTCCCACGCCGGGCTATTGATTCAGTAAGGGAATATCTGCCGCGCGAGCAGGAGGCGCGAGCGACTTGAGATACGTGTAGATATCTGCGAGGTCCTGGTCGGAGACGACCTTGGCGGTGTAGGGCGGCATCTGCCCGGAAGGCGCGCGGACGTAACGGAGAACCGCCGCGAATGAAATCGCGGGAGGCCCGATGCGAGGGCCGGTGCTTGCGCCGGCTCCCTGGCGGCCGTGGCATTCAAAGCAGCCATACGCCGCAAAGAGTTTCTTGCCATTGTCGCTGTTACCCGTTAGCGATTCAGCGGCGGACGGCGGCGGGGCGACGGATTCGAGGAAGGCGTAGATATCCGACAACTGCTGATCGGAAACCACCCCGGTACCAAACGGCGGCATCTTCCCGGTGGGCTGGCGAACGTAGCTGATCAGGGCCGGAAGCTCAAGCGGTGGAGGTGCAATCTGGATTCCCGAGGCCGTGCCTTCTCCCTTCGGGCCATGGCACGCCACGCACCCGGCGCTTACGAAGGCGCGCTTGCCGTTTGCGACACTCGCCGTACCCGCATCACCCGACTTTGTGGTCGGCGCTTGCGCTTGGGCGCGCGGCGAACCGAGCGTTAGCGCGAAGACGAATGCAAGAACACCCAGGCTGCGCATGGTCCCCTCCTTAGCGCGGCTGCGTCAGTACGTCGACCAGTGCGGGGTCACCGCCCTTGACGACGGCGATCGCGCGGCGAATTGCCGGTGCGAGATCTTTCGGATCGCTGATCGGTCCCTCGGCATGCACGCCCATGCCCTGCGCGAGCTTGGAATAATCAATCGGAGGATCGACGAGCACGCTGCCGATGCTGGCATTCGTGATGCCACGATTGTGACGATCGGCCATGATTTGAACCTGCATCAGCTCTTGATGGTAGGCGCGGTTGTTATGCATGACGATCAACAGAGGAATCCGGTGGTGCGCGGCGGTCCACAGGACGCCGGGTGCGAACATAAGGTCGCCGTCGTTCTGAATGCTGATGGTGAGGCGGCCGTGCTTGCGGTTGGCGAGCGCGGCGCCGACGGCGGCCGGCGCGCCGTACCCAACGCCGTAGCCTCCCTCACCGCCAATATAGTGATAGTGCTTGTTGAAATCCCACAGTCGCAGCGGCCAGCGGCTCACGAACTGGCAGTTCGACACCAGCGACCAATCCTCGTCCTTGATCTGCGCCCAGATTTCCGAGGACATACGAGCGGTGCTGATCGGGCTCGCATCCCATCCTGAGGTCGCAGCTTCGCGTCCTGCCTGCATCGCCTGGGTGTGAGCGGTGGCCAGTTTCGCGCCGCGATCGGCGAAGGTGTGCTTGCGGTCGTCGGTAATCTGCCGTTTCACTGCGTCGATCAGCGACGGCAGAGTGGCCTCGGCGTCGGCGGCGATGGCGAGATCAACCGCAGCGTACCGCTGGAAATCCTGATAATTGCTCTTGATGTACAGGTCGTTCGCGGTAATGCTGACGAGCTTTGTCCCGGGCTTCACGGCAGGCCGTACGACAGGATTTACCTGCCCCTGAACAGAGTTCACAGTGCTCCAGAAATCAGTGAGCTCCAGGCCGACGATGACATCGGCATTCGCAATGGCTGGGCCGCTGCGCTCGGTATGATTGAGCGGATGGCGCGTCGGGAAATTCATGCGGCCATTGCGATCAAGCACCGGCGCCTGAAGCGTTTCGGCCAGTTCGATCAGCCCCGCAAGTCCTGCCGGAGTGCGTGCGACGCGATCGGTGACCAGGACGGGATTTTCGGCGGCAACCAGAAGGCGCGCGACCTCGGTGACAGCTCCGGAATCACCAACCGGGGGCGACGTCATTGTCACCTTGGGCACGCTCAAATTCGCGCCATCGGCGACGGCATACTCCTGCAACTCGTGATCCGCTACCAAAGCGACCGGCATCATCGGCGGCGTGGTTGCGATCTTGTAGGCGCGGACAGCTGACTCGGAAAATCCCTGGAGCGAGACGGGGCGATCGTCCCACTTCACATAGTCGCGGATCATTGCGGCGGGATCCTGCGCGCTGTGAGTCCAGTCCACTTGCCCGAAACGCTCGGCTGTGTCACCAAAGTTACCGAGAACGATGTACACCGGCACCCGGTCGCAGAAGGCGTCGTAGATCGCCATCGAGGCGTGCTGCAAGCCGACTGTTCCGTGGACACAGACCAGCAGAGGCTTGCCCTCGATTTTTGCGTAGCCGTGACCCATGGCTACGGAAGACTCTTCATGGCAGCAGGTGATGAATTCCGGCAGGCGATTGCCGCCGTAGTTGATGAGCGATTCGTGAAGGCTGCGGAAGCTGTTGCCCGGGTTGGCGCAGAGGTACTCGAAGTTCAAAGACTTTAGAACATCCACCATGAAATCCGAGCCAGGCCGATCAATCGTCACCACTTCAACGTTTGCGGGTGGATTCGCTGTGGATTTCAAAAGCGGCGGAGCGGCAAAGCGCAGCTGGTCGGCCGGCGCGGCCTTTGCCTTTGCGGGATGCACCACCAGGGCAGCGGTGCCCGCCGCAGCCGCTCTCAGGAAATCACGGCGATTTACAGAATCCTTTTTCGATTTTCGCAAGGCGTCACCCCCGGGCTTCCGCCGGAGAGATTACTCCGATATCGGATTTTACGCACCACTCACTTCAGCGAGCGCAGCCCCGCGCGCTGGCTCGCTACCCAGCCGAGGAAGCGCTCCATGCGAACGCGCTCGCGCCACAGGAGATGAAAGAATTCACTCGCGCTGAGATTGGCAGCCTCGTGTCCGAAAAATGTTTCCATGCGCCACCGGATGTACGGTGATGTCCACGGAGTCAGGCGATGGCCCTTCGAGATGATCCAGTAGTAGCGCAGGGCGTTGAACATTCTGGTCGCGCAAGCGTATCACGGCAGGCAAACCGCTACTCACCTGTCACTGCACTCGGCGGACCCAGAGCCGCTCGGTCGCGGGCTTGCCAAGGTGGATACGTCCGGAGCCGTGACCGGCGACCGTAAGCGACATCGTCTCGTCATATTCACGGTCGAGCACGCGGACGCGCGCCCCCGGACGCAGGTGGCGCTGCTCGAGGAATTCCAGGAACGCAGGATCTTTCTCATACACGCGCAGAATCTCGTAGCTGTGGCCAACCTCGGTCTCGGCCAGTTTCCCCGCGCCGTATTTGCGGCGGAGGCGAGACATCCCGCCGAAAAGCGGCACGCCGTGAGGGCAGCGACTGTCGCGTCCAAAATGCGCGAGAAGCAATCGCGATACTTCAGCAGAGATGCCGTGCTCAAGACGCTCGGCCTCTTCATGCGCGCGCGACCATTCCAGACCGATGATATCGGTGAGCAGCTTCTCGGCCAGTCGGTGGCGCAGGACCAAATGCTGCGCCGCTCCCTTTCCTTTCGCGGAAAGTTCAATGCGTCCCCCGCGCCTGACGCGAAGGTAGCCGGTGCGAGTCATTCGCTTGAGCGCAGCCGTAACGGCAGGGGGAGTGACGCCGAGATCTTCGGCCAGCCGCGCGCTGATCGGGACTTGCTCTTCCTGCACAATCTCCCAGATCGCTTTGAGGTAGTCTTCCTGCGAAACGCTGGTTTGTTCGCGGCGCATTCGGTCGCCCCATACGGTGGCGAGTAAGTCTACCTCATCGGGACCGGACGACGCACACGCGCGAGCGGATCACGCGACTCGCAGAACTACCTTTCCAAACTGCTGGCGGTCTTCCAGGCGCTTGTGGGCTTCTGCGGCGCGCTCAAGCGGCATCACGCAATCCACTACCGGCTTGAGCAAGCCGCGCTTGAAAAGCTCGAGCACGGAATACAGCTCCGACTTGCAGCCCATGAATGAACCCAGGATCGAGAGCTGCCGCGCAAACAGGTAACCAATATTGGTTTTCCCCTCGAAGCCCGTGGTCGCACCGCACGTGACCAGGCGGCCACCGGGCTTAAGGCTGAACACGCTCTGCTCCCAAGTGGCTTGGCCGACGTGCTCAAAGACAACGTCCACGCCCCGGCCTCCGGTAAGGCGCTTCACCTCGCGCGCAAACTCCCCGTTATGCAACAGAACCTCGTCCGCACCAAGCTCGGTCGCTTTCGCAAGCTTCGGCTCAGAACCTGCCGTGGCGAGCACGCGCGCGCCAGTCGCTTTCGCGATCTGAATCGCGGCACTGCCTACGCCGCTGCCGGCTGCAATCACCAGCACTTCTTCAGACGGTCGAAGGCCGGCTCGCGTAAACAGCATGTGCCAGGCGGTGAGAAAAACCAGCGGAATCGCGGCGGCTTCCTCAAACGTGAGGTTGCCGGGAATCGGGATGACATTGACCGAGGGGGACTTCACGAACTCTGCGTACCCTCCCGGCACCGTCGTGCCGAACAGCGTGTAGTCCTTGCAGAAATTGTCGCGCCCGGCGATGCACTGTTCGCACTGCCCGCAGGAAAGCCCCGGTGCGAGCAACACTCGGTCTCCCACGCGGACGTTTGAGACGCCTTCGCCAATCTTGGCAACTTCACCGGAGATGTCGCTGCCCGGAATGTGCGGAAGCGGAATGTTTCTGCCGGGACGCCCCCGCCGGGTCCACAGATCAAGGTGATTGAGTGCACAGGCGTGGACCCGAACCAGGACGTCTCGAGCGCCGATGGCAGGTTCGGGTACGTCGGCGTAACGCAGGACTTCCGGGCCGCCGTGTTCGGAGAAAATGACCGCTTTCATGAGGTGTCCTCGCTGGATCAAAGCGCGGGATAAATTAACATCGCGGTCACACACTGTCCAGCCGACAAGCGTTCGACGCTCGTGCCATTCCCGCTCTTCTAAAGGAACTTATGTCCGGCCATTGACGAACTCCAGGCGGTTCCCCCAGGGATCTTCGGCGTAGAAACGTCGCGCGGGAGCCGTCTCGGAATCATCCACGACCGCAAACCGCCGCGCCGCAAGCGCCTGGCGCATGTCGTCAAGATCGGCAACGACAAACGCCGGATGGGCTTTCTTTGCGGGGCGAAAATCGCGCTCAACGCCGATATGAACTTGCTGGCCTCCGCACTGAAACCAGCAGCCGCCTCTGGCGCGCAGGGCGGGTGGCTTTTCGATCTCCGCCATGCCCAGGATCCCGCCGTAGAATTCGCGCGCAGCCGCTTCGCACCCCTCGGGCGCGCCAATCTGGATATGATCGATGCGTTCGACGCGTGGCCCCATGCTTCCCAGAATATCACGGGGGAAAATCGACCGTCGGCCCGTCCATCGCGCCCCGGCAAATCCCTGGAAAACCCAATTGCCGCCGAAGATTGACATGCCGCACAGCTCAAAGTACGCTCGATGAAACGATATGGACCTGTTCGAAGAGATCGTTCGGATGCGGCGAGAGGGCAGGCGCGGTGCGCTTGCGACGATCGTGCACACCAACGGCTCGATTCCCAGCTATGAGAGCTCGCGCATGCTCGTGCGCGAAGATGGCTCCATTGCCGGAACCATCGGCGGCGGATGCGTCGAAGCCGACGTCTGGGCAGCCGCCAAAGAAGTGATGCAGATCGAGCAGCCTCGCAAGATGACCTTCAACCTGAACCATGAGGCGGAATACGACGCGGGATTGATTTGCGGTGGCACGCTTGAGATTTTCGTCGAGCCGATTCTCCCGCAGCCGGTTCTTTATATTTTCGGCGGCGGGCACATTTCCTCCGCGGTCGCGCGCGCGGCAAGCGCAGCCGGATTCGGCATTACGGTTGCTGACGACCGCGAAGCCTTTGCCAATACCGAGCGTTTTCCCATGGCCGGCGAACTCTACGCCACCTACGAGGACGCCTTTCAGAGGATCAAGCCGAATGCTTCCAGCTACCTGCTGATCGTGACGCGCGGACACAAGGACGACATGCGCGTGCTCGCATGGGCCGTGCGAACCGAGGCGCGTTACATCGGCATGATCGGGAGCAAGCGCAAGGTGCTTTCCGTTTACAAGGCGCTGGAAGGCGAGGGCTATTCCGCGGACGAGTTCGAACGGGTTCACGCGCCCGTGGGCCTCGATATCGGCGCGCTCGCTCCGGAGGAAATCGCCGTCAGCATCGCGGCCGAACTGATCGCCGTACGCCGCAACGCTCAAAACCTGTCACACAAGTCCGTCAAGCTCGCCTCTACGCTCCACCTTCACAACGACTGACCCAGCAATGGACTCCGCCGCGGTCAAACCCGCCAGGCCGCTCGCTGCGGTAATCCTTTCCG
The DNA here is from genome assembly GCA_036514055.1 of Candidatus Acidiferrales bacterium. Lineage (GTDB taxonomy): Bacteria > Acidobacteriota > Terriglobia > Acidiferrales > UBA7541 > Palsa-295. Next base: position 21,201 of record DATBXX010000026.1, read on the forward strand.
GGGGACAGTCCCGGCGCATGGGTTTTCCCAAGGCTCTGGTTCCCTACCGGGGCAAGACCTTCGTCGAGCATTTGCTTGAGGTCACACGCCACGGGCGCATCGGTGTGACTCGAATCGTTGCAGGAGCACATGCCGCTGAAATCCGGGAAAGATTGAGCTCCTGGGCTGCCCAGATTGTCGTGAACGCGGTCTGGGAGAAGGGACAGCTCTCCTCCATTCAGGCCGGGATTCGAAGCCTGCCCGAGGGCTCAACCGAAGGGATGATTCTCTGCCCGGTGGATCACCCGATCATTTCTTCCGAGCTCGTCGCAAAACTCATCGCGGAATTCGATTTGAGCGGGAAAGCGATCGTACTGCCAGCCTACCGCGGGCGGCGGGGGCATCCGGTGATCTTCCGCGCGAGCCTGTACCAGGAACTGCTCGATGCGTCCCCCGAAGTTGGCGCAAGACAAGTCGTTTGGGCGCACGCTTCAGATCTGGGCGAAGTTTCAACCGAAGAGCAGGGCGTGATCCTCAATATCAACGATCCGGCGACGCTTGATCGCGCGCTCGGTCGTGCCGACCCGCGTTAGGACGCGCAATTCCCGGCCGGATTAGAGCTTTCGCGCGAGCGCGACAACCACATCCGTGCACAGCTGCGCGGCATGAAACGATGCCGGGGGAAGTCCGCCGAGGGCGTCCGATATCTGTTCGGGCGTAATGGTACGCGCTTCGTCTGGCGTTTTCCCGCTCAACAGATCTGTCAGCACCGAACTCGACGCAATGGCGGCGACGCAACCCTGGGTCTTGAAGCGCACCCCGGCGATGCGACCTGACTCGAGCCGAACTGCCAGGCGGAGCACGTCACCGCACACAGGATTGGTCACCTCGACCGTAGCGGTCGGGTCTGAAAGCTCCCCGGCGTTGTGGGGGTTGCGGAAATGATCGAGGACGCGATCGCTGAACATCGGCGACAGTATAAAGCAGAGTGGCCAACACTCAAGGTTCGCAAATCATGCTGCGGAGCCGAAAATGTGCTGTTTTGCACACCGAAAGCGACTTCGCTTTTCCTTTGAATCGTGTTGACACAAAGGGGCTTACGGAGATACCTTTGTGGTCCTAGCCTATGCTTCTCGTAAGGGCGCGAGAGGCATCGTTTAATTCGCCTACATATCTTTTTCAGGAGAGACTACAGATGCGACGACTCGGATACCTCTTCACCCTTGCGATGGCCATCGCGCTGGTTGCGACCTCCGGCTTCGCGCAGGATGGGAAGCTGAAGATGAAGGTCACGCCGAAGCAGGCGTACGTGTTCGTGGATGGAAACGCCATCCGCGAAGGAAGCCACGATATTTCCCTCAGCCCGGGTAAACACACTGTGGTCGTGGTCAACTACGGCTACAAAATCTCGACGCAGGACGTCAATATCGAAGCGGGGAAGTCAACCCCGCTCGAAGTCAAGCTCGACTCCTACGGCGGCACGGTCAGTGGCCCGTTTGGCGACGTGGAACTGAAGGGCGATGAGCGCGCCGCGGTCCTGTCCGAGGGCACCACACCCGGCTATTTCGTCGGGCACGTGGACGAAATGAACTTTGACTGGATCTGGCACCAGAACCTGCTGCTGCCTCCCGGTACCCATCACCTGACCGTGACGCACAAGGGCAAGGAAGTATGGTCGGGCGACGTGAACGTGGTCGCGAACAAGAAGGTTGTCGTCGACATGGCCAAGAACATGCAGAAGACCGTTGACTGGCCGCGCGGCGAAAAACTCAAGGATGTGCCCCGGTTCAAGGTCGGTATTGCGAGCGCGCAGATTGCCGTAGCCCCGGTTACGGGAAGCTTCAGCTCCTCGACCGCGAACATCAACTGCGGCCAGTCCTCGACCCTGACCTGGCAGACCACGGAAACCGTGGATACCAACATCAGCGGAATCGGCGCAGTGGCAGCCAGCGGCAGCCAGTCGGTCTCGCCGCACGCGACGACCACGTATGACTTCACGTCCGTCGGCCCCGGCGGGAAGGTCACCGGAACCAGCACCGTGAACGTCAACACCACAGTGGTTGCCAGCATCAACGCGAACCCATCGGAAGTTCACTATCGCAAGATCGGCGACAAGGTGATCACGCAGGACTCATCGACTGTGACCTGGACCACCTCGAACGCCGACAGCGTTACCGTGGACGGTCAGAAAGTGGACCTGAACGGCAACGAAACCGTGAAGGCGGAGCCGGCGGATTCATCCCAGGTTCCAGACGGCGGAGCGCCACGCACGATTGATGAAACCAAGACTTTCACTCTGAACGCCACCAACGTCTGCGGCGGATCGTCCACGCAAACCGCGGGTATGCACGTTACCGGTTCGGTTGAGCCGATTCCGGCGGTCACACTGCAGAGCGTGTTCTATCCCACCGACTATCCAGACAAGAAGCATCCCCAGATCGGGCTCGTTCGCAGCCAGCAACTGGCGCTTGCGACCCTCGCGGGTGGCTTCAAGAAGTACCTGGAGTACGATCCGGATGCGAAGCTGTCGGTTGAAGCCCACGCGGATGAACGCGGCTCGAAGCCCTTTAACCAGGACTTGAGCGAGCGCCGCGTCGAGCGGATCAAGCAGTACCTGGTTGACCAGGGCATTTCAGCGGACAAGGTTGAAACCGCGGCATACGGCAAAGAGCAGCCGCTGGACAAGGCCTCGGTCAGCACCCTGGAAAGCACGAACCCCAACGCCCCGCCAAAAGCGCGGCTCAGGGACAAGCGCGCGGATTGGCTGGCCTACAACCGCCGCGCGGATATCGTGCTTCTGCCGTCCGGCAAGAAGTCGGCGCAGTTCTTCCCGCACACCGCCGACGATTCGAAGCTGATCTGGCAGGTGCCGAAGCCGCCGCTCAAGAAGGTTCAAGCAGATCAGTAGCCGATTCTAAACCGAAACTGCGCGCCGGGGAGCGAAGGCTCTCCGGCGCGTTTTTTGTTTTGGGGAACTAACACCGGGAGTGCGCACCGTGCTCACCGTAGTCGCAGCGCTGATCGAATCCGAAGGCAAGGTCCTTGCGTGCCAGCGGCGGCGCGGGTCCAGATTCGAGCTGCTGTGGGAATTTCCCGGCGGCAAGGTCGAACCGGGCGAGACCCTCAAGGCTGCCCTCGAGCGCGAGTTGCGGGAGGAACTGGGCGTCGTGGCGCGGATCGGGCCTGAGCTACACCGTGTACAGCATCAGTACCGGCAATCGGGCGAACCCTTCGAACTGGTCTTCTTCGCAGCTGGTGCTCCACCGGACGACATCCAGAATCTGGAATTTGAGCGCATCGAGTGGCGCGAGCCGAAATCGCTTGCGGAGCTGGATTTCCTGGAGGCCGATCGTGACCTGATCGCAAAGCTTGCGAGCGGCAAGCTCAAGCTGCCGCAGACGCGCTAGGTGTTCTTCGCGCCGAAAATCTTGCGCACGATCATCGTGACGGGATCGTAGAACTGGTCAACGACCCGCTCCTTGAGTGGAATGATCGCATTGTCGGTGATGTGAATTTCCTCGGGACAGACTTCCGTGCAGCACTTGGTGATGTTGCACAGGCCTATGCCGAGTTCCTGTTTCAGCATGGGAATGCGATCCAGGCCGTCGAGCGGGTGCATCTCAAGCCCTGCCGTGCGCACGAAGAAGCGCGGGCCGCCGAACTGCTCCTTCTTCTCATGGTCGCGCAAGACGTGGCAGACGTCCTGGCACAGGAAGCACTCGATGCACTTTCGGAACTCCTGCACGCGGTCGACGTCGGGCTGGAACATCTTCCACTGCACGCCCGGCCGCGGCTGAAACGCCGGAATCTTCTTATTCACCTTGTAGTTCCAGGAAACGTCGGTGACCAGATCCTTGATCACCGGAAACGCCTTCATGGGGTAAACGGTGACAGGCTGGTCCGCCGGCAAGGAATCCATGCGCGTCTTGCACATCAAGCGGGGCCTCCCGTTTACTTCCGCCGAGCACGAGCCGCATTTCGCAGCCTTGCAATTCCAGCGAACCGCCAGATCCGGCGCCTGGTGCGCCTGAATCGAATGGATGGCGTCCAGAACTACCATGCCCTCAGTCACCGGGACCTTATAGTCAACCGGCTTTCCGCTTTCGCCCTCCCCCCGATACACCCGCAAGGTTGCGTCTGCCATCAAAAGCCTCCAAGCTCGGTACCCTCAGACGCAAGCGCCTGAGCCACCCCGAAACCCCTACTGATCTTCCGTCAGTATTTGCGCAAGTTCAGCCGGCATCGCAACCTGGGGGACCTCGAAAAGCGTCATCGCGCCGTTCTTTTTCACGATCACGAGGTTCTTCTTCCCCCACGCGTCTTCGGTCTTTGGATAGTCCAGGCGGCTGTGCGCGCCGCGGCTTTCCGTGCGCGCCAGCGCCGCGTGCGTGCAGGCTTCCGATACCGTCAGCATGTTCTCGACGTCGCGCGACAAATGCCAGCCAGGATTGAACAGGCGTGATCCTTCCACCCGCATCTTCTTCGCGCGCCCCTTGAGGACTTCGAGTTTGGCAAGCGCCTGACGGAGATCTTCGTCGGTGCGGAAAATTCCGACCAGGTTCTGCATCACATCCTGCAGGTCATGATGAATGGCGTAGGGATTTTCGCCGTCGCTGCGGTCAAACGGCGCAAGCACCTGTCGCTCGGCGTCCTCAATCTGTGCGGCGTCAATCGAGCCAGCTGCCGTCTTTTTCGCGTGGGTGGCTGCGGCGAGCCCCGCGCGGCGGCCGAACACCAGCAAATCAGAAAGCGAATTGCCGCCCAGCCGGTTCGCACCGTGAAGGCCGCCCGCCGCTTCTCCGGCGGCAAAAAGCCCCGGCACGGACGACTGCCCGGTTTCCGCGTCGACCCGGATTCCACCCATCACATAATGGCAGGTCGGTCCGACTTCCATCGGCCCCTTGGTGATGTCAACGTCTGCCAGCTCCTTGAACTGGTGATACATGCTCGGCAGCTTGCGCTTCACGTATTCGGCGGGCTTCTGCGAGATGTCAAGAAACGCTCCGCCGTGGGGACTTCCCCGGCCTTCCTTCACTTCGGTGTAGATCGAGCGAGCCACTACGTCGCGCGTGGAAAGTTCCAGACGCTTCGGATCATACTTCTCCATGAATCGTTCGCCATTCTTGTTGCGGAGGATGCCGCCCTCTCCGCGCACAGCTTCGGTAACCAGGATTCCCTGCACTCCCGGAGGCCACACCATTCCCGTGGGATGGAATTGCACGAATTCCATGTCGAGCAGTTCCGCACCGGCATCGTACGCCAGTGCCATTCCGTCACCGGTGCACTCCCAGGAATTGGAGGTGATCTTCCAGGATTTCCCGATTCCTCCCGTGGCGATTACGATCGACTTCGCCTTGAAGGTGACGAAGCGGCCCGACTCGCGCCAATAACCGAAGGCGCCGGTGACCCGGTTCCCGTCGGTCAGCAGCTTCGAGATCGTGCACTCCATAAAAACATCGAAGCCCATCTGCACGCCGCGATCCTGCAGCGTGCGGATCATCTCAAGACCGGTGCGGTCTCCCACGTGGCAAAGCCGCTTGAACGTGTGGCCGCCAAACGCCCGCTGCAAGATATCGCCGGTTTCGGTACGGTCAAACAGCGCGCCCCATTGCTCGAGTTCGCGCACGCGATCCGGCGCTTCCTGGGCGTGGAGTTGCGCCATACGCCAGTTGTTCAGAAGCTTTCCGCCGCGCATTGTGTCGCGGAAATGCGTCCGCCAGTTGTCTGCCTTGTCCACGTTGGCCATCGCCGCGGCAAGGCCTCCCTCGGCCATCACGGTGTGGGCCTTGCCGAGAAGTGATTTGCACACCACGCCGACTTTCGCGCCTTGCGCCAGTGCCTCGAGCGCCGCCCTGAGGCCGGCGCCACCCGCACCGATAATCAAAACGTCGTGTTCCTGGGTTTCGAATTTAGCAGTCGCGGTCACAGCAGTCGGAAGTCCTTCAGTGCGCCGCTCGCGACTAGCCGGATATAGAGGTCGGTAAGGCCCACCGAGATCATGCTCACCCAGGCCCAGAACATATGGTGCTCGTTGAGTACACTGACGCCTCGCCAAGCGGAATGGCGCGGCCCGCCCAAGGCAGAGCAGGAGAAGCAATCGAGTTTTCCGCCGATCAAATGGCGCAAGGAATGGCACGAAAATGTGTAGGTCGTCAGCAGGATAATGTTCACCAGCATGATCAGGGTGCCAACGCCGATTCCGAATTTACCGTCGAAATCGAACGCGAGGATCGCGTCATACCAGAGAAAGGCGACGAATATCACCGCGATGTAAAAGAAGTAGCGGTGCACATTCTGCAGGATGAACGGAAACGATGTTTCACCGCGATAGTTCCGGCCCCGCCCCTCACTCACGGCGCACGCAGGCGGGTCCAACAGAAATCCGCGGTAAATCGCTTTGCGGTAGTAATAGCAGGAAGTGCGGAAACCCAGCGGCCCGGCGAGAATCAGTATCGCCGGAGAAAACGGCCACCAGTGATGCTGGGGGTCGATAAGCGGCGAGTAGAAAGGCGAGAGATACGGCAGGCCCAGCTGATAACACTCGTAGAATTTACCTTCGAAGGCCCGCCAGGTTGTGTAAATGCCGAAGGCGCTTATGACGATAATGAATGGCAGGTTTTCGATCCACCACGCATCACGACGCTGCGTACTGCCGAATCGGGTCAGGCCCTTTACAGTCGAGGAATCCGCCACCCTGTTGTACACCCCCAAACACGAATAGAATATTCGAGAAAACAGTTTTTGCAAATAACAATCGCGCCACCCCGGATCTTGTGGATTCTCGAGTGATCACCGCCGGAAAGCAAAAAACCCCACGTCTGCTCACTTGCGCGGTAGCACCAGCCCGCACGGCCCCTGCTCGAAAGGACAGGTGCGGCCCGCGATACACCTCCTTCGGGCTTGCTTGACCGCTCGAGCGCACCCCGATAGGTTGACCATAGGCCAATTGTCTCAACTGGAGATTCCCGATGAACCGTTACCGCAAGGCAGAACTACCCAGGGTCGTCGCCTCCGAAAAAATCCTAGGCCGCGCTGCTCTCGCGCTGCTGGCAATCGTGCTATCGGGCCTCGGGCCAGCACTTCAGGCGCAAGCACAGTCGCAGTCCACGCCAACCGCCCAGCCGCAGATCCCCAGCCAAACGCAGACCCAATCCCAGCCGTCCCCCCAGTCGGCGGCACAAACAGACGCCGGAAACCAGCCGCAATCGCTCGCCGAAGCGGCACGTCAGGCCAAAGCCCAAAAGGACAAACCCAAGGCCACGCACGTGTACACCGACGATAATTTGTCGAGCATCCACGGAACGATTTCGGTTGTGGGCGACGGATCGTCCCGGGGCGCGGCCGGAAATGGCAATTCCGCCGAAGATGCCACTGCAGGTGCGCCCGCCGCGGGCAACAACAGCGAAGCGTACTGGCGCTCCAGGGCGCGCGCGATCAAGGACCAGATTTCCCAAACCGATCAGCAGATTGCCGACGTGAAAGCTGAAATTGCCAAGCAGGGAGCCGCTTCGTTTGATCCTTCGGCGGGGCTTTCGCAGGGCGTGATCATCATCCACGACCGAAATGCGGAAGTGAAACAACTCGAGGATCGCAAGCGGAGCCTGGAAAACCAGTTGGACGAGCTCGGCGACGAGGCTCGCAAGGCCGGTGCGGATTCCGGCTGGGCCCGCTGACGGGTCCGGCAAGGATTCTCGGATCCTGAAGCCCTCTCGTTCAGTCCCGGTGCACTGTGCCGGGGGAAAACGCCGGCAGGCATACGGCGATGTATTCGGCACCTTCGGGCGTTGAATACTGAATCCACTCGCCGCGATGCGCGACCACGGCTTGGCCCGGCAGCACATCGATCTCGCCGCCTTTATGTGTAACGCGCAAAGCGCCTTTGAGCACGATCGTGTACTCATCGAACTCCGGCGTCTGCCCTGGCTCGAGCCAACCCGCGGGGCTTCGCATGTGCGCGACGCTCAGCGCTTGAGTCTTCGAATTCACCCGGCCAACGAACTCTTCGATGATTTTCGGTTTCGTGCCTGCAGCTTCGATGCGTGTGGGCTTTTCGATCAGCGTCGGCATCTGCGCTCCCTGGTCTTGATGCTGTGATCCCCTCACCCGGTCAGAAAATCGAGTAGCCGCCGTCAACGACCAGTGAGGCGCCGGTGACGAAGTCAGAGGCCGCTGCGGCCAGAAACACGGCACCTCCGGCGCACTCGTCAGGATTACCCCAACGGCCCGCGGGCGTCCTGTGAATGACCTCCTGGTAGAGAGGCATCGATTTTATCGGCGCGGTCATCTCCGTCTCGAAAAACCCCGGGACGATTGCGTTCACCTGAATATGGTAGGGCGCAAACTCGATCGCGAGCGATTTGGTAAGTTGCACCACGGCGCCCTTGGACGCGCTGTAGGCGGGAACCGCACCGGAGCCAAACAGCGAATACATGCTTGCGATATTGATGATTTTCCCCGCCTTCCGCTTGAGCATGGACAGCGCCGCGGTCTTCGACATCAGGAACATGGAGGTGAGATTGATGTCCAGAGTCTCGATCCACCCCTCCCTGGTTTCCGTAAGCGCTGGCTTGAAGACGCCCAGGCCAGCGTTGTTTACCAGGATGTGCACCGGGCCCAGCGTCTTTTCGACCTGCGCGAAAGCCGCATCGCGCTCAGAATCGTCCGTCATGTCCACGTGCAATGCCAGCGCGCGAGCGCCAGCTGCCTCAAGCTCGGTGAGGACCGTTTTGTTCTTTTTCTCGTTCCGTCCGAAGATTGCAACCGCAGCTCCTGCGTTAGCCAAGGCAAGGGCCATGCTGCGGCCCAGACCGCCATTACCACCGGTGACCAGCGCCACACGGCCAGTGAGATCGAACGGATTTTTCGGAGTCATCAGACCGCTCCTTGGCATCGAGGGAATTAAACCAGTGTCCGGCCACCGTCGACCACCATCACCTGCCCGGTGACGAAGTCGGAGGTCGCAAGATAAACGGCGGCGGCGGCGATGTCGTCCCCCGTGCCGGTGCGATGCAGCGGCACGCGGCGGATGTATTCCTCATCGGGCGGCTCGCCGGGGAACTGAATCGTGCCGGGTGCGATCGCGTTCACGAGAATCTTCGGCGCGAGCGCTCCCGCCAGGCACCGGGTCAGCATAATGGACCCGGCTTTTGAGACGCAGTAGTGCGTGTACGCCGGCCAGGCGAGCAAACCGCCGAGCGAAGCGAGATTAATAATACGCCCGCGCCCCTGCCGATTCATGATCGGCGCCGCCGCCTGAGCGCAAAAGAACTGCGATTTCAGATTAGCGTTCATGATTCCGTCCCACTGCTCGTCAGTAAGATCCTCGAATTTCGCAGAGAAGAACTCTCCGGCGTTGTTGACCAGGATGTCCAACCGGCCGAACTCCTTTTCCACCGCCGCGAACAGTTTGGCAACTTCCGCACGGCGGGAAACGTCGGCTTGCACTGCGACGGCCTTCCTGCCGAAGGCCTGAATCTCGCGCACGACGCCCTCGGCCTCAGCCTTCGACGCCCTGTAGTTCACGGCGATCGCGGCGCCCTCCGCTGCCAGGCCCAAGGCGATGCTACGACCGATGCGCTTCCCAGCGCCCGTCACGAGCGCGACCTGTCCCTCGAGCGTTTTCTCCGGCACTGAAACCTCCTGGAAAATGCAGACGCACACAGTAGCATTAGCCGGGCCTCGCCGGACACCCGGCATTTACACGGCGACGGCCGCTTCCTGCGATTGCTTGGCGGCCCGCCCTCGGCCATAATGCGCCGGTTCCTTCCGGAGAGACCTTGGCCAAATTGGAAGCGACGAAATCAGCCCGGCCCATCCCGCCGCCCGAGCCCGATCTCACGCCCTCAGAGATCGTCGGGCGCGCTGAGGCGATGCGCACCATGCTGCGCGCCCGCCAGAACGACTGCGAGGCTGCGGGAGAAATTTCCGAGGACACCAACGCTCAGTTCATCAGGGCCGGTTTCTACCGCATCCTTCAGCCGCGATGCTTCGGCGGTTACGAATTCGGCCTTTCGACTTTTCTGAAGGTAATGATTGCGGTTTCGCGGGGGTGTTCGGACAGCGGCTGGGTGCTGGCACTGACGGCAGGACACGCATTCCTGATGGCTTCGTTTCCGGAGGCCGGCCAACGCGAGGCCTTCGGCGACACCGGCGAGTTTCGTGCACCCAGCGTCGCGATGCCGGGAGGCTTGGCACTGCCGGCTGCCGGCGGATATCGCGTGCGGGGCTCATGGGACTACACGTCCGGCTGCGATCTGGCCACGCATTTTATCGGTGCCTGCATCATCCAGGATCCCGATGCACACTCGCCGGGTGGCGGCGCATTCATCCTGTTCGACCGCGATCAGTATCGAATCGTGGACAATTGGCAGGTGATCGGCATGCAAGGCACGAGCTCGCGCCGGGTGGTCGTCGAGGAGATGTTCGTGCCAAACCACAGGGCGCTGGTGGTGTATGACGCATCGGGCCATTACATCCATCCGCGCCCGGGAAGCCTGCTGCACGCGAATCCCCTGTTCCGCGGGAGAATCACTTCCCTGCTGGTGTCGGAAGTTGGCGCGGTCGCCGTGGGAATCGGCCGGGGGGCGCTGGATGTATACGACGAGACTCTTCGAACGAAAAAGGCGAGTTTCCCGCCGTTTCAAGCTCGGGCGCTCGAAGCCGAATTCCAGCGCCATTTTGGCGAAGCTCAGTCGCTGGTGGACACGGCGGAGGCAGCGCTGCTGCAGATGGCCTCGGATTACACAGAGCGCGCGCGTCGCGACGCCGAGCAGGCGATTCCGTTCAGTGATGAGGACGACCGCAGGTTCCTGCAGATTGAGCAACAGTGTGTGAGACTCTGTTGGGAGGCGGTCGATTTGATGTTTCGTACCAGCGGAACCTCCGCGGCCAACAAAACGGCGCCGCTCGGGCGATACTTTCGCAACCTGGCAGTGATCCGGACGCACATTACGCTGCAGCACGATCACACAGCGGGCAATGCGGGGCGGTTGCACTTTCACTTGCCACCGCTCAGCCGGCTCTAGGAAGTTCTTGCATTCGCCGCTGGCGCCCCCGACCTGCTTGTCGCTGGACACGCGAAACTCGGATGACCTATGCTTGCGAGCTCGTTTGTGGAGGAGGTGAGAGATGCCCAACCAAGTCGTTTGGTGCGATATTCCGGTGAGCGACCTGGATCGCGCCATTGGCTTCTATTCCGCGCTGCTAGGCCAGCCAGTCAAGAAACAGGAGTACCCGGGATTTGCCATCGGTCTTCTGCCGGGCACAGGTCCGGACTCAAGCGGGTGCCTCTATCAACCCGAGGGCGAGGAAAATGCGCCCGGCGCTCGCGGTCCGCTCGTATATCTCAACTGCTCTGGCCGACTTGATGACACGATCGCGCAGGCCGAATCCCGCGGTGGCAAAATCGTGCATGCCAAGCACAAGATCGGTGATCACGGCTTTCGCGCCGTCATTCTCGATAGCGAAGGCAACCGCATCGCACTGCATTCGATGTAAGAGTCGTCGGCTCGGTTGAGGCCGCAAAACGGAGAGCGAATGAAACTCGACCTGCTGGCGATTGCGCCCCATCCCGATGACGTCGAACTCACCTCCGGCGGGACGATGATCAAGATGGCCGCGGCGGGATACCGCACGGGAATTCTCGACCTGACGCGGGGCGAGACCGGCACTCGCGGAACTCCCGAAACACGGCTGAAGGAAGCCGCTCGCGCCGGAAAAATACTGGGTGTAGCGGTGAGGCGGAATCTCGGCCTGCCGGACGCGCACCTCACCGTGAGCGATGAGTACAAGGCGGCGATCGCCGCACTAATCCGCGAGTTCGAGCCCCACACTGTGATCCTGCCTTACTGGAAAGGCCGGCACCCGGACCATTACACGGCCGCGCGGCTCGGCTATGAAGCGTGTTTCGTAGCGGGACTGAAAAACTACCCGCTGGCGGGCGGAGCCTTTCGTCCCTTCAAGATTCTGTACGCGGCGGCCTATGCTGATGTCCGGCCGACTTTCGCCGTCGACATCACCAAACAGTACGACCAGCGCCGTCGGGCGATTCTGGCCTACACCTCGCAATTCCGCCCACCCAAACGTGACAGGAAGTCGAAAGTGGAGCTGCCGCTTGACGAGCTGGAGGAGCGGATGAGCCTGCAGGCGCGGCACTATGGGCGCATGATTGGCGTCAAGTTCGCCGAGGGATTTGTCGTCAAGGAAGTACTCGAAACCGACGACGTCGTCAAAATGCCGGTGAGATCGATGTAGAGCGGCCCGAGCTCTCGCGCTTGCCGTCGCTCAGTCTGGGTCAACGAAGGCACAAACACGATAAACGCCCCGGCTGGGATGGCCGCCGGGGCGTTTTCGCTTTTCGAACTTGATCCGGGACCTTAGAACTGGTTCCACAGGTACTGATTGTAAACCTCGTGGTGAAACTGAATCTCTGGTCCCTTGACGACCGTGCCCAAAAGGCGCGCGCAGCGGTCGGCGGAGGCTTGTTTCAGGTCCCCGTAGCGGCCCTTCACGTCTTCGCCGAGCAGCGTCGTCATCCACTCCGACTTTCGGAAATCCTCCAGCGCCGTGTAGATGTTGTCAGGCAGGTACCGCTTTGCCTGGCGGAGGTTCGGCGTCTTAGCAATTGTTCCATCGATTCCCGTCTTGAAAATGGAATAGAGGACCAGATACGGATTGGCGTCGGGAGCAACCGAACGGACCTCGACGCGCATGCTCTTGTCGTTTCCTATCGGGATACGGACCATCGATCCGCGGTCAACCGCAGAGGCGATAATCTGGTTCGGGGCCTCGAAGTGCGGGTCGAGGCGGCGGAATGCGTTGACGCTGGGGTTCAACGCAAGGCAGATGTCGTTGCCGTGAGTCAGAATGCGATCGACGAATGACCATCCCACCGACGACAACATGTCCTCGCCCTTGGGGTCCCAGAACAGGTTCTTGCCTTCCTTCATGATGGATACGTTGGTGTGCATGCCGCTTCCGTTGACGCCCACAACCGGCTTGGGCAGGAACGACGCGGTCATTCCCAGGTTGGTGGCCACCTGCCGGCAGACCAATTTATAAAGCTGAATTTGGTCCGCTGCGGCGACCACTTCTCCGTATCCATAGTTGATTTCAAATTGCGAGGGCGCAACCTCGGGATGATCCTTTTCGTTCTGGAAACCCATGGCGCGCTGCACTTCGGCCACCGTATCGATAAAGCTGCGGAGTGGGTCGCCGGGAAGCGAGTGATAGTAGCCGCCGGTATTGACGTACTCGAATTTGCCTGTTTCGTAGTAGTGCTTCTCGGCGTCCTTTCCGGCGAACAGGAACCCCTCGATCTCATTTGCTGCGTTGAGCGTGAATCCATCGCTCTTGAATTTCGACTCGGCAAACGCCTTCAGAATCCCGCGAATATCGGCGGCGTATGGACCGCCCTTCTTTTCGATGACTTCGCCGAAAACCAGCACTTTGCCGGAACCAAAGAAATCGGCCGGACCCCAGTAAAAGGCGCTCCAATCGATTCCCAAGCGCAAGTCGCTTTCGCGCTGCGCCGTGAATCCGCGGATCGAGGAGCCGTCGAATGTGAGATTGTCCCAGCTCTTGACCAGGAACTTTTTGTCGTAGTCCAGCATGTGCAACCTGCCTTCCAGGTCGCTGAAACACAGTGTCACAGCCTTGATGCGCTTCTCGTCGGTCAGATACTTCAGCCGTTCTTCCTGAAGTTTGTGGCTCTCAACGCGATTCCTGCGCTGCTCTTTGGCCTTGATGTTCAGTTCTTCCAGCTCGCCGTATGTCAGCGCCAAGAAGTTGCGAAGTTCGTTCGACATGAAGCTTCCTCCAGCTCGTTTGGGATCGCCGTACGGAAAACAAGGGCGGGTCCAGCGCTATCGGTGTCCCCAAAACCCAGAGTAAGGTAGCGCGCGTCGACCGAAACGTCCAATCGAAAAAACGGATGCGGCAGATTCGACGAATCTGGCCAAGACTATCACTGGAACGGGAATGTAATCCCAAAGGCATAAAAAAGTCATAAAGCGAACCAACGGAAGTTTCTCTCGATCCCATTTGAAAACGCTATGGAGCGCCCGGAAAATGCGGCGGATCCGTGGCCAGGAGGGCGTTTTTCTTTGCGGCAACGCTCGCTGCACCCCCAGGACCTCGATCGATCCCGATCTGCTAAGCTTGTCGTCGGACTCGTCCTTGTACCATGAAACCATTTGGCCGAAAACCCGCCCGAACCTCGCCCTCCCGGTTTCTTGCAGCGAACGGCAGCGGCCATCTGCAGGCCAGCTCCCGGCGGCTGACGCTGGATTTGGCGCGAGCTGAAACGTTTGCCACCATGCTCGCGAGTAGCCGCGCGTCGCAGGTGATCGAAGTTGCCGATCTGCTGGCGGGAATGTACATCTGCAATTGGGAGCGCCTGTCGGTGTACTGGCAGGAGGAAAACCGCGAGGAAATCGAAGGCTTTCTGCGCGGCATTTGCCGGATCAGTCCCCAGAGGTGGCACTCCTGGATCGAGGACTACGATACGTTGCGCCGCAAGGGCGAGCGCAGCCAGCTCTGGCGGTCGCTCGCCAAACTCAAGAAGACCCCGCCTTCTGATCCGGCCCTGCGGCCCTCGGCTGCCCTTGCAGCGGTGCTCAAGCAGGCCGAGGAAATCGCACCTACCCGCGACTCTGTCGGGGGCGGCCACGTTCCCATCCTGACCAGCGAATGCGTGCTGCTTTGCATCGTGCGGAGCTTTGGATCCGAGGTCAGCCGGAAACTAGCCCAAGCGGGCCTGGATGCCGAACGCCTCGAACGCGATGTGCTGTTTCCTCGCCGCGCACCGCTGTCGTAAGTCTCCTGTGACCGCTCGTATTCGGAACCATCAAATGATCATTTTGAATCGCGGCCAGAGAATCGCAAGCGGGGCGATCGGTTTGCGACACACGTACACAGGAACGCTCTGTTCGTTGGGCATGGCGTAGGGACTGGTGCTGGTCGCCGCGAGATGGACATCTCCGAATAGTTTGATGAACTCACCGGAGCGTTCTCCGAAAATAATCATGCACGCTCCTGAATAACCGCGGGGCCCCCAATAATAGTAACTATTGTGTCCGCTAAGCGCCTTGGGCAAACCCAGCGCCGGCCCGAAGTGGTCTATCGCGCCCGCCTCGCCGTAGTTCCCGCCCAGAATTCCGCAATCGGCGCGATCGGCTTCCGGAAGACCCTCGTAAACCTGCGCGACCGTCGTCGCCAGCGTCTCCCATCCAAACATGTCGGAATAGAGCTGCGGAAGCGGGGCGTCGACGGCGTCCCGTTCGGTCTTCACTGCGCCTGCCGCCGGGAGAAGCCGCGAATAGCGCACAAACGTTCCAATCGGTAGCAACGGCACTCCAAACGGAAGCGCGATCAATCCGCCAGTGATGAGCAACACCACAAACGCGACTCGCATGACGCGCCGGCCCGTTGCGTCCAAGAAACGCTCAATTGCGACGCCGCCCGCCGCAATCAGAATCGGATAGACGGGCAGTGCGTAGTAGGATTTACCGCCGAGCGATATGAAAACGGCCATCACAATCAGATAGGTCCACCCCAGAAAGCGGAACGGCTTCCCGGCCCGCGCCCAGAAACACCACGCCAGACCCGCGGCCCAGACCGGCAGCGCGAGGGGATTTAGGAAGATGATCTGTTCTCCGACAAAGCGCAGCGGCGAGATGGGAATATTCTTGTAGAGCTGAGCGTTGCGCACAACTTCAATCTGCGGCCAGCCATGGCGCGCTTCCCATAACAGGTTTGGAAGAAAGATCACAAGCGCGATGAGCCCGCCGATCCATATCCAGCGGGAATAAAACATGGACAGTTCGCCTGACAGCACAAGTCCGGCCAAAACTGCAAAACCAAACACCGCCATGGTGTGCTTGTTCTCAAGGCCAACGCCGGCGATCGCGCCGAACACCAGCCACCACCGCGGCGAGGCCCCCCGCACGATGCGGACTACGATCCAAGCGCAGAGCGACCAGAACAGCGGCTCAAACGCGTTCATCGAAAAAAAACTGTCGAAGGCGAGATAGGCAGGCGCAAACAGGACCACCGCCGCAGCGAGAAACTGCGCGAAGCGGCCTCCGCCCAGCTCACGAACCAAGATGCCGGTCAGGAACACCACGGCAGCGCCCGCAAGTACCGGGAGCAGGCGGAAAGAGACAAGCGAATTCCCCAGCAGATGCCGCGAACACCACGCGAGCAAGGCGATCAGGGGCGGCTGATCGACATAGCCCCAGGCGAGATGCTCCCCACAGGCGATGTAATACAGCTCATCTCGGAAAAACCCATAGTGGTGAATGCCGGCAAACTGCAGAACGAGCTTCGCAACGGCCAAGCCCGCCAGAATGAACGTGGCGCCAAGCACCCGCTCACTTGAACGTGCGGCTGCGAGCGGGCGACTGCCGAATCCGCTAACTTGAGTCTCGCTCATGCGGGCTGGGAGATCGCCGAACGGGCCTCGCGAACGACCATCCGTTCGCCCGCCCGAGGCGAAATCAGTTCGCGGCCGGCGAGACAATCGTCGCGGACTTGATCATGTCAATGTTAGGGAAGTTCTTATCGAGATACGCCTTCCCCTGAGACGTAATCGCACCCTGGTCCGGGCGCTCGCCGTAGCCGCTGTACAATTTTTGAACGACGTCCATGCCCGAGCTGACTTTGCCAAAAGGAGTAAATCCCTGGCTATCCAGAAACGTGTTGTTGCCGAAATTGATAAACAGCTGTGTTGTGCGCGTGTTCGGGCCCGCAGTCGCGAACGTGATCGTGCCCGGAGCGTTGCTCTGCTTTGACGAATCGTCCTTGATATTGGCGCTTTGCCAGACCTTGTTGACCGCCGGGTCGGCGCTCAATCCGAACTGCACGATAAAGCCCGGAACGTTGCGGAAAAACGCGGCGTCGGTGAAGAATCCATGCTTCACGAGATTATAGAAGCGGTCGGCGCCAATGGGAGCCCAAGCGCGCGTGACATCGACGACGAAATCGCCCTTCGTCGTCACGAACTTCACCTGAAAGGATTCAGGCGCCTTCGCAGTGAGTGTAGCCGGATGCAGCAAAGCGGGATCGCTGGTCATGTGTGTTGTCCTTGGTTGCGACGCTGGGCTCGTCTGTCCTGCGGGCTGCGCTTGCGCTTGGGCTGCAGGCGCGACTGGTAGAGAAACGGCCATCATGCAAAGTGAAATCATTGCGGCGAGACGTTTCATGCGATATTTCCTTTCCTTGACTTCGCTCGGGCCTCCACATCTTGCATCAGACGCAGCGCGTTCCCACTGAGAATTTTCTCGATGCCTGCTTCCGAATAACCCCTTCGGAGCAGGCCGTCGGTAATCCGAGGCAGGCACGCGGCATCCTCCATGCCATAGGGCATTTCGGCGCCATCGAAATCAGATCCGATTCCGACATGGTCGATGCCCGCTACCTTCACGGCGTGGTCGATATGGTCGAGGATCAGCGTCCAGTCGACCCGCGGCAGCTTGCCCTCGGCCACAAACCCGCGGACGATCTTATCCGATTCCAGGATCTGGCAGGCGTCATTTTCGCCGCACCGCTTGACTGCTTCCGCTTCAATCTGCTTCCCCAGCTCCGGCTGGGCTTTTTCCGCGTCCCGGAACTTCTGGCTGAGAAATCCCATGTGAAAATTGATCTGCATCACCCCATCGCGGGCCGCGAGCGCCTTGATCATTGTGTCAGAAAGATTTCGCGGGGTTTGACACAGCGCCTGGCACGACGAGTGCGATGCAAGCACGGGAGCTTCGCTGACCTCGAGCACGTCGCTCAGCGCCTTGTCTGAGATGTGCGAGACATCCGCGATCATCCCCAGCCGATTCATTTCCCTGATGGCCCGTTTGCCGAAGTCACTTAGCCCATCATGCGAGGGCTTGGCGGTTGAGGCATCGGCCCAATCCGTGTTCTGGGTGTGCGTCAGCGTCATGTAGCTCACTCCCAGCGATGCAAATTCGCGCAGGACGTCCAGGTCCCCGTTCATCATGTGCCCGCCCTCGACTGCCGTGAGAACGGCGATTTTGCCCGCCGCTCGCGCGCGTCCTATGTCGCTTGCGGTGATCGCCGGCGCCAAATCATTCCGATGTCTTGCCACTTGACGGCCAATCGCTGCGATCTGGGCGAGTGCGCGCTTGACGGCTTCCGGGCCGGTAATGGTGCCCTTGATCCAAACGGCAAAAAAGATCGCGCCTAGCCCGCCCTCGCGCATCCGGGGGATGTCAACTGACCCGTCCGCGTGGCGTGCGCCAAGATCAAAGTCATCATGCAGGAATCGCTGCGTCGTATCGGTATGCGTATCCATCACCAGCGAACGAAAATGCAGATCGCGGGCCTTGGCAGAGATTTCCGATTGAGGGTCAAACCCGGGCAATGACAGAACGCCTCCGAACGTGCGGTTTGTGGCGAGCGATACGGCGCGGAACAGAGTTCCCTGCAGACCTCGGCCGCGATCCCGCCCCGGGTAAGGTTATACCAGAACTCCCGCTCGTGATGGCGTCGGGACGCCTGGAAACGGCCGAATGCAGGTGTTGCATCCAGCGCACGTGTAACGCGAGACATGCTCGGATGGAATCGGAACCGGGAGTATGCTGTGAGAGACTTTGCGCCCGGAAAACCCATACCGACGATGGCTAGCGAACATATTGGCGAATTGAAGAGGTGGGCCGCAGATGCCGTCCGAAAAGGCGGGGGCGGCGAACCGATTCAGCTCGTTCGCGTACTGGAATTGGTCAGCAAGAATTTCGGTCTGCAGCCCCACGAAGTCGCCATCCTTGGGCTCACGCCGGACGGGCGCTCCTTGCGGTTTCTTGCGCCAGAAAGCTTGCGAACCGTAGGGCAAATTCCGCTATCGAGCACCAATTCCCTGGCAGCGCGCACGGTGCGGGAAAAGCGGCCGGAGCTAATCAACCACTTCTCGGTCGTCCCTCACGCATCGGTGTTCGAGGCGGTGCCGATCGCTGATGAGAAGCGCGGCGACCCCATTCAGAAAATCATGAGTACGCCGATTCTGTCGGCCGGAAAAGTCATCGGTGTCCTGCAAGCATCCCGAAAGGGCAAGGCTATGGCGGATGCCGGACCGGATTTCACACATCCTCAGCTTCGCGAGCTGAAATTGATCGCCGATGCGCTCGGCCCGTGTATCGTGATCTGCAACAAAGAGTGAGCACGGCGCGAACTCGTCGTTCCCTTTGTCGTTCACGCAACTGTAATTTTCGCCGCACGTGAAATGAGTTGACATCGCTCTGCACGCTTGCTAATTTTCGAACGCAGATTTTACTGAACGAGACATCAGGAGGCACCGCACTCCGGCAAGACTCATGGCGTTCGTCGCAAAGAACATTTTCCTCACCAAGGGAGTCGGAAAGCACCGCGAACGCCTGTCGAGCTTCGAGCTCGCATTGCGCAACGCGGGAATTGCCGCTTGCAACATCGTCCGCGTCTCCTCGATTTTCCCGCCTTCCTGCAAACTGATCTCGCGAAGCGAGGGGCTCAAGCACCTGGAGCCAGGCCAAGTAGCGTTCACCGTCATCAGTGAAAATCAGACGCGCGAACCCCACCGTTTGATCGCCGCAGGCGTGGGGCTGGCCCTGCCTGCCGATAAATCCATGTACGGATACCTCTCAGAACATCATTCGTTCGGCGAAAGCGAAGAAATCGCGGGCGAATATACCGAGGAACTTGCGGCGGAAATGCTTGCGACGACCCTCAATGTCGAGTTCGATCCCGATCTTTCCTGGGACGAGAAAAAAGAAGTCTATCGGATTTCGAACAAGATCGTCCGCACCATGAACATCACCCAGTCAGCCGTGGGCGACAAACGCGGCTTGTGGACCACAGTTCTCGCGGCGGCGATCCTTCTCGGCGAGGACGACTAGGCCCCTCGTACCACGAAACCCGCCCCCCCGCAGCGCGTGATCCCGTGAATACTTCCAGTTGCCGGGCCGTGTAGCATTCGCGGCGCTGGGGCCTTATTCTTTTGCCATTCATCGCCCCCGCAGGTAACTTCAAAAGAGCTGGTACCGCTGGCGACCGGCGAGCCAGGAACTTCCCAAGGACGCACAAACCGACCATGAGCCGATACACGCCGATCCCGCCCGAGAACTTCTGCGGAATCCCCGATGAGTATTCGCGGTATGAATCCTCCCGCGCCGTGATTTTCCCGGTGCCTCTGGAGCGTACCACCTCGCACCAGCAGGGTGCCCGCAACGGCCCGGCTGCCATTTTGGCGGCAAGCCGTCATCTCGAGCTCTATGACGAAGAGCTTCAGCTCGAGCCGTACAAAGAGATCGGCATCCACACGCTTGCTCCCATCGATACGATGGACGGCGGCCTCGGCGAAGTCATTACTGAGCTCTTTACGGCTGAAACCGGACTTCTGGACGATAGCAAGTTTCCGGTAGCACTGGGCGGCGAACACGCGCTCACTCCGCCACTGGTTTCCGCCATGGCTCTGAAATATAAGGATCTCTCGGTGCTTCATATCGGCGCCCATGCCGAGCTGCGACTGGAGTATCAGGGCTATCCCGCGAGCCCGGCCTGTGCCATGCGCCGCGTCGTCGAGATGTGCCCGGCCGTGCAGGTCGGCATCCGCTCGATTTCCGCCGAGGAGGCGCGCGCGATCCCGCAGCTGAAAACTCAGATCTATTGGGCCAAGGACGTAGCCCGCTTGCCGCTGAAGAGCTGGATCGCGAAGGTTCTCGGCGACCTCAGTCCCAGCGTGTACGTCACGATCGACCTTGGAGGCTTTGATCCCTCGATCATGCCGGCAACGGGCAGTCCCGAGCCCGGGGGCCTCGATTGGTATCAGATGACGTCTCTCTTGCGCGCGGTCGCAGACCATAAGAAGATCGTGGGGATGGACGTGGTAGGGCTCCTGCCTCATCCGGGCGGCCACGCGTCTGATCTGCTTGCGGCGAAGCTGATCTATAAATGCCTGGGGTACATTTTCTGCCAGGGATGACAGCCTAGCCGGAAAGGCGTCATCATGCTCGCCCTCGGATTCCTCGCTGGCCTTCTGCAGCATGAATACTACTTCGGCGTTTCCTCCCGCGGATTTATCGGCTGGATCATCATTGGATTGCTGGCGGGGTGGATTGCCGGGCACATCACCCGGGGGCGCGGGTTCGGCTGCGTCGTGGACATCGTCCTGGGGCTGATCGGCGCCGTGGTCGGCGGCTGGATTTTTACAAAGCTTGGTATCCAGGCCTGGGGATTCTGGGGGAGCCTGGCAGCTGCTACGGTCGGCGCGGTGGTCCTAGTAGCGATCGCGAGATTATTCGCCGGCGGCCGATCAGACTAAGATCCCTCAAGGTCGCAGCACTCTTTGTGCCCCTTCACGGAATTAAATGTGCAGTTCCCTGCTTACCGCGTGGCGATCCACTGCCAGGCGATCCATACCACCGGAGCCGCCAGGATCAGGCTGTCGACCCGGTCCAGCATCCCGCCGTGTCCGGGCAAGAGCGCGCCGGAATCCTTCACCACCGCCCCTCGCTTGTACGCTGATTCGATCAGGTCTCCCATCTGTCCGGCGATATTGGCAAGGGCAGCAAGCACAAGCAAGCTTGCGATGTCGGCTTGCATCCACCGGGCGAACAAGACAGCGACCAGAAGCGATGCGAGCAGATTTGCAATTGCGCCTTCCCAGGTTTTCTTGGGACTGAGCGCGGGCGCCATGGGCAGGCGTCCGAGTGATCGGCCAACGAAATAAGCCAGCATGTCGCCAGCCCATATCAGGCAAAGCGTAAACAGAACCAGCTGCCGACCGATACGTTCAATCTCGTTGACGCGTACCAGATAGCTGAACGGCAACGCAACGAACAGCAATCCGGCGGCGCTGATGGCGATCGCGGGCAGCACGTCCTGCAAGGGGCGCCGGGTGGCGAGGCCGATGGAGACCGAGCCAAACAGAAAAATCAGGAGAACGAGTTCCAAGGAAACTGCGCCGCGTGCGGCGTCCCGGATAAGCAGGGCCCCTCCGCCCAGGGTCCGCATCTCGACCGTCCCCGCGGCGTACTGTGCATAGAAGAGCCCGGCGGCGCAGAGCATCGTCCAGTTTCGGAATGCCCTCATGCCCACGCGTTCGCCGAGCGTGAAGAATTCGTGCAAAGCTAGCAGTGCAACGATTGCCGCAACCGCCGCAAGCAGTGGCGCCGGCCCCCACCACACCAGCGCCACCACCGTGGGGATCAGCACAGCGGCGGTTAGAATTCGCAGGACCATCCGCTTCTAGCCTCGCCTCGAGCGCGCATCATGCTCGGGCCGCAGAGCGCCCAGCCCGCCGTAGCGGCGCTCGCGCTTCTGAAAATCCACCAGCGCCTCGAGCAAACGAACGCGGGAAAAATCCGGCCAGAGGGCCTCGGTCACGTAGATCTCGGCATAGGCAATCTGCCAAAGCAGGAAATTGCTGACGCGCATCTCGCCGCTGGTGCGGATCAGCAGGTCGGGATCGGGCAGCCCGGCGGTGTAGAGATGATCGGAAATCGACTGCTCGTCGGCTCGAAATGCGGACAGACCATTTGCGCGGACGTGATCGAGCATGGCGTTGAAGGCGTCAGCGAGCTCTGCGCGGCCCCCGTAGTTAAGCGCGACAACGAGCTTCATACCCGTGTTGCGGGCGGTCTGCCGCATGGCGTCGGCGATGTCCCGGCCGACGGCTTCGGGAAGCTGTGCGGACCGCCCGATTACCAGCAGGCGGATGTTGTTCTTGTGAATTGTCGGAAGCTCGCGCTTCAGATATTCGCGGAGCAGGCGCATCAGGAAGTCGACTTCAGCTTGGGGCCGGCGCCAGTTTTCCAGCGAGAAGGCGTACAGTGTGAGGCAGGGGAGATGCAGCCGTGCGCACGTTTCGATCACTTCCCGCGCCGCCTTCACCCCGGCGCGATGCCCGGCCACGCGCGGCAGATGCCGCCGCTCCGCCCACCGACCATTGCCGTCCATGATCACGGCAAGGTGGTTCGGCAAGCGGTCCGGATCGAGTTTCTCCAGAAGCTCCGCTTCCTCGCGGCTGGCGGGTTTGAAAAGCTCGTTGTTTTTCACGGGAAAGCGCTCAAGGAACGACCGCGAGCGAAAGTAGCATACGCACCCACGCTGCGCAATATGGCGCGGACTGTTGCGCGCGAAGCCGGGCTCACAGTCCCGAAATTCAGGGGAACCTCAAATAGCGCGATCGTGATCTCTAAAGGTTTTGACGCCGGCACCCGGGTAGCTTTGAAACGACAACCGAGACGCCCGGGGCTGCCAGGAAGGTCACAGACCACTGTGAAGTTCGGGATGATTTGCGAACAGATGAATCGGCGACAAAAGCGAACCCGATAGCCCGGCAGCCGAGGGCTCAAACAACGAGACATAGACCAGTACAACCGTGAGGATAATCATCAGAATACTCGAGCCCCAGGCGATGACGTTGAAAGTCAAGGTGTTGACGTGGTCGCCCATCAGGTCGCGGCGGTTAATCAGCAGCAGGATGAAAATCAGCACGACGGGCAACCAGACTCCATTGGCCACTTGCGAAAGAACGAGAATTTTCAGCAGGGGCGCCTTCGGAATCATAATGATCCCTGCCCCGACGACGATCAGCAGCGTGTACAGCGAATAGAAGGTCGGGGCCTCTTTCAGTTTGCGGTCCAGGCCGGCTTCAAACCCCAGACCTTCGCAGATCACATGTGCGGTTGAAAGCGGCAGGATGGAAGCCGCGAACAGCGAGGCGTTGAGCAAGCCAAAGGCAAACAGGTAGCCCGCCCACTTTCCCGCAAGCGGCACCAGAGCCATAGCGGCCTGTCCAGCGTCGGTGATGTCGGTCATTCCATGAGCGTTCAACGTGGCCGCGCAGCAAACGATGATGAAAAAGACGATGGCCATGCACGAAATGCTGCCAACCAGCACGTCCATGCGCGCGTGCTTGTACTGACGCGGGCCCACGCGTTTCTCAACGAAGCCCGCCTGCAGATAAAAAAACTGCCAGGGAGCAATCGTCGTGCCCACCAGGCCGACCAGCATCAGCAGGTAAGGCGCGTTCAGGTGAACGTTGGGAACGACGGTTGCCTTGGCGGCCACGATCCAATCCGGTTTCGCAAGAAAAGCCGAGACCGCATAGGAGAGATAGAAGGCGCAGGCGACTAGAAAAATTTTCTCCACCTGCCGATAGCTTCCGCGCACCACGAGCACCCAGACGGCGATGGCGGCAAGGGGCACGGACACATACTTGCTGACGTGGAAGATCTGCATCGAAGCGGCTACGCCGGCGAACTCCGCAACGGTATTGCTCAGGTCCACCAAAAAGGCGGCGATCATGACGAAGAACGTGGAGCGAAATCCGAATTCCTCGCGGATCAGATCGGACAGCCCCTTGCCGGTGACCACACCCATCCGGGCGCACATCTCCTCGCTGACGTAGAGCGCAATGGTCATGGGAATGAGCGACCACAAAAGCGCATAGCCAAACTGCGCGCCCGACGTTGTGTACACCGCGATGCCGCCGGCGTCGTTGTCGACGTTCGAGGTGATTAGTCCCGGCCCAACGACGGCGAAAAAAACCGCGAGCCGCCTGCGCATCGTGCGCGTGCGGCGGTTGAAGTCCTTTCCCCGGCTGGCCAGTCGGGAAAACGTGTCCGTCAATGTGCCCCAAGTATTCATGGCGTCGTCAAACACAACCTCGTAAACCCGGTGGACGATTGCTGCCTCCTTGAGGGTTCAAGCCACCCAAGAAAGGCGATCGCATCCAGTAGACTCCGAAACCGCGCGCTCCCAGCGCACATCACTTGTCAGCACGTTGCTCTACAGCTTGGCGCGCATGCGGCTTACCACATCGTCGACGGTGATCGCGCCCACCGGCACGTTGTCATCATCAACCACCGCGAGGCTGCGCAGATTGTATTTGTCGAAAATCTCAAACACTTCCTTATCGCTCGCGTCTGGCTTGACCGAGAGCATCGGTTCAAACACGAGATCGGCCATGCGCTGTTCACCGCCTGCCAGAATCAATCGCGCAACCGGCACGGTGCCGGCGAGTGCGGCGTCACGGTTGATCAGGACCACGTTGTCGAGCTGGTCGATTGAGACATCATGGAAGCGAATGTAATCCACCACCTCGCCGCGCGTCGCGTCCTCTCCTACAACGACGATTTCGGTGTTCATCATCCCACCGGCGGTGTCTTCTCCGAATCGCATCAGCTCTTTCACTTCGAGTGCCTCGCGGTGCTCCATCTCATCGAGAACTTCCTTGGATTTCTCCGAATCCAGGCTCTGGATCAGATCGGCGGCTTCGTCCGGGTTCATTTCCTCAATGATGTCGGCAGCTTTTTCCGTATCCAGCTTTTCGACCACCTGGGTCTGGAGGCGCTTGTCGAGTTCCGCGATCGTCTCTGCGGCGGTCTGCTCATCGAGCGAGTCGATAATGGCCTGGCGTTCGTCGGGCGAAATCTCCTCCATGATGTCGGCAAGGTCAGCAGGGTGCAGTTCAGCCAGCTTGTCGCTCGACATGCGCAGCTTTACGCGACGCAGCGGGTCGGGCTCAATCAGGTTGACGAATTCCCAAAGGATGGTTCGCCGGGGAAGCCTTTGCTGGATGCGGCGAATGCCCATCGGCGGGACGATACCCTGCAGCAGACGGCGAACTGCGCCGGGAAGTCCGACGTCCACCTGGGTCAGGCGAAGTTCGGTATTTCCATTGACGCGGTGGTCGGCCAGCTCGACGTCATTTACGCGAACCACCTTCCGGCCGTTTGTATCGATAATCTGCTGATCGAGCAGATCCTTCCGCACGGCAAGCCATGCTTCGTTGGGATGATACAGCTCGAGCGCAGATTCGTCGGTCGTAAGCTTTAGGCGCCCCGGCGCGACCGACGCAATCTGGTCGAAGCGCGCCACCAGCGGCCGATACTGGCCGCGGCCGATCAGCAGGCGCGAAATACGGTTGGGCTGCTCGGCTGGAACGATGAACATTTCCTTGACCCGCCCCACAAAATTGCCCAGAGAATCGTACGTTTCGGCACCCAGAATCTCGGTTGCGTGAACCATGAGACGCTCCTTCGAACCACGTCGAACAAAGCGGGCCTATTGACCGGCTCCCCGGCTCCTGGCGTTCGCCCCGGGGACGGCAATCCTTGCCGGAGAGCCAAAAAAAAATGCCCGGGACCGGCATCACGACCCGGCCACGGGCAGACGGAATACCGCCCTCGGTTCAGGTCAGGCCGGGCCTCGCCTCCCTGTTCCCATACTCCCAGTCGGCGCGCAGGAGGCGCGCCTCAGGCACAACCCGGGAACAGCGATCGAAAACGAGCGCGGGGGTAGCGACCTCGTGCCGGGAGCAGGTGCGCTGCCCGGCGCGGCAACTACCGTCAGGCTCCGAATTGGGCGAACGCAATTCCATGACGACGCGTTTATCCCCGTTCGACTAGTAAAGGCAGATGGAAATTTTGTCAAGCGAAGAGTGACTGTTTGACCGATTTTTCATGCAGGAAACAACATATTTCCCGGAATTTGTCCGCGGCGGAGGCATTGCTGTGCGTAGAGCTCCGCATAGGTGCTTCGAATGTAGTCATGCCGCGAAAATCCCAAGCGGCGGGCGATACGATCAATCGATCCGGGCGCACCCTCTATCTCGAGGAAAACCCCTACCGGAGTTTCATCGAGGTCCAGATGCACCCCGCGCAGGTGGAAGGTCGTCCGAAATTTCTCATACCGGAATCCAGGTCGAAACCCCAAAGACCGCAGGCCGGACCGCCATCCCCGCCCAGCCCGCACGACCCGTTCCCTTTCCAGCTTCTCTTTGTACCGGGAGCCCGCAGACGCCGGAGCCGGACTCTTGAAGGTAACCAAGGTCCGCCGAAGCCCACCGGAGACAAGGGTCGAGGGAGCGGGGGTCTCCACGCGAACCCGCAAAAGGCGACCGCGACGCCGCAGTTCGCCGTTGGGGGCGTCAAAAAGGGTATTCCGCTCACGAACTCGGCCGCTGCACTTGATTCCCAGGCGGCTGATCTTCTGAATCATCTGGGCGAGATCGGTAACGCCGAGCTTAATTTCCGTCTCGCAGAGGGTCGGGCGACGTCGAGGCATGGCTGAGTATAGCGCAGCGGGCGGGACCGAGTTGCGCTGCCGGCGGGGAGGAAGAATCTTGCTAACACGTGGGCGAGCCAGCATAATCGCTCGACTGCCTGGAGATTGCACGCGGATGACAGAGCCCACCACCCCGCTGATGCAGCAGTATCATGCCGCAAAGAAGCAACATCCGACGGCATTGCTGCTTTTCCGCCTGGGTGATTTCTACGAGTTGTTTTACGAGGACGCGGTTCTCGCCTCGCGGCTGCTTCAGATCACGCTCACTGCACGAAACAAGGAAAAGGGCGAGCCGGTGCCGATGTGCGGTGTTCCCTACCACGCCGCCGAAAATTACATCGCGCGATTGATTCGCGCCGGGCACAGAGTCGCCATCTGCGAACAAATGGAAGATGCCGCCCCCGGCAAGAAGCTCGTCAGGCGCGAGGTAATTCGAGTTCTGACGCCGGGGACAGCAATGGGCGCGTCTTTGGTAGATGCGAAGGAGAACAATTTCTTGGCAGCCGTAGCGCGCACGGCCGCTGCCAGCGCCGCAGCGGCTGGCAGCACCGGATCGGTCGGCCGCCAGACGGAGACGAAGGTCGGTCTAGCCTATGTAGATCTTTCGACTGGTGAATTCCGGGCGACCGAATTTGGAGGCGCCACAGCCGAGGCGCGCCTGCGCGACGAGCTGGAGATCCTGCAGCCGCGGGAAATACTGCTGGAGCGGCCGACCACTCTGTTTCCCGACGACCGCCCCTCGAATCCAAGGTCGGTGGACTTCCAGGCTAGGAGCGTCGAGACGCGGCTCGACGACTGGGTTTTCGACCGGAATGTCGCGACGCGACTGCTCGAGCAGCACTTTGGTGTCGTCTCACTGGAGGGATTCGGACTGGTCGGGCATCCCCAGGCAACCGTAGCTGCGGGTGCGATCGTGCACTATCTTCGCCAGACGTCCGCCATCGGGGCCAGGACGCCCCAGGACACTGCAAAGGTCCCGAGCCTGCGCCCGGCCGGAACGGGCCTGGAACACCTGGACCGAATCGGGTACTACGAGCAACAGAACGCGATGATCCTTGACCAGGTCACGGCGCGAAATCTGGAGCTGGTCGAGCCTGCTCCGGGGGATGAGGTGTCCGCGACCCTTGTGGGTGCGATTGACGATACAGCCACCGGAATGGGAGCCCGTCTGCTGCGATCCTGGATTTTGCGCCCGGAAATCTCACTGAGTGAGATCGACGAACGGCTGGATGCCGTGGCGGAACTGAAATCGCGCACCATCGCGCGCGAGGAGCTTCACACTGAGCTCGAGGGCATCCTCGATCTTGAGCGGCTGATGAGCCGCGTAACTTTGGGAATCGCGACCCCACGAGATTTGCTCGCACTACGAGCCTCGCTTGACAAGATTCCCACCGTGCGCGGACTAATCCTTCAGCAGAATGTGTCGGATCATTTCGCGGCCTCGACCGAACCTGGAGTCTCTACTTCAGCCACAGCGGGACGGCGGCTCCAGGCGCTCCACGAACAGATGGACGACCTCGCCGATATACGCGACATCATCGCAAGAGCGATCTCAGACGAACCGCCAGCCATGCCGAATGAACCCGGCGTGATCCGCCGCGGATTCCACTCCGAGCTCGACGAGCTGCGCGCAATCCTCACCGACGGCCGCCAGACCATTGCCGCCATGGAGGACCGCGAACGAAAGCGAACCGGAATCGCGTCGCTCAAAATCCGCTACAACCAGGTATTCGGATATTACATCGAGATTTCCAAGCCCAACCTCTCACTCGTGCCCGCCGACTACGACCGCAAGCAGACGCTGGTGAACGCCGAGCGCTTCACCTCGAGCGAGCTGGTGGGCTATGAGCGTAAGGTGCTCAGTGCCGAGGAGCGCGCACTTGAGATCGAGCGCCGCCTGTACAGTGAAATCCGTGAGTCCATCGCGCGCCAGGCCCACCGCCTGAAACGCTCCGCTGCGGCGATCGCACAGCTTGACGTCCTGGTGAATTTTGCGCGCATCGCCGCCGCACGCCGCTATTCGCGACCAACGTTCACAGAAAATCAGGTCGCGCGCACGGGTCCCCGCGGGGAGCTCATGGTCGCCGGCGGCAGACATCCAGTAATTGAAAAATTGCTCGAGGACCGCGGCGAACGGTTTGTGCCGAACGATCTCTACCTTGGCGGGGAAACGCCGTTCCTGCTGCTCATTACCGGTCCGAATATGGGTGGAAAGTCCACCTACCTGCGGCAGATAGCGCTGATTTCGATTCTCGCGCAGATGGGATCGTTCGTACCCGCCCTGGAGGCGAGGCTCCCGCTTCTTGACCGGATTTTCACGCGCATCGGCGCATCGGACAACCTCGCCCGGGGACGCTCCACCTTTTTGGTAGAAATGAGCGAGGTCGCGGCGATCCTGAACACTGCCACTCCCGCAAGCCTGGTGCTGCTCGATGAGGTGGGCCGCGGGACGGCGACCTTCGACGGGCTTTCACTCGCCTGGGCCGTGGTCGAATCGCTCCATTCAGGCGCGCGGCCAAGAACCCTGTTCGCAACCCACTTCCACGAACTGACGGAGCTCGAACGGTTGCTGCCCGGGGTAAGAAATGTTCACGTGACGGTCCAGGAGAGCGGTAGCAAGATCGTGTTTCTCCGTCGCGTCGAGCCCGGGAGCGCGGACAAGAGTTACGGCATTGAGGTTGCCCGCCTCGCCGGCCTGCCGCACAACGTGATCGTACGCGCGCGGGAGATATTGCGGCGTCACGAACGCCGCGAGCAGAAATTGAGCTCCGAGCTTTCGCCCGGTGCTGCCGCGATTGAACCGCAGCAGACGAGCTTTACGGCAATTGATGCGCCGGTCCTTGAAGCGTTGCGCGACGCGGATTTGAACCAGGTGACGCCTCTGGAAGCGCTGAA
>DATBXX010000027.1:0-31100 GCA_036514055.1 Candidatus Acidiferrales bacterium
TGCTGTATGGCTGCGGTGACGCGGTGATCGGCGTCAATCCCGCATCGGATTCGGTCGAGACGGTGAGCTCTATTCTGCACGCGCTCGACCGGCTCATCGAGACCTACAAAGTGCCCACGCAGACGTGCTGCCTCGCGCACATCAGCGCCCAACTCGCCGCCATGAGGCGAGGCGCCCCCGTCGATCTGCTTTTTCAGTCCGTCGCCGGTACGGAAGCTGCCAACCGCAGTTTTGGCATTTCAGTCGCGGCGCTGCGCGAGGGCCGTGAGCAGGTTCTCGAGCACCATAAGAGCCGGGCGGTCGTCTGGAAGGGTCATCAGGCGATGTATTTCGAGACGGGGCAGGGAAGCGCTCTGTCGGCCGAAGCACATCAGGGTGTCGACCAACTGACCCTGGAAGCACGCGCATACGGTGTGGCGCGTGAGTTTGATCCATTTATCGTGAATAGCGTCGTCGGTTTCATCGGTCCGGAGTATCTGTACGACGAACGCCAGATCATTCGCGCCGGGCTCGAAGATCATTTCATGGGCAAACTGCTCGGTCTGCCGATGGGCTGCGACGTCTGCTATACGAATCATGCCGCAGCTGATCAGAATTCGGCAGACAATCTCCTTCTGCTCCTTGGTGCTGCGGGCTGCAACTACTTCATGGGCGTTCCCTGCGCCGATGATGTGATGCTCAATTATCAGTCCACTAGTTTCCACGACGCGGTTGCGGTCAGGCGGCTTTTCAACCTCCTACCGGCGCCGGAATTCCTGGGTTGGTTGAACGAGAAGGGAATTTACCGTGATGCGGAACCCGCTCTGCTGGACGCGCCTGCGCGGCGCCAGCTGATGCAAGGTCTTGAGTCTTCCCTTGGGGAGATCGTCTGAATGACGGACGAACCCTACTGGCCGCTGGCCCCGAGCGGCGTTCCGGAATTCGTGCGCAGGGTTCGTGCGCGTACACCCGCGCGTCTGTTCGTCGGTCGAGCCGGGGCCGCCTACACCACGAACACACAGTTGGACTTGCGCGAGGCTCATGCTGCCGCACAAGACGCGGTCCGCGCCGAGCTGGATTTGCAATCATGTTTCGGCGCCGAATTCGTGCAAAGCTGGCAGCTGTTCGAAGTTCACACGAACGCGCGCCGGAAACACGAATACCTGCTGCGCCCTGATCTGGGCCGGCACTTTGATGATGCCTCTCGAGTCGAAATACAGAAATGCTGCCCGCCCGACACTGACGTTCAGATCGCCATCGGGGACGGCCTGTCGGTGCCAGCCGTAACGGCGCAGGTCCCGCCATTGCTTCCGTTGCTCTACGCGGGCGCCAACGCGCGGGGGTGGAAGCTCGGCCGGCCGTTTGCAATTCATGGTTGCCGCGTCGGCATCCTGAACGAAATTGGCGAACTCTTGAACCCTCGCGTAGCGGTGCTACTCATTGGAGAGCGTCCTGGACTTGCCACCGCCGAGAGTCTGTCCGCGTATATGGGGTACCGCCCGCGCGCAACTCATTCCGACGCCGATCGCAACCTGGTCTCCAACATTCACGCTCGCGGCCTTAGCGTGAATGAGGCAGCCGCGCGCATCCTCGATCTCGCCGGGAAGATGATGAAAGCGAATACGAGCGGTTACCTGCTGAGCCAGGAACGCCCGGCGCTCGGCTAAAAGTGACGGCCGGGCCGATCAGGCGTCCCCCCGAGAGCTGGGGACTGGCGAACCCTCGCTGGATCGTTAGACTTCCACGAGCGTCGCAGAGAGGCGCAGGCGGCCAGCGGCAATGGCAGATTCAAGGGCTGTGACGACGTTGGGATCAAACTTGGTGACTGCGAGAGACCGAATGCGCTCGAGCGCGAAATCCACATCCATCGCCGATTGGTAGGGGCGATTCGTGGTGATGGCGTCGAATGTATCGGCAACGGCGATGATGCGCGCCATCATCGGGATCGAGTCGCCCTGCAAGCCGTAGGGATAGCCGCCGCCATCCATGCGCTCGTGGTGCAGTTCGATGCCCGGAAGCATGTCCTTGAGTTGCGCAACCGGGCGCATGATGTTCGCGCCCTTTACCGGGTGCTGCTTCATCAAGTCGAATTCTTCATCGGTGAGCTTGCCCGGCTTTTTGAGTACGCGGTCGTCCACTCCGATCTTGCCCACGTCGTGAAGCAGTGCCGAGATCCGCAGCCGGTCGAGATCTTCGGCATTCAACCCGAGGCCGTCTCCAAGAATCAGGGCATATTTCGCCACGCGACCGGAATGGCCCCGCGTATAGGGATCCTTTTCGTCGATGGCCGCCGCGAGCATGCGGATCGACCCCAGGAACAGTTCACGGTTTTCGGTCGCAGCCTGCTGTAGACGCTCGACGTACTCCTCGATGTCGCCGGCCATGTTGTTAAAAGTTTCCGCGAGCTCGCCGATTTCGGCAGTGCCGCTCACGACCACGCGTTCGTGGAATTCGGCGCGGCTGATCGCGCGTACCGATTCGACCAATCCCCGGATCGGCCGAGTGATGCCTACGGCGAATAGATATCCGAGCGCCAGCGCGACAAACGTGACACCTACGACGAAGCGCAGCGCCTCTGCGGTGAGCTCGTTCACTCCAGCATCCACGCGCGCGGCGTCCAGGCTGCGCTGCGCAATTACGGCCCATCCAAGCTCCGGTATCGTGCTATAAGTGCCGATCATTTCAACGGGATGATGACCATCCTTGCCAGGTGTCAGAAAGTTTGAGGTTTGCGTCGCACGCAACTCCCGCGGCAATTCCGTTATCTGTTTAGCGAGCGGCGAGGTCAACGCGACGTCCCGCCCGGGGACCAGCTCGCGCGTGTCGGGATAGGCGACGATCTGCCCGTGCACGTCCACGATGAAGACTTTTCGGTCGCGCACGCTTGCGTCATGCAGCCGCGCCTGCAGCCGATCGAGTGACACGACGGCGCTCAACATCCCCGCGAATTGTCCGTCCGCGAGCAGCGGCACCGAGACGACCAGCGCCGGGCGATTGTCCTGGCCGAGCGCGAATGGCTCGCTGAGGGAGTCAAATCCCTGCATGCTCGAGGTAAATGCCCGCTTCCAGGCTGCTTCGACGAACGGATCGTGGTCCGCGCTCACACTGCCGGCCGAAGGGCCCTTCGCTTCCTTGTTGACTGCCGTAACGTAGAGAATGTCCGAATTGTTTTCGACGAACACTTGCAGCAGGCGGGCGAGCTGCGGCGCGTGCGAGGGGTCGTCCACGTCCTGAATCCAGCCGGCGAGCGCGAGCATCTGCCGCTGGCTCAGCAACTGTTCGCGCAGGCTTTGCTCGAATTGCAGGGTTTCGCTGGCGAGCGAACGCGTTATTTCACTTTGCTGCACGCGCTCGGTATCCTGCAGTTTCCCCTCACTGAGCCGAAGCGCCTGCCGATGATAGAGCCAAAGCGGAGTCACGCTAACCAGCAGTAGCGCGCCCATGACGATCCACAGAATACGCAGTCGTCGTGTTGTAAACGGCTTGAGGGCCTGAATGGGCATAGGAATCCCGCCTGAAAATGCTAACGGACCTGGCCGAGCCATACAACGGGACTATGGTACTGGGGTTGCCGCATAAGCCACATCACCAGTAGCAGTTCCGGGGACCGGGTGCCGGCCGAAAAAGGAGTGGGCGGGGCGGATTTCCTACTCGGCATTGTGCGTTCATTAGGAACTTCTCCGGCCTCCGAACGCCGCCTCAAACACCCGCCCGCGCAGCGTAAACTGAAAAGAGCCAAACCGCTTGAAAGCCTCATCGCGGGTGTCGAAAAATCCGGCGTCATCCAGTACGAACCTGGACAAGTCGTGCTCGGGTCTAGCGCACGCCAAGCCGCATGTCTTGCCGAGTAAGTCGACCGGAGTTTTCTCGACCGCTTCAAACAGCGATTCTCCATCGTTCCGAAATCCTTGTGACGCTGCAGCAGCCAATTCCGCCGCGGGCGCGTACAGCTCATCAAAGTCCACCCACTGTTGAAGAAAAAACTGTGGCCAGACGAGCAGAATTCGCTTCGGGATAAACCAGCGCGAAAGCCTAAAACGCGGATACCAAAAACTTCCCTTTACATGCAAAGCCCGCACTCTGGTTGGAATTCCAGCGGACCGTGCCAGAGCCTCCAGGCAAGCCATGCGTTGGCTGCAAGAACCCTGTTTCTTCTGAAGTGTTTTCGACACCGGCTGCCATTCGTCAACGCTGTACACCGGGGAAACCATCTGCGACAACAGCGTGTGGGCCTTTTGCAATAGATTGCGGCCTGTCTGATGCGGCTCGACCAGCATTCTTGCAGTACTCCGCACTTCTTCGTGGTCGATGTCGAGGATGGCCGTTGCTTTGAGAGTGGCCGATTGCGCGACGATCTCTGCCGGATTCTGCATGGTTCTCTCAGTCTAGATTAGAATCAATCGCGAGCAGGCCTGAATATCCTAGGACGAAACGAAAACCATGGCACCGCCCAAACCGAGTCGAAATGCCGGATGGATCGGTTGGCTCCCTCTGGTTGTCCTACCCCTGGCCGCGTTGGCGCTCTACAATTTGCTTCAACCTTGGGCGTTTATGTGGATTTTGGCCGTCTCCATCTATTGCGGACTCAAGTGGCTGACTTGGAGCAAGGCCCGGGGCCACGTCCCACACGCGGCATGGCGTTCGATCGCCTACCTCGTGGCGTGGCCCGGAATGGATGCGGACTCGTTTCTGGATGCGCGGAAGGTCGCGCCGCCGCCCCGGTTCTCGGATTGGACTCGAGCGGTTCTTGAAACCAGCCTCGGAGCGACGTTGCTCTGGGTTGTGGCTCGAAGCGTACCGCAAGCACCGGCACTGCTGCGCGGGTGGATAGGAATGCTAGGTTTGATCCTGCTGCTTCACTTCGGCGGCTTCCAGATACTGGCGTTGTTTTGGCAGGGCTTGGCGGTCATGGCGACGCCGATCATGTCTGCTCCGCTTCGCTCCGAATCACTCAGCGAGTTCTGGGGAAAACGGTGGAATCTCGGGTTCCGCCAGCTTTCCTATGATCTGATCTTTGCCCCGCTGCACAGGAGACTGGGGGCCGGATTGACGACCCTTCTGGTCTTCGTTGTCTCTGGGCTCATTCACGATTTGGTGATCTCGGTGCCCGCTCGCGGCGACTATGGGTTCCCGACAGCCTACTTCATAGTTCAAGGTCTGGGCGTCGCAATTGAGCGGTCTCCGGCCGGCAACAGACTCGGTCTTGACAGCGGCGTTCGTGGCTGGCTGTTCATGGCGGTCGTCACTGCTGGACCGGTTTTTTGGCTTTTTCACCCGCCGTTTGTCATGCATGTGATAATCCCCTTCATGAAGGCAATCCACGCTGTATGATCCGTCCGTTTGCAGAACGGTTCTTCGATTTCGACCTATGGCTGATTGGCATCGCTCATTTCGCGATCTTGTTTGCCAGTTTTCAGGTGCCGTCCAGGTTGCACTGGAAAGAGGATCTTCGACCCCTAATGCCTCTCAACCGCAAACTTCTTTGGGTCCAGAGCGGTTTCACCGTGTTTACGATCGTTGCTTTCGGCGTGCTCACTTTGGTGCTTCATGATGAACTGCTCCGTGGCGACCGCGCTGCGGTTGCCCTTGCATGTTTTATCGGGGTTTATTGGACGGCGCGCATTCTCGTTGATGCGCTTTACTTCTCTCACGCCGACTGGCCCCAGGGAAAGCAGTTCGTCGTGGGGCATATCCTTCTCACCTGCTTGTTCGTAATGTTGGCGTCAAGCTACCTTGGATTTTTCGTCTGGCAGGTCTGGCTCAGAACCCGGAGTTAGTGAGAAGGCGGCTTGGCCTTGCGCCGCCGGTCCTATCGAGGGGAGCCCAGACGGTGCTCTTTCCCAGTCATCAAGCGTTGGATGTTCGGCCGATGCATGACGATCACGAGGGCGGAAATAAAAACCGTACACAGGCTCACATACGTCGCAGGCGCACGATGTGGCGCGTAAAATAGGTACACCAGCATCGGCATTGCAGCCGCGGCGGCGATCGAGCCGAGCGACGAGTATCGAAAGAACCCTACCACCAGCAGCCATAGGATTGCTGCCGCAACCACAGCTTGCCAGCAGATCGGGAGAAAAACACCCAGGCTCGTGGCCACGCCCTTTCCACCCTTGAATCGCAGCCATATCGGGAATACGTGACCGATCACAGCGGCTACAGCGGCAGCCATCATCCAATGCCCGTTGCCTCCGGTCTCTCGCGCGGCCAGCCACACCGCCAAATAGCCTTTCCCGGCGTCCAACAGCAGCGTGAGCGCACCCGCAATC
The DNA here is from genome assembly GCA_036514055.1 of Candidatus Acidiferrales bacterium. Taxonomy (GTDB): domain Bacteria; phylum Acidobacteriota; class Terriglobia; order Acidiferrales; family UBA7541; genus Palsa-295. The sequence goes on from DATBXX010000027.1 coordinate 6,249, forward strand.
GGACCAGCATTACGCGCGACGTTCGCCGCACCGATGTTGCCGCTGCCAATGGAGCGAATGTCCGGCCCGCCCTGAGCCTTCACCAGCACCAGCCCGAACGGGATTGAACCCAGAAGATAGGCGACGCCGACCAGACCGTATGGGTTCACGTCGTGTCCCTTAGGAACGGATACGTCTCGATTTTCCGATATTCTGCGCCGTCTGGCTTCAACCGGCTCTCAAACAAATGAAATACTGTCTCGCGCGCCGACCCGAAATGGCGCGAGGCCCATTCAGCTGCGCAAAGCGCGAGCGCATCCACTCCCTCGGCCGACTTGAACCTGGCGAGCGTCAGATGCGGCACGAACGCGCGCGGCTCGCGCGGAATTCCGATCGGCTCCAGAACGCGCTCAATATCGGCGGCAAGTTGCACCAGACGTGCGCAGCCTTCCACCCAGCACCAAACCACACGCGGGCGGCGAGCGTCGGGGAAAAATCCGACCCCACGATACTGGATATTGACCGCTTCGCCTGAATGCACCTCTGCGAGCGCGGCGCGCGCGGCGTCGAGCTTTTCCGTCTCACCGTCCGCAATTGTGTGACCTATGAATTTCAGAGTCACGTGCATTCTTTCCGGTCGCACCCACCGCGCTGCGCGGCAAAGCGGTTTCAATCGCGCGATCGGTTCGCTGAGGGCCAGCTGTACCTCGCCGGGAAGATCGAACGCCACGAAAAGCCGCATGACTAGGCTCGTCCGTGCGATGGGTACAGATAATACCGACGCACCAGATCGAGCGACCGCTGAGTCGAAAACTGGCGAATCCGCTCGCGGTCGCCGGGCAGCTGAATCGGAATTTCGCGCTGCCCGCGCTCGTCTGCGATGCTGATATGTACAAGGCCGACAGGTTTTTCCGGCGTTGCGCCGCTAGGGCCGGCGATTCCGGTAACCCCGAGTCCGAGGGTAGCTCCTGTCCGCTTGCGAATGCCCGAAGCCAGCGCGAGCGCCACCTCCGCGCTCACTGCTCCCTTGGACTCGATCAGCTCTGAGGGAACTCCCACCATGCTCGTCTTCATCTCATTGCTGTAGCAAACAACGCCGCCTACGAAATAGGCGGAGCTGCCCGGCAGGCTCGTCAGCCTTTCGGCCAATAGTCCCCCCGTGCAGCTCTCGGCTACCGCAATCGTTGCGCGATTTTCCGTAAGCAATTGTGCGACGATCTGCTCGAGCGATTCTCCGCGGGTCGAAACCAGATACTCGCCCAGCGCGAGGGACATGTGCTTGACGAGTTCATCGAGTCTGGCTTCGGCTTTTAGCGGGTTGTCGGACCAGAGGCGTGGGTGAAGCTGAATACCGGTCGGCGCCGCGAGAATGGTTGTCTCCGTATCAGGGTACTGGGCGTACAGCGGCGATACACGCTGCTCGACATCGGATTCGAAAATCCCCGAGATCCGCAGCTCGCGCGTGTAAAGACGCTCCGGGATGCCCAGATTCAGCAGCCGCGGCTTCACTTCAGTCTCCATCAACCCGCGCAGTTCCTGCGGAACTCCAGGCAGCAGGACGATGATATGCCCGTGCTCTTCCAGCCACAGTCCCGGTGCCGTCCCGCGCGGATTTCTTAGCACCGTCGCGCCTTCGATCACCATGGCTTGCCGCTCGTTGATCTCCGGCATGGCGCGACCAAACCGGCGAAATCTCTCGTGGATGGACCGCAATACTTGATCGTCGCGGTAGAGCTTTCTACCAAGAAGGTCCGCCACGGTCTGGCGAGTACGGTCGTCGTCGGTCGGGCCCAGCCCGCCGGACGACACGATTACATCGGCGCGCTCGAGAGCGTGTGCGAATGAAGAGAGCATCTCGTCCGGCCTGTCTCCCACCACGGACTTGTGCACCACGCGCAGGCCAGCCTGATTCAGCTCCGCCGTAAGGAATAGCGAATTGGTGTCGAGCCGAAACGGGGTAAGCAGTTCGGAGCCGACCGCTATGATCTCAACCTTCATGTCTTAAGAGTTTTACTCGATGAAGCCGAACGAGCGCAAGGGAGCTGGAGACTCGATCGATCGAACTAACCGTTCAGTGGAAGGCCCTCGACATCCCAATCCAGCGTGTAGAGCGCACTGTGTGTCGTGATCATCGCGCGATGCGTCGGGAGCAGTGCGAGTCCGACGATGTTGCTCCCGCCCAGCACGAGCTCCGGCTGCGCTTCGGGTGTCAACCGCACGATGCCGCGACGGCCGCCCAACGACGCTGCCACATAGAGGTTCCCGTGGCGATCAAAGGCAAGCCCTTGCGGGCGACCCAGGCCGCGGAAAAAAACGCCGACCTCCCCTGCGGGAGTGATCCGGTGTATTCGCTCGAAGCTCGAGGTCGTCGGTCCGCATACGAACAGATCACCCGCTGGGCTAAACGCCAGATGATACGCCGCGAGCGAAGGCTCGAGCGTGGCGAACACGAAAATCTCGCGGTCGGGGCCGATCTTGAAAATCGTGCCGCTGCGGTCTCCCACGTAGAGGTTGCCCGCCTTGTCGAACGCCAGCCCCGTCGCGACACCCATCCCTTCGATCCATTGCATCGCGTGGCCGTCGGGCGACACGCGGTGAATCGTGCCCTCGTGACGGCAGGAAACAAACAGATACCCGTCACGATCGATCGCGAGGCCGGTCGGATTCATTAGGTCGGTGATGTAGGGTTTCACGACGTGGTTCGACGTAACCTTGTAGAGCGAGACGGGAACTTTCTGCCCGCGCTGGCCGCTGAACGTGACGTAGATGTTCCCGACGGAATCTACCGCGGGATTGCCCACCGGATGCAGATTGTCGGCGATTTGTGCTCCCAGTGCGATAGGAAACGGCGAGCTTTCGATACTTCCCATCTTCACCCGGACCGCGCCACCCGTCGCTCCCTCGGGAACGCTCGCAATCAGCCGATCTTCCGACGCCAGCATTACCACGGCTTCGGAAGCCCCAAATTGCACCTGAGGCCGCGTGTGGTTTCGAGCCCCGAATCCGCTGCCAACGAGCGCTACCTCGCCGCCCGGCAGCGCCGCTCGCGGCTTGACGCTCTCGATCCTCGGTACGCCGTTCATTTTCAACTGAAGCTCACAGTTCTCTAAACGGGTTGCTCGCGCCCTTCCCGCTTCCCGCAAAACCGGGAGTTATATCGTGATCCCGGATAACGTCAAACGCTCTGGTTCTTCCCCTCGCGGGGTACGGGTCACAAGCCGGCCGCCCGCGCGACCCACAATCCGATCGCCGCGTAGACGCCAGCGACCCAATCATCCGCCATGATTCCCCAGCCTCCGGGCAGCGACTCCGCCTGCCGCGCGGGAAACGGCTTCCAAATATCAAATACGCGGAAAAGTATAAAACCCAGCACTAAATATTTCCAGTTAAGAGCCGCCCCGGACAGAATGTCGGAATGCTGGCCAGGGGCGCCCATCACTTGCGCCGTTCTTGACCAGGATGCGACGCTCCACAGGGACAGAAGAGCCAGGTGTTGCCCCGACACCTCGTCAATCACCACCCGCTGAGGATCTTTTAGCCCCCAGAAATTCGCTGCCCGGGTTGCACTCCAGACTCCAGCCACCGCGACGATCGCTGCGATCAAAAGCTGGAGCACTAGAAACGGGCCAACCATGCGGCCAGGAAAGCTGACCACAGTGCTAGAACCATTATTCCGAGCCAGCACCTTGAAGAGTGCATACGGCAGAACCGCCACGACGACCCCGCCGAGCGACCCCCAGGTTCCGGGCGCTTTTGGGAGATAGCCCAGGCCCGCAGCGGTTGCAATGAACAGCGCGAAACGCGGCTTGCGCGCAACTGCAGGGGGCGATTTGGCTGGCGATCGAGCGGCACCAGGCGGTTTTTGCTGGCCGGTCGTCCTCATTCGCTGCTATCCGCGTCCGATGGCGTGGCGTCGCGTTCGACATCCTCGAACATGGATTCGTCGAAAGCCGGCTCGCTGATGACGTATTTTTCACTCGCCCAATTCCCGAGATCAATTAGACGGCATCGCTCGCTACAAAATGGAAAATCAGCGTGCGTCTCGGATTCGGTTTGTTTCCGACAGATCGGGCAGTTCGCCTTCATGCGAAGAGCATACCGCAAAGGTTTCAACTGCGCAGCAAGCCGTGAGGCGGACACGATCGGGCGAGCCAGGATCGCACAAGCAAGCCGGCCGCGGTGGCAAAAGTTCCATGCCGGAGAACCTCGAGCGGTCCGATCCAAGTTTTCCGAGCCAACGTAGTCTGGTCTTACTTCTTCGGTTCGCTGGCCGGTCCGGTTAGTGGCACGGCCGCGGCTCGGTCAGTAGTCGAAATGGCGTGATCGAGACCAAGGTGGACCAGTGCCAGGCGCTGCGCTGCCATTTCGTATTGTGCCGATAGATGGCCGCGATAAATCGATGCGTCGCGATAGTATCGCTGCATGCGTTCGCCATCCTTCGCGCCGCTTGAGCTGGCTGTGCGGAACAGCATTTCGACCGCCTCCCACGCGAGCCGACCGCCGTGCTCCAGGCTTGCGAAGAGCTCGAGATCTTCTTCCATTGTAAACGGTTGGCCGCCCATGAACCCGCGGCGGCAGTATTCCATGTAGACCTCGCCCGAGTTCAAGACCAGTCGCTTCGCAGCGGCGATCATCCCGAGAGCGAGCCCCAGATAGCGTTGATAGTCGTGATGCAGATACCGCAACATCATTGGGGGATAGAGCGTGGTCTTCGTGCGAATGATTTTTTCGTACTCGTCGATAGCCGCGTAGCCCAGTCCTACGAGGACGGACACAAGCTCCGCATGAAAGAAAGAGAGGCAACGGCCGGCATACATCGGATTGTTGTGCAGGTGCGAGCCGAGAGTTCCGCGCGAGACGTCAATATTAAGCATGTCAATCGGAACCACATGGTTCCTCGGCACGCGCGCTCCCTGGACCACGATCGAGTTCGATCCGCTTCCGCGCATTCCGAGAATCGCGCCCCAATCGTCGAGCATCGTCCATTGTGACCGGGGAATCAGCGCGATTCCGGCCCGGGGTGGGCCGGAATCTTCCTGGATCAACACGCTCGGCATGAAATGGGTGGCGTAGGGCGCACCCGAGGCATAGCCCCACTTTCCTCTGACGAGCCAGTCGCCGTCCGCCGGTGTGGCAGTCCCCGTGGGAGCGGCAACCGAGGGTGCTGAGAATTCGCCGTCCGGACCGAATCCTTCCGCCTGCGCTTGCTCGTCGAAAAATGAGCCAAGCATCAGCGAGTGACCCGCGCCGACGATCAGGCACCAGCCTGATGACGGGTCTCCTCGCGAGAGCTCGATACCAATCCGGTAGTAAGTCTTGAAATCAAATTCGTAGCCGCCGAAGCGCCGAGGCTGGAGGCAACGGTAGAATCCCGCCTTTCGAAATTCCTGGTGAATGCCCTCCGAGTGAACTCCCCTCCGCTCGGTCGCGTCTTGCTCGGCGCGGAGCAGAGGTTGCAGGGCTATCGCCCGTTGAACCATTTCGTCCGGCGTCAAATCTGGCTCGGGTACCGGAACGGGCCCTGGATCAACTCTAGGATTCATCGTCAGTAGGCGCCTGTGGCGCCGGACTCCTTCTCGCCCCAGTCTTTGCGCGCGAAGTTACCGGTCGTTTTCGCTTCCGGTTTGTTCAGTCTGTCCAGGCGCTGGACGAAATCCGGCCACATCCGGTCCTGATCGATGGACGTGATCCAGCGAATGGTCTTCCCAGTCCTGGGAAACGAGAAAGAAAGATCTCCAAGATTCAGAGAAGGTCGCGGATAAGTCTGCTCGGTCGTGAAACCGAGCACGTGTGCCACCACCACCGTGTCCCAGATGACCCAGTGGCGCGGGCTGACCACACTGGCTACCAAGTCAGCGTTGTGAGTAACCCAATCCTGGAACAAAGTGTTAAGCCATTCGGCGAATTCGCCGTGTCCCTGCAGCAGGCGCGCAGCACCTTTGTCGTCCAGCTCCAAGTGTTTCTGGCAAACCTCGGTGCCCCCGATAGTGATCGGCGCGGACGAATCCAGGATCACTTGATACGCCAGAGGATCGTTCTTGATGTTCCAGGGATCCATTCCTTTTGGCCATGAGTCAAAACCCATCGTGAGGATTTCGACCCGTTCCCCTAAAGTCGGATCCTGCAGGAACGCGGATGCCACATCCGTAGTCGCGCCGAGGGTGATGATCGTCAGACGATTGCGGGGCGAATAGCTGCCCGATGTGTTGACGGTGAAATCCACTCCCGGATTGCGCAGCGGTTTGCGGCCGTTCAGCGGCACGCCGGACCCTGCGAATACCGGCGGCGGAGAAGCCAGCTGCAGCCGAGCAAGGACATCCTTGACGCACGCAGCGGATGAATCCGCGTTTTTCGGAAGGCTGGGCGCATGCGTCGTGACAATGGCCTTCACATGGACTTGCGGTAACAGGAGAAGGTAGGCGATCGCGAACTGATCATCTATGTCCGCGCCACAATCCGTCGTAACGATCACATCTCTCTGCTGAGCCTGAGCAGGTTTTCCCAACATTAGAGGCAGTGCGGTAAGCAAGAACAGCTTCGCCAGATTCGTCACGTGTCCCAGCTCATCGATTCAGCCCGCGGCCGCGGCGCTTGCCTCGCGTTCGCCCCAAACTTCGCGCGCCACCTCGACGACCAGCCGCAGCTTGGCAAACTGCTCCTGTTCGGTCAGTCGGTTTCCCGGCGCCGTGCTGGCAAAACCGCACTGGGGGCTGAGCGCGAGCTGGTCGAGACTGATGAATTTCGAAGCCTCGTCAATACGACGTTTGAGCGAATCCTTGGACTCCAGCTGGCCCAGCTTGCTTGAAACGATTCCGAGCACTACTGTTTTGTTCTTCGGCACCAGTCGCAGCGGTTCGAACGTGCCCGAGCGCGCCGTGTCGTATTCCAGAAAATACGAATTGACGTCCACCTGGTTAAACACGACATCGGCGACGGGATCATAGCCGCCAGCGGAAACCCATGCGCTCTGATTGTTCCCGCGACAGATGTGCATGGACAATTGCAGCGACGGTGGCCGACGCCCGATGCAGCGGTTCATCACCTCCGGATACAACTTATTCAACAGAAAGTCCGGATCGTCCCCGCGTGCCTTCACACCCTCGCGGAAATTGGGGTCGCCGAGCATGACCACGGGAACCTCGTCAATTTGAATATAGCGGCAGCCGGCTTGGTGGAGCGCACGAAACTCGTGCTGGTATGCGAAAGTCAGGTCGTCCCAGAGGAGATCGAGATCGGGATACGCTTGGCTGCTTACTCCGTCGCGCCCGGACGGGAAATACATCAGGCCGGGCGAGGGGATCGTAATTTTCGGAGTCCGCTTGGTGATGGACTGCAGGAACTTGAAGTCGTCCACGTGAATCGGTTCGAGCCATCTCATACGGCCCGTCACTTTCGCGATGGGAACCGGAATCTTACGACCCTCGTGATCAATAAAAAAAAACTTCTCCATCTCCTCGTAAATCGTTGCGCCGCCGAGCCCCTTGCAGAAGAAGTCGCCGTAGAAAATGTCGCGACGAAATTCTCCGTCGGTAATGGATTGAAGTCCGGCTTCTTCCTGCAGCGCGACGACGCGGCGAATCGCGGTATCCTCTGCCAACAGAAGTTCCGCCGCCGTGATTTTGTCGTCCGCAAAGTCCTGGCGCGCCTTGTGAAGTTCCGGTGGACGCAGAAGGCTGCCTACGTGATCTGCCCGAAAAGGGGGATTGTGGGGCGGTATCGCTGCCATGGGACCTCCCTAAGACGCTTGCCGATCCGGTCGAGCGCCGCGATTATACCTATTTCAACGGGATGCGAGTATCGGGAACAGGGTTCTCGATGCAGGGGGAACCTGCGCGGCAATGGACGGGGCTGCGAATTCAACGACGCGGCCGATCAGGTCGTATTCTTTCGTTTCAGTGATTTCGATCGTCGCCAGTGTCCCCGGCGCAGGCAAGCCCGCGGCGTCGTTCACACCTTCGAATTCGGTGATGTAAACCTTGCCGTCAATTTCCGGAGCCATGCCTTCATGACGCGCTTCCCAGATGAGATCGTTGTCCATCGAAGGGCCTTCCAGCATCACCCGTAACCGCTGGCCAACTTGGCGGCGCAATTTTCTTTTAGAAATTGTTTTTTGAAGAGCCATCAGTGCGTTCTTACGGCGCACGATCGTGCTCGCGCCAACCTTGCCATCAAGAGAAAAACTCTTGGCCGTATCTTCATCCGAGTAGGAAAATACGCCCATCCAATCGAATTCGGCGGCCTGGACGAAATCACACAGCTCGCGGAAATCCTGTTCCGTTTCGCCGGGAAAACCCACGATGAAAGACGTGCGGATGGAAACTCCGGGAATTGTCTTGCGGATTTTCTCGAGCATGGCAAGGAAAGCGCCGCCATGGGAACCCCGCTTCATTCGCGCAAGCACGTTTCGGCTAGCGTGCTGCAGGGGGATATCGAGATATTTCGCCAGGCGCGGGTGCGCCGCGATCGTCTCTAGCAGCTTCGGCGTCACGCGGTTCGGATAGCAATAGAGAAATCGAATCCAGTGGAGTTCGTCGACTTGCGCGAGACGCTCGAGAAGACTGGGCAAGCCGTCGCGCAGCCCGAGATCCTCACCATAGTAGGTTGTATCCTGGCCAATCAAGGAAATTTCACGGACGCCTGCCGCGGCCAGATTCTGCACTTCGCTCACGACTGATTCAAATCGCCGGCTGCGGAATTTGCCGCGCAGCTGGGGGATGATGCAGAAGGAGCAGGGATGATCGCAGCCCTCGTTGATCTTGACGTACGCGGTGTGGCTCGGTGTCGCCAACACGCGCGGCGTCAGCTCGTGATAGAGGTAGGTCGGCGGAACGGGGGAGGCCGGTTCCGGATGTATTTGGCCCTCGCAGACTTCGAGGATTTTCTCCACCTGGCCGGTTCCGATCACGGCGTCCACTTCCGGAATCTGCTCGCGGATCTCGTTGCGGTAGCGCTCGACCATGCATCCGGCGACAATTAATTTCTGCGCGCGGCCAAATTTCTTGTACTCGGCCATTTCGAGAATGGCTTGCACGGATTCCTGCTGCGCCGGAGCGATGAAGCTGCAGGTGTTGACGACCAGGACGTCAGCTTCGCCCGCGCGAGCGGTGATTTCGTAGCCAGCACCTTTGAGAATACCCATCATCACCTCGCTATCCACGAGGTTCTTGGGACATCCCAGGCTCACGAATCCGACCTTCGGCATCTAAAATCACCTTTTATAGTGCGGGGAAACAAGCAATTCTAGCACGGGGCGAGGTTGTTCCCTATTTACCCCTCGATTGGACCAGAATTGGCGCCCGAAATCGCCCGCGCCCGACGACTGCTTCCGTAGGCACTTCAGGTTGCGAAGACCGCTTCATCCTCGCGAGAGTTTGCGTACGCGGAGGGCATCGCGGATTAGGCGCAACAGAGACGACATCTGGTCGATCGGCTCGTGGTGATTGCCGAAGCGAGCAGATTGGTACAAGTCGGTCAACTGGGCGATGGGCGCGGCGAGCTCCGGAACGGGAATGGCGGACGCGAACTCGAGCGGAGTCTGCGAGGGGGATTTCTTCCAGCCGCACTTTTCAAGCAGGTGCAGCATTTCCCTATATTCCAGCGAAGCAAGTGCAGCCGTTAAGTCGCCACCGCTTCGTGCGCGCAGGCTCCAGCGCGCGACGGCGTAGCGAATCATCGAGCGTCCACGCAGAACCAATAACAGCCCCACAAGACAGACGAGCAGGCCCGGCAGGAAATACGGGGACGCTTCGGTCCTGCGGTCAAACGCGAGAATACTGTGCAGCACTCTTTCCTGCTCGCGATGGTAGAACGCGCGGGCGCGTTCGTTCCAGCTGCGCGTGGAGTCGCGCGCATTCCTTCCGAGTGTCAGCTGATGGGAGAAATCATAGTTGATCACCCACTCGTTCCACGACAACTGAAACCAGTCCCAGTACAGACCGAACCGGCTAAACAGGCCGTGCGCTTCATTTCCCGGCGGAGTCGGATCAAAGGTCAGCCAGCCATAGCCGGAAAAATAGACCTCCACCCACGCATGGGCGTCGCTGCCGCGGATGATGTAGTCGCCGCCAACGTCATTGTACTCGCCCGGCAGAAATCCGGTGACGTAGCGCGCCGGAACACCGACCGAGCGAAGCATGATGGTCATCGCTGTGGCGAAATACTCGCAGTGCCCGGCGCGTCGCGTAAACAGAAAGTAAGCCAGCGGATCCTTTCCCGCGCTGGTGAGATTCAGAGTGTAGGCGTAGTTTGCGATTAAGTAGCGCCGGATATCGGCGGCCTTATCGTAGTCACTGGGCGAGTGAGCCGTAATATCCTCGGCGAGCTTCCTGACTCGGGGATCCAGCTGCGGAACCTGCAGGTATGTTTCGCGGACTTCTTCCGGATAATCTCGCGAAGTCTTACGAAGATCGGCAGGTGTGGTGAGCGGAAGGCGCGCAGTACCTTGATAACGGATTCTCGAATTGTTGTGCGATGGATTGAAGAACGAGCCCGTGCGGTCCATGAACAGGTAACCATGGTTGGGCAGCCCCCCGGGCCGGATGCTGTCGGCGCCGAATCTTCCGCGCAGTGTTTCCAGGGGCGGAGCGATGAAGATCGCATCGGTCGCGATCGGCTCCATTAGCACCGTATAGAGCAGCGGATTAAAACGGTCGCCCGCATGCGGCGGCCCGCCAAAATAGTACTCGCCCGTGGCGTTAGGTTCGAGCACGGTCTGTCCCTGCGCGGGTGTCGTCCAGCTGCGCCCGTCGAAGTTGGTGAGGATAATCCCGCGCCAGTGCATGTCCACAGCGCGAGCGGGATCACCGTCGACGCGGATGCGCATAACAACGGCTGTGTTCTTCTTGATTTCACCGATTTGGCCAAGTGCGACGTTGTCGCTGAATCCGGTCATGAGGCTCGGTTGGAGGCTGAGTGAGCCCAGGTAGCCGACAGTGAACCGCGGGATGATGAAGAACAGCAACATGCCTATCGACAGCACCCCGCCGGCGACCATCAGCGATGTGAGTCCGAGAGCGCGATTCAAGCGGTGCGCCGTCGGCGAGCCAGCTTCGCATGGCGGCGAATCGGCTCCGACCGAACTTCGGCGGATTTCCAGTGCGACGAACGTGGAGACCGAGAGCACTAGGAAAATGGCGAGAGCGATCAAAAAGCCCGTCTCGACGGTCAGAATCGCGGAAACCAGCATCGAAGCGACCGCCAGGACCGCGAGAAAGGCGTAGTCGCGGTTCGAGCGCGCCGAATACAGCCGGACCAGCGTCGCGAACAGAATCAAATGAATCGACGACAGAAGCGCCGCGTACAGAGGCGGATTCGGCGCGCCTTCGGCCAAGCCGTGTGAAAATACCCACAGATCCAAAGGAAAAAACAGGAAATAGCCGAGAACGAGCCACGTCGCTACGCGCGGCGAGATTTCCGGGCCGCGCCGACGGTGCATGCGGATACCCTTATATGTCAGGGCAACCGAGGGGATCAGGACCGAGACGATGTCCAATTTGCCGGTGGAAACGATGGCTAGCACGCCTGTGGCGACGAGCAGAAACAGCGACACCTCGAAATATCGCTGAACCGCCGGAAGGGCCGGCGACCCGGTCGTCTGCGCGGCGGAAGCCATCTTAAGATGCTAACACTCGCGGGGGGCGAGCCGGCAGGCACGACGCGAAAGGGCCAATGGTTGGGAGCTTGTGGACTTGCTGCGAGTGCTTGAGCGCTATCAGACGTTGTGGCTCTTACTGATATACGCAACCGGCAAGATCCTGGCGGCCTTGGCCACTGAAATTCCGATTTTGCTGTTCGCGGACAGGTCTCTCTAGCGCTGCGCGACCGCGGCAGCGATCTTGCGCGTGGCACTGGAGACAGGAAGCTCAGCGAGACGTGTCAGTAGAAGGACTCGGGTACGGGAGCGCTTCGGAAGCCGGGGTACGCGTGCGAGAAAAGGCAGCAGCGTGATGCTACGAAACGTCACACCGTGGCGTGCCGACGGCAACGGTTCCAGATGGAGCGAGCCGGAGTCGATCTTTAACAGGTCTTGCAGGTGCGCGGCGAGTTCCGCTTCGGGGTGGTGCGCGACCTCGACGGCAGGGAATTGCCACATGCGCGAGAACAGCACATCGTCGTGCGCGCCCGGGTCGCGCACGAGAATGGTCCGCCCACGCGGGTCGCGTAAAATCGCGGCGGCGATCCGTATTTTCACCGAAGCCCTCTTGCGGCGAGGCGACGGGATCTCGTCCACGAGGTTGCGCGTGAGCGCGCGACACCAGCTCGAAACGGGGCACGCTGCGCAACGAGGAATCTGTGGTGTACAGATTGTCTCGCCAAGTTCCATCAGTGCCTGATTCCAATCGCCGGGCGCAGCGGGCGCCAGGTGGTACTGAGCGGAGGCGGCGAGCTGCCGCCATCTATGCAGCGCTCGAAGATCGCCCCGAATGGCGCCAAGGCGCGCAAGGACCCGTGCGACGTTTCCATCGAGGGCGGCGAGCGGATAATCGTAGGCGATACTTAGAACGGCTGCGGCCGTATAGTGTCCGACGCCGGGAAGCGCCAAGGCAGGTTCGAGGGTTCGCGGGAATTCCCCACCGAAACGGGTCACAATTTCTCTTGCGGCGCGATGCAGGTTCCGCGCGCGACTGTAGTAGCCCAGTCCCGACCACCGTTTCAGAACTTTTTCCTGGGGGGCGCGCGCGAGCTTTTCGACCGTGGGGAATGCTTCCAGGAAGCGATGGTAATACGGCAGCACGGCGGCTATGCGTGTTTGCTGCAGCATGACTTCCGCCACCCAGATGCGATAGGGATCCCGGTTGGCGCGCCAGGGGAGAGCGCGTTGATGAGCGCGGAACCAGTCGAGTAGCCGGCGCTGAAAACTTCCCAGCGTGCGCGGAGTGAGATGCGACGGCATGCGGGCGATATTGTCGCACGGAACGGTGTGAAGGCCGGCGGTGGCGTTTTGCCCGGGCGGAAAAAGGCAGCGTGTCCCGAAGACCATCGTGGAGCGACAGAAGCAAGCGGGGAATTTCTCAGAGTCGGTCGATGAACAGGAAATATGATGAAGACCAAAGCCCGGTGGGTATGGTGCGCTGGGCACGCGCCGTGATGATGATCTTGAAGATTTCGGAATCGCCCGCGAGTTCGTCCAGGAAAGCGCCTCCGGAGGCTGACGAATCGGCCTGGACCAGCGCCAGCTCACGCAGCGTCTCGTAGATGATTTCACCGGCGGGCGCCATCGGAGTCGAAAAGCGGTTGGTGCGAAATTGCATGACGGAGTGAATCTCGTGGAAGTGCCAGGCGATGCAGGCTGCCAGAGAAACGGCGCGTTCGAAGCGCTCGGTGTGCTCGGCTTCGGCGAGCCTCCCGAGATCGGCGCGCGGCGGTCCGAGAAAGGGATCGAGGACCAGCATGACGCGGCGCTCGTCCTCGCGTGCGAACTCGCGAACCACCAGGCGGCCGGACTTCGCCGAGACTTTCCAATCCACGAAGCGCGCGCTATCGGTCGTCACATAATCGCGCAGGGAGTGCAGCTCGTGGCCGCGGCCTCGGAAGTGGCTCGCCATTTCGCCGGTGAGAAGCGGCAAGACTTCGTAGAATTGATCGGTCGGCTCGACGCGCGGGTACACCGCAATCTCCAGATTTGAATCTACTTGCCGGGTCTTTTCGAAGAAGCCGAACGGAAACCGCGTCCGAATGCCGAAAGAATCCTGTCGGTAAACGCCGCGCCGCGGGAACCGCAGCTCAACTTTCTGGCGTGTCGCGCTCATATGCGGGACATACGGAAAGTAAACAGGGCGGGCGAGTATTTCGGCCGGGGACTTTTTCTTGCCGCCGATGACACGGAGCGAGAACGAAGGCCAGATCTGCTTGTCGTTACGCAGTTCGACCTCGGCGAGCACGGGCTGCTCGGCGAAAATGTGCTCAGGTAAATCGAACCTCAGTTCGATCCCCGTGAGCACAACGCGCGAGAGCACGCCGGAAATCAGAATGCCGGCGAGCAAACAAGCGAGAATCAGGAAAAGTAGGTTGTTGCCGGTGTTGACGGCGGCAAGAACCAGTACGAAAACCGCGGCGAGATAGATGATGCCATCGCGTGTGAGCCGGTAATCAATCTGATACGCGATCCAGCGAAGGCTTGTGCGCCGAGCAAGGGACGGCACGATGGCGACGGCCACCCAGCCGGCGATTGCGAGTGAAAGCAGGGTGGTGATTCCGGCAAGCCAGATGCGACCTTCCTGTGCGGCTGCAGCGGAAAACAGCGCGATGAAGAAAGCGATGCCGAGCGCCAGCATGGCTATACCGAAATTGCGCCAGCCGGCGCGGTCGCGCCCGCGCCACATGCGGAGGACGATGGAGCCTTGTGTGCTCATGTTCTGACGGAAAGCACTTTCGCTCCGGCGGTGGGTCCACAGGGATTATTCCTCAGGGGCTGAGGCCCCTGAGGGCGAGGGCCGAGACGCCCGAGCTGCAATTCCGAACTCCTGGTGGCCTTTTGCCGTTTTACGGGCTCCGCGTCGCGCCCAACTCACAACGGGACGCGTGTGGTCTCGAGTATTTCGCGGAGAATCGCTTCGGCCTGCTCCGATTTCTTTTGCGTTGAAACGTAACGTGAGCTCACGACGACGCGATGCGCAAATACGGGAACAATGAGGCGCTTGAAATCGTCGGGCAAGCAGTAATCTCGGCCATTCAGAATTGCGCGCGCCTGGGCGGCGCGATGAAGCATCACCGTGCCGCGCGGGCTTACGCCCAGACTCAGCTGTTCGGTAGTCCGCGTGCGTTCGACAATTTCAAGCGCGTAATCCAGCAAGCTCTCCTCGACCTTTACTTGCGACGTAGCCTCCTGCATCGCGGCGACGTCAGCCGCGTCCATCACTGCTGCAATCTGTTCGGCGTGCCCTGCGGCGGAATGATTGCGGATGATCTCTTTCTCGCTTGCGCGCGCCGGATAACCCATGCGAATACGCATCAGGAATCGGTCGAGCTGCGATTCGGGCAGAGGATAGGTGCCGTGGTGCTCGATGGGATTCTGCGTTGCGAGGACCATAAATGGCCGCGGCAGGGGGTGCGTGTGATTGTCCACGGTAATTTGTGCTTCGTTCATGGCTTCGAGCAACGCGGACTGCGTTTTTGGCGTAGTGCGGTTGATTTCGTCGGCGACGATGATGTTGGCGAATATCGGGCCAGGCTTGAATTCAAATTCCTGCGCCGAGGGATTGTAAACGCTCACTCCGATAACGTCGCTCGGCAGCAGGTCGGATGTGAACTGAATGCGCTGGAACGAGCAATTGAACGATCGGGCAAGTGCTTGCGCGAGAGTCGTCTTGCCAACGCCCGGCACGTCTTCAATCAGCAGGTGCCCCCGCGCGAGCAGGGTGGTGAGCGCGAGCTGAATGACGTCTTCCTTGCCCTTGACGACGCGGGCGATCGAGCGCTGAAGCTCGGCGAGGCGAGTGCTAGCGGTAGTCGTCGCGGTTTGCAATTCGTTGGCCCTTCTGCTACAAAACGTCTGTTACAAAGAACACGGTCTGCGGGCGACTAGCTCAGTGGTTAGAGCGCTCCCCTCACACGGGAGAGGTCCAAGGTTCAAGTCCTTGGTCGCCCACCATCTCTGAAGCAGCCAAAGCAGCTCGGGCGCCTGGCATTCCCGGCAAAATGAAAATCGAATCCCTGCACCAGCCCCAAAAACATTCTAGCGGAATTCACTGATGAGCCACATCTTGCGATTCTTCCAGGTGTTCGCATTAGGCACGTGGGTGGGATCGATCCTCTATTTTGTAGTGGTAGTGACGCGCGGTGCGTTTGCGGTGCTGACTCGTGATGAGGCCGGGCTGCTGGTAGGGTTCACCCTTTCCGGGCTGCATCGGCTGGGGATAATCGCGGCGTTGGTCTATTTGGTCGCAGCGATTGGGTTGGGCAGCTCGATGCGGGCATTGGTACGGCCGGCGGCGCTCGGCGTAGGGCTGATGTTACTGCTGACGCTTGCTTCGCAACGAATCGTCATACCGCGAATGGATGTATTGCGGACGCAGGCCGGGTCGATTGATGGAACGCCGGCAGGTGACCCTAGGCGCGCGGAGTTCGACAGGTTGCACGGGATTTCGGTCGATCTGGAAGGTGGAGTGCTGGTAATCGGTTTGGTGGCGCTGTTTCAGACCGTTAGGTCGTATCAAGAGGGATGAACCACCAAACCCGCGATACATATCACACAACGGTACAGGGATCCGCCGTACGGTCGAGGATCGGTCGTTTCTCTTGCAGGATTTCCCGCCGGCACTACGGCAGGACCCTTACCTTTGCTTGAGCGCTTATTTCTTGAGGACGATGCGTCTCTTTGGTCTCGCGCGCTTTTTGGCGGCTGGCTTGGCTTTTGTGATTTTGCGGGCCGAGGGTCCGGCGAGCTGAACGGCACGCCACATGTACCAGCTCGCGACGGTGCGGTACGGCCGCCAACGCTCGCCAAACTTCAGCAGGTCCGTCGGCTTCGGAATGCTTTTTTTGCGGTACGTAATGGCATACCCCTTCTGCACACCGTAATCGTGAATCGGCAAAACGTCCGGACGGCCCAACCGAAAAATAAGAAACATTTCTACGGTCCAGGCGCCGATGCCGCGCACCGAAATCAACCGGTCAACAAGCTCCCGGTCCGACATTTTCTGGGCGGCCTCGATCGTCGGCACGACGCCCTGGATCGTTTTCTGTGCCAGATCCCTTACAGCGGCGATTTTCGCGTGAGAGAGGCCTGCCTTGCGAAGTTTCGGTTTGCGCACGCGGAGCAATTGCTGCGGAGTTGGGCAGCGCCCGTCTGAGCCAAGCGCCATGATGCGGGCGAAAATCGCCTGCGCCGCTTTGCCCGCGATGCTCTGGTGTGTGATGGCTTCAAGCAGCGATTCATAAACGCTGTCGCATTCGTCGAGTTTGAACTGAAACTCGCCGACTCGCTCGATGACTCCGGCTAGGCGCTTGTCGATTCTGGAGAGGTGAGCATGGGCGGCTAAGTGGTCGAAGGGAAGGGCGAGTTGGCTTGTTGTTGAATTCATGGCTGGTCCCGGTGAACCGTGCATGCCGCCGACGCGTGTGTCCGGAAAGCTTGGACCGTCGGCCGGGATTCACTTCGAGTGACCATGGCTCATTGTAGTCGCCGGACGCTGCACACTCAACCGTCGGAACCGACGCCGCCTTCGGGCTGTGCTAGTATCTCTCGCTCATGCAAACGGGGATCATCGGACTGCCTCAAGTTGGAAAGACCAGTCTGTTCCGAATTCTGACGCGGGCGCGTGTCGACGCGCGAAGCGCGCCGAATCAGGCGCACGTAGGGATCGCACGAGTGCCGGATGCGCGGGTGGCGAAGCTTGCAGAAGTGTTCAAGCCGAAGAAAATAACGTATGCGACGATCGAATATGTGGATATCGGCGGCCTGCAGAAGGATCGCGAGAAGAATTCCGCATCGCTCGTTCCGCTTCGCGAGGCCGACGCGCTGGCGCATGTCGTGCGGCTATTCGAGAATCCTGCGGTGCCGCACGAAGCTGGTTCGCTCGACGCACTGCGCGACATCGTGAACGTGGATTTAGAGCTGATCCTTACCGACCTCGAGCAGTGTGCGAAGCGGATCGAGCGGGTCGAGAAGGATTTGAAAAAAAAGAAAGAAGCTGTGCTCGAAACCGAGTTGCAGCTGCTGACGCGTTGCCGGTTGGCACTGGAAGCTGAAACACCGCTACGCGAGCTGGAATTCAAGCCGGAAGAGATGAAGATGCTAACCGGTTTCATGTTTCTTACCCGCAAGCCCATGTTGTATGTGCTGAACCTGGGCGATGAAGAGGCGTCGGAGATCGACCGCGTGGTCCAGAGATACCACCTGGAGAAACTGGCGTCGAAGCCGCAAACGGCGGTGGTTCCGTTCTGCGGGAAGATCGAGGCGGAGCTTGCCGAGCTGGAAGACGCGGAAGCCTCCGAAATGATGAAGGCTTACGGGCTTGCGGAATCTGGGCGCGACCGGCTGATCCAGGCGAGCTACCGCCTGCTGGGATTGATCTCGTTCCTCACCTGCGGCGAACCGGAGTGCCGGGCCTGGACGATCGAACGCGGCATGAACGCGCAAAAGGCCGCCGGCGCGATTCACAGTGATATCGAGAAGAACTTCATTAAAGCCGATGTGGTGAATTGGGAGGACCTGCTCAAGGCGGGCAGTTTTGCGGCGGCTCGCGAGAAGGCTCAGGTGAGACTGGAAGGCAAGGAGTACATTGTGCAGGACGGTGACGTGATTTTGTTCCGCCACGGCGGGTAGATGCGAACCCCGGCGGATGGCTCTGCCCCAAGGAAGGCTCGAACGAACAAGAGCTCACCTCACCGAATGCGCGGGAACTCAGGGCAGGGAGACATCCAGACGCCATAGCAGACGACGGCACCGCAAATGGATTCCGCGGAAACAACTCGGATTTTGCTGGCGTTGCTGCTGGGCGTGGTGGCGGCAGGGGCAAATTTGCTGGGCGGGCTGCTGATTACCCGGTGGCAATGGTCGCGCCATTACTTGAAATACTTCATCGCGCTGGGCGCCGGCTTCATGCTGGCGACCGCGATGATTGAAATGATTCCGGAATCGGTAAAGCTTCGCAGCGACGCGTCCTCGTTATTTTTCAACAGCACCAACGCGGTATTCGTGATCGTCCTGGCCGGCTATTTCCTGGTGCATTTTTTCGAGCATACACTTGCGCCTCACTTTCATTTCGGCGAAGAGACCCACCACGAGGAAATTTCACACGCTCACGCGAGCTATGCCGCCTTGCTCGGCCTGGTGATTCACACGTTTTTTGACGGCGTGGCGATCGCATCCGGGCTTCTGATTTCCAACTGGTTGGGCGGTGTGATTTTCGTGGCGATCTTTCTACACAAGATTCCCGAGGGATTCACGGTGGCGTCGCTGATGCTGGCGAGCGGACAAAGCCGCGGGGCGGCGCTTGCATCGTCGGCGATCCTGGGAGCGGCGACCCTTGCAGGGATGGCGCTGATGTTCGTACTGCGAAACGCGGTGGCCGATGCACTGCCGTTTTCCGCCGGCGTTACGCTCTATGTGGCCGCGTCGGATTTAATTCCCGAAGTGAATCGCGAGCCGGGCGTCGGCATGGCGGTACTGGTTTTTCTCGGCGTCGCGATTCTGGTGGGGCTTAAGGCGATTTTCCACGTATAACCGGGGGGTCTCGACGGTTAATGCGAACGCTTGATTCTGCCGCCGATCGGCAAGCGATTGTTCAACGCCTATCCACGATCACTGCGTCCGACCGCAGACTTTGGGGGAAAATGTCGGCCCATCAGATGGTTTGTCACCTCTGCGATTCCTATCGGGTCGCGCTCGGCGAAAGGTCCGCGAGTCCATCGACGGGATTTCTCCAGCGAACGGTCATCAAGTGGATTGCCTTGCGGGTGCCGGCGAAGTGGCCGAAGGGCACTCCTACGCCCCCCGAAGTCGAGCAGGGACTTGGCGGCACGGCTCCCGTTGAGTTTGAGGCCGACCGGGCCGAATTGCTTTCGCTGACGAGTCGATTTTGCGCCGAGTCCGGTGACCTTTCGGTCTCTCATCCCTTTTTCGGGCCTATGACTCGCCAGGAATGGCTGCGCTGGGGTTACCTCCACGCTGATCATCATTTGCGGCAGTTCGGCCGGTAGGCCCGAGGGTGCGGGGGGGCAACGAGGCGAGGCACCCATCCGAGCCCGCCCGGGCGGGAGACCCGTGCGGCGCCTTACCGACCCTGCGTCGTCACTAGGAAACCATCGGAGGCCAAGCCGGTGGCGCGGGCGATGTGACCGTAGCCCGGCCCGCGGAAAATCGCAACAGGGCGATGAGCAGCACTACAAGACAGAATACGCAGACCCCGGTCCAGCCGCGTATCCGCCACGCATATGCACCCAAGAATGAGCCGGCAGCTCCCCCGGCGAAATAGCAAACCATATAGAACATGTTGAGCCGGCTGCGGGCGTCGGGAGCAAGGCTGTAGATGCGGGTTTGATTGGCGACATGGCCGGCTTGAACACCCACGTCCATAAGCACCACACCGACGATCAGGCCCACGAGCGTCTTTCCGCTGCCCCAGAGCACCAGGTAGGACGCAAAGACTGCGAGCAGGGCCGCGCCTACGGCAAATCGTGGTCCGTGTTTATCCGAAAAACGCCCGACAAGCGGGGCGCCTGCCGCACCGGCTGCGCCGACAAGTCCGAATAGGCCAGCGGCCTGGCTTCCATAGTGGTAGGGCGGGGTTTCCAGCAAGAACACCAGAGTTGTCCAGAACGCGCTAAAGCAGCAGAACAGCGCTGCGCCTAGCAACGCCGACTCGCGCAGCCCCGGATGAATGCGAATCAGGTTCACCGTCGATCGGAGCAGCGACAGATAAGGTAGCTCTGCGACCGGCTTGCTGCGCGGGAGCAGGAACTGAACCAGAATCGCGACGCACAGCATCAGGGCACTGGCGATGCCGTAAACCGCGCGCCATCCCAGATGCGCGCCCACGGTTCCACTGAAGGTTCGAGCCAGCAGGATTCCCAGAAGGATGCCGCTGAAGATCGAGCCCACGACCCTCCCGCGCTCCTCCGGTGCCGCCAGATGGGCTGCAAACGGCAAGAAAAGATGAACCGACGAGCCCATAGCGCCGACCAGGAAACAGGCCAGCGCGAGCCACACGGCGTTGCGGGCCGTGGCAACCAGCACGAGCGCGAGCGCTGCAACGATTAGCAGCGTCGTGATCAGCGACCGCCGCTCCTTGGTGTCTCCCAATGGAACAAACAGAAGCATGCCTAGAGCGGTTCCTACCTGTGTCAGCATCGCAACGAAACCAACCTTGGTGACCGTGAGTCCGAAAGTGCGAGCGATATCCGCGAGAAGAGGCTGGATGTAATAGATGTTCGCCACAATTACGCCCGTGCTTACCGCCATGAACCAAACGGTGACGGCGGGTACGGAGGGGTGCGTGCGATTGGTCGTGGGGCTAGGATTCAAGGCGTACTTGATTACGATGGATTGGGTTTATGTGCAATGGGTAACGACGCAAGCCGGCTGCTGGTCTGGCCAAAAGTCTTCGGAAACAGGCCTGCTTCCTGAACGGCTTCGACCAGCCAGGGTCTCGCACCGGCGGTCTATTTATGGGGGAAGGGCAGATCATCGGAGCAAGTAACCGGTTAAGCAAGCTTGGCACGAGGTTCGGGGTGCGCTCTGGGATAGATCGAGGGTAACGCATTTATTTGCAATAGCTTACATAAAACCTCAGCCCGCCGGGATGGCAACTTGCGGGATCTGGAACCGGACCTAGACGCGCAACTTTAAGGCCAGAGGAGTGTTCGATAGACTGTGGAGGCCATGGCAAGAAGCGACGTCCAACTGATGCTGGACGTGAAGGCCGGGGACGAAGCGTCCTTTGACTTTCTATTGCAGAGGTATCGCTCGCCGCTGGTCAATTTCCTGAATCGCATGGTGCGCGATACGGCGACGGCGGAGGATCTGGCACAGGAAGTTTTTCTGCGGGTCTACCGGGCAAGGAAACAGTACACCCCGAGCGCGAAGTTCACTACTTGGCTGTTCCGGATTGCCACGAATCTGGCGCTCAATTCGGTCCGTGATAACCGTCATCGAAGAATGGGAGTATCTCTTGACGCGCCCGCGGCCGGAGAGGATTCGGCGCCGATGGAATTGCCGGCGCCCCAGATGCGCATTGACGAACACATGATCCAGCGTGATCGCGTCGAAATCATCCGCCGGGCGATTTGGTCACTTCCTGAAAAGCAACGCGCGGCGGTTTTGCTGCATAAGTATGAAGAGATGGATTACGTAGAAATTGCGGTAATTTTGGATTGCTCGGAAGGCGCGCTAAAATCGCTGCTGTTTCGCGCCTACGAGACTCTGCGCGTGCAACTGGCCCCTCTGGTAACCCAGCCTGTGGCGCAACGCGGAGGGGAAGGAAGGCCATCATGAAGTCGTGCGAGGATATTTCAAAAGGTTTGATCGGGTATCTGGACCAGCAGGCAAATCCCCTCGAGCGCCGCGATGTGGAACAGCATCTCGCAGGCTGCGCGGCTTGCAGGACCCGCGCCGAGGAGTTTCGGGCGCTCTGGAAGGTGATGGAGGAAGTCCCGGCTGTCGAGCCCTCCTTCGGTTTCGACGCGCGGATTCGGCAGCACGTCGCCGCCGAGCCAAGCCACAGTTGGTTTGGATGGTTGGCACCGCAGGCGCGCTTTGTTCTGTCAGCGGCCATGCTCGTCGCGCTAACGGTCTGGGTTGCGAAATTGCCACAGAGCAATCCGGTGAATCCCAGTCCAGTCGCTGTCAGCCCGTCAACTGACCAGGACTTTGACGCCATCAAGGATCTGGGAGTGCTTGAGAACTACGATGTACTGACCAAGTTCGATGCGCTATCGGAATCCACCACCACTTCGGCGCCGCAACCGGACCAGGCACAACCAACCGAGCCAAGCTCGAATGACTGACGGAGGTAGCTAGGTGAAGTGTCGCAACATCGTCCTCGGGACCTGTCTCGGGATTCTCTCGGGGCTTCTGGCTCAGCCGGCCTCGGCTCAGAACGGTGAGCTCTGGAGACAACGGCAGGCCGAACGGGAAGCGGCGCAACAACAGAGGCGGGAAAAGGCTGCCCGACAACCCGGAGAACGTGGTCTCGTTGGCCTTCCGCCAAAATGGGTCGAGAATCTGCGCGATATGAGTCCGGAAGAGCGCGATCGCTTCATGCAGAACAATCAGGCTTTTCAGAATTTGCCCCCCGCAAGGAAACAGCAGGTGATCGGAAATCTCCAGAAATGGGATGCGCTGCAGCCGGAGCAAAAGGAACGAATCCGCGCGACCGAACGCATGCTCGAACAGGCGACTCCCGAGCAGCGCCAGCACTTCCAGAACGATATCGTTCCGAGGCTGGAACAGATGCCGCCACAACGCCGCCAGCGCGTAATCGGTCACTGGCGCCGGTTGCAGGCGATGTCTCCGGCGGAGCAGCAGGCGGCGCTGCGCGACCCGGCGTTCCTGGGAAACCTCAGTCCTGAGGAACAATCCATCGTGCGCGACCTCAATTCGATGGGAAACCCGCCTTTGCCGTAGGTCTACCGACTCCTTTGTGTCGTCTGCGCTCGCCGACGAAGGATTTCCGGACTGCGGATGTTAACTCTTACAAAACATTTTATCGTTTTGTGCGGCCTCGACCGCTAGCGCTCGCTGCGCGTACAAATGCTGCCACTAGGGATTGTGGTTTCTTCCATTTCGAGCCCGTGAAATTTACGACGCGCGTGAATCCCACCGATTCAAAAATACTTTCTCAAAACTGAAACATTCCGCTTGACAACTTTGAGAACAAAACTACAATCGGGGCACAAAGTGGGACGAAGTGGTCAGCAGTGGCGAATAATGTGAAACAGTGGTTGGGGATGTCAGGCAGTGGCAGAGGCCAAGGAGCGAATCATTCCAAGGTCGAACACGCCGGGCGAAGTTCTGAAGGGCGTAAATGCTGCGGGGCAACTATCTAGCAACAGTGGACGAGAAGGGACGGGTGAAAATTCCCGCCGACTTCCTGGTCCAGCTTCGCAAACTCGGAACCAAGTTCTACGTGACCAGTATGGCGGGGGACCGCGCGCAGATTTTCCCGATGAAAGTATGGGAAGAAAAGGAAAAGAAGCTCGCGAAAATCTCGTCTCACAACAAGGCCAAGCAAAAATTTTTGGAACGAACCAACTATTACGGTCAGATCGTCGAGGTGGATGGGCAGGGGCGCATTTTACTTCCACCTGTACTGAGGGAATCGGCGGAGATGAAGGGCGAGGTGGACGTTTCGGGGCACCTCACCTACCTGGAAGTTTGGAATCACGCCCGGTTCCTCGAACAGATGAACCGTAATCCTATTACGGCGGAAGACGAAAAGACACTGGACGAACTGGGCATTTAGCTTTTGAGCGTTTTGCATACGCCTGTTCTGGCCGCAGAAGTCATTGAGTGGCTTCGCATACGGCCCGAGGGGACCTATGTGGACGCGACGGCTGGAACGGCGGGGCATGCAATCGAGATTGCCCGGCGGCTCACGACAGGGCGCTTGGTGGCAATTGATCGCGATCCGCGCGCGCTGGAAATTGCGCGGGAACGATTGAAGCCGTACGAAGACAAGGTGGTTCTAGTGCACTCGGAGTTTTCAAAGATCGGCGAAGTGGCGGTGGATCTGAACTTGCCTCCGCTGGACGGAGTGATCGCCGACCTGGGGGTCTCGAGTTTGGAGCTGGATAGCCCGGAGCGCGGATTTTCATTCCGCTGGGCCGCACCGCTCGACATGAGAATGAACCCGGATACGCCGGTAACGGCGTACGAAATTGTGAATCAGTGGGCAGAGAAAGAGCTGGCCAATCTCCTGTATCAGAAGGCGGAGGAGAGAGATTCACGCAGAATCGCCAGGGCAATTGTGAGGTCGCGGCCTATTCGCGACACCGAACACCTGGCAACGGTTGTGGCAGGGGCTCGTAAAGCAAGGGGAAGGCAGAAACTGCAGCCCGCGACAAAAACGTTTCTGGCGCTGCGGATAGCGGTGAATCGAGAAGAGGAGGAACTCGAGCAGTTTCTTTCGCGGACCCCTGCCACTTTAAATTCCGGAGGACGATGGGTAGTCCTCAGCTATCACTCGCTGGAAGACCGGCCGGTGAAGCGAGCGTTTCAACGCCTGGCGCAGGAGCGGAGCTTCCGAGTGCTGACGAAGAAAGTGATTACGCCGAGCGAGGAAGAGATCGCGAGAAATCCTCGCGCGCGAAGCGCAAAGATGCGCGTGGCCGAGAAGCTGGAAGCGGCCTGACGAAACGAGTTTCTAGATTTCACAAGTTGTAAGAGTTGATGATGCGCGACAGCAAGCGCGCGCCGGTTGAAAACTTCGAAGT
>DATBXX010000028.1:0-2155 GCA_036514055.1 Candidatus Acidiferrales bacterium
ACCACACGACTTCACCGTCCGCAACAACGCCGCTCGTCCGCGCAAAATGTTTGCGCTACGTCGTTGTCGCGTCCATCGCATCCCGCACCCAACGTTCGTGACGACCGCGAAGCGCCCCTCTTTCGGGACGGGATTTGCTAGCTTTATTGCTGTTTCTACCAATGCGAAAAACAAAATATTTTTTGCAACAGGGCTGGACACAAAATCGCGAAACCAGCCCGTCGGGCAAATCAGCCTATCGACGCTTCGATCGTGCCTGCCATGGATTTATCGCTTATCTTCACCGGCCAGGCGGGCACTATCGTCGCTCGCCGTACGAAATTCAGCGCCGCCTGGCGCATAGCCGAAACGCCGGCGAAACCCTCGGGCAAAATAAGTGTAATCGCGAAACCCACAAGCATAGGCGATCAGACTGAGCGGCTGGCCGGTCTTCAGGTGCGTGCGGCGTTTCAGGAGTTCCGCAGCATAATCAAGACGGAGCGCGTGTACATAGCGACTGCAGGTCGATCCGCGGGAAGTGAAGAGTTTCTGCAGATAACGCAATGAAATTCCCGCCTCCGCCGCTATCTGGCCGGGCGTAATATCCGGATCGGCAAAGCGGGCCTTGATGATGTCACAGACACGCGTGAACAGCTTGTCGGTCTGCAATGAGGCGGCGATCGGGTCGGATGGCGAAAACAGCGCGCCAAGAAGGTCATAAACGGCCAGCCGCATGTAAGCGTGAGCCTGCGCAGGCATTGACCTATCTTCGTTGATTGCGTCGAGGGCGAGTTGATAGAGAAGGCGTCCGATTCGTGTTTCCGGACGACCACAAGAGACGTGCCTCGGTTCGAATCCGAGATGAGAAATAACGGATCGGCGCGGCAACTGCAGGCAGAACCATTGCCCGTATTGTTGCTTGTCTTCCGCGGCATACGTCACAGGCTTGGCCGAATCGATCAGCGCGACGTCGCCCGCACCGAGCTTCACGATGCGGTCGTCCTGAGCCACCACTGATCCGCCCGCAACCTGAATTGCGATGTAGTAGTGCTCCAGGTCGTCAAGGCGGGCATCCCGTTCCGTCCTCTCGACGCGGCAAGCGTTGCACGTGAAATCCATTGCAACGAACCCGTGCACGTCGTGTGGGCGCACCCTCCCGGTAAAAGCGCCCTGCTCGATATCCGTTGCGCTGTGCCATCCCCAATCCTTTCTGAGGACGTCTCTCCAGACGTCGTAGTCCAGTTCTGGAGCATCGAGAAAATCATCACTGGGATGCATTGCCGACTCCATGGGATCGATCTCGTGCCTGGGGCCTTCGCAGGTGCTCTCCGATGCGCGCGGCCCGGATGTCAAATCTCAGCAAAATATCGCCTCATATGGTTTCTCGGGAGTGCAGCTTCAACCGGGCCATCACGACAGATTGTGCTGGGATGCCGGGCTTCCCGCTCCGGCAGTACGCAGCAGTACGCACCATAGGGCGCGCGCGTCTCACGACACTTCGCCTCTGGCAACTTAGGCTCCTGTTTCGAAAGAGCGAGAAAAACCGCCGAAGACATGTGCATGGGAGAACCACGAGGCTGCTCGTGAGGCCGGGTGGGCGATAGCTGCAAGTGCGAGGCGATTGGTCCTTGCGGGAATACGGCAAAGATGGAGATGAAGGAATGAAAATATCCACGCACACAGGGGACCCGGGCGCAATCAGGTCCACCTACGACATTATCGTTTGTGGCGCCGGCTCATCAGGATCGGTCGTGGCGGGCCGGCTGGCCGAGAATTCCGCAGTAAGCGTGCTCCTGCTCGAAGCTGGCGGTGACGACGATGCACCTGCCGTGACGGAGGCCGCGATGTGGATGCAAAACATCGGCAGCGAACGCGATTGGTGTTTTTCCGCAGAGCCGAATGCGCAACTGAACGACCGCGCGGTTCATTTCGCAATGGGCAAGGGCCTGGGCGGTGGATCGAGCATGAATGGCATGGTGTGGTCGCGTGGCCACCGCAAGGACTGGGATTTCTTCGCCTCTGAGGCAGGAGATCCAGGCTGGAACTACGAATCGGTCCTGAAAATCTATCGCCGGTTGGAGGACTGGCAGGGCGTCCCCGACCGTGAGCGTCGCGGCGTCGGAGGCCCGGTGTTTGTTCAGCCGCTGCCCGACCCGCATCCGATCGTCTCGTCTTT